>JACVZY010000010.1 GCA_014654705.1 Ignavibacteria bacterium
GGCAGACTGGCTGCCGCTTTGATTGCTCTGATTTTTAACTTTTAATTGGCATTATAAAGCAAAAGCCGCTTGAATACATTATTTCAAGCGGCTTTTGCTTTTGCAGTGAGCAATATTTCTCATCAACAACGTTACAATTAGTCCATAATACGGCGCAAGAATGCGGGTTTATTGAGTGCTTCACCGTTTGCCTGTTCTTCGTCGGGGTGCTCCGGGCTGTCGGCGAAACGGTTAATTTTCACACCATTGCCAAAGCCAGCTACATCGCGGCGTTTGTATGCCGGCTCATCGTATTTCTGTAATTCTTGGATTCCGCTTGGGCTGCGCGATGGTATGGAGCGGTTGACGGGAATTGGTGGCGCTGCGGGTTGCACTTGCGGCTGTGGCACTGGTTCTTGGGCAATAGGTGCGGGAGCTGCTTGCGGGGGTGGAGTGGAAGAAACCACCACACGGGCACGTTCTTGCATTCGCTCGGCTGCTGCCTGCATTTCGGAATGATTGAAGCCCGTTGCAACGACCGTGACCATCAGTGTATCGCCCATGCCCTCGTCGAACACAACACCGTGAATGAGATTCACTTCGCTGCCGGTTGCTTCTTCAACGGCAGAAACGGCATCGCTCACCTCGAACATGGTAACGTCTTGCGTTGCAGTGATATTCACGAGCACACCCTGAGCACCTTTAATAGACAAACCATCCAAAAGCGGCGAAGAGATAGCGTTTTGCGCAGCTTCGATAGCACGATGCTCACCTTTGGCATAGCCTGTGCCCATAAGTGCATCACCGGTAGCTTTCATCACTGTCCGCACGTCGGCGAAGTCAACATTGATGTAGCCTGCACCTGAGATAATATCAGAAATGCCGCGAGTGGCGTTATACAACACATCATCCACCCGCAGGAATGCTTCTTTGACGGAGGTATGTTTGTCAATAATCGAAAGAAGGCGTTGGTTCGGAATCACGATCAGTGCATCCACGTTTTTGCGCAATTCCTCCACCCCCCGCTCTGCTACTTGTCCACGCTTGGCTGCCTCCCATTTGAAGGGTTTGGTCACAATACCCACCACAAGTGCGCCCATATCGTGAGCAATCTTAGCCACGACCGGAGCTGCTCCCGTGCCGGTTCCGCCGCCCATACCGGCGGTAACAAAAACCATGTCCATCCCCGCTAGAACCTGCCGAACTTCTTCGGCACTTTCTTCGACGGCTTTATGCCCTACACCAGGATCTGCACCCGCTCCCAAGCCACGAGTAGAGGACTTTCCCAACTGAATTTTGTGGGGCGCTAGGTTATTCTGTAATGCTTGAATATCGGTATTGGCGGCAATAAAATCAACTTTGGACAAGCCTTTGTTAATCATGCTATTGACCGCGTTACCGCCGCCGCCGCCGACCCCCACAACGCAAATTCTTGCGCCCTGGACATTAGTAGATTCTATTTCAATCACGGCTGTTTCCTTGAAACTGTTGATTATTAGTGTGTTGTTATGCTTGTTGTGCTTGCTTGCGAATGTGTTGTTGTCTGTTATAGCTCTTGAAAGAACGATTTCATACGGTCAAAGACGGTAATGCGTTCATAATTGCCGTTTATTCCGGTTTCATTGAGCATGGGTTCTTGGTCAAACGTGTCGTCTGGAAGGTTTGCTTCGTCGATACGCTGCTGGTCTTCAGTGGTGTCATTACTTTGCACAAAATCATGGAGAGTGAGATATTGCTCATGGCGTACACCATAACGGATAAGACCGATCCCGGTAGCAAATTGAGGATTCTCAATTTCCGGTGCCAAGCCCGCACGGCCGCAGCCAACTGGTATGCCGATTTTGACAGGAAGTCCAAAAATAGATGCAGCTAAGTCTTCGGTGCCGCGTAAGAGCGAACCACCGCCGGTCAGAACCACACCCGCCGATAAATGCTCCATATAACCGGAGCGACGAATCTCAGCAAAAGCAAATTCGAGAAGCTCTTCCATACGAGGCTGTATGATTTGGCAGAGCATACTTTTGGTGAACTCCATCGGCTTGCGTCCGCCAACGCCCGGAATCATAAAAATATCATCATGGGAAAGTTCTGCCGCAAAGGTGTGCCCGTACTCGCGCTTGACTCGCTCTGCTTCTTTCGCCAGAATACCAAGCCCTTTGCGAATATCATCTGTTACCTGCCGTCCGGCAATCCCGAAAACGGCTGTGTGGCGAATGATTCCTTCTTCAAAAATTGCAATATCAGTCGTACCGCCACCAATATCAATGAGCGCTACACCGATTTCTTTTTCTTCGTCGTCGAGAACGGAGTAACTGCTGGCAATCGGCTCCAGCACAAGGTCGCGAACACGCAGCCCTACACGCTCGACGCATCGGTAAATGTTCTGCGCTGCCGTTACGAGTCCCGTTACAACGTGGACACGAGCTTCCATACGGATACCACTCATTCCGACCGGCTCTTTGATGCCGTCTTGTCCGTCAATAATGTAATCTTGCGGGATAATGTGCAAAATACGACGGTCAGCAGGAAGAGCGATATTACGAGTTTCCTCAAGGAGGCGGTTCACATCGTGGCGGCTGATTTCACGATTGGGGTTGGAAATGGAAATGATACCGGTGGTCTGGAAGGATTGAATATGATCCCCCGCAATCCCCACAATAACTTCTTCTATCGCCACGCCTGATTGCTGCTGCGCCTTATCAATGGCTTCTCGAATGGAATTAACTGTTTTTTCAATGTTGACAACTACCCCACGATTTAAGCCCTCGCTCGGCGCTCTGCCAATGCCAATAACGGTCATTGTGCCGTCAGCGTGCACCTCTGCCACAATAGCACAAATCTTCGTTGTGCCGATATCCAAGCCCACCACAAAGTTTCGTAATGCTGCTTCTCCGGAAGCTGCCGCGATGCCCTGCGTATCGGAAGGATCAACAATTTTTCGCATTCTGCTCATACTGCTTCGTTGGTGTAGTGCGGAAATTTGATTTGGAAATGGCTTGGAATGTTTATGTCTTGACAGCTCGTCAAAAGTGCATCAATTTCCAGACGGATGAAGGACAACTTGATTTTGCCAGCGAACATCCAAATATGCTGTTTGTTTGAACTTCGCGTGTGTTTGTTCGGTGTGATGCAGAAAAGCCGATATTCGTGCAATTTTTTGTTCTTTCTCATCGCTATTGCCGAATCGAATCGGTGCTGGGCTTTCCGTGAAGTGCAAAGTCATCTCACCGTTTGGAACAATATCAATTTCCGATAATCCGCGATAGAGCTGCGCATCTTGCTGTTGCAGCGCCGTCATGGTGGCAAGAACTGACGCAAGCCTTACAGAATCAAGGCTGCCACGCCCAAGCCCAGACAGTATTGGTAAGTCCAGCACTACTTCTGTGAGGCGGTATGGAAGCAATCGTCCTTCAGCATCAATATAGAACTGTTTACCTTTACTGACCACAAGCGCTATCGGCTTACGCTCTTCAATCGTTACGGTCAGTGCATCGCTTGCGCCTAAAAACACGGATACGCTTTTGACGAAAGGGTGCTTCAGGATACGAAGTTCAATCTCAGCCGTATTTACGTCTCGCACAGCACGTGAACTGGGTAGCTTTACGAGGTCGAGAATTTCTTGCTGTCGTAGAAGGTTTGTTCCCACCACGCTCACACGGCTGATATTACGGCTGTGCTGCCAGCGAAGGGCGAGCACCCAAATGACAACCGCAAATACTACAAACAGTAGTACAAAACGAAGCGAACCTGCTTTTTTGAAAACAGCAACAAAATCCATAACCGCAACCTTGTCTAATACGGGATGTATTAAAGGACGCAGCATGCAATATCGAACAACTAAATTCTAGGGGATTGTGCGAAATAAAGGGCTATACAGACACAAGGTAAAAATCTTCACATACATCGAAGAGGGGTCAACTTTTTGTACGTTGCTGACGTATGATTCGATTGTGTCTATCACCAAAGGTTCATGCACAAAAACTTTTCGATAGAATTATTCAGAATGTCCATATTCTGAAAAAAAACATCGAATACCGAGTTTGGCATTTATTTTGATAATTCTAAAAGAGTAGCATTTGGGCAATACCATTCTTTTGCCACAAGACAACAAAAGTATATTAAAGAATACGTAAAGCATTCTCAAATATAGCGTGTGATCGTGTGATATAGCGAGGAATTTCGCCGAGAAATGCAATTCTGCTGCGTATGCTGCGACCGCAACAGGAAAGGCTATTTATCTAAGCTAGCCGCAAGCTACAAGTCTTTGCGCTATTTTTCAAACTTTTTTTCGCTTTAACGTTTTTTTTCTTGCTCGTACTTCGTGCAATACTCTTTTTGATTCATCCATGACGATTTTGAGGAATAGATTTGTTATTGCTCTATCACCTAAAAAGTATAAGGTATTCAGATGGAATTTCGCGCCGTTCAACATCAGTTTTTGCTTTATTGTGAAACCGAGCGAGCATATTCTCCGCTCACCGTCGAAACATATTCTTTTGCCTTAGACCGCTTTTGCGCCTATCTGCACGAGTTCTGTGGCGAAATCCCTTCCGTGGAGGCTATTCGCTCATCGGATATTCGTTCCTTTCCGGGTTGGCTTCACGACAAAGGGCATAAGAACAATACTATTCGCAAATATCTTGCCGCGATGAAATCTCTTTTCAAATTTGCGCTTAAGCGCGGATTTATTCCCAGCAATCCTGCTTCTGCCATTCCTGCACCCAAGCGCGAGAAAAAACTGCCGAATTATTTACAGCAAGATGAAGTTGCCTTGACGATGCAACAATTCGACTGCTCAACACCCAAAGGTATCCGTGACAAAGCAATTACCGAGCTTCTATACAGTTCTGGTTTACGAGTCAGCGAACTCACATCGCTTACAATAAATGCTTTTGATGAATATAACCGCACTGTGCGTGTTCTGGGCAAAGGAAAGAAAGAGCGGATTGTTCCTGTGGGCAGTGTTGCTATTACGGCAATACAATCGTGGCTATCGGTACGACCGCAATTTGTATCGCCCGAAAGTGGTTCTGCGATATTCCTCTCAGCAAAGGGATTTCCAATGACAGCGTCACAGGTCTATAGTCTTGTTAAAAATGCTATGCAAACCACCACCGAAGCCCGACAGAAAAGCCCCCACGTACTACGCCATAGTTTTGCAACGCATTTACTAGACAACGGCGCGGATATTTATGCTGTCAGCCAGATGCTGGGTCACGCATCGCTTTCCACCACACAAGTCTATACTCATGTCTCTATTGAGCGATTGAAGGACTCCTACAAACAAGCGCACCCGCGTTCCTAAGAAAGCATCCACCGCAAAGAAAATTCCTCCAGCCAAAAATTGCTTTCAAAGAATGTTGACAAAGAACGGGAAGTGTTCTATATTTACGCCGAAGAAGTTTGATACCAGAATGGCGCAGATATTGAAGACTATTACTTGTAGTCATAGTCAAAGAATGTGCCAGTCAGTTTTCACATAATACATTTATCTGGCAAACAAGATTATATCAGCCTTGGCAGCACACCATCCATATCGAACCATCGCTGCTCCACATAGTAACAAGGTGTCTCAATACATGAATAATGTTTCATTTCTTGACAGTCTTGCGAATGTCTCGTTGCGCAGGGAACAGACACCAACGGTACTGCGGCTCGCGTATTGGAGAGTTCTTTTGTGCATTGTGGCTTTATTTGCCGTACTCCATCCTTGTCCAAGTGCAGCTTCCTATAACGTGCTGTCCGAACGTATCGTGCTTGACGAAGGGCTGTGGACGTTTGACAGTCCGCCACTGAAGCTCCTTTTTGAGCGCTACAAATTTACACCCACTAAAGAATGGCTTGATACGCTGCGATTGGCATCGGTGCGCTTCACCACAGGCGGTGGATCGGGAGCGTTTGTGAGCGGTCGCGGCTTGGTGATAACGAACCACCATGTTATTTTGGAGCAGTTAGAGCAGCTTTCCACGAAAGAGCGCGATATTATCGCAGATGGCTATACCGCAAAAACACAGGCACAAGAGCTAAAATGCCCTGAAATGGAATTGGATGTGCTCGTCGAAATGGAAAATATTACCGCGCGGATGCTGCGTTTGGTGAAAAAAGGCATCACCGATGAGGAACTCTTTGCAGCGCGGCAGGCAGAAATACGTCGCATAGAAACAGAGAATACGTCATACCGCGCCAATACTCGTGCAGAGGTCGTAACGCTCTACTCCGGTGGCGAATACTGGCTTTACCACTACAAACGATATACAGACGTGCGTCTGGTGGTAGCGCCGGAGTTGCAAGCTGCTAATTTTGGTGGTGATTATGACAATTTCACCTACCCGCGTTACGCGCTTGACTTCGCGCTGGTACGTGTGTATGAGCATGGGAAGCCGATTCAAAGTCCCTACAATCTAAAATGGAAGACCAAAGGCTCCGTGTCACGTGAACCCGTCTTTGTTGCGGGCTTTCCAGGTTCCACAAATCGCCTCAATACATATTCTCAGTTTGTCTTTAACCGCGATATTTTTTATCCTTTTATGCTGCGGCGCATCAATTCTATGTTGATGACGGCACGGCGCTATTCCGAGCGTGGTCCAGAGCAATCACGGCGGGCTTTGGATGATATTTTGAACGATGAAAATGCAAAAAAATCGCTCATTGGCGAATACAAGGGCTTAATGGATAAAACGATTGAAACGAAGTGCCGCCAAAGTGAGAATGAATTACGCCAAAGAATCGCCTCCGACCCTGAACTAGCAGGCTTGCACGGCAATGCGTGGGAGACAATAGACCGCGTAGTACAAAAACAAGCCGTTATTTTCAAAGAATATACAGCCACATTCTCGACGCCACTTGCCGATATTGCTTTTAGTATTATTCGCTATGCACTGGAGAAAGAAAGTATCAGTCCGACGAGCGCTGGCACCGATAAATCGGCGGATAAAAAAACTCCTGAAAAACCACTCGCTGCGGATAAAACCGTTAAAAAAGAGCTATTAGAAGAACTGCGTGCACAAAGCCTTAGCCCCACAGCAATTGCATTGGATTACGAAGAAGTACGCCTTGCGGGGGAATTAGAATTTTTACTTTCAGAACTCAGCGCCGGCGACCCTTTTGTGCGTAGTATGCTTGGCGAGGGCAGTATTTTACGCGCTCCCGCAGACGTAGCTCGTGATGCCATTCGGGGAACACATCTGACGGATATTGCTTTTCGTAAAACGCTTCTGGACGGTGGACGCAAAGCCATTGAGCGCTCCACCGACCCGATGATTGTTTTTATGCGCAAACTTGTTCCACTCTGGCTGGAACGTGAAGAGTATCATCGCAACAATATTCAAGCTCCGCTTGCTGTGGCATTAGAGAAAATAGCCCTTGCGCGGTTTGCCGTTTATGGCAAGAGTGCCTATCCCGATGCCAATTTTTCCTTGCGTCTGAGTGTAGGCACGGTGCAAGGATACAGCATGAATGGTACACTGGCGCCATCACAAACTACGCTCTACGGTTTGTTCGACCGCGCGCTAAGTTTTGCTACCAGCGATGTCGCCTCGGATTTCATACTGCCCGCCCGTTTAGCGGCGAACAGAGAAGCACCCCAGCGTGACAGAATACCACTGGCAACACCCGTTAATTTCGTAACGACCTGTGATATTGTCGGTGGTAATTCCGGTTCGCCGCTTATCAATAGAAATCTTGAATTTGTGGGCTTGGTGTTCGATGGGAATATTGAGAGCCTGTCCGGGCGTTTTGTCTATAATGAAGAAGCCGGGCGAACGCTCTGTGTTCATCCTACGTTTATCATCGAAGCACTACGCAAATTGTACAATGCCGGCAATACGGCTGACGAACTCGAAGGTATCAAGTCAATTCCGCTTGCCCCAGAAACAAAACCTTCTGACTCCAAGCCATCCGAAAAAAATCTTGACAAAGTACCCGAAAAAAGATCGGGTACAGTCGATGAAGCAAAGCCACCACGCAATATGGTACGTGCCCCCTGACAGGGATAATTTCCCTCTTTTTTCGACAATTTCTTATGCGGATTTCCAAGCCAATTATTGAGTGCAGACCCCACACACACTATCTCCGCACCAACAAGAAATTTCAAGCAAGGAATTTCATAAGTTTGGCATGGAAAATGTAGGTTTTACTATGATTTCTCTGTATATTTCCAAGCGCTGGTTACACGCAAGCCTCGGCGCATAGCAAATATGCACCGCAGTCATTATTTTTTCTATCCTCTTTCACTCTTCGGTACGGAGAATATGAGCGCCCCAGTTTCCTCATCTACGCACGGCGCACCGCGTCGCAGCATTGACATCGCAACGCTTGGTGCGATTGGACAGAGCATTACTGCCAGTCTTGACCTCGAAACCATTCTTACCACCGTTCACAAAAACGTTGAAGAACTAATGCGGGCGGATATCTTTGGCATTGCCATTTATCGTGAATGGGGTGAAATCGAGTATCAATACTACATTGAAGGCGGGAAGTTTGAGTATATGCCTTCGGCAGTGATGGAAGAAAAAAATAGCTTTGCCGTCTGGGCAATTGACCACAGCAAAGAAGTTGTGGTGCAGAATTATGCCGATGAATACAAAAACTATGTGGAAGTACTCCGTGCGGAGGAAACCAAAGCGCCGTCGCAAATGTACTTTCCGCTTGTTGCCAAGAATCAGCCCATCGGACTGCTCACAGTGCAAGCATTTGAGCCATCAGCATACGAAGAAATTCATATCGGGATTCTCAAGACCATTGCCTCATATGCGGCTGTCGCTATTGACAACCTCAATTCTTACTCGCGCCTTGCCAATGCAGCTGCCGAGATGGAAGTGATGAACCACAGTCTGCGCGACCTCAACGACAAAATGCAGAAAATCAATCAAGATATTTCTACGTTGAGTTCGATGGGGCAGAAAATCACCTCCACGCTAGACTACGAGACTATTTTGAGCGCTATGTACCAAAGCGTTTGCGAATTGCTCGACGTTTCGACCTTTGGTTTAGGCGTGGCACGCGACGCGGACAATACCATTGAGTATTTGCTTTTTATGGTCAATGGTCACCAAAGCTACCACGTACCGATTTCACTGGATGACGATACGAGTCTTGCCGTCAAAAGCATGAATGAGCGTATCGAAATTGTGATGAATAATGTTCCGGACGAGTATAAGCAGTATGTCCCGCGCCTTCGTGCCGAAGAAGCACACGCACGGTCGCTTGTTTATTTCCCTCTTGTTGTGAAAAATCGCGCCGTCGGCGTCTTGACCGTGCAAAGCGGCAATGCCAATTCCTACTCGAAGTATCAAATTGACATGATGCGCACGATTGCTACGTACGCAGCAACAGCGATTGACAATATCTATGCGTACTCGTACTTGGCAACGGCTTTTGCCGAGACCGAAAGCACACGTGCTGAAATCACGCAGTTGAACAAGCACTTGGTAGAACTTGACAATGAGAAAAATGAGTTTCTAGGTATTGTGGCGCATGATTTGAAAAATCCGCTTTCCGGTATTAGGATGCTGGCAAAGGTCTTGCATGATGAATACTCCAGCATTAGCAAAGAAGAAATACAAGAACTTTCCAATGATATTTTGAATTCCGCCGGGCGGATGTTTGAGCTTATCACGAACCTTCTGGATATCAATGCCATTGAGCGCGGAGCAATCAAAGTTTATCTCTGCGATTTCGATTTTGCAATGATTGTCAATGCACTGTGTGAGAATTATTATCAACGCGCCCATGCGAAAGATATTAAACTGAACTTTGAGGTGGAAGAAGGTTTGCGTTATGTATTTGCCGACCAAAATGCAACGATTCAAGTGCTGGACAATCTTATCTCTAATGCTGTCAAATATTCACCACACAACAAAAATGTTTGGGTGCGCTGCACCATGAATGGCGTGAAAAAAGTGCGGTGTGAGGTTAAAGACGAAGGTCCCGGATTAACAGAAGAGGATAAAGCAAAACTTTTTGGTAAATTTGCACGACTCTCTGCGCAACCAACCGGCGGCGAACATTCGACAGGCTTAGGTTTGTCCATCGTTAAAAAGATGGCAGAAGCTATGGGCGGCACGGTTTGGTGCGAAAGTGAGTATGGGTATGGAGCTTCGTTTTTTGTGGAACTTCCCGCAACAGAAGATGAGGAACTTCCACATTCGTAGCCGATTGTCCGCATAAAATACATTTCTTTATCAAATTTTTCCGTGATTGCTGTATTATGTTCTTTTCGCATCTCCTCCTCACGTCATTCTACCGCTACATACGACTCCTAGGCACTATCACACTCATCTGTGTCGCGTTTTGTGCGGTCTTTTCTTTGACTTCTTGTTTCGCAACTGATCCGGCACTAGACACATCGGGAGACCTGATTATCGTTGATAAGGTCATCGGTACCGGTGCAACCGTTTCGATTGATACCAATATTGTAACTCAAGTAGATGTTGTGCTGAGCGAAAGACTTAAAGACGGCACTATCACACGCTCAACGGCAGCTACCAAACTCTTGGTAGATAATTTTAGCGGCACCCCGACTGTAGGATTGGATATGGGCTTACGCGGTATGCGTGTGGGAAGTACCCGCACGATTACCGTTCCGCCACGCCTCGGATATTTGAATCGCCAGCAAGGAAATGTGCCACCGAATTCTACGATTATTTATGACGTTACGTTGAACAAAACTGAGACTTTTCTAATAGAAGATCTTGTTGTTGGTACGGGAGATTCTGCGAAGTATAACAGTACGGTTAATGTTACCTATACCGGTCGCCTGCTCAATGGTAATTTTTTTGATGCCACTACTGCCGGAGCCACATTCTCATTCCGAATTGGTGCAAATTCCGTTATTCGTGGCTGGGATATTGGCGTTTTGAATATGCGCGTAGGCGGTAAGCGGCGCCTCACTATCCCGTCCTTGCTTGGGTACGGCGCAACGGCACAAGGGAAAATCCCCGCAAACTCAACTCTTATTTTCGAGATAGAACTGATAAGCCTTACGCAATAGTAATGGCTGGTGATAACAGTTCTCAGCACCTGTTTTTACAGCAAGAATGTATGGAAGCATCCGAACTCCTCAGAAAAGTACGCCGCATTGAAATAAAGACACGCGGTCTGTCGAACCAAATTTTTTCTGGTGAATACCATAGTGCTTTCAAAGGGCGCGGAATGGCGTTCAGCGAAGTGCGACAGTACCAGCCCGGCGACGACGTGCGGACGATAGATTGGAACGTAACAGCCCGCTTCAATGAGCCATTTGTGAAGGTCTTCGAGGAAGAGCGCGAGTTGACGGTGATGCTTGTGGTGGACGTAAGCGCCTCGAAAGACTTTGGCACAAGCAGGCAATTCAAAAAAGATTTGGTAACGGAACTTTGTGCTGTCTTGTCGTTCTCAGCTATTCAGAACAATGATAAAATCGGGCTGATTTTTTTTAGTGACTGCATTGAAAAATTTATTCCGCCCAAAAAAGGGAAATCACATATTCTGCGAATTATTCGTGAACTGATTGAATTTACCCCACAGCATAACAGCACAAACGTCGCCGAGGCTCTTCAATACTTGACCAGTGCCATCAAAAAACGGAGCATTGCTTTTGTCATTTCCGATTTTTTAGATTCTAATTTTGAAACGTCTTTGCGCATTGCAGCAAAAAAACACGACCTTGTGGCAATTCGTATTTTCGATGAGCGCGAAGCAACTTTGCCGGATGTAGGACTGATGCGCGTCCGAGATGCTGAAAATGGCAGCACGGCATGGATAGACACTGCCAACCCCGAAACCCGTGCCCGCTACCGTTCATGGTGGACAAACCACGAAATGACGCTTGCCACCGCCTTTGCACGAAGTGGAGTGGATGTCGTGCGCATAGGGACTGCTGAATCATACATTACGCCCTTACGTACTTTTTTCAAGGCTCGCGAACAAAAACGTTAACGAGTACTTTTCTTGCATAGTGCCTGATTCTATAGGGCTTTCAGAACGTGCTTGTGTCCGATAATCAACGACTTCGTGTAAAGCAATGGGAACTTTTACCGTTTACCCCAAAAATATGTCATTTCACCCCAAACTTGTTGCGCATCTCCTCAAGAAAAACGATTTTTGTACAAGTAGCCTGACAACAAAAGCTACACAGATTGAAAAAACTTTTGATACAACATTTTCATTTTTCACAACAAATTTATTTCTAGGAGTTGTCATCATGACACGCACATTCAAACAAACCCTCGCTTTTGCATTGGCAATCGCCATTATGCTTCCGGTCTTGGCTATGGCTCAAGGCGACGAAATCTTCAAAGTGATTGCTTGCAAAGGTAAAATCACATTGCAACGCACCAAAAAACCCGTAAATGTAGGCTCCGGCTTGAATTCCGCCGACCAGCTACGCATGGAAGGACCTGTTTATTTGGGCTTGGTTCACAAAAGCGGTAAAGCGATTGAACTTCGCAGTGAAGGTATCATCGTTATTTCTGACCTTTTGAAACAAGTTTCCTCAAAATCAACAGGCATGGACAAGCTTGTGGGTTTTGTTGTGAATTCGGTCAAAGGTGCTGAAGAAGGTAAAAATATTAAGAGCGCAAGTGTTGAGATGTCGCTGAACGTCAACAAACTCCGCCTTATCTCGCCTCGCACTACCAAAACCATTGACGACGAGATGACGTTTACATGGAATGGTTCTGTGGATGGCAAGCCGGCAAACTATCTCTTCACGATTACTGACGCGAACCAAAACGTCCGCTTCAAAAAAGAATTGACCGAAACACAACTTTCTGTCAACCTGAAATCGTTGAGCCTTGAGAAAGACCGTTGCTACTACTGGAGTGTTACCCAAACCAACGCACAAGTACCGTCCGTGGAGAGCTATTGCCTCTATTTGGTAAACGATGCAGAGACAGCTTCTCTTAGCGGACAGCTTCAGACCTTGCGTCAAGAGCAAGGCGCTCAACCAAATGCACTCGACAAACTTATGCTCGGTGCTTTCTATGAGCAAAATGGTCTTACCTACCGCGCTATGACAGCATACAAAGACGCAGCAGCTATCGGCGGCGACGTAGAAATCTTCAACGATTCCTACCGCGAGTTCCTCCGTCGCACGGGTGTTGACTATGAGACCATGAAATTGATGGTTAAAGAGCAGAAGTAAATAAATGCAAAAAACACGTTTTTGAGTAATAGGCTCGAAAACGATAGATAAAAACAGAAGCGTTACGAACTACAAGAGTTTGTAACGCTTCTGGCTTTTTATAGTAATTGCTGAAGATGTACCGATATGAGGCGAAGTATGCTACGCTTTCTTCTTTGCAAGGCGCAAATCCAACGTGTACGGATATTCGTCATTCTCCAGTTCCGGCGGAATATTTATTTGTGCACCCGGAGCATGACCTTCTGGAATAAATTGCCCACCAGTATAGATTGTTCCTTGCGATGCTGCTTCTTGTCGTGTGGGCTGCACTGCGCCTGTGGGTGTGTGACCATAGTTCCAGAAGCGTGAGATACGGCGAGACTCTGCCTCGTATGCATTCACAGGGAAGACATCGTAGCTCCGCCCGCCTGGATGCGCCACGTGATAGGTGCAGCCGCCCACAGAACGCCCGTTCCATGTGTCCACCACATCGAACACCAACGGTATATCCGCGCCAATAGTGGGGTGCAGCGCCGAGTACGGCTGCCACGCCCGATAGCGCACACCGGCAACATATTCACCTTTTTTGCCCGTGTTGCGAAGCGGAATGCGGTTTCCGTTGCAGACGAGAATATGTCGTGTATCGGTTAGACCGGACAACTTCACTTGAATCCGCTCCAACGACGAATCCACATAGCGTGCCGTTCCTGAACTCGTCATTTCTTCGCCGAGGACGTGCCAAGGCTCAATTGCCATACGGAGTTCTACTTCGATATTTTCGATATTGGCACGTCCATAGACGGGAAAACGAAACTCAAAAAATGGGTCGAACCACGAGAGTTTGAACGGATACCCCACACTGTTTAGGTCTTTGACTACATCGTTCATATCCGCCAGAACGTAATGTGGCAGCATAAAGCGGTCATGCAATTCTGTTCCCCAGCGTACAAGCGGCTTGTGATAAGGTTCGCGCCAAAATTTCGCAATGAGTGAGCGCACCAGAAGCATTTGGAGCATACTCATTCGCTCATGCGGTGGCATATCAAACGCCCTGAATTCCAAGATACCAAGCCGTCCCGACGACGAATCCGGCGAATACAATTTGTCAATGCAGAACTCCGCTCGGTGTGTATTTCCGGTGATGTCCGTCAGTAAGTGGCGGAAAATGCGATCTGTGAGCCAAAAAGATGTTGCTTCATCAAGATTGTGACCGGGTTCAGGTACTTGCGAAAACGCAATTTCGAGTTCGTAAAGTTTTTCATCGCGCCCTTCATCGACACGCGGCGCTTGGCTCGTGGGTCCGATGAAAGCACTGGAGAAGAGATAAGATAAGCCCGGATGATGTTGCCAATAATTCACAAGAGACCGCAAAAGGTCAGGACGGCGCAGAATAGGGCTGTCCGATGGCTTTGCTGCGCCAATAGTAACGTGATTACCACCACCGGAGCCGGTATGCCTACCGTCCAACATGAATTTTTCCGTACCAAGCCGCGCCAAACGTGCCTCTGCGTAGAGTGTTTCGGTCAGATGTATTAATTCTTCCCATGACGCAGCAGGATGGATATTCACCTCAATCACCCCGGGGTCGGGCGTGACCAGAAGCCTGATAAGTTGAGGGTCGCGTGGCGGGTCATAACCTTCAATACGCACGGGCAGTTGCAGCTCGCGGGCAGTTGTTTCAACGGCGGCGGTCAATTCGGCGTAATGTTCCAAGTGTGTGAGCGGTGGATAAAACACGTGGAGCATTCCGCCACGCGCCTCAATACAAATAGCAGTACGTGCAATGAAATCTTGAGGAGAAGCGTTGAATGTTGAATGTTGAGTGCTGAGCTGTTTTTCGTAAAAATCAGGAATGGTGCGTTCTTCGGCAAATTGGTCTCGTTCCGGCATAATAGGGCGCTTATTGGGGTCTTCCCACGGCAAAGCGGCGAGCGGAAGACGCAAGCCGACGGGAGAATTGCCCGGAACCAAAAACAAATGATTGCGCCGAAAGTGCCATGCTGTGCTGCACCACGCAGATTGAGCATCATTCCAAGCAAGCGGCAGCACATAGCCGACCGGCTCTTCGATACCGCCCTTGAGCAATTCCTGCAGACGCTGGCGCTCCAGCGAGTCCTTGAAATCTGCAATGAGCGGATTAACGTTAGTGGGGAGTTTTTCCTGCTCCCAAAGAAAATAAAACAAATCTTCATACGCCGGCATGGTATGGTCTTCCACGCCCAGATGCTTTGCCAAGCCCCGTGAAAAGCGCTCTGCGTCTGCATTGCCGAAGCCATAGTCTTTGCCGTCTTCAGCTTCGAGCGATTTGTCGCGCCACATCGGAATGCCATCTTTACGCCAGAAAATGCCGAGTTGCCAGCGTGGAAGCGGTTCGCCCGGATACTGCTTGCCTTGCCCGTAGTGGAGCATACCGTGAGGTGCAAAGGCAGTACGGAGGCGCTTCACGAGGTCTCCGGCACGTTCGCGCTTGTGCTTGCCGAGCGCATCAGTATTCCATTCGGGCGATTCCATATTGTCAATCGAAACAAACGTGGGTTCACCGCCCATGGTCATTCGGACACCGCCTGCGAGCAAGTCTTCATCTACCTTGTAGCCCAAAGCACGAATAGCAGTCCAGTCCTCATCGCTGAAGGGCTTGGTAACACGTGGGTCTTCGTGGATGCGGGCGACAGAATTGCTAAAAGAAAACGTTGTCTGGCAAAAATCTGTCATACCCGTCACGGGTGCAGCACTGACAAAATCAGGCGTTCCGGCAAGTGGAATATGCCCTTCACCAGCAAATAAACCCGATGTCGGGTCTAAACCAATCCATCCCGCGCCCGGCACATATACTTCCGTCCATGCGTGAAGGTCGGTAAAGTCCGCCGTAGGACCAGACGGACCATCAAGCGCGGCAATGTCGGCGGTGAGCTGCACCAAATACCCCGACACAAAGCGGGCTGCCAAGCCCAAGCGCCGCAAAATCTGCACCAGCAGCCACGCCGAGTCACGGCACGAACCAAGCTGCTTGCTGAGTGTTTCTTCGCACGTCTGCACACCAGGCTCCATGCGAATTGTGTAGGCAACGTACTTGTTGACTGCTTGATTAACCGCCACGAGAAAATCTACTATTGTTCGCCCTTCTTTGGGAGCGATGCTGATATTTTGTGCAATCCAATCAGTCAGAAGTGGCGTGGTATCAGTAATTTCGAGATAGGGCACAAGTTCTTTTTGAAGCTGTGCATCATAGTCAAAGGGATAGTGATTGGCGTAGTCATCCACAAAAAAATCGAAGGGATTAATCACTTCCATACGCGCAATAACTTCTACCTCAATGCTGAGTTCATGCGCCTTTTCGGGAAAAACGACCCGTGCTTGATAATTACCAAAGGGGTCTTGTTGCCAGTTGATGAAATGATTAGCGGGCTGAATCCGCAAAGTGTACGCCTCAATCGGTGTGCGGCAATGTGTCGCAGGACGCAGGCGAAAAGTGTGTGGCGAGAGCGCTACAAGGCGGTCGTAGGTATAAGTAGTTTTGTGGTTGATAGCAACACGAATAGCCATAAAGCATCTCGTTTCAGGGAAAAGGTGAAACACGGGGCTTGTCGGAAGGCTGAAAATAGGCATTTGTGGGAACAGTTGCCACACAAATTTTTTCACCATGCTTTCGTGGTACCGTTTCTCGTGTTGCCGTTTCTCGTGCGACCATTTCTGAGAAGCGCTTGCAAAAGACTCAATCGCCGACCACGCTCAAAAGTGCTTGCAATATGCGGTCTGCAGGCTTTAGGTGTGGCGATGTTTCGCGTGAAAAGCGCTTCATATTGGCTTCGGGAAGCAAAATAGATGAAAAGCCTAATTTCTGTGCCTCGTTCACGCGCTGCTCTATCGAAACAACTGCCCGCACCTCACCTGTCAGACCAATTTCGCCGATAAGTGCTGTGTCTGCTTGTATTGCCACGTCACGGAAAGAACTGACGATGGCAGCCGCTACGCCCAAATCAATGGCGGGGTCGTCAAGTCGCAAGCCTCCGGCGATATTCACAAATACATCGTGCTTCCCAAGTGCCAATCCAAGCCGTTTCTCCAAGACAGCAATAATCATCTGTAAGCGGCGGTAGTCCAGCCCTGTAGCACTGCGCTGCGGGACGTTGTAGCTGCTGGGCGTTACAAGTGCTTGCACTTCCACCAGAATCGGTCGTGAGCCTTCCATTGCCGCCACGACAGCTGTTCCCGATTCTCCTGCATTGCGCTGCGAGAGAAACACTTCTGATGGGTTCGTTACCTCGCGCAAGCCATCTTCACTCATCTCAAATACACCGATTTCGTTCGTTGAGCCATAGCGATTTTTTGCTGCACGGAGAATACGATACGAATAGATACGCTCGCCCTCGAACTGCAACACCGTGTCCACGATGTGTTCCAGCACCTTCGGACCGGCAATACTTCCTTCTTTTGTAACATGTCCCACAAGAAAAACCGCTTTGTTGAGCGTCTTTGCAGCTTGCATGAGCAACGCCGAACATTCGCGCACCTGAGCCACGCTGCCGGGCGCAGACTCAATATCGGGGCGAAACATCGTTTGAATCGAATCGGCAATCACCAGTCCCACGTCGTCACGACGCATTGCTTCCACGATTTCATCGGCATTTGTTTCCGCCAACACACGGAGTCCCGAAAAATCAAGGCTGAGACGGCTTGCACGGGATTTGATTTGTTGAAGTGATTCCTCACCCGTAACGTACAGAGGCTGCACGGCGGCAAGATTGGCGCACATTTGCAGCATCAGTGTTGATTTCCCAATACCAGGATCGCCGCCAACAAGAGTAATAGAGCCTTGCATGATGCCGCCACCAAGCGTGCGGTCAAGTTCGCCGATGCCCGTCATAATGCGCTCCTGGTTATCTTGCTCCACCTCCGTCAGAAGAATGGGCTTTGCACGAGTATTCGTGCGGTTCTCAGCAAGGACACGGCGCGATGTTGCTGCGGACTGCTTGACCTGCGTTTCTTCGGTCATGGTGTTCCATTCGCCGCAGGAGGGGCATTTTCCTGCCCAGCGTGGTGAGGTGGCTCCGCAGTTCTGGCAGGCGTAAATAGTTTTTGTTTTCATGCGTGGGGAAGTTTTTTTTGAACGCAATTATCGTCGGAATACCTTATTCCTGCTGGGTACAATCACAAATAATCGTGGAATATTTTTAGGGCTGATGGTGTGTGTGCGTGTGTACATTTTCCGAGTTGCTTCCTCCGCAGAGCAACGCATTTTTTTCTCGCAATAACGGCATCCAACGGCGAAGATGCCGTTGAACAGAAATACCCTCTCTATCAGAAACTTGAACTCAAAAAACAAGAATGGAGTGCAGAATGTAATCCGCACTCCACCTTTTTTTCACCTAATTTACCGTGCCTTCTTTACGCCTGCCGCGAGCAATGCGTAGCGCCATTTGCGCCGCAGCATTTTTTGAATTTCTTATTCGCATCAAAAGGGCAAGCGTCATTGCGACCAATTTTCGGTGCAGCGTTCACGATAGTTTTTACGCCACCATTGCCGTTTGCTACCTGTGCAGAAACAGCGTCAGCCACTTCCGAGACGGTCTCTGCATTGGCATACAAGAACTGCTCAGCAGAAGGGCGAGAAAAACGCATAGCGTTGGAATTGGTTGTCGTGAAGCGCGGCACAAAGCCGTTTGACACAGAAATGCTCGCGTTGCCATGCCCGTTACCGTTTTCGTTCGGTTGTTGCATTTGGCGCATCTGCTCCGGTGTGAGTTCGGGGAAATAGCGGAAAGCAAAATGTGCTGATTCGCGGTTCATCTCACCAACAAGTTCCACGAAAATTTTGTATGCTTCGCCTTTGTATTCCAAAAGCGGGTCTTTTTGTCCGTACGCGCGAAGGTGGATGCCCTCTTTGAGTTCGTCCATGACGCGCAAGTGTTCACGCCATTTTTCGTCAATAGTTTGCAAAATTGCAACCCGCTCCAACTCCGCCATAAACTCCTGACCAAAGGTCTTTTCTTTGCGAGAGTAGAATTCTTCGGCGACTTCCATCACACGCTCGGTGCATTCCTCCTTGCGTAAACCCTTGAATTCATTTGCATCCATGTCAATATCGCACAGCAATGTCGTGCGGAGTTCTTCGCGGAAGTGATCAACATCGGCAGTATCGTGACAGGTATCATAGAGGTCTTCAGCAAATTCACGGACGTAATCCATAATTTCGCCTTTCATACGGTCGCCTGTGAGCGCATGGCGGCGACGGCTGTAAATCACCTCGCGCTGCTGGTTCATCACATTGTCGTATTCCAAAAGACGCTTACGGGTACCGAAGTTGTTTTCTTCCACTTTTTTCTGCGCCCGCTCGACCGATTTGGTTACTTGATTGTGTTCAATCGGCTCACCCTCCGGCACTTTCAGAAACTGCATCACGCCTGCAATACGCTCTCCACCGAAAAGACGCATCAAATCGTCTTCCAAGGACAAATAAAATTTCGATGAACCGGGGTCGCCTTGCCGTCCCGCACGACCACGCAACTGGCGGTCAATGCGCCGTGCGTCGTGGCGCTCGGTACCGATAATTGCCAAGCCGCCCGCGTCTTTCACCGACGGGTGCAGCTTAATGTCCGTACCGCGCCCCGCCATGTTCGTCGCAATCGTTACTGCACGGGGCTGACCTGCCTCGGCAACAATTTCCGCCTCGCGTTGGTGCTGCTTGGCGTTCAGAACGTTGTGCTTCACTTTTTCGCGAGCAAGCATTTTGCTCAGCAACTCCGATACTTCCACGCTTGTCGTACCGACCAGTACGGCGCGTCCTAGCTCGGTTTCACGCTTGACCTCTTCCACAACGGCATTGAATTTCTCCCGTTTGGTGCGGTAGATGAGATCGTTCAAATCTTGACGAACGATATTACGATTTGTCGGAATCACGCACACGTCAAGTTTGTAAATCTCGTAAAACTCGCCCGCTTCGGTTTCTGCCGTTCCGGTCATACCGGAAAGTTTGCGGTAGATGCGGAAATAGTTTTGGAGTGTTACGGTAGCAAGTGTTTGTGTGTCGCGCTCCACGTTCACGCCTTCTTTGGCTTCAATTGCTTGGTGCAAGCCGTCGGAATAGCGTCGTCCCTCCAAAATACGCCCCGTGAATTCGTCAACGATTTTGACTTTGCCGTCGTCGAGAACGTATTCCACATCTTTTTCGTACAGTGAGTATGCACGCAACAGCTGCGTTACCGTGTGAATGCGGTCGCTGCGCTCTGCATATAGACGCATTGCGGAATCTTTGCGTAATTGCTTCTCAGTCGCATCGGGGCTGGCTTCGCCTTCTATCACGCTCAGTTCAGCGGCAATATCAGGAATGATGAAAAAGTCTTTATCCGTCTGCGAAGCGCTCAGGAAGTCACGCCCTTTTTCTGTGAGATCAATCTGATGCTGGCGTTCGTCAATGGCATAGAACAATTCTTCGTCAATCTCGCTCATGCGCGTCCCTTGGTCTCGAAGGTAGTCCAGCTCGGTCTCGCGCATCAATTTCATGTTCTCCGGCGCGGCGAAAAGTTTGGTTAAGCGCTTGTTTTTGGGCATACCTCTGTATGCGCGAAGCAAGGCAATACCTGCTTCACGGCGGTTTTCCTTGTCTTGTTTATTATCGCCGCTTGGTTGCAAAAGACGCTCGGCATCGGCGACAATTTTCGCAACAAGGCGTGTTTGCGCTTCCACCAGACGGCGAAGCGATGGATTCATTTCTTCGTAACGGTGATCGCTTTGGTGAACGGGACCACTAATGATAAGCGGTGTACGCGCCTCGTCAATCAGCACCGAATCCACCTCATCCACAATAGCGAAATTATGCGGGCGCTGTACCATCTCTCCTGCATCGCCGACCATGTTGTCGCGCAAATAATCGAAGCCAAACTCATTATTCGTACCGTAGGTAATATCGCAGTTGTACTCTTTCTTGCGGTCTTCGGGGTCGAGGTCAGTGGTGATACAGCCTGTGGTAATGCCGAGATAATCGAACACCGGAAGCATCCACTCGCGGTCACGCTGGGCAAGGTAGTCGTTCACCGTCACAAGATGAACACCACGCTGTGGCAGGGCGTTGAGATACATAGGCGCAACGGCAACAAGCGTTTTGCCCTCACCCGTCGCCATTTCCGCGATTTTACCTTCATGGATAACAATGCCACCCATCATTTGCACATCATAGGGAATCATTTCCCACGTTGCTTCGCGCCCTACGATTTTATACTTCAGCCCTGTAAGCCGCTTACAAACTTGCTTAACCGTTGCAAATGCTTGTGGCAAGATTTCGTCGAGCGTTTCTTGAATTGTGGCGTATTCTTCGTCTTGAAGCGTTGAAATTTGCTCGTAGATGTCGCTTATTTCCTCGCCGGAAAGCTCGCCATTTCTGAGCTGGTCGCGCAGTTTGTTGATTTCATCCTCAAATTCTTTTGTGCGCTCTGCCAGCAGAGCACGAAATTCTGCGGTTTTACCACGAATTTCGTCGTCGGAAAGTTTGTCGTACTCGGCATAGAATTCGTTGATTTCGTCAACGATAGGAAGCATTCGTTTCACGTCTTTGTCGTGTTTACTTCCAAAGATTTTTTCAATAAATTTCAGCATGGTTTTGATAAAATTAAGTTATACGATTTGTATTTATAGTCGATAGAAAGGAAGTTTTCAAGGCATTATTCCTTGATACTGATTCTTGAAAATTTCGCGTCCGGCAGAGATTTTCGGCAACACCGATTCGTATATGCACCGATTACTATTTGTGTAATCTGTGAAATCCACTGTAATCCATGTCAACAATGAACCTTGATAGACGAAAGGAAAGTATCAAAGGAAAAGCCGCATCAAGCGGAGGCTTGCGAGGAGTCGTAATCGTCGGGAGGAGTAGAAACAGCAAGGAGGTACGCGGTTTGCGAGGTGTGTTCTTTACAGATAGTAAAGGTTTTGCGAATTTTAATAAGTTGTTCGCTGCCCTGTATGCTTCGGAGTGTCGCATTTTTTGCCGGAGCATCCCACAAGGTGTGGTTATACACGCCGGGCAGAGCCAACATTCTTACGGCAGAGTGTACGTCCAGTACAAAGAAAACACGATGGATGTTGCTTGTTCGGGAGCGAGCATTTCTTGCCCGTGTGCATTTATGAGCGGTCCCGACACTCTTCTCTGCGTACTTGTCTGCGCTTGATTGGACGCTTGAGGCGATACTTTGCCGCACGACAGTAAGCGCCCACTGCTCATGCACATCCACACTCCGTCCCGACGCAGAGAGCGCCAGAAGAAGCGTGTGAATCATGGAATGAACAATGCCGAGAGTGAGCATACTTATACAAACATCGAACTCGAGAACTACCAATCGGTATAAATTTGGGGGATACAGACCTGCAATATACCACTTTTTTTAGACGCAGCCAATTCTGCAAAAAGTGTAATCACCACATCATCAAGTGCTAAACTCATACATCGCCACACGAATATCGAAGGTGTCGCCGGAGTTGTAGGGAAGCGTTGCATCAAGCGCTTCGGTCACACGGACGGTTGCCCAGCACCCGCCGCCATATTTCAGAATTTCTGCCGCATAGACAGGTGCACCTTGATGCAGCAACGTGTACGTACCACCTTCTTCGGGGCGAGCATCTTTGGGCAGTTTTTCGTGTTTGATGTGCATTTTCATACGGAATTGAAATAGTATTATGAAAGTGAGATTCTGCGTAATGCCGAACATCTACTCAGATTCAAGAACGTAAAACGTTTTCTGTTATTGTGCCAATGCGCCTTTAAGAGCTTCACCGAAGCGCCAAACATCTTCAAAAGAGTTGTAGAGCGGTGCCGGGGCGGCGCGAATAACATTTGGTTCGCGGAAATCAACCATAACGCCCTGCGCCATGAGGTGATTAAAAACATCCCGTCCATTTTTTTCGATAAAGAGCGAAAGCTGTGCACCTCGCTCTGCAGCATTGCTTGGAGTGATAATCTGAATGCGGCTTCCGGCAATATCTCGAATGACAAATTCCAGAAAGCCTGTCAATAATTCACTTTTCACTCGGAGACGCTCCATTCCCGCCTCGTCAAAAATCTCAACGGCGGCTTTATGCGCAGCCATGAGAAGCACCGGAACGTTGCTGAGTTGCCATGCTTGCGCACCTTCGGCGGCTCGGTAGCCTTTTTTCATCTGAAAACGCTCTTTTTCGTCATTACCCCACCAGCCCGCCAGACGCGGCAAATCCTTATTCGTCGCGTGTTTTTCGTGGATATACAAACCCGCAATACCACCCGGACCGGAGTTGAGATACTTGTACGAGCACCACACTGCCGCATCCACACTCCAATCATGGAGCATAAGCGGTACGTTTCCGGCGGCATGAGCAAGGTCAAAACATACCATAGCACCGACTTGGTGACCTGCGTACGTGATACTCTTCATATCGAAGACCTGCCCCGTGTAATACTGCACGCCGGCAAACATAACGAGAGCAAGGCTATTGCCTTCTTTTCGTATTGCTTCGAGAATATCTTCGGTGTGCAGTGTTTTTTCACCGTCACGTGGAGCAACTTCGACAATCACTTCTTCCGGCTTCAAGCCCCGCATCCGCACGTGCGTTTCGAGTGCATAGTCGTCAGACGGGAACGCTCCTGCTTCGCAGAGAATTTTGAACCGCCCCTCGGTGGGCTGATAAAACGTCGCCAAAAGTAAATGCAGATTCACCGTCAGCCCGTTCATTGCGACCACCTCGTTCGGCTTTGCGCCGACAATGCGTGAGAGCGGTGCTTGGACAGGTTCGTGGTATTTCCACCACGGGTTCGTTGCGTGAAAATGCCCCTCCACTCCGAGCATTGCCCAGTCCGAAAGCTCCTGCTCAAGCGCAGTACGAACGGATTTCGGCTGCAATCCCAGCGAATTACCTGTCAGATAAACAACCTCGCGGTCGTTATGCTGCGGGAAAAGAAAACGATGACGAAAGTTCTGAAGCGGGTCGTCTTCGTCTTGCTGACGCGCAAAATCAAGCGTGTTGTGAAAAACAGGAAGCATTATACAAAAGGTAATGGTGAGATTTTACGTGGCATGATGAAATAGACTGTCTGCAAGACCGCACCGGGACTCACAGGTAACAGGCATATTAGGGAACAATTTTTGTAAAATTAAGAAGCATTTGCGGTTTCACAAACATGACTCCCTTGGTTACAACAGTATCACCCTCTTCTAAACCGTGTATCACTTCGACTTTATCGGCAGTGCGGACACCGGTTTCCACAGGACGTATCACCGCTTTGCCGTTAAGCGAGATAATCACGCTTTTACCGCGCGTCTGTGGAATAATAGCTTGCGTTGGAATCATAATGCCCCGTTGCTGCCGGAGCTGAATGCGAACGCGAGTAAATGCGCCGGGTGCAAGCCGCCCTTTGGCATTGTCGAATTGAGCACGGACGCGAAGGGTGCGTGTGGCAGGATCAATCTTGGCATCCACCGCATACACACGGGCTTTGAGTGTATCGGGAAGGCTTTCTGTTGTGAAATTAACCACCATGCCCGCTTTAATATCGTCGCTATATTTTTCGGGCAGCGTAAAGTCCATTTTCAGCGATGAGGTTTGCTGTATGGTAGTAATACTTTGCGTTGGCGAGACGACCGCACCGACGCTCACAGTACGCAAACCGGCTTTACCACTAAACGGCGCTCGAATTTCGGTTTTGGCAATATTTGCTTTCACGACCTCAATATCAGCACGAGAAGCTGCAAATTGCGCCTCAATAATATCCAATCCCTGCTGGCTTGTGCCTTGTATTGCCAGCAATGCTTTTTCGCGTTCCAGCGTTTTTTGCAACACGCCAAATTGGGCTTGGGCGCGTTGCGCTTGGGCTTGCAAGTCACCGTCGTAGAGCTTCACGAGCAGTTGCCCTTGGCTCACAGTCTGCCCTTCAGTAAAATTGATTTTGGTAATCCTTCCCGTAATTTCTGCCTTGATATCTGCTTCCTCGTTCGCAAGCAGCGTCCCACTACTAAGCGCTTCACTGGACATCATCGTTGCTTTAGCGATAGTGCCTTCTACCATGATCGGTAGGTTTTTAGCGGCGGCGGCGGCATTGGCGGCGGTTGATTCGGATTTGTCGGTCTTTGCAGATTTACTGCGTTGGTAAAGATAAATTGCCCCAAGAGCGGCAAGAATACAAGCGGTGATGAGAGCAGGCTTCAAAAAGCGTTGCATGATGCTACAATAAAAGTGAAGTACCCCGATTATGACCATCGAGTGTTGGTGTCTGTATTGGTATGCTTGACAATGACGAACTACAAACTTAACGTATTAGCTTCATTCCACCACGCTTTTTCATAGAATTTATTGCAAAATTTCTCCAAAAGCGCTGCGTTTTGTATGTTGCACTTTATTGTTTGTATTTATCCTGTTCACTCCACAGTATTACATCACGTTATCACGCACGAACCAATGAAAATTACTAAAATCACAACTGCGACTCTTGAAACTCTCACTGCCGAGGACAGCAGCCGTATTATCGAAATGGCATGGGAAGACCGAACACCGTTTGAAGCCATTTTTGCCCAATTTGGCTTACGCGAACAGGATGTCCGCAAACTCATGCGGCGCTCCATGAAGACTTCCAGCTTCAAACTCTGGCGCGAACGCGTAAGCGGACGTAAAACCAAGCACGAAAAACTCCGTGTACCGGAGGAACACCGTTTTAAGTCTTCTAATCAGAGGTAATACGCAGCGAAAGAGAAGAATTTCTGAAGCGGATGAAGGCTAATAATAACCGTGATGACGCGGATGCTGTAAAAGCACAGTTCTATTGTTTTTCAAACAGTATTGTCTTTCACAACATCCGTGTAATCGGCTGAAAAATCTTGCTTCATCCTCTCAAACGTTGTGCTCGCGCAGCAAATTCATTCTTACTCCCCTTCGCTTTCGGTATCCTTGCCGACGTTGGCAGCATCTGCTTTGGCGCGTTCTACCATGTAATTATCCAGCATGAACATACCGCCCGGATTATCGGCAACCATTCTCACTTTTTGCAAGATTCGGTCAGCTTGCGCTTCCTCCTCAATTTGCTCCATCACGAACCAATGCAAAAACGCTTCAGTGGAGTGGTCTTTGTGCTGCCGAGCCACTTCCACAATTTTGTGAATGGATTCGGATACCTTGCACTCGTGTTTGTACGCATCTTCGGCAGCGGCGGCGGGAGATTTCCACGTTTTGACAGGCAGCCCAATAGCGGTCATGTCGCGCTTGCCACGCCTGTCACCGATGTAATCATAGATTTTCATGGCATGGAACATCTCTTCGTGTGCCTTGACCTTGAACCATGCGGAAAACCCTTCTAAATCAATGCCCTCGAAGTACGATGACATTGCCAAATAGACATACGCAGAAGCAAACTCCATGTTGAGTTGCTTATTCAAGCCTTCTAAAACTTGCTTATTCATAGTGGTATAAAATTGAGTGTGAGAAGTAAGGAATGGTGGGCATTTGAGTCGGTGCTATGGTTGTGCTGTTTTTTCTGCTTCTTCCTCTTGCAATGCCTGTTGAATATGGAAAATGTATTGTTGAGCAATTTGCGATTCGGGATTGATTTTATACGCGGCCTGGAAGGCAGTGAGAGCCTTTCGGTACTCTTTTTGCCGCCCATAGACCATACCTAGGTTGATATACGCATTTTCACTATTTGGATTAAGCGCCAGTGCGGTTTGTAAATCTCGTACTCCGGCATCAAGTTTTTCTTCGTTAATGCGCTGCGCACCGCGCGACACATACACCGAAGCCAAATTGCGCTTAAAAATGGACTTGCGATGAATAGCCAATCGTGTCGTGGAATCCAGTGCCAACGCGCGATTGGCGCACATAATTGCCCGTTCATAGTCGCGGCGCTGCAAGGCAGAAAGCGTTTGAAGATCGTAGAGAGCGGGGTCGGCGGTGGAGTCGGTCTGCAAACCACGCGCAATAACTGCATCGGCTTCATCCAGCAAAACACCGCGCTCGGTGTCGTTTTGCGCACGCCCCGCACGAAGAATGAGCTGCGAAGCGTAATTGCGAGCGGTCATCATACTTTCAGGACTTGCTCGATAGTCTGATTGAAGCAACTTATAATCGGTTTGCCAATCCGGAAGTCGCATAAAACCACGTGCAGTGTAAGAAACGGCACCAAGTAACACTATGACAGTAACGGGCAGCGCACGAAAATGTTTGCTCGACGCACCAAATACATCAAAGAGCATCCAAAGTAGCCCCAAGATTGCAAAAAGACTAGGCGTGTAGAGAAATCGATCGCCCAGCATACTTCCGGCATAGACAAAAAGATTCGAGGCTATTACCAGCGTTGTAAAAAATGCGAGGATGGAAAAAGCCATGACATCACGCTTCACAAATCGCATCACCGCTAGTGCTAGCAAGCCAAGCGTTGCCAGTAAGCCCGCTATTGCTCGCCCGTCATCCCAAGAGACGACCGCCCAAGCATTGTAGGTGTAGCCTTCCGAAAGCGTCCACGGAAAAATCGCCTTGACCATATACGCACCAAGCGTCATAAAGCCTGTGGCTGTGCGCTCTGCAAACGATGCACCGACAAAAGGATTATGCAGACGATACGCATACAAGCCTTCTTCCACGCGCCCCACCAGCCCAAACCAGATGAGGAGAAACGCTACTGTTACGCCCAAATACGGAAGAGAAAGGCGCGCAAGACGCTTCGTATCAAGTTTTGTGAAGGTATAAAGCAGACCGCAAATAACGGGCAACATCAGTACAGCACTTTCTTTCGAGAGCAATGCCAGTGCGAGTGCAGCAAGGCTCAGTGCAAGATGCTGTACGGTATTGGTACGTAGATGTTTGAAAAGGAATAATGCAGACAAAAGAGCAAAAAGCAGAGCAAACATTTCATCACGGCTTTTGATATTCGCCACGACGGCAGTATGCACGGGATGGAGCGTAAAAAGCAGTGCGACGGCAAAAGGGAGCATATCTTTCGTTGGAGAGGTGTCTGCGTCAGCAAAGAGACGGCGCAGTAAAAGCAGCAGCACGACTGCCGTGAGCGCATAGAGCGCAGCATTCACGCCATGCGCTACGGCTGCATTGTTATTAAAAAGCTGCTTTTCGATAGCAAAGGAAATGAACGAAATAGGACGATAGGTTTTACGCTGATTTGCGCGTTCATAGTTCTCGTCAAATCCGGCAAATGAATCTTTGGTGAGAAGTGCCGGAATACCGGCAAAACCTTGCTGCACGGTTTTGTGGTCGGTAATAACCATGTTATCGTCCAGCACCAAACCGAAGCGAAGGGTCTGCGCATACATGGCAAGCGCCACGAGCACCAGAAAAACGGCTTGTACGCGAGAGTTTTGGTAGAACGGTGATCTCTTTGCCGCTTTGGGTTTGCTTGTTTTTGGGTGAGATTTTGCCATGATAGTAGAAAGAGAAAACAACGGTGTGAAAAACTTAGAACGCCCCAATAAACTCTATGCGTGCCATACGATAGGGCTGGGTAGCGCCGGGCAGGCTACGAAAGAGGTCGCGTACCTGCACCTCCACCGTAAAGCCGCGTCCGGTGCTAACACGGAGAGCGGTATTGAGCAAGCCGCCACGCTGGCGGGAGCGGAGGTCATCAAGCGTGGGATTATACTCAATCACAAGCGAAATAACGCTTCCGATGGTCTTTTCGATGCCGATATATGCATTAGGAAAGCGCTCGGCAAGAATTGGGTCGAAGGAATAATTGATGCCCCCATGCAATGCGAGCGAACCAAGAAACGAAAAATTCTTACTGGCTGCAACAAAAATGCCCGGAGAGTGCGTCAGGAAGCGCCCTCCACTATATTCGCCGCGCCCTTGAGAACTAAAACCAACTGTAAGGGCAGGAATGGTCAATGTTTCGTCGAAAGCACGAAACCGTGCATGGAAGCCGGGAAGCGCTTGGAAAACAATATTCCCATTCCCCAAGAAACCCGAACCACCAAAACTCAAACCCACTTGAAGATTTGTGAGGGGAGAGGCAGTAAATTCCGCCAGCACACCACTATTTCCAAACACATAGCCATCGGCAGCAAAGCGCCCTTTGGCAAGGACACCCGCCGTTGGCATATCGACAATGTAGCGTGACTCACTTGCCGCCTGCTCCCCGGCACTTGCTTGAGCATGGAGCATGCCTGATGATATGGTTAGTGCAAAAAATTGCACCAGAACATAGATGATGCTTGAGGAACAATGTCCACGCCGGATTTGAGGATGTATTCGCATAGTGTAGAGGAAAAGAATCATTTATTTACGACTTCAAACCGACAGCAAAATAGACTGCCAAAACAATAAGCAAAAACGACACAATATAGTTCCATTGTAAACGCTCTTGCAGCACAAAGACGGCAAAAAGCAAGAATACGACAATAGAAACTGCCTCTTGGATGATTTTAAGTTGCGTAGCATTGAAATAACGGTATCCCAAGCGATTTGCGGGTACTTGTAAACAATACTCGAAAAATGCAATACCCCAGCTAATCATAATGATTTGGGGCAATGACTGTCCCTCACCCTTTGCGAACCGTAAATGCCAATACCACGCGACTGTCATAAACACGTTTGCGGCGATAAGCAGGACAAGAAAAAGCATAATTACCTACCTCAAATACCTACTTCGTAACAGTGAGGTTAATGGGTGTACCTGTCTTGACGGAATCCATCGGTGGCGGAATTTGCTTGATGACTGTGCCGGGCATAAAGGTATCATTTACCTCGCCATCGGTTACTTCGCCAACGGTAAAACCTGCTGCACCCAAGATACGACGTGCTTCGTCAAGCGATTTACCCTCCACGTCAGGAACAATAACATACACAACCTCAGGTCCCAAACTGACAGAGACATCTACTCTTGCACCAAAACCGACCTTTTGCTTTGCTGTAAGGCTTTGAGAAAAAATAATATTGACAGGAATATGGTCATTAAATTGATAGGCAGCATTATTAAGCGACAAACCCAAACGGATAAGCGCTATGCGGGCATCGCGTACCGTTAGTCCTACCAGATTTGGAACTTCCAGAAGCTGCTTGCCCCTAGAAAGCGTTACATACACGGTGCGGCTTTTTTTGACGAGGCTTGTCGGAAGCGGCATTTGGTTGACAATGTGTCCTGAGGGAATAGCATTGTTGTAATACTCGCTGGCTACTTTCACCGAAAAACCATTATCCTCCAGTATGCGTGCAGCTTGATTGTAGCTCATTCCGGCAACGTTTGGCATTCGGACAATATCGTTGTGCCCTACAAACCACGGCATAAATACGAGGTCGAGAAACCCAATAGCAAAGATAATCGTAAAGAAAATTATAGTAATACGCGAACCGTACCGCACCCATTCCTTGCCTTCGGGCGTTGAGGCACGAGATTCTAAGCGCTGTTCAAACAAATGATACCGCTCAATTGCATTCGACGTTATTTGTTTGACAGTAGAGATGATGTTTTGTGCCATAATTTTTTAGAAATCAATGGTTGCCAATACCGAAGCGTATATACTTTCCATCTCATCGCGGGGGATAAGTTTGCGCCCCGTAAAAGTGAGGTCAGAAAGCGTACACTCATAGTAATTTCCGAAGGATGAGCGAAAGACCGCCACGCGGTTCAGTGTTGCTCCGTTGTCAGTGGTATAACGATAGAGGCAAAAATGCTTTGTGCCGACTATCACTTCCTCAAAATCACCCAAACGCTTGATATTGCGCATCTTGGTATCACGTTTAGTGGCGCTGATTTTACCAATACCCACCAAACCATCTTTCTGAAAAACCTGATCAAAATTTTCTTCTTTGCGTAAGACCGAGTAGGCGAGGCTTGCAGTGTATGAATTATTGACGGCAACACTAAAGACCTGCACCGGCATATTTGTTTCAATATTCACCAGCGACCATTCGGCAGGAAGAAGCGATACCATATCGCCCAGTTCTGAGCGCACCACTTCATCGGACATCACCACAACAGGCTTGGAGGCAAGCTGGCGCAGAGGACGCTCGGTCTCAGGCTTTGATGCGCTTTTCTGCTGCGCTTGCGGCTGCTTTTGTACAACTACCACACATCCGGCAAAGAAAAGAATAGGCAATACGAGCAGACAAAACCGCACGAAGATGAAGGGGAATGCGTAATACAAAACGGCGAATCTATGCTGCATGATGGCGAATAATAGGTTACTTTCGCGGATGAAAAAACACTTTTTCTCCCGCTTCAATGCGTACAGCGAGAATATTTTCCTGCGGTACAAGCGGACAACTGTACTCTTCGTTGTAGTTACAGTATGGATTAAAGGCGCGGTTAAAATCAAGAATAAAAGGCTTATTTGCTCGTGGAATCTCAACATCAAGGAAGCGCCCGGGACGATAAGAATCAGTCCCATTAGTAGCATCTTTGAAAGGAACAAAATATCCACGTTGCATTTTTCCTTCCAGTCCCGTATAACGATATGCCGTCAAATGGCATGAATCCTTGCCAACGACAAAGTGTAATCGCCCCACGCGAAGCATGAGCCGCACTTCGTTGTCGTTGGTCAGAATACGAACAGTATCTTGTGTGGGCAAACTCTCAAACCGTGCAGCAATGCAGTATTCAGGATTCGGTGCAAAGTATGCTAATCCTTGAAAAAGCGCTTTGTCTTCTTTACGAAGCGGCGAGTTTTCGCCTTCGCGCCAGTAGCGATCTTTCGCCACGCGCTCTTGGGCAATGCTGTCCGGCTGAAAATATGGATTTTTGCCGGACGGCTCAGAACCTTTACATGAGGCAAGCACACAGACAGTCAATACACACATGAACAACGTCGGCACTATGCCTCGTACTCCTGCAATAATGGCGCAGGCAAGCAGAGACAAGCCCTTACGGGAGTCTCTGTGCGCTAACTGGCATATAAATGAATGAAAGCAAGAGTACATGAAAACGTTCAAAAGTTTTTCCACATCATGGATTCAACAGGAAGATTGGTCTGTCCGTTATATTTGGCGTTTTTCTTTGTGTTGTAAGGCATGAGAATTTCTCCGGCGACCTCAAAGTAAATCAGCTGCCCAATCGGCATTCCGGCATATACACGAACGGGCTGCTTGACAGAAATTTCGAGCGTCCATGTATTGCAAAAGCCGACATCGCCCTTACCGGCAGTGGCGTGTATGTCGATGCCCAAGCGCCCGATACTGGATTTCCCTTCCAAAAACGGAACGTGCTTGTGCGTTTCGGTATATTCCTCTGTCACGCCTAAGTAAAACTTGTCCGGGTGTAAAATAAAACCATCGTCGGGAATGTCAAACGTCTGAATGAGATTGTGCTGTTTTGCATCAAGCACCTCATCGCGGTAACAAGCAAGCGTTTTACCGAGCCGAACATCATAGCTATTCGAGCCAAGCGATTCGCGGCGAAACGGAGTAATCACAATATCGCCAATGTCAATATGGCGGAGAATTTCTGCGTCGGATAGAATCATCTATGTGAATCTCACATTCTAGGGTTAAGAACAGATGACGAATGTGCAATATTTCGGGGGAAATCCAAGCATGATGCGTCATCCACAAAAAAATCATGGCAATTTGCTTTACAGTATTTTCTTCAAAGCAGCTTCGGTGCTATCGGAAATATCAAACACGGTATTAAGTCGTGTGATTTCGAGAAGATTCATCACATTGGCAGGAATAGCAGCAAAGCGCATTGTACCGCCGGCTTTTCGCATGGTGGTCAGCCCGCCGACGAGCATTCCCAAACCAGAGCTATTAATAAGCGTAATTGCAGATAAGTCTGCCACGACGTGCTTCACCTTGCCAGCTACCAATTTATTCAAGTGTGTAGAAAATTCGACTGCTTGCGGTCCCCCTGTGATATGTCCGCGTAGAACAACCGTCGCAACGGCGCTGTTTGTAGGGTGAGCGGTAAATTCCAATGCTTCAGGCATAGTTGCAATAAATTATATGAAGAAAATGACTGGAAACAACAAAGGGACTTAAATTAAGTCCCTTTGCGGTGTTTTCCAAGTTTTTTTACGCCAGCACACCGATTCGGTGTAACTGCGACGCTTTTACTTTTAGGCTTTTGCCTTCGCACTAATGCTTGCATAACTTTCTACGTGGAGGTCGTATTTTTTCACCGACTCCAAGTACCAAGCCACAAAAGCACTTGCGACATAAATAGATGAATATGCACCAGTCACAAAACCAACCAGCATCACAAAAGCAAAACCTTGAAGCACTTCGCCACCGAACACGGTGATAACGATAAGTACCAGTACAGCCGTCATGACAGTATTGATAGTGCGGCTCAATGTCTCATTGATACTAAGGTTCACCATATCAATAAATGGCATATTTTTGTGTTTCTCGCGGTTTTCACGGATGCGGTCGAAGATAATCACAGTATCGTGTACCGAGAAACCAATTACGGTCAGCATTGCCGCAAGCATACTTTGGTTAACTTCAAGATTGATGATACCTAAATCGTGCACCATTACCGCCACCACGAATGCTAAAATAGCATCGTGCACAAGTGCCACAATAGCACCCAAGCCGTAGAGGAACTCAAAACGGAACGCAATGTAGAGCATAATCATCAGGAACGACAGCCCAAGCGCCATAAACGCCTTGCTCCGCAGTTCTGCGCCTACCTTAGGACCGATTTTGTCAACTTTAAGCAGAGTCAATGTTTGATTAGGGAATGCTTTTTTGAGGCTTTCCATAATGGCAGAAGAAGAGTAATCTTTACCGACAAGATTGGGCAGGCGAATAAGAAACTCGTCTGACTTGCCATAAGATTTAATCTCTGAACCAGTAAACTTAGCTTCGTCCATTGCTTTACGAACCTCTTCGGTCTGCACTGCCGATGAACCGCTAAATTTGATACCGACTTCCGTACCACCAACAAAATCAATACCGTAGTCTAAGCCTTTCAAAGCGACGACTAAAATTCCAACGATATTGATAATAATAGATGCGAAAAAGAAAATTCGGCGTTTACTCAAAAAGTCAATTTTTGTATCGTGAAAGAATTGCATGATGGATGTTCTCCTCAGGTTAAAAATGGGTTACGCTTTTTCCGATGCTGGCTGACCAAGATTAAAGGTCGTCGCGCCACGCGAAAGGATGAGTTCAAAGAACACTTTCGACAGCGTAATGCCGGTGAAGAGTGTGATGACAATACCAATCATAAGCGTTACGGCAAAGCCGCGAATCGGACCGGTTCCCAAGTAGTACAAGATTGCGCCTGTAATCATCGTGGTAATGTTCGAGTCCAAAATCGCATTAAACGCCCGTTTGAAACCTTCGTCCACCGCAGCACGGAGCGAGCGCCCGTGATGCAATTCTTCACGAATACGCTCAAAGACGAGGATGTTTGTGTCCACCGCCATACCAAGCGTGAGAATCAAACCTGCAATGCCCGGAAGCGTAAGTGTTCCGGCAAATGCTGCCAAGACGGCAATAATAATCGTAATGTTGACCAAAACCGCCAAGTCAGCCAAAACGCCTGCCGTTGCATAGTAGAGAATCATAAAGAGCACCACAAGCAATGCCGCGATTGCGCCGGAGATGATACCTTTGCGAATAGAGTCTTCACCAAGCGACGGACCAATGACGCGCTCTTCCACGATTTTTACCGGTGCTTTCAGTGCGCCGGCTTTCAGAACGATTTCGAGCAATCGTGCTTCATCAATGGTAGAACTGCCGGTGATTTGCGAGCGCCCGCCCGTGATTTTGTTCTGTACGGTCGGCGCAGAATAAACACGGTCGTCGAGGACAATAGCAATACGCTTTTTGATGTTCGCGCCCGTGATACGTGCCCAGCTTGCCGAACCGTCGGCGTTCATGTCCATCATAACCATTGGAGCATTATTCGTCGGGTCAAATGTTGCGGTTGCGTCTGAAATTACATCACCCGTGAGTTCTGGTTTTGCCAAAACTCCGTAAATGTAATACAACTTCACGCCTTGACGCTCAAAGAACGGCTCCGGCTTTGCAGAAATAATTGCTTGATATTCAGTGCCCATAATACGGCGAACATCAGCACGAGCCATGATTTCTTCAAATTTCTGAACGCTTTCGTCAGGAATTTGGAAGCTATAATCACCTTCGGGGAATTCGTTCTTTTCATAAATAACGGGAATCGGCTGTTGACCTTCGCCCGGTGGGTTGAAATAGGTAACGAACATCGAAGTAAACGGGTAGTCTTTCTTGAATTTTTCCCGCTTTTGGTCGTCAGTCAACCCGGCATATGGGTCTTTCTTTGCAGAATCTGCACCCCCAGCGCTAGCAGTTGCAGTAGAAGCTGCTGTTGTGGTCGCGGTGGAAGACGCCGCTGCGGTCGCGGTCGTTGAAGCAGAGGCATCAACGCCCTTATTTTTCAGGAGTTGGTCAATAGCATAGAACGTGCGGACGATCTGTGCGTTGTTACGCACAAGTTTGAACTCCAAACGAGCGGTTGTTTGGAGCAACGAGCGAACTTCTGCCTCATTATTGACACCCGGAAGTTCAATAACAATGCGGCGTGTACCTTGCTTTTGAATAGTCGTCTCGGCAACGCCGTATTTGTCAATACGCTGGCGAACGACTTCAATAGCCTGGTCAATTGCTTCGTTGATATTGCGCTCCAGACGCTTCACAATTGCATCCTCGCTGAGGTCGCGGTTACTGCCCGCGTCGAAATACGAGAAAAGTTTGCGTCCTTTGGGACGAGCAATTGCATCGAAATTTTTCAAGAATACGGGCAGAACGTCGTCGTCGCCACCGGCATCCACTTGCTGACGGGTTTTTTCGAGTGTTTCTAAGAACACATCGTCAACCGCGTCGCGCATAGCGGACTCTTCCAGAAGGCGTATAACGTCTGCTTCGAGCGTTACATAAATGCCACCACGCAGGTCCAGACCGAGCTTGAGGCTCTGTTCTTTATTTTTGCGCAGCGTCTCACCATTTTCTTTGTCGAAAGCGGCAAGTGCGGTCTCATTCTTTGCCTTTACCAGCTCCAAGCGTTGCTTTTCGAGCTGTGATGCGCGGAAAGTCGGAAATAGCAGAAGACCCGCCGCTAAAAGCGGGAGTACGATAATAAGCCATTTCCCAAGTAGTCCTTTTTTCAAGGTCATTACTCCTTAAACAAATGTGTTGAAATTGTGCGAACAGTTTGTGCAGTTTTCGTAGAATTGCCGTCAGGAAACATCATTGGTATGCCACCGGAAGCAAGAGTCCGTGCTTCTTTGGTCGGCAATGATGTGGTTTCAAAGCGTTGTTGTTGCGTGAAACGTAACAATTTATGCAGACTCGCAATATAACAGGAGATTTTGAAAAAATCAATAAATTTTGTGTTGTTGCCCACAATAGAGCGATTTGTGTACACAATTTTGCGCTATTTAGGTGCGAAAGTGCATAACTTCGCCAAAAACTACATTTTCTCCGCACGTCTTCCCCATGCCTTTTGTAGATTGCAATCTCTGGATTCCAATCAATTCTTTTGTCTCACGTCCAACCGACGATATATTATGACGATTGTGCAACGCTTCTCTCTATGCTTGGGCGCCGCTCTCTACCTGTGCTGCGGCATTGTTTCCGCCCAGCAGCCCACACAGCAGCAACGGTTTCTTCGCTTTCTGGGGCAACGCTCGGTAACGACGGGCACGCTGCTGCCCGCCGTGGAGCCGTTCCGCGCCGGTGTGCCGACGACGGCGAGTTTGGTGTTTGCTATTATGGATAGCGAGGGGCGGATTTTGAAGGATGATAGTACCGAAGCGTTTTTGCGTCTGCCGGATTCGCTGGCAATTAACGGTAGCGGCTATGATAGTGAGCCAAGGCTTTGGCAAACAGATGCAGTCACACGTATATTTGATGGCACACTGTTTGGAAATTACCGCATACCTGCTGGTTTTGCACGTGCAAAATCCAAAGCTGGAATGCTTGAGTTCTACGGCTTGAGAATCATAGGAAAAGCGCATCCTAATATGATTTTACATTGCACTGCGGCAAATACACAAACAACCTCTTTGACTATATCGCTAATAGGTGGATATCGTTTCGGTGCAGTTATTCCAAAATTAAAAAATGGCAAGTGCGCGATCCCAGGGACATCATTTGGCGAGCAGGGAGCTATACCTTATATCACTGTAGGACAACCAGTCCAATTTAATAATCCTGATTCTTCCGATTACAACTATATTACGCTTAAAGTTGTAGATAGATGGGGCAACGGGTCTTCTTTTCCAACAACAGCAACCATTCAACTAGCTGGTGGATGGCCACCTGTTGACCAACAACGAACGCCAACTATTGGGAATACCGCCATGAGTGATGGAAATGGAATAGCAGTCTTTAAGGAGTTTCAGATTTTTGGAGCAACTTCAGCAAATGTACGGGTTGTTGTCAGTGTTTCTGACCCGTTTACTTGCTGGGGGTGGTTAGCTCACGATGCAAAAGGCTCTTCACAACTAAACTGCTCGCCCCCTTACACGATTTCTACGGTAACACTTGTTCCCAGTCCGGCTATCGCAATCGCGCCGGTTATCATTTATGACTTATACGATTCACTAACTATACTTTCTATATTTTTTGGATACACCCCCAACCGAATGCTCTCACGCTTCACCATCGGTAAATCTAATGCCGATGACCCGCGCACATGGTTCTACCTCCAAGCCGTTGACCAGTTCGGCAATCGCGTAGATAACGGACCCAATGCCTATAATGGCGGCATAGCAACTATCCGTATAGCCACACCCGAAGAAGGCTTGCCCCGTAGCACCACATCTAATTTCCAATTTTCCGCAAGCAACGACCCGTATGTCCGCGCCAACAGTCAGCGCTTTGCTGCCGCAGGCACAAGTGCAGTTGCGGTCAATGGGCTGTACACCTTCAACAACTTTACGCCGCTTGGTCCCGCCAGTAGGAGCACGACGGACACCGTTGTACTGACGTTTGAAGACCCTGCGCTACAAGGAGCACAGGTTTCGCATCCTTTATTGCCTTGGTTAGGGAGTATCTTCCGCCCAATACCGCCAATCACCACTGCTACCACCACCTTTATCCGAACAACAAACGTGGCTCTGCGCAGCGAAACGCCGGATGTTTCTATCACTCCCAATCCCGCTTCTGACGCACTCCACATCACTTTCACACTGCCGGAGAGCGTTCCCGTACTTATGCGCATGGAAGATATGCTGGGACGCGCTGTCCTTCGGCATGAGGAGCAGTCTGCCGTCCAAGGTATGTTTGCCACAACACTGGACGTGAGCCGTCTCGCACAAGGCGCATACACGCTGCACGTGCAGAGCGGGCGCGAGCGGTGGACGCGGCGTGTGGTGATTTTGCGGTAATAAATGCATCAACGGACTTGATACATGACAAAATCTTTCTTTGGTGGCACGGACTGAGCGCCGCGCTCAATTGTTTGTGAGGTTTGAAGCGATGTTGAAGGACTACACAGGCAGGAATGCCTGTGCCACCGAAGCCAATTTTAAGCGGTAATCGCAACATCAACACACGATTTTTACGTTTCTTCTCAAGTCATCATGCCGGAACAGCCCATTTCATCAGCGACCGAAGCCTCTGCATCAAGCACTGCCCCGCCCGTCTCGCCCATTCAATATATGCGAGGCATCGGACCACGCCGCGCTGAAGCACTGGCGCTGGCGGGCGTTCTTACGCCATCGGATTTGTTGCGTTTTTACCCACGCTCTTACATTGACCGCAATAGCGTGCCTTCGCTTCGCGACCTGCGCACAGCCCTTCTGAACGCACAGCAGCAAGACGCTTTTTCTGAGCAGAACATGAATTTGCAAACGGAAATCACAGTCGTCGCTTTTGTGCGGGCGGTGCGCGACAGAACCTTTGGGAAGAACCGCACAATGGTCATCGTGGAACTGGACGACCACAGCGGCGTAAAAGCAGAAATCGTTTTTTGGCATCAGGCGGAGTATTTCAAACGTATCTTTGAAGCCGACCAACTCCTTGCAGTAAGCGGTCTTGCCGAATATGCTTACGGAAAAATTCAATTCAATCATCCTGAAATTGAACGCATTGACCCCGACGACGCAGAATCGTACAGCAACGGACGGATTTTGCCCAAGTACCGACTCACGCAAAAAATGAAGGACGCGGGGCTGACGATGCGCGTGATGAGGAATCTCATCGCGTCGGTCATTGACCAAGAAATTCCGAACCTGCGCGAAACCTTATCGGACGAGCTGCTCACGAAGTTTGATTTTCCCCACATTCAAGCCGCCGCACGGCAGCTGCATTTCCCGGATTCCCACGAAGCACTGGCAAAAGCACGTGAGCGCATGAAATTTGAAGAACTATTTTTCTTTGAGATGCTGCTTGCTATGCGGCATAACGGCATAAAAAGTCTCGACAAAGCGCCCGCCATTGCCGAAAAAAGCCCACTTGCCCGCATGATGCTGGAACTTCTCTCTTTCGACCTCACCCGTGCTCAAAAGAAGGTGCTCCGGGAAATTGTGGAAGATATGCGCACCACAAAGCCCATGAACAGGCTCTTGCAAGGCGATGTCGGCTCCGGCAAGACTGTGGTGGCGCTTTTGGGAATGTTGGCGGCTATTGATTCGGGCTTGCAGTGCGTACTCATGGCTCCCACGGAAATTCTCGCTGAACAGCATTTTAACACGTTCCGCGACTACGCGGAAAAACTAAACGCAAAACTTGCTGAACTCGGCGACCCGCGTACTATCACGGTCGCGCAGCTTGTGGGCGGACAAAAAAAGCGCCAGAGGAACACGATTAACGAACAAATCGCCAGCGGCGAGGTAAATATCGTCGTCGGGACGCACGCAGTTTTCCAGAGTGCCGTTGAATACAAGCGTTTGGGCTTGGTAGTGATAGATGAGCAGCACCGATTCGGGGTATTGCAGCGAGCGGAATTGAAGAAAAAAGCGACGGCGAGTTTTGCGGGGGAAAGTATCATCTCAACTACACCAGAGATAGAGAAAAATACTTTGGTGGCACAGACATTCCTGTCTGTGCAGACTACACCTGAATTGCAAAAGACTCAAAGAAACTTACCACATTGGATAAAAGAGGGTTCTACATATTTTATCACATTTCGAGCGATAGGCAAACTGAGTCAAGAAGAGCAAGCGGTAGTATTTAATCACATTATCGAAGGAAATGGAACGTACTACTCTGTCGGAGCAGCCGTCGTTATGACCGACCACGTCCATATCGTTTTGGCAAACCACGAGAACTACGATCTTAGCAGGATAATGAAAGGTATAAAAGGCGTTTCCGCAAGACTTGTAAACAAAATGCGCACCATAACAGACAGTCCAGTTTGGCAAGATGAATCTTACGATAGAATTATTCGGAATGGACGGGAATTGCAGGAGAAAATAAAATATATTATCGAAAATCCCTTAAAAGAGGGATTGATTGGTGGGCATGAGATGTACCCGTATTTGTACGTTGCAAATGGAGATATGCAGCAGACTACACAGACAAGAATGTCTGTGCCACCATTGACAGTAGAAACGCAGACCATAGAGACAGTACAGACAAGAGTGTCTATGCCACAGGAAGAAAAGCAAGCCGCACAGACAGAACAGCACGAAATCTCGCCCCACATCATGGTCATGTCCGCGACGCCCATTCCGCGCACGCTTTCGATGACCGTCTATGGCGACCTTGATGTTTCCATCATTGACGAACTGCCCAAAAATCGTAAACCCATCAAAACAAAAGTTGTTTTTGAATCAAAACTGCCCGTTGTGTTTCAGTTTATCCGCGAGCAAATTGAGAAAGGGCATCAAGCGTACATCGTCTATCCGTTGGTGGAAAAGTCCGAAAAAGTCGAGGCAAAATCAGCCGTAGAACACTTTGAGCGTCTTCAGCACGAGGTTTTCCCCGACCTCAAAATGGGCTTGCTGCACGGACAAATGCTTTGGTACGAAAAAGAAGACGCGATGAAAGCGTTCAAAAACAAGGAATTTCATATTCTGGTAGCCACGACCGTCGTGGAAGTTGGGATTGATATTCCGAATGCGACCGTGATGCTGATTGAAAATGCCGACCGTTTTGGATTGGCGCAGCTTCACCAGTTGCGCGGGCGCGTGGGTCGCGGTGCCGAACAATCATTTTGTCTTTTGGCAACCAAAGACCATTTCAAATTTCATTTGGGCAAAAAAGAAAACGAGGCACAAGAACGAAAATCGTGTATTATTCGCCTCAAGACTATGCAAGAGACCAGCGACGGCTTCAAAATTGCCGAGGTTGACCTAAAATTGCGCGGTCCGGGCGACTTTCTGGGTACACGCCAATCCGGCATTCCCGAATTTACGTTTGCTGATTTGGTCAGCGATGGTGATGTTATCACACTTGCACGACGTGAGGCATTTGCGATTGTCGCCGAAGACCCACACTTGCGCAAGCCAGAAAACGCCACAATACGCACCGAATTTTTGCGTCAACACCAGAAAGACTTTACATTGCTTGATGTGGCGTAAGAGTTGAATGTTGCCAGAGCGCAGGTAATACAAATTGTAAAGGCTTTTCTCTATACCACAACAAACTATTTCTATCAATTCTGAAATTTCTATGGCTGCACACAACACCAACGGCAAAACCTACCACTCCTCGCATGAACACTCACAGGGGCAGCATCCTGATCCGTCGGCATGGACACTCCTCAAAAAACTCTACTACCTTATTCATGCGGAAAAGCGCGATATATGGGTCTTGGTGACGTACTCAATTATTTCGGGTTTACTGAGTTTGATTGTACCGCTTTCTTCGCAAGCGATTGTCAATGCTGTTCAGTTGGGAGTAGTAACACCACAGTTGATTGTGCTTTGCATAGTTGTGGCGCTGGGTATGATGATTACCGGCGTTTTTATTCTTATGGAATCGTATTTAGTTGACCTCGTGCAACGCCGCTTGTTCGTAAGGGCTGCACTTGATGTGGCAACCCGACTACCCAGAATCCGTTTGGATGCTCTCTCCGGCGAATATGCGCCCGAACTGGTTAATCGCTTTTTTGATGTTATCACCATCCAAAAATCGCTCAGCAAAATGCTCTTGGATGGCTTGAGTGCGTTATTAGTGGCGATGGTAGGTTTAATTCTGCTGGCAGTGTATCATCCGATTTTTATCGTTTTCGATTTTTTACTGTTCTTTTTTGCCGCTATCGTTGTGTTCGTGCTGTCATATGGTGGTTTGCAGACAAGCATTAAAGAATCAAAGAAAAAATATGCTCTTGTGGAATGGCTTGAGGAAATTGCTCGCAGCCACACGAGTTTTAAGGTCTATGCCACAGAGCAGTTTATTATTGAGCGTGTTGACCACATTACCGATGAGTATGTGAAAGCTCGCGGGAAGCATTTTGCGGTTCTCGCACGTCAGCTTATGGGTTCGGCTGTTTTCCGTGCTATTGCGAGTGCAGGGGTCTTGGGTGTGGGAGGATTTTTGGTCATTGAACAAAGTATTTCTATCGGGCAGCTTGTGGCGGCAGAACTGGTGATTTTGTCTGTCTTAAGTTCCTTAGAAAAACTCATCAGTCAGTTCGATATTTACTACGATTTGCTCACTGCCGTTGATAAAGTCTCCTACATCACCGATAAAGCGCTTGAAAATAATGTTGGTGAGCAGTTTGAGCGCCAATTTGGTGCGGCTTCCCTTCGCCTCCATAACGTTGTTTTTGCCTACCCAGACAGCCCGCCAATTCTGCGCGGCTTATCGTTTGCGGTGGCTCCCTGCTCGCACACGAGTATCGTTGGTGAACCCGGTTCCGGAAAGACAACCATCACCAACCTTTTGGCGCGTCTGTATGAAGCGCAAAGCGGCGGCATTCTTCTCAACGGTCAGGAAATACGGCATCTCCGAACTAGCGACACACGGGCAGCTATTGGCATTGTCACGACTAATTTAGAAATCTTCGATGGCACGGTGCGAGACAACATCACTCTTGGACGGCATTTTAGCACGGAAGATATGGAGTGGGCGCTCAAAACAGCAAGCGTCTATGAAGAAATCGTACAACTGCCGGACGGCTTGAATACAGATGTTTTGGCAACAGGTGTGAATTTATCCGAAAGCATCCTGTGCCGCGTAATGATTGCCCGTGCAATCATTGCTCGCCCCCAGTTGCTCGTACTGGACGAAGCATTCCACACGCTCGACCAAGCTCGAAAACTCCAGATTTTGGATACTATCTACACTTGCGGTAATTGGACGATTCTTGATATTTCCAATGACACCGAAAATATCCGTCGCTCTGATCGCGTACTGGTACTCAAAGAAGGTGTTGCCGTAGAAAATGGTACCGCTGCGGAACTTGCCGCCAACCGTAACAGCCTCTTCTCAAACCTATTCCCAATGCTTTCGGAGGACTTACGAGTATCGTCGGAGAGCAGCATCAGCGGATGACTGTGATGGGCAGAAAAGAAATTTCTTCAATGCAGTGAAATTGTTTCCGATTATGAAAAATTTTCATAAATTCATCCCGTTCAGAGAAGTACAGTCTGGAAAAAACTCTTGCGAACTGTGTGTTATTCCTGCGTCGAGCCTTTACTTTGATTGAGAGTTGATATTTTCGCAGACAATCCGCTTTGCCCAACATATACCATTTTCTTTCACCCTTTTAATCCTCCGGAGGAACTATGCCTGCTACTCTTGATGCTCAAACAACCGCAGCGCGTCCGTGGCTTCAATTCTACGACAAAGGTGTTCCACCCACACACGAGTACCCGGAGTTTGCGCTTTGGGAACTTGTGCGCGATTCCGCCAAAAAATATTCCGATAAGGTTGCCTTAGACTTCATGGGTTACACCATGACCTATACGAAACTCTGGGAGCAGGTGCAGCGCTTTGCACACGCACTGCAAGCACTCGGCATCAAAAAGGGCGACCGCGTAGCGCTGATGCTACCTAATACACCGCAGTTTCTCATCGGATTTTATGGTGCACATCTTGCCGGAGCGACAGTAATTGCGATTAATCCTGTTTATTCTTCGCGCGAACTTGAACATGTTTTGCGGGATTCCGGTGCGGAAACATTAGTCATTATTGATTTGAAATATCCTATTTTCCGTGAAATTGCTGCCAATTCCCACATCAAACGTACCATTGTAACAGGCATACAAGACTATTTGCCATTCCCGAAAAATCTCCTTTATCCATTCAAAGCCAAAAAAGAAGGGATGTGGGTAGAAGTCAAGCAAGCGCCGGACATTTTCTTCCTAAAACACCTTTTGGACAAATACGGTCCCACGCCCGCCAAAGTCGATATCAATCCGAAAGAAGATATAGCAATGCTCCTCTATACGGGCGGCACGACCGGCTTCCCCAAAGCAGCAATGCTCACACACTACAATCTTGGCACCAATGCTATTCAAAACAAACTCTGGACACCCGGCATTAAGCTGGGTAGCGAAGTCGTTGGCTGCGTATTACCATTTTTCCACAGCTACGGGCTTTCTACCGCAATGAATTATGGCATAGAAATCGGCGCAAAACTTGTCCTCTTCCCTAAGTTTTCTGCCGGCGATGTCATTCAAGGTATCCAGAAGCACCGCATTACACTCTTTCCGGGGGTTCCGACGATGTATGTGGCAATTAACAACTACCCCGACCTCAAGAAGTACGACCTCAGCAGTATTCGCTGCTGTATGTCCGGCGGTGCGCCGCTTCCGGTGGAGGTGAAGCAGCAATTTGAATCCGTTACGGGCGGAAAATTGCTGGAAGGCTACGGTCTTTCGGAAAGTTCACCAGTATTGACGGCAAATGTTTTTGGCGGAAACCTGCGCGAAGGAAGCATTGGTATTCCTCTTTCGGATACTGACATTCTCATCATGAGCGAAGAAGGAAATCCCGTTCCCAAGGGCGAGGTCGGCGAAATCTGGGCTGCCGGACCACAAATTATGAAAGGTTATTGGAATCGACCTGAGGAAAACTCCAAAACCATCCGTGAGTACGACGGAAAGCGGTGGCTCGTCACCGGCGACATGGCACGCATGGACGACGATGGGTATTTCTACATCGTTGACCGCAAAAAAGATGTTATCTTGGTTGGTGGCTTCAATGTATTCCCGCGCGAAGTGGAGGAAGTTCTCTATGAACACCCGAAAGTCCAAGAAGCAGTCGTGGCGGGCATTCCCGACAAATTCCACGGCGAAACTGTCAAAGCATATATCGTTCTGAGCGCAGACCAAGAAGCCACAGAAAAAGAAATTATTGAGTTCTGCAAAGAGCGTATGGCGGCATACAAAGTTCCCAAAAAAGTTGAGTTCCGCAAGGACTTGCCCAAAACAATTATCGGGAAAATCCTTCGCCGCGAACTCCTCGCTGAAGAAAAAGCGAAAGAAGCGGCTGCAGCGACAAATTGATACTCTTACGATAAAAAAAAACTTCAAGCCCGCTTCAGTACTTGCTGAGGCGGGCTTTATTTATACGCTCTGACAAATCAACAACACTCCCAAGCCAGCAATAATACTATGTGGTTCATCACACCAACTCTTGAGCAAATCAACCAAATGTCGCGCAATACGATGGTCGAACATTTGGGTATTACCATCACTGCCATTGGCGAGAACTACATCGAAGCCCGAATGCCGGTTGACAAGCGCACGCATCAGCCGATGGGCTTGCTGCATGGCGGAGCCTCGGTCGCGCTCGCGGAAACGCTCGGTAGCTTCGGCGCTTTCCTCTGCGTGAATCCAGAAGAAAAAGCGTGTGTGGGGCTAGAAATCAACGCAAATCATATTCGCTCGGTGCGCGAAGGGTTTGTTATAGGACGCGCCACGCCGAAGCACATCGGCAAAACAACCCAAGTATGGGAAATAACTGTCTCGACCGAAGAAGGAAAACTTGTCTGCGTGAGCCGTTTAACGGTGCAGGTGCTGGATATTTCACGGTAAGAGCCACAATATGTTCCTTGGGTTCAAACCCTTCCAATATCATTGACGGCTTTACAGAAAACGCAAAAGGCTGTGGTTCCGTTGGAAACCACAGCCTTTTCTCTTTTCTCGTACAGTCCACAAATTTTCTACCGAATGAACTGCACCGGACGCGAGAGTTTATCGCGCTCGGTGTGGAGAAGAATCCTGTAAGCGCCGCTTGGAATGGTGCTTGCGTCGAATTCGACGTTATGCTCACCGCCCTCAAACCAGCCTTCGGTAATCGTTTTGAGAAGATTCCCTCGTGCATCTACCAGACTTATCACAACGGCTGTTTGTACGGGCAACGCAAATTTCACCGAGACCATGTTTTGTGCGGGATTGGGGCTGATGACCGTGAGAGCGGCAGCAGAGACCGAACGAATTAAACGCCCGCCCGTCAGCGCCGTAAAGCTCCCGAAAGCGCTTCCTGACTGACTTTCCTCCACAAATACTGTTTGCCCACTGACCATAGTAACGCTCATCTGCTCAAATTCAAGCGGCGTGGTGTTCATGGAGCCATAATACACACCCACAGGTATGCTGCCCAAGACCAAAGTCGGCGGAACTGCTGCCGAGAGCGCCAATGCTTGCGGGGTAAAATTCACGCGCTGAAGCGGATTACGCTGTTCGCCATTACGCACAAGCGTAAACTGCCCTTGTGCCGACGGACTCGGAGCGCCGGGATTCAGCGCTGAGAGCAATACATTGTGATTCCACCGCACCGACGCTCTCCACTGCGCCGAGCTGGTGCGCAAACGGTCAAGATTCTGCCCACCCGTCAACTCAAGGCGCAAAGACACGTTCTGACCCGGCGCAAGAGTATCGCGTTCCGCCACAAAGCGAGATTCCAGCACAATGTCGCCCACAAGTGGCGCACGGCTGAATGCTGATACGTTTGCAACGCCTGTATCAAGGGCGCTTTCCACACGCAACACGCTCTGCAAACTCTGCTGCGTTACGCTTGGCAGACAGCGAATAATTGCCGAAACCGTATCGCCCGCACCCACCCAGCGCGGAGCAGTGCCCGTGAGGAGAAAAGCACCATCGCTTTGGAGACGTAATGCTTCTATGCTTGCGGGCTGCGTATTGCGATTGACAATCAAAGCATTGCGCAGAGTAGAACGTCCCGTCCGAACGGTATCAAAGTTCACAGCAGTTACCTGCCAAAGCCCTGCAGATGCCGCGAGAAGCGTATCAATCGTGCCGCTTACGCCTTGTATGCTTGCGCTCACCGTCGCGGATTTTCCACCACTCGTGCGTGGCGCAAAGGTAACGGTTGCTTGCGTAGATTCATTGCGGCGGAGTGTAAAGGTATTCGGCGCCCCGAGTTTGAAGTTGTCTTCTGTCTGTGAGAGCGAAAGCCCGACGCTGACCGCCCCGGCACTTTGGTTAATGATGGTAAGCTTGCCTTGCTGCGTATCGCCGGGGAAAATTTTTGTAAACCGAGCGGGTTGCAGCAGGAGCGCACGAGCAGGTGCTTGATAGGTGAAGCGTCCGGGCGCGGTAATGCTACATGCTCCGGCAGTAATCACAACGTCACCGCTTTCTACGCTGCCCACAGTCACAGAAATACTCGTTGGGGACTGAAGCGACCACGCTCGGACGGGTACACCGCCAATACTGATGCCCGTTACTGCCTGCAAGCCTACTCCCGAAATCGTCATGGTCGTCTGAGGATTGCCGCTTGCGGGCACAAAACTGTCAATACTTGGGCAAGGAATAAACGTAAAGCGTGCCGTTGCGGTAGTCTCACCGCCACGAGTGCGCAGAGTCAGCGTCAAATCCGGAACGGTCGTCATACCGAAATCCGGAACGATAACAGTCATCTGCGTTGGGGAGAGAACCGTAAAGACCGCATCACGACTACCAATACGCACCGAACTTGGCGCCGAAAACCCTGCACCGGAGAAATTCTGCCCCGTGAGCGTGAGCGTGGAACCTGCGCCGGAAGTAGTTGGCGTAAAACTTTGTATGCTTGGCGGCGGGAAAAAGACGAATTGCTGCGTTGAGCGACCGCTATCAAGCGGGTTCGCAACAAGAACAATGCCACTTGCACCACCACTTGCGACCACAGCGCGTATTTCTGAATCAGAAACAACTTGAACGCTTGAAGCCGCCACGCCGCCAAAGGTTACGCGGTTTGCACCACGAAAATTTGAGCCGCGAATGGTGATAGCTGTGCCTTGTGCGGCGGAATCAGGTAAGAAACTCATCACCTGCGGTGTACGCACGATTACAAAGTCATTTTGCGACTGCGTCGTACCGATGCTGTTGGCAATGCTAATGCGCCCTGTTTCTGCGCCGTTGGGCACTTGCACCGTGATTTGCGTATCGCTGCTGCCCGATGGCACGGCATCAATCGTTCCGTCTGCTGCATTGGCAAAACTCACGCGCGGCGTGGCGCCAAAATCGCGCCCCCTAATGGTAATACTTGTTCCCACGCGCCCCGCTTCAGGGCTGACACTTGCAATGACGGGCGCACCCTGCTGAACGCGCACGACGAATTGATGCGTTGCCACACCACCAAGCCCGTTATCAGCGGTGATAATCACGGCAGCGGTTGAACCGGAAATTGCCGCAGGAAGAAGCGTGAAGCGCACAAGCGGTCGGCTACCAAACGTCGCAGAACCTGTACCAAGGCTTACGGTGAGGCGCGTGGAATCACTGGAGCGAACAGTGTACTTTAACGGCAAATAGTTATCATCGTAGAAAATGTCTTTCGGAAGTACACCGCCATTTGCTGCGGCTCGTACTGCTGTACTTCCCGGCAATGCTTCTGCCTCAATAAAGACAGAATCAGTGCGTCCGGCAAACATTTGGCGCTCCGCGACGGGGTTAATAACGGCGGGTGCTGTAATTGGCGGATCGTCCAGAATAACTGTTGCCGTTGCGTTCTCGGTGTCCACATCATACTGTCCCACAGGCGAGGGCAAAAGCTGCACGACCATACGTCGCTTGCCCTGCCGCCCCACAGGTATTGAAAGGGCAGAAGCAAGGAAGCCTTCGGGATTATTCACATACAGTTGGTCGCTCCACCGCGCACGGACAATAATAGGAGCAACATCAATTCTATTTGCCTCCGTGAGAGTAGGTACACCCCGAATGGGAATAACGCTTTCCCCAAAGCGCAAGGTATCGAGCGTGGAGGTGCTTCGCACCGGCAGAAGGTCGCCCCACAAGCCATTAATAGGAGCGATGGTGCGGGCAGGAAAAAATGGTAATTGGCTGACCGCTACGGGCGGAACAGGCATTTGAACGTCTGACGTTTCATTACTCCGGCGCGTATCGGTTACGGTAATGCCGCGCAGAACATTGATGGGAGCATTATTGCTGTCAAAATAACTAATCCTAACAATCGCATCCACACTCACGTTCCAATTGCGCCGCTCGACAAGAACAGCGCCTGTTTGCTGGGCTTCGGGTGGGTAGAATGTTGCACGGCGCTCGTTCAGCGTCAGCGTTTTGGCAGCTTGGTTAATAACCGCTCCTCCGGCAGCATTTCCAAGCCGTAGAGCCACCTTGGGGCGAGCATATACTTGATCGACAAAAACAATGGTCTCCGGTGCAACCGTCGAACCGCCGTCAGCAGAAAGATTGACAGGCACACCGCTCACAAAAGGCGACAACTCAAGCGCCGGATAGACAGCAGTAATCGTCTCCTTTGTGCCGATGGTAGCCACCATGAGCGTATCACTTGTGTTAATGGTGGTAATGGGTCTTACCCCGCCAAAATTCACCTGTGCATTGAGCAGGTTCGTGCCGCGAATATATACGGGCGTGCCGGGTCCGATAATATTGGGCGAAACAGACGTAATGATAGGGCGAGGCACAAACGTAAAGGCATCTCTGGAAGCAGCAGTACCGCCGGGTGTCGTAATTTCTATAATACCCGTTCTACTGCTGTTGCCGATGTTAATAATAAGCGGATTTTGAGAAACAACCTGAGCCGGAGAGCGCCCCACGCGCACAGAGGTGATGTTTTGTAAGTTTACTCCGGTAATGGTAATGAGCGTTCCGGGTCCGCCTTTGTCTGGGCTGAAGCTGGTGATGCTCGGAGCACCTTGTGTGGGTTGGATACATTCCAATACACCTATACTTGTAGCAGATGCTAGCCCAGAAAGAGGATCAGTATTCGTAATGACGATAGGACAACTGGCAGTACACGTTGCTTCAAATATCAAAGTATCTCGTGGAACAGGCGGATCTATGCTTATATCATTTGATTGAACACGGTCAACAATTGTCATCGGCTGCCCACATACCGTTACTCGTACACTGGGACGAAAACCACCGCCATATACATATACTCTCGTTGTTCGCCCTGCAAAGATTCTTTTTGGAGTATAGTCATAAATAACTGGAGCTTCAATCGTATTGAGATATTTGAAAGGGAAAGCATTGCTGCAATCAATCGTGATAAACCCATCACTTGCACTGCCAACGCTAAATTTTATTTCAGAACTGGACACAAACTCTATGTTTTCTGTTTGAACTGTGCTGTTAATCCGAATGACTGAACTTCGCGTAAAATTGCTACCATAAAGAGTCATAACGGTTCCCGGACCACCAACCGCAGGAGAACCTGATGCAAAGCTGCTTACAACACGAGTAATTACAGGGCACTGCGCCTCTGCTTTCTGCGAAGAGAGCAACAAAACGCCCGTTAGTGCAAAAGCGCAGAGCAACCGAATCAAAATGGATTGAGCAAGAGCATTTGTAAAGGAGCGACCACGATGTGAACCAAAGGGAAGTATGAACTGGAGCATATATACAACGAAAACAGTGAAGGGGAATGTGTCACAGAGTGAAACACCGTCGCAGGAAGGCTAATGCCATAGCGAAGAAATGTTTCAAAGCAAAACACAAAAATACATTTTTTTGAGTAAACAGAGGTCAATCTCCAATTTTCGTGCCGAAAGTTGAGCATCTTTTTACGACTCACGAAGGCAGTAAGTGCGAAAAAGACAGACCAAAGCACATCAACAATACTTTTTTTTGGCAGAGAGATCGCATAAAAACTTAAAACATGACATACCCCTCAAAAATCGTTGCGGGGGGTGCACTATTTTCCGCTTGAGCATTTTCGTATTTTTGTATCATAAGTTTTAGAAGCATTCAAAAATGCTTGACAAAATAGTTCTACGAAAGTAAACGCCGCTTGTATCATACTATTATTATACTGTCGGCGGTATGAAAGCGGGTGTGTATCTGGTTGAAGTGCACACCGAGGGCAGATGCCTACTACGCTTGGTCTTGTATAATTCAAGGCACAAGCGACAGCTGAAGAGAGGCGGCTGCGTAGCGTAATCGAGTGTCCTCACTTTTTTAAACAGCGCATCCACACTGCTTTTCAGCAGCATAGATGCGCTGTTTTTTTGTGCGGCTGAAAATCTTTCTAGTTGAGCATCTTTCTATGAGTACCGTGCCACGAACATATCCAACGTTACCCCCTAGTGTCGTGCCCGAAATTCTTCATCCTCAAGGGGCAGATTGATTTTATAGGCATTTTTTCCGATCAGTACGCCCGAACCCGTCTTGAGAACTATCGTCGTCGGTAGTGTTACCCCGCCAAAAACACCATACTCCCGAAACTCTTGCACTGATTTGATAATTCCTTGCGGTGTTTGACGCATTTCCTCAATGGATGCCAACAAAAACGTTTTCCCATCCAATGCTAATGTTTTGACCGTACCACTCTCGGCTGATGCCTTGAGAATGTAGTAACCGTCGCGCCGTCCGAGCAGCTCAGGCGTAAAACCGCATAATTGCATGGTGAGTGCGGGAAAAATTTGTGCATCAAAAAGGGCACTTTCTGTTTCTTTGGGTGAGCGCTGCGCGAGCGCCTGCTCCTGCCCCATCATTTCGATTTTATCGAAGGCAGTTTTGCCGTCGCACCAGAGTTCTTGCAGTATTTGCGTCGCAGCGATTTCCAGCTTCCGAGAAATTTTATTCGGAATTTTTTGCTTGGTGAGAATGGTGCCGGGAAATTTCTGCGCCATCACCGAAAGTTGTGTTTCTGTGGTCGTTGTCAGCGTCGTAATGCCGGCAATCGCATCGGCACCGCCCAAAGCCTGCGTGTGGCGACGAAGGAGGCTATCGAGAGTAATATCAGACTCATCCAAGGTCAGTATTTCTTCACCCGCAGCAGAATAACGATGCACCTTCCCCAATGATTGCATTCCGTCTGCCAGTGTGCTCTTCCCAAGCACAATCACGGGCGGGCGCTCCACCATCGCGGTCGGCGGCACAGCACGCGCAATGGCGGCGTTTACTGCTTGCGAGGTAAGCGCCAGCAGACGCTTGGGATAGGCTTGGAGTTCTTTCAGCGAAAGTCCGTTAGCATCGGCATTGAGAAGCATGGCGGCAAGTGATTCGGGGCGGCGCAGCGCCTCGGCGTAGCGCTCCAAAAGAATGCTTTTGCAGGATGCAATTTCCGCATCGTGTTCGGTCGGTGCTTCGGCGAGAAAGCGCTGTAATTCATCGCGTACGAGAGCGTGAGAAGCAAGCAGCGTCTTTGCCTGAGAGACGTGTTGTTCTGCCTGATTATTCATGCTCTTCAGCCACTGCTTACAAACAAGAACATTTGCATATTTATTGTCCGAAAGCGTGAAGGCGGCTTGAGCAGAATCGCTTGTTCTGTTCGTTGCCATCGTTGTCATCAGCCGAGCATTGATGCGCTTTTCCAGTAGCGTGGCGGCAAGGAGCATTGCGTCATAATCCATATCATTACGCGGCGGAGCCTCGAAAGCTAGAGCCGTTACGGGTGCAGCGTTGCTGAACTCCACCCAATACACGCCTTGCTCCATCGGCTGCGGACGAGGACGTGTCATGTAGGGCGCATCCGCACTCTTCCATTGACCAAAGGCTTTGGTGAGCAGGGGGAGAAGATTTTTTTTCGTTACCCTGCCCAGAACGACCACCGTGGTATTATTCGGCATAGAAAGCATCGTGTAGGCAGCTTGTATATCGCTTGGTGTCAGGCTTCGCAAACTTTGTTCGGTAGCGCTGCGAGAATAAGGATGCTCCGAGCCATAGACGACCTCGGCTGCCATTGCTTCAAGCGCAAGACGCGGCGCATCGGCGCTGCCCTGCGCTACTTGATTGGCGACAAGAACGTGTTGCCGTGCCGCATACACATCGGCAGCAGCACCCGGAGCAACGAATGGCGGACGTGATAGAACATCGCCAACAAGTTTCACAGTTGCCGGAAATTTTGATTGCGATACCGCCACGCCAAACGAAAAAGCATCGGCAGTGCTTTGCACCGTTATTGACACACGATTAGTGTCATTGCCAAGTGCTGCACCGATACCAACTGTTGCACCGGCACGTGACCGTATTGCAGCAACAAGTGCCTGCGCCAGAACTGCGCTCGCGCCTTCCTTCCCGACAGCATCCATCGCACTGCCACCCAAGCACTGCACGTAAAAACTAACGCGCTCCGGCGATTGATTCTCGGCAAGAATTACTTTTAATCCATTTTGCAACCGGAATTCTTCCACCTTTGGGAAAGACGGCACAGAAGAGGGGTTTGTAGCAGAGGGCTTAGGAAAAGAGGGTTTTGCAGCTAACTGCCTACTGGTCTTGCTGATGGTTTGCGAGGTAAGCATCGGCACAAGACCGCCCGCAATACTCAGGCTGAGGATGCCGAGAAAACACGGTAGTAGTCGCATAGTGGCAGTGTGGTAAGAATGAGAGAAAGAAGCAATTACGCGCTTTTAGCCTTGCACAGCAGGAAATTCGACAATAAAACGAGCACCATAACCATACTCGGATTCGCACCAGACACGCCCGTTCATCAGCTCTACCAACTGCTTGGTGATTGCCAAGCCCAGTCCGGTGGAAGATTCGCCGCCGGTAGGCTGAGCAGAGAGGCGTGCAAATTTCTGGAACAACTGTGATTTATCGCTATCGGTCAAGCCGGGTCCTTCGTCAATAATGCTAAAACGGACACATTCATCAAAAGATTCCTCGCTGAGATTATCCATCGCATCACCTACAAGTGCTTCATTATGCTTCACTACATGCACCATTTCGACCGTGATATTCACATTTTTGCCCGGAGGTGTATATTTCAAAGCATTGGAAATAAGATTGTCCAATACCTGAATAATAACACTTTCATCGGCGCGAACCACCATAGCACTTGTTGGTTTATCATAGTGTATGGTGATATTCTTATTTTCTGCTTGCTGTCGGTAATTGTCTAATACCAAATCAATAACTTCGGCAATATCGAACCGAATAAACGTCAGACGCAAGCGCCCTTCCTCTGCGCGGGCAACATCCAGAAAATTCTTGACAAGAGCGTACATTCGATTGCTTGTGCCCAGAATAACACCGGAAAATTCCTTGTACTGCTCAAGCGTAAACATTTCTGTATTCATCATCTCTGCAAGACCTTGTATAGCAACAATGGGGTTTTTAAGGTCATGGGAGACCATGCCCAAAATCATATTTTTTTCTTCGTTCAGGTCTTGAAGCTCGTCGTTGGTAACTTGTATTTGCCGTAGCGCTTCGGAAAGTTTTTGATGACTTTCTTGTAATTCCATCTGCGTCATGCGAAGGACATCATTCGCATCGGCAAGCGATTCTGCACGGGCTTGTAGGTGCTGCGTTCCCTCGCTTTGCCGTTTATAGCGCCCGACAAGCCATAGAAACGCCGTTACCAATAGCGCGATAATAATGGCGACTACCACGGTCAAAAGAGCATTAAAGCGCCGTTCCTGCTCAAAGACGCGAATTTGCTGCTCTTTGTTTTTGGTCTCGTATTCGATATTAAGCAATGCATTTTGTTTAATGCTCCGCTCAGAAAAAATACTATCGCTCAGAGTTTTATGACGTTTGTACATCTCCAACGCTGCTTGGAACTTACCTTCGGCGGTATAGCTTTCTGATAAAAGCAAAGCCGCTTCTTTTTCAAGAACTTTTGCGCCAATGGTATTAGCTATCTGAAGTGCATTGTTGGCATACAACATTGATTCTGTAGGCTTCTTCATTGTGAGCAGAAGCGTTGCCATAGCATTATTGCCGACTGCGAGATTATAGGTAATACGCTTGCGCTCAAAAATCGCTAATGCTTTGGAAATATAGTCGTATGCTTTGTCGTACTGCGTCATTGTTGCGAGCGCCTTGGCAATAGCCAAATAGACATCTGCCACATACACGTCCTCACCACGCCGTGCACGTATAACAACAACTTTTTCGGCTGTTGCCAGCGCAAGTGCATACTCGTGGCGCGTGAAATGGAGGTCGGCGAGAGTAAAAAGGCAAAATGCCAGCAACGCTTCGTCTTTCATCTGCTCAGCAAGCGTTACCGCACGGTGGATATAGACGGTGGCTTCGCCTACATTGTTTTGCAAAAGCATAATGCGTCCAAGCGTATTGAGTGAATGCGCTATCTGCACACTATCGCCACGCTCTTCGTCAATAGAAAGAGACTTATGCACCAGTTCGGCAGCTTTCGCTAAATCTCCCGCGTTGCGATATGCCACTCCCAAAAAACGATAAATTTCTGAGCGTTTGCGCGGGTTGTTCTCGTTTTCTACAAGCTGCTGTGCTTCGCGTCCGTAGATAATAGCTTGCACGGGGTCAATCGTACGTTCTTCCCACATAAGACGCGCCAATACGGTGGAGCGCACCGAATCCGGCGGAGCTGTTCTAAGAGCAGTTCGCAATGAGTCAATTGCAGGGGTCTGCGCCGTGAGTACCTGCACACTGATACAGCTCAGCGAGAGCAGACTCCCGATGCAGAACCATAGACCGTGTATCATCCAACTGAACAGCGTCAAGCGTCGGAAGATGCGCATAAAACCTCATTCTGTGATGAGCATGAAAAAGCAAGCGTGATAATCAAAAGAAAGCCCATTTTCATGGGCTTTGTACAACCATTGTGCGATACATCTCACGACAACGTTACAAAACGACGGCGTTACAAATCATCACTGTATGTCGGTACGTCCTTGATAGCACGTGCCGCCGAACCTGAAAACTTCCCATCGCGGCGTTGCATAGCCACGAGCGCCGAAGCATAAATGTCGCGCCATGTCATTCCGAAACGTAGCATGAGGTCTTTGCCGTCGCCGCTTCCGCCAAACATATCTTTCATGCCGACCATTTCCATCGGAACAGGATAATTTTTCACTAAGACTTCTGCCACTGCACCGCCCAAGCCGCCATGCACCTGATGTTCTTCGGCAGTAACGACCGCACCGCACTCGCTTGCGGCATTGACAATCGTAGCACTGTCAATGGGCTTCAGAGTGTGGCAGTTAATGACACGGGCTTGAATGCCGTGTCGCTTTTCAAGTTCCTGCGCGGCTTGTATCGCTTCCCAGACGAGAAGTCCGCACGCAATAAGCGCCACATCGTTTCCATCGCGTAGCACTTCCGCGCGACCAATCTGGAAGGGCGAATCGGTGGTGGTGAACATTGCAGAATTATCGCGGCTGAAGCGCAAATATCCGGGTCCGTGCATCTCGCCAATGGCGATAGTGGCGCGCCGTGCTTCTTCGTAGTCGCACGGCACCACAAGCGTCAGGTGCGGCAGTGCGCGGAGCAATGCTAAATCCTCCAAGACCTGATGTGTTGCGCCGTCCGGACCAACGGTTACGCCCGAATGACTTCCGGCAATTTTGACGTTGGCTTCGTTGTAGCACACAGAAATACGCAGTTGGTCAGCATTCCGCATCGTCGTAAAAGCGCCATACCCCGCAAAAAACGGGATTTTGCCGGACAGTGCCAGCCCTGCGGCGACGGTCGTTGCGTTCTGCTCGGCAATGCCGATGGAAAAGAAACGGTCGGGAAATTTGGCTTGGAACATGGATGTCAGCACCGAGCCGCTTACGTCTGCACCAAGTGCGACGACATTTGGGTTCGCTTCGCCAAGTTCGACCAGTCCCTGCCCGAAGCCTTGGCGGGTTGCCTTCATGCCGGGAATTTGTGGTATCGGTTGAGCCATGAAACTGAAAATCGTTTGAGAATGAAGAATATGCCTGTAATAAAAGCAATAATTAGCGGTTAATTTACAGAAGAAATCAAGTGTGCGCAAGCAGAAAACGACGGAAAGAAAGTAGTCGTACCTTCTCTAGGCATTATTGCTTTTGTACTTCCTGAGTGTCAGATTCAAAAAAAATCTTTTTCTGCGCCCTTCCAACATCAATAGCAGCTTAAAAACGATTTGCATACAACAAAATTCTGTGTAAATTAGTTTCGGTTGAATCGGGAACAAAATGGGTACTTCCCCTCAATCATGGTGCAAGATGCTGCGGGGCTAAAAAAGTGCTTGCAGCAATAAAGTTCATGCTGTGCTATTTGGCTTTACTTGAATTCAAGTTACCTGACTTTACGCTACTACGATTCTAATTCACTTTTCATCGTTATCATTCAATGTTCGGGGGCTGTTTTTATGCAAGATTTTAGTATCAAAAGTGTGTTGATCTCATCGGTCGCAGGTTCGCTCATAACGCTTCTTATGGCGTATGCAAGCGGCTCATCGTTTGCGGCACTACCTTTTCCGATTATGGCTATTTTAGCCGGTTTTCTGATTACGGGTATTTTGGAAGGTTTGATTTCGCGAGACGTTAATTTACTAGAACCGACGATTAGTGCGGTGGTGGTAAGTGTGGTACTGTATTTCGCGCTCCCGGCGCTACAGCTCAAGGGCTTGCTGGATATGACACCAACACTTCTCGTCATCATTCTGATGAACGGCATTGTGTTTTCGGCGGTGGGCGGCTGGGCTGGCGAAAAACTCCACGGAACCATTGCATATGGTGTCCGCGAAGAGCCGGTGGAATGGGGCTGGGCGCTGTGTGGTATCATTTTGGGCGTTACAGCCACCATGTTCACATCTAGTACATTGGTGATTATTTTAGGCTTTAAGCTGATGGAGCATTTTGTCGCGTATCTTATCGGGTTGTTTCTTGCCGGATTCATTATTGGCTTGCGCTCGCGCGGTGTGATATTTGAAGAAGCAGGAATTGCAGGCTTTACGACAGTCGTTATCAACATTGATATTGTCTGCATCGCGCTTGGAATGCTTGAGCTACCGATTATCGTCGGTGGTCTTGCCGTTGGCATCATTGCTACCTATTTTGGCGGCTGGGTGGGCGAGCGCGTCCACTCTTCCCGTGCGCCGGAGCCGACACGTCCGGCAAAATCACTGTTTGGTGCGATGATGATGCCTCGCACAAAGTAGTATTGCTTTTGAGAGACTAATCTCTCAAGTACATTCCCAAACAACAGAAGCCCATGGCATTTGATGCTATGGGCTTTGTTGTTTCCGTCCTGCGCTCACTATTACCGCGACAGTAAAAGGTTTCTTTTTTCCTCCGGGCGGATTTCTTACCTGAGATTTTCTTATATTTGCTTTCGACACATCCTCTCTGTCTGATGCTTTCCCCTTTCTCAAACGTACACTATGAATACTGTTACAGCGCTTTTAATTCTTCTTCCCTATTGCGTACAGGCATTTGCCTTTGTGGTCAAGCGCCCGCTCTGGCTACGCATGGGCTTGGTAGTTGGCTTTGCACTGGAACTTCTTTATTGGATTTATATTCCACACGAACTTCAGTACATCAACATTGTCGGCACGAGTGCCCTTCTGCTCATCAACCTTTTTCAGGGAGTGGTGCTTGTTCGCGCTCGCCACCTTGATTCGTGGAGCGATGAAGAGCGATTCTTGCAATCCACAGCGTTCCGCAGCCTGCCGAATGTTGTTTTCAAAAAGCTGATGGAAATTGCTGAATGGAAAACGATTGGAAAAGGCGACACGCTTATCGCTGAACACCAAGACGTAGAGCGATTGATGCTGGTCTATGACGGAACGGCAACAATTCATCTCGACGGCAAACCAATTACCTATCTGCGAGACAACAGTTTTATTGGCGAAATGAGCTTTCTTACCGGCAATCCGGCATCGGCAACGGTGAAAGCCGCAACGCCGATGCGCCTTATTACGTGGCGCAAATCAGAGTTGTACGACCTGATGGCAAAAGAACCCGACCTCAAAGCCGGACTCCAAACGCTCTTCAGCTATGACCTTGCCGGAAAACTCTCCAAACAAAACGTCCGACAGCCGAAAGACAGCTAAGGGTATTTGCCCGCTCTACCACTTCCATTTGTTTTTTTTCTCTCGGAAAATTTTCGTGAATACTCCTTTATCTGCTTTTCCCCTTACTGAAATTGATAGCTACAGCCAAATCATGTCTTGCGAGGATATTCCGGCAAGTGTGAAGTATTACTGGGGCTATCAATATCGTCTGGCAAAAGAAGTGCTCGTTCCCTACCTGCGAAAGCAAGGTGTCTTTAAGTCCGGCAACCGCGTAGCCGAAGTCGGTTGCGCTGAAGCAGGCGTACTCATGGCGTTTGCTGAGGCGGGCGCACAAGAAGTATTGGGAACTGATATTGAGCAGCTCCGCTTAGATATGGGGGCGACTATCGCTTCTCGGCTTACCATACCGCTCACACTCTCTTCGCACAATGTTCTTTTCGACGCGCTCAAGCCCGAATGGCAGCAAACATTTGACCTCGTGATTCTGCGCGACGTAATTGAGCACTTGGACGATACAGAACTGGCACTCAAAAATGTGCAGCGCCTTCTGAAGCCGGGTGGGTTCCTGTTTGTTGAGTTTCCGCCGTATAACTCGCCGTTCGGAGGTCATCAACACTTGCTTCGTAACACTATGGGCAGATTTCCTTATACGCATCTGCTGCCGAAGCCCCTGTTTGAAAAAATGACCGCATCGGGCTGGCATACAGTGGATATTGACGAGGTACGCCGTCTGGCAACAATTCGCCTTATGCCCAAATCCTTCAAAGCCGCCGCTACATCTGCCGGGTACACCATTTGCCGCGAGCAGTATTATCTTCTGCGCCCAGTCTTTACAATGAAATTTGGATTGCCGACTATTCCTCTTACGCCCATCAAATGGATTCCCGGTGTGAAAGAGCTTCTAAGCCTCGAAGCAAATTACATCCTTCAATGTACGGGTAAATAACTGCTATGCTCTGCCTGCAAGCCGACACCAACGCAGGCTGGATAGAAGCCGCCAGCCGCAATATTATTGCCCTTCTCTGCGACCACGCACATTGTGAGCGCAAAGCCGCCATGAACGGGATGTATCTCATTATGCACTACCCACAGCACGACACGCTCGTGCGGGAAATGATTACACTTGTGGAAGAAGAAACTGCTCATTTCAAAATGGTGGTCGGTGAGTTGTACGGGCGTGGTATTTCGCTTCGACCCGACCGTGGGAATGTTTATGCAAAACGCCTTGCCGAACAAGTCCGCAAGCAAGACCCTGAGCGGCTCATGGACTCGTTGCTCGTAGATTGCCTTATCGAAGCCCGTTCCTGTGAGCGCTTTACAATTCTTGCGGGCTGCGAAGATATTCCCGAAGATATTCGCGGAATGTATCACTCGCTTATGTCTTCCGAAGAAGGACATTATCTCACTTTTGTTGACCTCGCCAAACTCTATTTTCCCCATGCAACCGTTGAAGCGCGGTTGGGAGAACTCGCCACTGTCGAAGCCTCTATTGTACGCTCCCTGACGAATATGCCGCAGATGCACGGCTAATGGCTCTTCTACATGATTCTACACCGAAACTCCTATCGGTTATGTCTTTTAATTCGCGTCTTAAGAAAGAATTTACTAAATAGTATTTAATTTTTGTTGACTCTTTGATTAAAAAAAAGTAGATTGCGCCAATTAAAAGCTAAAAATTTTAGTATTTTTCACTATCTTAGGACATTATACTTATGACACAATTGCAACAATTTTGTTCTCGCATTCTTTGTGTAGCACTTGTAAGTATTGCTTTTACTGCGTACACAGGCTTTGCACAAGATAAAAAACCAACGCCACCCGTTATCACGTTTTCCGGCTATGTGGATACATACTACGCTTTTGATAATGATATTACCGCTCTTCCTAATCAGCCTGCCGGTGCACGGCAGTTCTCATTTTTGGGCTATGTACGAAATCAATTTAATCTCAATACCGCTCAACTGACCGGTACAGTCGTGCATGATGACTATCGGGCAGCCCTGACGATTGCTTACGGGGATTTGCGTAATTCCGCATACGTGCCTCTCACACGATTCAACACGCTCCAACAAGCAAATGGTGGATTCCGCCTTGTGGATAAACTCTGGATTGATGGGGGATTTTTTATGACTCACATCGGCGGTGAGAGCCTTTTGCCCAAAGATAATTGGTTCACCCTCTATTCATTTGCTACCACCAACGAGCCTTTCTATCAAGCCGGTGTACGACTTTCATATGAAGGCAGCCTTGTGCAAGCGCAATTGCATTTGCTCAATGGCTATGGTATCTTTGAAGACAACAATGATTCCAAATCTATTGGTTGGTTTTTAGGCTTTACGCCATCCTCCCAATTTACCGCTCTGATTTCCGGCATCGCCGGTAACGAGCAGCCCGCCGGTTCGCCCGCCGCCACACGCATCTACAACGATCTCGTGCTAACATATCAGCCAACAGACGCCTTAACTATTCGTGCGGAGGCTGACTTAGGCTTAGAAGAAATTCCAACCCTGAACCGTCAGTATGGCTCATATTTGGCAAGTTTCATTGCATTACGATATGCGATTATATCGAATGTTTTTGTATCAGGGCGCTTTGAATATGTCGCTAACGCGAATGGTAGCAACGGAGATATTGGCATCATTACCAGTGCACTTCGGGGAACCGGCTACTCAGCATCGGTAGAATATCGTCCCATTGCAAATTCATACATACGCGCTGAGGTGCGTGCGCTGCAATTTGACAATCAATACACACTCTTCACCGATGCAAGTAATCGCCCCACCAGCTCGCGCTTAGAAGGTGTGGTAAGTCTTGGTGTTTGGTTCTAAAACTCTTCTTCTTACGGTAAACAAAAAAGGTGTCGTTTGCTTTATGCGAACCACACCTTTTTGCTATAATCTTTGCTGTACTCTATTTCTTACGAGGCTCCAGCGTAAGCTGTTTTGTCATAGTTTTGTCGCCACGTTGAATTGTGAGTGATAATTTCTGTCCCGCAATCCCGTCATTGATAACGGTCAGAACGTCATTTTCACGGCGAATTTTCTGCCCTTCGATTTCTACAATCATATCACCCGGCTCGAACCCTGCCTTCTCTGCCGTAGAGCCGTAGGCAATCTCACTGATAACAACGCCCTGCACTTTTTTGAGGTCAAGATATTTCGCTATGCGTTCGTCCACCTGCTGCACACGAAGACCTGCGTTAAAATCTCGATTGATAGAACCGTCGCGCTTCAGCAAGTCCATAATTTTGCGAACACGATTCGCCGGTATGGCAAAGCCAATACCAATGCTCCCTGCACCGGAACCATTCTGTGCTGTGGAATAGATAATAGTGTTCATCGCAATCACCTCACCAAGCGAGTTTACAAGCGGTCCACCAGAATTGCCGGAACTAATCGCTGCATCGGTCTGAATCATACCACGATACACACGCCCCTCCTGCACCATGTTCACACCCGAATTGCTGACTACGCCAACGGTAATTGTTGGTTTTGCATTAACGTCAAAAAGACCGAATGGATTTCCCAAAGCAATTACCCACTCGCCAATAACAATATCTTCGGAGTTGGCAAAACGGAGCGCCGGAAAAGTAATACCTTTCGCGCTTTCGTCCTCAATCTTGAGCAAGGCGACATCACTTGTGCGGTCAGTGCCGATGAGTTTTGCGTTGTATTTTTCGCCGCTTGTGAGCGTAACCACAATTTTGGAAGCATGACCGGCAACGTGGTCATTGGTGAGAATATATCCATCTTGTGAAACAAGGAAACCTGACCCCAAGCCTGCTACCTCTTGGCGGTACGTCTGCGGCTGCGCTCTTTGCCCGAAATACTGTCCGAAAAAAGGGTCATTGAAAAAGCCGGCAAAGGGATCATGCACCTGATATTCGCGGACTTCCACAACGTTGATACCAACAATTGATGGGCTGCATTGACTTACGGCTCGCGTAATGGCATTGCGACGCGAATTGGTAATATCTTGCTGTGCTGCTTGTAATTCTTCGGCAGAAGCAGGTTTCGTATCGGTACTGCTTGCTTCGTTCTCAGTTTTTGAAGATGTATTATCCGAACGATTGACAAATGCGCTAAAGCGTGATTGTAATGCAGAAGACGAGTAGAGCGCAGCACCACTTACGGCTACAAACGCTGTAATGATAAGGAGTTTGGACTTCATAGACATCAATACAATTTGGTGGAATATAAAAAATAGTTACTGCAAATTTACGGTAGGAAGTACATCCAACAAAATATTGAAAGGAAAATTGTTGCCCAGACAAAAAAATCCCCGTGCAAAATCGCTTGACAAAAGCGTGCTACACAGGGAAATTTTTGCTTAATTCTGCTTGCTTTCTCTTGCATACAATGCACTCAAAAGCAATTTATTTATCAGCTTTTCTCTCTTTGCGGTGACTCATGCGTGCTTCCATTTTCGCCTTCATTTTGCCACGCATTTCCTCGAATTTCTTTTGTTGGTCTGCCGTCAGAACAGCACTGATTTCTTTGTCAGTGGTTTCCATAGCAGTCTTCATTGCTTCCGCAGCAGCTTTACGGTCGCCTTTTTTCTCTTCCGTGATCTTCCGTCCTTGCTGCGCACCGTTGAGAATAATGGGTTGAATTTTGCTAACCTGCTCGTCAGTCAGTTTTAGTGCTTTTTTCAGATGATTTGTTCGGCGCTCCGCCATTTTCTCCGGCGCTATGCGCGGACCTTTTCCGGGAGGCGGTACCGGAGGTTGTGCCAAAAGACTGGTTGCGATAAGTACAAGCCCCGTCAGAACAAGCACGGCTGCCGACAGTGTGTGGCGAAGCGTCTGTGCCGGTGCTGCGCTGGCATCAACGCTGGTGGAATTGATGTTGGTTTTCATGACGAAAACTCCCTTAAAAAATGAAAAAAACTAGAGGTAATTGCTGCAACGTTTTTTCGTTTCTCTACCCTCAGGGTAGAGCGTTGCATTGTGGAATTGATAATGAGAGTTTTGTTAGTAGGCAGAAGTTTAGTAGTCAGCTGTTAAAGTTTTGTTAAAATATTGGTGCTAGCATCTTTTCAGGTAGTCAAGAAACTGCCTCGGTTTACAACGCAAGATTTGAAGCAGTCTTTAGAACAGTGAGTTTCGACTCTCGCCCGAAGAGCAAGGAACTGAAGTCACCTTGTTTTTCATGTGATTGCCCATTCGGTACAATAATCGTTTCCAACTAAAATCATTGAGGCACAATCTTTCTTACGACGAGAGTAAAAAACGAAAAAGCCTGATGGCAAGTAGCAATCAGGCTTTCCGGAATAAATTCATCTCAATATGGAATTTTCTCTTGTGCCCAATAGAATACGTCAATATAGCGTTGAGCGCAGAGAAGCGACGAGTGATTCGCCATCATGCCGTTTTTCACAAGCCGCAGCCAGTGTTCTTTTTGGAAATATGTTTCGATAGCGCGGTGAACAGCATAGCCCATTTCTCCGGCATTGTAGTCGTCGAAGACAAAACCATTGCCCTCGCCGCTATATTTGTTGTACTCGCTGATAGTGTCTGCCAAGCCACCGACATTACGTACCACAGGCACAGTACCGTATTTGAGGCTATACATCTGGTTCAAGCCGCACGGCTCAAAGAGCGAGGGCATGAGATAGATGTCCGAGGCAGCCTCCACTCGATGCGAAAGGTTGTCGTTGTAGCCGATATAAATGAGCGCACGATTGCCATATTTTTGGCGAATGGAGCGGAAATAATTCTCATACTGTTCAGCACCGGAGCCAAGCAGAGCAAAGCGCACGGGGTAGTTTTGCAGAATACCTTCCAGTGCATTTTCCACAAGTGGAATGCCTTTTTGGTCAGTCAGGCGCGTAACCATGCCGATAATGGGCATATCGTCGTGCATTTCATTGTCGCTTACGCCCCAGTCTTTCAGAAAGCGATATTTATTCATCATTTTGCCGTCCAACTGATTCACCGAATACGGAGCGTAAATTTTATCATCCACCTCGGGATTCCAAACGCTGTAGTCCACGCCGTTCAGAATACCGATAAAATCTCCCGCACGAGCATTAACAATGCTTTGCAATCCATAGCCTTCCTTTGTATAGCGCACCTCATCAGCATAACGCGGGCTTACGGTCGTGATTTTGTCTGCAAAGAAAATCCCGATTTGCATGGAATTGACTGCGCCATGCGACTCGAACCACGAACCACGGTAAAATTCATTCATCGAAAAGCCTGCAAACGGCATGGCACGGCGCGGGTCGAACTGTCCTTGGAATACCATGTTGTGAATGGCATACACGCCCGCTGTCCGCCCAAAAAACTCCGTCATGCGGTAATGAATCTTGAGCATTGGCATCGTGAAGGCGGTGTGATAATCATTTGCAAAAATCACGTCGGGACGGAAATTCAGTACCTTTGCAGTCTCAAAGACCGCGCGGCAGAGAAAAATAAAGCGACGGTCGTTGTCGCCGAAACCCTCGGGATTGCCGTAGATACCCCAACGGTCGAAATAATCGGCATTTTCAAGGAAATAAACCGGCACATTTGTTCCGGGAAGCGTACCCTTCCAGAGACGGGCGTATTCAGTCCACCAGTCAATCGGCACCGGCACAACAATATCGGTGCGCTGGATATTCCATTTGTGAACGTCTATATTCGCGTATTTCGGCATAACGATAATGGCGTTATGACCAAGCTGCTCCCAGTCTTTCGGGAGCGCGCCGCACACGTCGCCAAGCCCCCCGACTTTGGCAAAGGGAAACACTTCAGCGGAAGTAAGCAAAATGTTCATAGAGCGGAGGAAAGTAAGGTAAAAGGGGATTGCAGATATGAATGGTTACAGGGTGCACAAAGCAGTATGAAAAACAGGATAAAAGCAGCGCAAATACAGAAGGTGTAGCCCATTAAGACAATAGGCTACACCTCAATCTGCTTGCATAGTCTTTAGGCAATCGTTACATCATTGCACAAGTACACATCTTGAATGGCATTGAGCAATTTTACACCTTCAGCCATTGGGCGCTGGAATGCTTTTCGCCCGGAAATAAGCCCCATACCGCCGGCGCGTTTGTTCACAACGGCAGTCAAGGTTGCTTCCGAGAAGTCGTTGCTACCGGATGCACCGCCGCTATTGATAAGTCCCGTGCGCCCCATGTAGCAATTTGCTACTTGATAGCGACAGAGGTCAATCGGGTGGTCGCTGCTAAGTTCGGTGTACATACGCTCGTCGAGTTTGCCATAACTGGAACTGCCCATATTGAGCGCCTTGTAGCCACCATTATTTTCCGGTAATTTTTGCTTGATGATGTCTGCTTGAATCGTTACGCCGAGATGGTTTGCTTGCCCCGTAAGGTCAGCAGAAACATGATAATCTTTATCGGACTTGAACGCATTATTACGAACATAGCACCAAAGAATCGTTCCCATACCGAATTCATGCGCTGCGGCGAATGCTTCGGAAACTTCCACAATCTGACGACCGCTTTCTGCCGAACCGAAATAAATCGTCGCGCCCACAGCAGCAGCTCCCATTTCGTAGCACTGTTTAATAGTGCCGTACATGATCTGGTCCGCTTTGTTGGGGTAGGTCAGAAGTTCATTGTGATTGATTTTGACCACAAATGGAATCTTGTGTGCATACGTACGAGACACTAAGCCAAGTACGCCGAAGGTGGAAGCAACAGCATTACAACCGCCTTCGATAGCGAGTTTAACGATATTTTCGGGGTCAAAATACGCCGGATTTTTTGCAAAGCTAGCGCCTGCGGAGTGCTCAATACCTTGGTCAACAGGCAAAATCGAGGTGTAACCTGTTCCGGCGAGGCGACCGGTGTCCGCAATCCATTGCAAATTGCGGAGGACACGATTATTGCGGTCGGAACCGACAAACTCACGGCTCACGGCATCACCGCTCGGCAGGTGCAATTGGTCTTTACTGATGGTTTTGCTGGTGTGGTTCAGCAGAAAATCGGCTTTATCGCCCAAGTGTTGACGGATTTGGTCAATCATTGCCATAGCGAAACACTCCTTACAGTGTAAATGTGAAAAAATGACGAAAATGTAGTTTCAAAACTGGGGCAAAAATACGAAAAAGAAATGCCTTTGCTCAAGCAATTCTCTCAAATAGTTCAATGCCCAATAATCGCAATGATTATCGGGCAGATGAATAATACCAATTTGAGCTGATTCGTGTTTACGACGTTGAGCTTAAGCCCACTCTTAACCAATTGAAGAAATGGAATGCACAAACGGAAGTTCGCAAAAAACACCCAATGTGCCGAACTTCCGTTCGCACCCCCGACAACAAAATCCTTACATTGATGACCTTGGAATGCCCGGAGCCTGATTTACACTCGCCTGATTGAAGGCTACACATCACGGATAGAATAGCTCTACGCCTAATCGTCGCCCTTTTTCTTTTGATAATTCTGCTGCTGTGGCGCAGGTGTCTTTTTTACCTCAGCGTCGTTACTTTTTTTCTGTTGTTCTTCTTTATGCCGTTGCTGTTCTTCCGCTTGTTTCTGGTAGCGTTGCTGTTCTTCCGCTTGTTTCTGGTAGCGTTGCTGTTCTTGTTTCTGTTGCTCTTGGCGCTTTTGCTGCTCTTCTGCTTGTTTCTGGTAGCGTTGTTGCTCTTGGCGTTGTTGCTGTTCTTGACGTTGCTGTTCTTGACGTTGTTGTTCTTGCGCTTGTTTCTGGTAGCGCTGTTGTTCTTGTTTCTGTTGTTCCTGACGTTGTTGCTCGTCTCGTTGCTGCTGTTCTTGTGATTGCTTTTGATAGCGTGTTGGCTCTTGCTGGCGTTGTTCTTCGCGCTGTTGCTCTTGTTGCGGAGGAGTAGTCTGCGGACTGCCAAAAGGACTACTCTTTGTGGTATTTCTCTCGCGTGGTTGCGGCTGCTCTACCTGCTTTGTGGGATTGGCTTTGGGTGTGCCGATGTCGTTTGGGGTCGTTGTATTACGGCGCTCATCCTCAATCGGCGTGGGCATCGGCGCAACTTTACCGCCGTTACCGGATTCGCCGCCAAGACCGTTCGGAGCAGATTTCCCGGAAGGCGCGGGGGTGATAAAAGGACTACTTGCATCGCGGCTTTGGGTATTGGGGTTGTATGGATTACCTTTTGGCGATGCTAGATTGTCAGCATTTTCAGGTGTTTCATTCAGAAGAACATTTGCTTTGCCCGTTGTAGCCTGATTCGCCGGCGTTACATTTGCAGGTCGGAATGCTCTGCTTTGTGCTTTTCCCGTCGTTTCCGTTACATCAGGGCGATACATCGAAACGCTATTATCATCCACCGTCGAAACAGTAACCTTATTCAAATTTCGTAGCGAAAGCGGAATCACTTTGCCCGAATACCGCTCTACGTCCGTCATAGCGGGACCCGTGAAATAAGTGTTGTTATTGATAACCGTTGTATTGTTGATAATGGTGGTATTGTTAATAAACGTATTGACCTGTGAGTACGGCAGGCAGTGGTTCCAGATGTTGCGCTGGGTAAAATAGCGTCCCGGCACGACATTCCATGCCGACCAGTGATAATTTCCGCCGCGATAGCCATAGCCGATATTCACGCCCGGCATCAGCGGTGCCCAGCAGTAATTGTTGTTCCAAAAGCGCCATTCTACCCACGCCGGACCCCAGACATTGCCCGGATGCCACACCCAACCATAAAACGGGTCTAAGCGCCAACGCCCGTAGTGGAATGGTGCCCAGCCCCATACATAATCCGAAACCCATGTCCACGCATACTCCGTGTAAGCCCAACGCCCATTGTGCAAATAGGGTCGCCAGCCGGCATCAATACCGTAGGGGCGCCAAATGAAGCCGTATTCGCGGGTATCAATCCATTCACCAAAGGGAGAAAGTTCGTCGTAAAAAGTCTGAAAGGTGATTTGAGAATTGTACTGTGGAGTATTGCCATACTGTCCCGAACCATATTGCGGTTGCGAGTTGGGTTGCGGTACATAACTTTGTGGCGGCACTTGCGATTGCGGCGTGTAGTAGGGCTGTTGCTGCTGCGGGGTGTTATTATACCCATAGCCGACGGAGCGATTGCGAAGTGATGACTCATAGCTTACACATCCACCTGCAAGCACGATCAGAACGCACATCGGCACTATTGAATTCAAGAATCGTTTCATCACATCACCTCTGTAAAAAATAATAATCCCATTGGGGAAATGGAGAGTTTGTTTGACCTGTACCACAATTTCGACAACATTTTGTGTACTTCGGTTTAATAGCATAAAGCCTTCCGCTAAAAAAACGTTACAGCCCAAATAATTACGCCGAAACTGCATGACTTTGCTCGGGTCTTTTGTCAGAGAACGTCGAATGGCGCGGATTGAGCGGGTAAAGAGGGATTTATTTCTGATGACAGAGCGAATAAGCGAATAAGCCAAGTATCCGTCCACATCTTTTTCGTCAAGAATCCGCCAGTCTCTGCTCAATCCGCTCTGTCCGCGCTCACCATACAACCGAAGTCTGAACAGATGCACGAAACTACAATAAAATTGAGATTTTACCCGCATGAACGGGACGTGCTCCAAAATTTGGTACGGATTTTTTGAGCATGGTTTTTGCATGGCTTCATTGCGTATCACTCCACTTTGTTCTTGTTTCCCATTGTATGACCGATGAAACCTTGCTTCCACTGCCTCTTTTTTTCTCAACAGCTCGTTTTTATATGCGGTGTACTCTGTCTCATTGTGAGTAGTTTTCTGACCATATTGCTCCCTGTACAGCTTTTTGCACAATCGCGTACTGCCTACACTGAGAGCTTTCGCTCGCTCGGTCTTGGTTCGTTCGGTGGCAGCGTACAAAAGACGGAAGGGTTAAACTCTGCTTCGCAGCAAGTACCAGTGCGGCTTGTGGAAGCAGGCAAGCGCCGTGCTGACGGTATGTACTCGCTCGCTCGTGTTGAAAGGACAAACGCGAGCGCGGGATTTGCTCTCACGCAAGGATTGTATCTCAAAACGAAACAACGTATCATTGCGGACAAGGGACAATCACGAATAAGTATTTCGCACGAAGGAATACGAGTGCTTCTTGCTGCATACAATTTTCGCAGCGCACAAGAAATTGTAGGAGTGCAAGGAAATGGCGTAATAACCGCAATCATCTTTAATGACAAAACCGATGTACGCCGCTTGTGCGAAGAAATAGAGAATTTCTCCGATGTCGAATACGCAGAGCCAATGCAAATCTTGAAGCCTCACCAAAGCTCATTCCTTACGCCCAACGACCCGCTTTTCGGGCGGCAGTACCACTGGCAGCGCGTTCACGCACAAGAAGCATGGGCGCTCACACAGGGCGATTCAAGCGTTGTTGTGGCTGTTTGCGATACGGGCGTCGATTGGGAACACGAAGACTTAGCGGACAATATTTGGATAAACCCGGGCGAATCGGGGCGAGACGCGGCGGGGCGAGATAAGCGCACAAACGGTGTGGATGACGATCGCAACGGAAAAATTGACGACTGGCACGGCTGGGATTTTGTCGGCGCGGCAAGCGAAGTCGATTTGCTCCAAGGCGTATTCCGTGAGGATAACGACCCCAAACTCCGTTTCCCCAATGGGCTTGTACCGATGGAACTCCCCAATCATGGCACACACGTTGCGGGGTCGGTGGCAGCACGGGCAAATAACGCTCGCGGCGGCACAGGCATTGCCTTCCGCTGTAAAATTCTGCCCATAAAGTGCAGCACTGATGGTGTGCGGATTGACGGTATTTATCGCGGCTACGAAGCAATGCTCTACGCTGCGCAGATGGGCGCAAAAGTAATCGTATGCAGCTTTGGCGGCGGACGCTTTAGCCGCTTTGAACAAGACATTATCAATAGCGTGACTCAAATGGGCGCTTTGGTCGTAGCGGCAGCAGGAAACGACGGCAGCGTAACCGATGCGGTGGAATATCCTGCTTCGTATGATAACGTTCTTGCCGTCGGCTCAAGCAATCAAACCGACCGCGCCACGCCATCGAGCGGCTTTGGCTTGCTGGTGGATGTCTTTGCGCCGGGTGAAAATATTTGGAGCACTGCCTCCGGTAATGAATACACCGATAGTTTTTCCGGTACGTCCATGGCAACGCCTATTGTGGCGGGTACGGCGGCACTTTTGCGTAGTGTGCGTCCAGGCTGGTCGCCACGCCAGGTCACACAACAAATTCGTGCAACGTCTGATAATATCTTGCTTGGTGCAGGCTCGTCTTCCAATCGTCCGTTTGGTTTTTTCGGACGGTTGAATGCGTTGCAAGCACTTATCTCTGTGCAACCCGGTCTAACACTTCAAAGCGTCGGTATTAGTGCGGCTACGGGAGTAGTGCAGGATGTCCAACCCGTTACGCTTCGTTTAGCCATAGAAAATGTGCTGGCAAGCGCACAAAATGTGAGCGTAATGCTGTTTTCATTGGATAATAAAGCGACTGCTTTTGAACCATCGCAATCACTTGGAACGATAAACGCCAACACCCCACAAACAGCCACCTTCAACGTTCAACTTAATCCCTCGGCGTTCACAGGAACGGGCTTGCGCTCGGCAGAATTTGTGGTCGTTTTGCAAGCAGCAAACGGCTATGTGAATTATGAGCGTTTATCCATACCATACAATATCCGTCCGTCACTTGGCGCACAAATGCTTGCTTCGCCCGTACTCAATTTTACCTCCCCCGGACAAACGACACTTTCCGCACTTCTGCTCAATATCGGCAACACGCCCCTCGGCGTAAGCACAATGAGTATTTCGGGTGCAAACAGCGCGGATTTCACCATCTCACCCTCCCAGAGCCTCACTCTGGCGCTTGGGGCTTCCGGTACGCTGCCCGTGCGCTTTTCGCCGCAGTCAGGAATAGCGGGCACGAGAACAGCAACGCTTCACGTAACAGCGCAACCTGTGAACGTACCGCCACTTGGCACAATAGCCGGAGGATATGAGTTCACGAGCCTACAAGCGCAGTACAACGAAGTGAGCGATGGAACGCCATTGCTGGGTTCGGCACTGCCCGCAGATGATGTAACTTTTAGCATTGGTATCGGTTTTTCCTTTCGTTTTGGTGGTGAAGACTTTCAAACTCTGACGGTAAGCTCGAATGGCTTCTGTGCCTTTGCGCCTGCGGAATCTCTTGTTCAGCAGGGCAGCGTTGTTACACGCCCTTTGCGCACTTTTGTTGGCGCAAAAGGCTTTATTGCAGTGCTTGGGACGGATATTGTCCTCCCGCAAACAGGCGATATGCGCTTCAAAACCGAAGGTGCTGCACCAAATCGGATATTTACAGTGCAATGGCGCAATGCCACACTCAAAACGGCATCAGAGGCGCGGCTCAATTTTCAACTGCGGTTGTATGAAACCTCGCAGCGAATAGAAACCGTGTACGGCGCTTGCTCCATCCCTGTCGGTGGCGGTATTGTAAGCGCGGATATAGGCTTGCGCGGCTCATCTTCGGGCGATATTCACAGTCGCCGCGTTTCAGAGGATATTCGCGCTTCGTGGGCGGCATCAGCGGAAAGCACATCAAATGAGGATGCTTGCGAACTTTCTGCCACAGCATTTCCCGCAGCAGGACTGACCTATCGGTGGTCAGCGCTTCAGTCGCCACGCCAACCCGTTTCTACGCCGATTACCCGGCAAATTGTTCTTCGTGGCACGGTCTCCGCGCCGACAGGCGTGGCAGATGAAAGAATGCAGTCCGGCACAGACTTTGAATGGTATATCAGTCCTAATCCCGCACACGATGAAGCAGCTATTGAGATGAACGCGCTGCCCGAACCCTATCAGATTCGTGTTTGCAATGCCCTAGGCGCGGTAATTTTCGAGACTAGCATGGATGCGGCTTTTGAGAAAAATACCTTCAGGATTAGCACAAGCAGATGGGCGCAAGGCGTGTACGTGGTAACAATCACAACGGCGCGTCAAACTTTACACAAGCGTCTTTGCATCATACGCTAGATGCTGTGAGTCTTATCGCCAAAACAGCCAGCATCGAATACTCAAATACATTTTGAAAAAATCCCCTCTTGTTTAACTCTACAATAGTGAGTTTATTATGAAAAATCGTAGCTTTTTTCCGTTGTGGGCTGTTGTGGTCGCTTCTTGCGCCATGATTCAGCCTGCCATGGCACAGAAAAGTGCTGAACCAAGCACTAAACCTCGTGTCACCTTTAGTATTGTTCGCCCCGGCGAGGCTTTGCCGTGGATTGAGGCGCAGCGCAAGTCAAGCTCAAACCTCACTGCCGGTGATACCGTTCCGACGCTTCTCATGCGTGAGCGTGCCATTAGCATTTTCCGTCGCGATTCTGCCTTTCAAACAGGCAGTATTGCCATTAACCGCATTGGAGGCGGTACCGAGACGCTGCTTGTGGTAGGATATTCGATGGAGTATCTGGATTCTGCCTTGCGTCCTCTACCCAACATCAGTTCCAACATCCTGCCGCTTCCGGTGCCGCTTCCGGCGGGAGCAATTGTTACGCCCCCATTTCCGGCATCGCTTCCCGTTGCTATTGGCGGCTTGCAGGGCGACCTTGCACCCACGACAGCCGACGCAAACGGGCAATTAGTCGCAGTTTCTGCCGCATCCCCAATGTTGCCAAACACAGCCAACATCCAGCCCGGGCAGACACGAGTGCTCATCAATTTCACGGCGCGTTGGAGTGACCAGTCGTATTCACCACGCTCGTCGGCACTGCAGGGACGGCGCTATGTTCGCCTCTCGCTCTTGCGTGTGAATGATTTTAACTACGAAGTCGGTGTAACGCTTGCAACAGTCATTCTGGACGACCCGCAGCGCGTCGCGCCTGTGCTCATCAATGCTATTCAAAACAAACAGCTTTTGCGTAATGCCACAGATCTCATCGAGCTGGAATCGCCCGGTTTCCGTTCCGACGGGCAACCAAACTCGGTGTTTTACGACGAAAATTACAACGTTCTCACGTACACAGCAATTTCGTCCGACAGTACGATTGTTACAGCCAGAGCGCAGCAGAGTGATTCTCGTGTAGGCGGTCGTCCTTCATTGTTTTATGCCGTGCAGCCGGGTGCTTTGCCGGGCAGCACCGTTTCTATCACAGTCATTGCTGACGACGGTACGGGACTGCTCGCACGAGATGCGTTCAATATCCAAGTAGTCAGCAGTATCACATCGGTTGCCAGCGCATCAGACAATATGGCGCTCACAGTCTCACCCAATCCCACTGCCGACCGCATCAACATTGAGTCCGTAGCACAGCAAACGGGACAGGTTCGTATTCGTATTATCAATGCCTTCGGCATGGAAGTTGCCAGCACCGAGCAAGCAGTCAGCGCCGGAGCAACCTACCGCCAAGCACTTGACGTAGCGAACTTGCCAACAGGCGTGTACATGGTTGAGGTACAAGATGGCGCTGCACGAACAACACGCAAAGTGATAAAGAACTAGCAGCGCAATTTGCCGTCTAATTATCATCTTCCCCGTTTCACAAGCGGCAGTCTGTACTATGTCATAGTATTACTGCCGCTTTTGTTTTTGAACGACGGATTGTGTAGATTGAGTCCGCATTTATTGTTTTCTATCTGATTCCAACTTGAGTTACAACTATTGAAGTAGAAAGTTATTCCATCATGTCCCCAATTCGTCTTTTTCTTGCACTCATTGTTATTGCCGCTGCCGCGATAGGTTTTGTGCTGCTTTCCAAAGACCGTTTGCAAATCAAGCAAGATATAAAGTCACGTCGGCGGGACTATATGCAGCATTTGATTGATTCTTCGCGGACAGCAAGGGACTTATACAAGGATTCTGTGCGTCGTGCCGAGTACGAAAAGCCACAACCAAACACCGGAAAACAGCCTTAACACGGGAAGTGCATCATGTTTCGTAGCCTTTTTTCTCTTTTGCAAACCTCACGCAGCTTACCGGATGCTTCCTCGCAGGAGGCACCGGCGGGCGCAGTTCGGTCGTCCAGCGCCGACAGCAACGATGCACAGCGCGTGATAGACGAATCGCTTCAGGAGATGGAGCGTGTCATTGCGCGACTTGATACGGCAAAAGTCAACGCACAAGCCGAACGCGACGAATCAGTCGCTATGCTGCGCAGCTATCAAACCTCATACAACAATCTCCGAGACCGCGCCAAAAGCCTCGTACAAGCAGGACAGCAAGCCGCAGCCCGCGAGCTTTTAGCAGAGCAGCATGGGCTTGAAACAGTGATTGCTTCATTTGAGCGTATCACGAGCAACATGACGCAAACGGTGCAGAAGCTCTCTGCGCAGATTGATTCCATGCGGATTCAACGTGAGGAACTGAAGGCACAGCGCACGGTACTTGCCGCGCAGCTTGCGTCGGCGACATCACAAGAAGAGTTCTTGGAAAAACTTCGTGCATCGGGCGCATCGCATGAATTCTTAGAGCGTGAAGCGATTCATGCTGAACTGCGTACATCGGTGGCAAGCGATGCGCATGATTTTGCCGGAATGGCATCTGATTCTGCCCTTGCCGAACTGGAAGACCAGATTCAACGCGAGATGGCACACGAACGCGCCGAACAAGAACGTGTACAAAACGAAGCAAGCCTGAAGCGCTTCCACGTGGCATTTACAAACGCCGAGAAGGCAATTGCCGGGGCAGCGGCAAAGGCAAATAGCCTTCCTCATCCGGCAAACGGTGCCGACAATTCTGAAGCAGCGCACAAGCAGCGCGTCATTAACGATTTTTTTGCCCCGACTGCTAGCGCTATTCCCAGTGCTGATGCGCCCCGTGATGCTAAGATAAAGGCAAATACAACGACAGAATCAGCGAATACGACCGAAGAGAGAATCAAGAATTTTTTTTACCCCAATCCTTAACCAATACCAAAGGAGTCGCATCTATGGCTATTTCTCTGCAAAAAGGCGGACGCTTCAACCTTACGAAAAAAGAACCATCGCTCAAAAAAATCTTCATCGGGCTGGGCTGGGACGTGAAGCCCGGACACACGCTTGACCTCGACGCATCCGTCTTTATGCTCGGTGCGGGCGGAAAGATTCCGCAAGACGAGTATTTTGTTTTCTACAATAATCTCAAATCCCCCGATGGTGCGGTGCAGCACACGGGCGACAACCGCACGGGCGTTGGCGACGGCGATGATGAAGTTATCATGGCATATCTGCCGATGCTGAATGAAAATATTTATGATATTTTGATGATTATCACCATACACGACGCAGCTTCAAGGCGGCAGAACTTTAGCATGATTCAGAATGCGTATATTCGTTTGGTGGACGTAGAATCAAACCGTGAAATCGTCCGGTATGACCTTGCGCACGACTACCCAACCAGCACCGAAGTAGAATTTGGGCGCTTGACAAAAGTAAATGGTGAGTGGGAATTTGTCGCCTCCGGCACGGGTACGCAAACAGGATTGCAGGGCTACGTGGACAAATACGCCTAACACCTGAGCGCACAAGCACACAAGACTAACACACAGCGTATCAATTTTTCACAATCATCATGCACTTATACAGCACCAATTCTCACACTCTCCAAACAACATTTCTCCACGCCGCCATGCAAGGACTTGCCGGAGACGGCGGCTTATGGATGCCGACAGCGTTACCACGCCTACCGCAATCATTTTTTGAAGAACTGCCCCGCCTCAGTATGGCGGACATGGCAGTACAGGTCATGCAAGCATATATCGGCGACGAGATTCCCGCGCAAGACTTGGAACCGCTTGTACGCGATGCTTTCAATTTCGATGCACCACTTGTGCGCGTGAGCGAAAACATCTATGCACTGGAACTTTTTCACGGACCGACGCTTGCCTTCAAAGATTTCGGAGCACGCTTCATGGCGCGCGCGATGAGCTATGCACGAAGCGTTCAGGGCGTTCAGGCGGATTCGCGGGGCGATTTGTGCGTGCTGGTGGCGACTTCCGGCGATACAGGCAGCGCGGTGGCGCATGGATTCTGGAATGTGAAAGGAATTCGTGTTGTCATCCTTTATCCGCAGGGCAAGGTCAGTGATGTGCAAGAAAAACAGTTGACAACAATGGGCGGAAATATTACAGCAATAGAAGTACAAGGAACGTTTGACGATTGTCAAGCGCTCGTCAAGACGGCATTTCAAGACGCAGAACTTGCAAAAAAAATAGCGCTCACATCGGCAAACTCCATTAACATCGCACGGCTTCTACCGCAGAGTTTGTATTATTTCCGTGCTGTGGCGCAATTATCGGACGATGCGCGAAAAGACGTGGTCTTTTGTACACCGAGTGGCAATTTTGGAAATCTCACGGGCGGCTTATTTGCACAGCGTCTAGGACTTCCGGTCAAAAAATTCCTTGCCGCCACCAACCGCAACGATACATTCGTGCAATATCTGGCAAGCGGCGAATACTACGCCAAACCTTCGGTGGAAACGCCTTCCAACGCAATGGATGTGGGCAATCCAAGCAATTTTGCACGTATCCAAGCGCTCTACGGCGGCAATCTGGAAGCAATGCGGCGGGATATTGCGGGGGCAACAATCTCCGACGCGGAAACACTCGAAACTGTCGCGCGGGTTGAAAAAACGTCTGGATACTTGATGTGTCCGCATACTGCCGTCGGCTATTTGGCAACCGAGCGTTTTCTGCAAACGCCTGAAATGGCGGGCGCGACAGGCGTAGTGCTGGCAACGGCACATCCTGCGAAGTTTGGCACTGTCATCGAGCCGGCGTTAGGCAAACCCGTTACGCTGCCGGAACGGCTTCAAGACTATGTTCGTAAGGAGAAACACGCCACCTTGCTATCCAATAATTACGACCAGCTCAAGGCGTTTTTGCTCACGTCGCAGGGGTAGTTGTTTTGCGGCAATCTTGATTTCCCGCTCAGCAAGGGCAGCATCTCGTTCACTGGCAAAGGTGGGAAAGTGAAACGTGCTTTTGGGTGAACATTCTGCTAACGCCCGCACATCCGCAAGTTCCTCACGCAAGCGTTCAATACGCTCGTGCACAAGCGCCATGCACTCTTGCGAAGCCGCTTCTGTGCTGGCTGCACCATGCCCAGCACGTTCGTACCTTTACGATCGGTTTTGGGATACTGCCGGATGCGGGAAATCGGCATTTTGAGGTCGTAGTACCACGCAACGGTGGCAAGACACGCTGCGCCGCAGTCGGTGATGTCGTGTTGTTTGATACAGATTTTGCAGGGCATGGAGTGTTTATTTGGATTCAGAAAGTAACTCAAACTGCGGAATGCCTGTAGAATCTTGCTTTGTGGATAATTGCGCAAAAGGAATCATATCGGGGGGAATAGGAATCGTCTCGCCATTTTTCATGTATTTCAAAATATCACCTATCACGTTGCGCCCAATGTAGGGTTCGAGGGCTTTGGCGAAGATTTGGTCAATAATCACGGTGCCGGAATGTTGTTGCACGATATCGCGTAAGGCGGTTGCAAAATCATGTTTGCCGCCAGTGTTCTTGCGGATTTCGTTTGCCCAGATGTGGGCGAGGATGTCGCCTCGATAATATGGTAATTTCTTGATTACGATATTTCGGGCAAAATACTTTTGGATAGAATCAGCCGCGATATTTTTATATTGCGATTGGCAATATGATGAAATCATAGTATTACAGTCTTTCAGGTATTCTGTGCGAGTAACGATGCCCTTTTCCAGCATGATATGTCGTGCCAAATAATCCGTAAAACCCTCAAGTGCGCAATAACCAAACCCTGAAAAATCCTGCTCCGGGAATCGCTCAGCGCTCATCCATTTATGAAGCATCTCGTGGGTAAATAAATACTTGCCTGAATAATTGAGTTGTTCTCGTTTTTGGGAGAAAAAACCGACAAAACCATTGGTATTGGCAAAGCCTATGACTCCAGTTTCTTCGTCTTGGGGTGCAAGGACAACAGGAATGAGGGTTGTTAAAAAACTCAACGGAGAAGTATCCTGCCAAAAATGAACGCTGCCCTCTGCAATTCTTTGTAATTCTTGAGAAAACACGCTGTTGCGCGAACTAAATTCCCCCGTTGTGGCAAGATAAATATGTTGATTTTGACCGATTGTCCATGAGCTAATGCTGCACTTGCTCGTATCTCGACTGCAAATGGTCATGCTACGAAGAATATCTTTAGCGGAAATATGTAAGAGTTGGCGAGGTTGATTTGCGCCAAAAGAATTCGCAAAACGCCATGTACTATCAGTTTGCCATTCGATGCTGATAGACTTTCTGGTGTGGAAACTACCATCTTCAAGCCATTCTGTTGGCAAGGCGAATAAAGACGCATTTTCCAAATAACAATAGTTTTTGGTGAATATCGCAGGGAAACGCCACGTTAAATCTTGCTGGTCTGAAATAATCGAATCTTGAATGATAAAGTATTGAAGATGAATGGTCTGGCGAGGTTTGTGATGTATTTCCCAAAATTGTGAATCGCCGATACGTGTAATGGTTGTGCCAGTACTGAGTGTGCGAATTGATCGGGTAAGATAAGCGTGAGGATTGCAAGAGCCACATGGTACGAAGCCAACAAAAGTTTGTGATGTGTCGGAAGTCTTGAACAACGCATCAACGCTGAGAATAATATGACTCTGTAAACTGAACGGTCGTATAATATATTTTGCTAAAAACCCTGAATCAAGCCTAGAATGCACACCTGTATGCAAGATTAAATTGTTTGTTTCCTGCAATAATAATGTATGTAAAGCATTGTTACCTTGATCTTGTGCCATCGTATTACTTGAGAGTACCTGCATTAATACCAATATTGAAATCCAAAGAGAATACTTCATAAAACAAAAAAAATGCTCGCCAATTTTTTTAGAACGGACAAAACTACGAAAAAAAAAAGCCACCCCCTGCAAATCCAATGACCGGGAACGCAAAAGCAATGACCGAGCGGTTTGCACAGAATGAAAAAAATGTCATGAGAAATAAACGCCGAATGATAGAATAATGGGCAATTGTCCGGCAAAACAACACATTGTTTTTACCTGACAGTTGCCCATGATTATTGGTCATACTCTTTTTTTACACTATCGCTCAGGGAAACGCTACCGTTCCGGCTTCTATAAACTTTCCGCCAGTAATGCGCCAGATGACATAGTTTCCATGCGAAACATCACCCTTCGTGTTAAAATCCACCGGACCGCTTGCACCCTCGTAGTTGATGGCTTTGCCTTGCTTGATGAGTGCGGCAGCTTTAGCGAACTCGCCGACATTCACCACGACCGCTCCTTTGCTTGCGCGAGAGATAGCGGGCATTTGCTTGGCAATATCGGCGGGTTTCGCCGAGTTCGCTTTAAGTGCGGCTAAAGCAAACGTGTAGATGGCATCATAGCTCGTCGCAGCGTAGGAATTGGTTGATTCTGCTTCCAACATATTTGCCAGTGTACTATTTGCTAAGTCGGACATATCCGCGCTGCGCTGGCTATATTTCTTGAACTTCGCAGCAAATGTATCGTAATTAGCATATTTCGCAGGATGCACATAGGAAAGTCCCTCCATCCCTTCAATAAGCGAAGGCTCTACCGCAATCACAAAATCATTGTTGTAATTGCCGTCGCAACCAAAAAGGAACGGCTTGTAATCAGCGTTAAAATATCCTTTGGAGTCGCTAAGAATCTTGCCGCCGTCGTTGTCGTAGCTGATAACATAAATCGCCGCAGGCTTCTTCGCGTAAAGCGAATCGAGTTTTGCCTTAAAACTGAACGTGTCGTATGAAGCAATATCCGGATAAGACACCGATGCGCGTACCTTGCCGCCTGCTTTCTCAAACGTTTTGGTGAATGCCTGCGCAAGCGCCGAGCCGTAAGCGTTATTGATGGCAATGATACCGACACTTTTGAGCTTTTTCTTGAACAAAACGTCAGCGGCAACATGGGCTTGAAAAATATCGGACGGAATCGTTCGCCAGACCAAGTTTTTATCGGCAACCTCGCTAATGCGGGGCGACGAAGAAGCTGCCGTCATCAGCATAACCCCTTTGGCAACGGCTATGCGTGCGGCTCTTAGCGTATTGGCTGAACCACTCCCCGATACGATACAGACAGCACCTTCACGAATAAGTTCGTGGATAGTGCTATCCATATTGGCAGCATCTTTGTCTTTGCCATAGCGTACCGATAGGACGAGATTTTTTCCACCAACGCCGCCAGCAGCATTGATTTCTTCAACCGCCATACGCATACTGCGCACAGACGACACGCCGGACGGCGTAGCAGCACCCATCGAAACGCCAATAATAATGCTGTCTTTAGGACTACTCTCCGGCGAGAGCGGATGCGCCAGCGCAACATTGAAGCGCAGGGAACAAGTGAGGGCACAAATACCCAAGAGGAAAGATGATAACGATGAGCGTTGCATAACACACATAAAAAAATGAAATAAAATACCGTCAGTGATAACCTTTTCCCGATGGTTGAACGGTATGAATCAGCAAGCAATAAAAGGGACACGGTTGGCAAGCACGGTATCCCACTTCAAGCAAAGGTATGAAAAATAATACTCTTTTACAAGTGCACGTTTAGGGAGAAGCGATGAACATCGCCCGGCATTCCCAGCGAAGTTAAGGCATAATCGAAGGTAAATTTGTCGAGTGCAATCTCCACCCCGCCGGAAAAGCCTGCCAAGCGTGGCTGTGCATCAGCCGCAATCTCGCGACGGCGCTGGTTGTCATAGCCAATCCGGACACGCACGGCGCTTCCAAAGTAAAATTCGCCACCAATAGCAAAATTCAAAAAGCGGTCAGTGAATACTGGTACATTATCAGCAAGGCGAGTGAGTGTAAGATTCAGCAGAAGTGGCAGCCCGTGCAAACGGTGGTTCACTCCCAAGCGCACATCAAGCGGTAATGCCTCTTGTACGCCATTGACCGTTGCTATTTGCGCTCCGGTATTTAAGACCGAAAGCCCGATGTTCACATTCGCTTGTTCACATTCGCTTTCGGAATGCGGTAGAGCATACCTGCATCAACAGCGATGGCAGCAGCAGAGACATTATCAAGCCGATTGTTGATATATTTCACAGCAACGCCGTAGTACCAGTTAGAATCTAACTCATTGGCATATGCAAGGGAAATAGCCACATCTCCAGCACCAACACTGCTTCCGGCGGGAGAACCATTAAGGTCGAGTCGTTGGAATGTGCCGTAGTTCACATAATTCACGCCCACCGCGGCCGAACCCTTTGCTGCGGGAGAACTCGACTGCACACCAAGCGTTTGCAAAGACGTGTTATAAACCGCAAAGCCGGAGTTGATGTCCTGCACGTGCTTGAAAAAAGTAACGCTCAGTTGGTTGTCTTCCGCGCTGGCGATAGCTGCGGGATTGTAGAACAGTGCAGTGGGGTCATCGTGAACAGCCACAAATGAGCCAGCAAGGGGCAGCCGCGCGCGCACTTGCGTCATTCCGCAGGAATGAGTATAAACCTCGTTGAACTTGGGCGAAGGTAGATGTTGTAAAAAGAAGGCTTGCGAGCAGAACAAGCAGAACAATCACAGCACTGTGGCTGTGATAGGCAGAGGCAAACGACGGAGAAGCAGGCACAGAAGCAAGACGAGGCGATATACGGTTCTTCAGCATAGTACATCCGAAAAAATGAAACAACGAAGATTATCCAGCAATATCAGCAGGAACAAGAATCTGAATTGCTGAGAATCAATGGCGCATACGCTCAAGAATGGGATAGTGAAATAAAATTTTTGTTGAGGCTGGTAGATTATGGTTTGGCAGTTTTACTGATGTTTGTCGCAAATGTTGTTTTACCGTCAATATCTACAAATTCGATGTACACGCGCGACTGAGAAATTGCAATGTAATGAAATCCGCCGTTTGTGGTAGCAAAAATTGTATTCGCACAATAGGCAGTATTTCGTGCTTCGCCTCCGCCGCCTGAAATCATGCAGTAGAAGCGGTCTTCAGGCGATTTGAGATATTGCAAATCGTGGTCGTGTCCGTTAATGTACAAATCTACGCTATATTCATCTAAAAGCGGCTTGATGGCGCGTATCATGTACTCTTGGTCGCCATAGCCTCCGTGAGAACTGATGACCAATCGGCAACAATGTCAAGCGCAGTTGCCAGTACCGACAAGCTATCGGTAGGAATCTGTATTTGATAGACCGTTTCGTCAGCGTTTGTGTGAACACCGAAGCTCATTCCCCGGGCTTCCAGATATTTCACCACCGCTTGTTTGGGAAATCGCTTTGAACCATTAAATGCCAAATGCTCAAGAAAGTGTGCTAAACCGCGCTGGTCATTATCTTCAAGGAGTGAACCGGCATTGACCACGAGACGTATTTCAGCGCGGCGCTCCGGCTTGGAATTATGAGCGAGATAACAACGCAAGCCGCTCGAAAGAGTAAACGTGCGAATATCCTGTGGCAAATGGAATGCACCTTCAGAAGCAGATTTTTCTTGTGCGAATAGTTTGATTTCACAACACGGAGAGCAAATTACCGTGAAGAGGGTAAAAGAAAGGAAAAATTACGGTTCTTACTGCTTTGCTTTTTTGAAGCATAATGGTATTAATGTGGTATGTGTAGAACGACGAAGGGAACATCGTTATAAATACACCGATAGTTTACGTCATTTTATCCATATCGCGCAGCATATACTGCACGGTGAGGCTGTTACGGAGTTCTTCGACCATAGAGAGAACAAAAAAATGGTTGAATGAAAAAATAGCAACGAGCATCAAACAAAGACCACAAGAGAGAGAACTTGTACCCGACATGATGAAAAATATAACTGCACTTTTTTACGACACGCAAAAGTACGGAAAAAGAGCCATACCCTACAAATCCAATGACCGGGAATGCAAAAGTAATGACCGAGAGCAAAAAGTAATGACCGAGACCCCCAAAGTAATGTCCGAGCGGTTTGCACAGAAGAAATATTTTGTTAGGAGATGTGGCAATAAAAATAAGCGCCTATTGCACGAAAGGGGAACAATGTCACAGAAAATGGAGGAAGAGTAGGAACTCCCGACTGATGTGCGAGAAACCCGCGTTCTTTTTTGCATTTTTCCGTAGATTTGTAACCTTACACAACAATGAATATCTGAAGCTACTTATTCCCTTTCGGACGTCAGCAGAAAATTTCTGTATTGCTTTTCACTATTTTGCAACAACCCCTTATGCTGAAACCTCTCAAAACCGCTTTGCTTCTTGCGCTGACTGCAAGTGTTCTGACAAGTTACTCAGTTGTGCGTCTGCACCACGTAGGACGGATGTACCCGCCTGTATCGGCAATAGATGTAGTCTAGACCAGCACGACTTAAAAAACGTTCAATATGAGTTTATTGGAGAAGTAACGGTAATATACGTTTCTGTTTGGTGGGCAAACTGTGCCGAACGTCACGTCGTAGAGCAGTCGCAAAGACGTGGTGCAAACGCGGTGATTATTGGTGATGCTCGTATTGTTGGGTACGACAACGGTTCTGACGGTTTTTCACTTACTGACCGCCTCATCCGTTACAAATAACGTGTAACCTTTGCTCAGGCAAGTGCTTCTTTTAGATAATACTGCCTCACCGCATTTTGAGTTTCCATAACACTTTTGTTCATCCACTTCATGGAGTATTCTCGTGAAACTGTTACTACAAAATCGCTACGTCTATGTCTATCTGGGGATATATATATTCACCTTAGTCTTAATGCAGATGTTCCTGAATTATTCGGTAGAAAATTCCGTCGCCGTTTTTGTAATATTCGGCATGGGCTTTACCGGTCTCGCCTATACACTGACCCGAAATATTCTACCTGAAACAACTGCATCAAAACCATTTGCTCGTAATGAATTTTGGGGCATAGCCCTTTTGATATTGTGGGTCATTTTGTATCTAACAGTGTGGAAGAAATATTTTAATGGAATGGCAGGAAACAGCGCTTCTTTAGAAAGTGCGTTCAATCTTGTAGGCAAGCTGCTCACATTCGTGTTGGTTCCTTTTTTATTCTACAAATTCGCTTATCGGTTTCAGCCCGCAGAGATGGGATTTACCAATAATATGCGCAGTCTGCTGAAGCCTCGCTATATTATTCTGTTTGCCGTCATGGCTGTGCTTATTCTGACGTTCCAACTTTTTGCAGGCAATGGCGCGAAACCTATCCGCCAAGGGGTGTATGACCTTTATCAGCTAAGCATCGCTATACCGTTCAGTTTTGTATGGTTGTTTTTTGAGGTCGGGCTTGTGGAGGAGTTTTTCTATCGGGTGGTGTTGCAAAGCAGAATGAAAGCTCTTACCGGCTCTGCTGTCGGAGGAATAGTTGTCAGTGGTTTGCTATTTGGACTCTCTCATGCGCCGGGTCTGTATTTACGCGGAGCGGGAGTACTTGATGGTTTGGGAACTGAGCCGAGCTTGTTAGCGGCTGTTGGGTATTCAATTGTTACCCTATCGTGTGCCGGCTTTTTTCTCGGTGTGATTTGGGAACGTACCCGAAATCTTTGGCTGATTTGTGCAATTCACGGCGTTGTTGATTTATTGCCATTTGTCCCGAAATTCATAGCATTATGGTCTATCTAATCGCTCGAATCCACGTTGTTCCTATTCTTCATTTTTTTGCACCAAAAACGATTATGCACACACTTCTCAAAGTCGCTCTTATCCTTGCTTTCAGCGCAAGTGCTCTCACAAGCTGTGCCGTTGTGCGTCTGCACCACGTCGGGCGAATGTATCCGCCTGTGCAGACGATAGATGTGGTCTATGCGGAAAAAGATGTGAAGTCGCCGAAGTATGAATTTATGGGCGAGATTCTGCTCGAAACAACCGAAAGCGTGATTACGCCAGAGATGGAGCAGCAAATGATTTTTGAAGCAAGATTGCGTGGCGCAAACGCCGTGATAATCGGCGAAATGGATGCCCGTTTTGCTTCGCCGCCCGGACCGGAATGGACGATTCGCACCGTGCGAGCGCGATTGGTTCGCTATCAGTAAAGATGACAAATGAAAACCCCACAAGATGCACTGCGCCTTGTGGGGGTTTTACTTTTATTCGAGAGAGCCGTTTGGCTATTTCGTCGCATCGGTCATTAGTTCCGTCATACGCCGCATGAAGAGCGCCGGAGACGGCAAATTACCTTCAATCAGCAAGGCACCTTCGTACAAATGCAGAATATACTGACGCAACATCGGGTTGCCAGCATTGGCAAGCTGAAGGCGCGACAAATTCTTGATGAGCGGGTGTTCCATGTTCACCTCCAGCAATTTGCGCCCACCTTGAAAATCTTTGTCCAGCATTTTCATCATGCGTTCCATTTGCACGTCTAAGCCTTCTTTGCCCACCACCAGCGTTACAGCCGAGTCCACAAGCCGTTTCGACGGCACAACGTCTTCTACTTTTTCGCCCAGCACCTCTTTGAAAAGCGCGAGCAGGGCGGAATCAATCGTGGAAGGCTCTTTCGTCTCTGCACCCGCATCAACGTTGATTTCTGCTTTGTCAATCGAAACCAATTTTTTGCCCTCAAACTCAGGGATAGACGGCACGACGATAATATCCACCGGGTCGGTCAGCAGCAGCACTTCCATACCATGCTTTTGGAAATATTCCAAATTCGGATTGTTCAGCATTGTTTCGCGGTGGTCGCCTGCCAAGTAATAAATCTCTTTTTGCTCAGTTTTCATGCGGCTTACATAGTCTTTGAGCGATGTAAAATTACCCTTGCCCGTCGTGGTCGAATCGAAGCGGAGCAGTTGCACAATTTGGTCGCGGTTCGCGTAATCACTATTCACGCCGATTTTGAATTGGCTGCCGAAAGCCGCATAGAACTTAGCGTATTTGTCAGTGTCGCTCGCCGCCCAATCTTGGAGGAGGCTCAGAATTTTGCCGGTAATGACTTTGTTGATTTTTGCCATCTGGGGGCTGGACTGCGTAATTTCCCGCGAGACATTGAGCGGCAAATCATCCGTATCGACCACACCGCGCGCAAAACGAAGATAGTCCGGCAAAAGCTGCTTGCAGTTTTCCTCAATCAGCACTTTATTCGTGTAGAGATGCAAGGATTTGTCTTGGTCGAGCGTGAAAGGGCGCGCCGGGGGAGTTTCGGGAATAAAGACCATTGCTTTGAAATTTACAGAACCTTCGATACTCAAATGCGTGTATCCAAGAGGGTTCTGGTAGTCGCCCGACAAAAATTTGTAAAACTCATTTGCTTCGTCGGCGCTCACGCTTTCTTTGGGCATTTGCCAGAGCGCACGTATGCTGTTGGCTTTTTCGCCCGCTTCGCCGCTTTTGCCAATAATAATCGGGAAATCTACGAAATTAGAATACTTCTGAATGATAGATTTCAAACGGTATTCCTCGCTAAATTCCTGTGCCGATTCTTTGAGCGTGAATGAAATGCGTGTGCCGCGTGTGGGTTTTTCGATTTCTTCAATCGTGTAACTGCCCTCGCCATCAGACTTCCAGCGCAAACCAACGGAATCAGGGTTCGCATGGCGCGTCTCGACTGTAACCTCATCGGCAACCATGAAGACCGCATAAAATCCCACACCGAACTGCCCAATCATATTTCCGTCCAGCGTTCCACCTTGTGCTTTGAGAGAGTTGATAAATTCTAGCGTCCCCGAACTTGCCACTGTTCCCAGTTTACCGACCAAATCGTCTTTGGTCATACCGATGCCCGTGTCTTCAATCGTGAACGTATGCGCCTCGCGGTCGAGCGTAATACGGATTTCGAGCGGTGCATCAGTGCCAAGCATGGTTGTATCGGTCAGCTGGCGGAACCGTGCTTTATTGAGCGCATCGGAGGAATTGGAGACAAGCTCCCGCACAAAAACTTCGGGATGTGTGTAGAGCGAATGAACAATGAGGTGAAGCAGTTGCTTCATCTCGGCTTTGTATTCATATCTTTCGGCTGTTGATGTATGTGTGGTGTCAGTCATAGCAGAATCTCCAAATGGTAAAACATATCAATTCGTGTGCAAATTTACACATTTTTTCTCTTGTGAAAAAAGCCTCATTGCAGCACCAAACCATAGCTCACAGCACGAATCTCGCCAATAACACCATGAATTTTTTCTTCGATTGATGCCACATCGAGCCGCGTAAATTCAAGCGTTCGCGTCCACTCGTCGTCATGCGCATTCTGCGTGGCGCGGCGTGTGAAGAGAAGCCTTGTGGTGAACACGTCCTGCTCCGGCTGCAATCGTGAAGCCACGAACGCATAGACTTCCAGTTGCAAGCGGTATTCCGCCAAAAGCTTGTCCATATCACGTGCCGAGCCAACGCGATTCGTTTTCCAATCCCAGATTTCAAGCGCTCCCGTAGGCATTTTGATGAGCGCATCTATTGTCCCAATCAGAAAATCCGCTCCAAGCGGCATTGTTATCGGATATTCGTACTGTGCGCTCAAAAGTGCCGGCGCATAGCGGCGCACAAGCGGGGCGCTTGCCACAGCCTGCGTTTCGCGTTGGATGCGGGCGTGAAGCGCAGGTGTGAACACGCGGCGCGTGGAAGGCAAAATGCGCTCAATCGTGCGTTGGAACTCGCTCGGTTGCACCGTTCCATCCAGTCCCATCCACGAGGGCAAATGCTGTAACACCGCATGAATACTCTCTCCGGCAGTTGTACCAAGCGTTTCATCGCCATCGTCATCAATGCCGGCTGCTCTGCCGGTGAAATAGCCATCGTCATCAGTCGGCGGCAAGCCCAGACGGTACAAACGCTCATATTCTTCAGGATTACGGCGAAAAAGTTGTAACTGCGAAGCGGAGTAGAAATCACCTTCGATAGTTGTGGAAAGTGTTCCCAAAAGCAATGGCGGAATACCTGTAAACACGCTGTTATCGGCGCTGACAGTCGTAACCGACGTGCTGCTCTTACTGTGCGCGTCGTCGTCGTCTGAGATATTCTGCGCAGGATTGGATGCCGACAAAGCAGAATCAGCAAGAAACTGCTCCCGCGCACGGAGAATCGTGATGGGAAATTGCACCTCTCGTTGAGAAAGTTCTTCACCGCTCAGAATATCAAGCGTTTGCTTGGGAAGCTGGATAGACGGCTCATGGAGCAAGTTCAACCCCTCCGCACTCAGGCTTTCGACCATCATTCGCAGCAAGCCTTCCGGCTTCTTCATATCGCCTCTGCTTGTTTCATGCGCTTTTCCTGCGATAACAAGATGGTCTTTTGCCCGCGTGAGCGCCACGTAAAGGAGTCGCTTTAACTCTGCTTCATCCGCAAGGCGGTCTTTCTCGGAAGCCATGTAGTAGAGAGGCGTAGAGAGGTGTTCCATAGTGCCGTCCTCGCGGGCGCGAAGCATCTTGAAGGACATTCCGAGTGCCGTGTCGAACGACAAGCCTCCACCGAAGCCGCCTGCGCGGGCATTAGCGTTGTACACCGCTACAATAGGCGCCTCCAAGCCCTTCGCGCCGTGAATGGTCATTATCTGCACGGCATTTTTCGTTGCTCCCGAATCTGCCTCCCCTTCGTTAAAGGCGTAAAGCGCCAAACGGCGCAGTTCTTCGGCAAAATCGTAGAGATTCCGAAAGCCCTTATTTTCATACTTACGAGCAATCACCAGTAGTTTTTCCAGATTTGCTTCAATTTGGTCGAAACGCTCATCGGCAGCAATCATCGCTCGCCACGCCGTTTGTTCCAGAATTGTGCGGATAAGAGTCGGTATCGAAAGTTGCGCCGCCAAGGGCAATAAATTCGTCAGGGTGGTGTAAGCGCGGTGTGCGTTGGGGCTTGCGGAACCGCTTGTGACGGCATCAGTGGCGCCGGCATTGTAATACTCGCCAAAGCGCTCCCAGAGCGAGTTTATGCTGCTACCGTCCTTAACACTGACTTCAGTGCGGCTAATAGCATACAATTCGGTATCGGTTACGGCAAAAAACGGCGAGCGCAGCAAGGCAGCAAGCGCAATGTCGTCATTAGCATTTTGCAAAAAGAGCAGGAAGGATCGAATATCCAAAATTTCCTGCCGCTCATAAAACCCGCGCCCTCCTACAACCAAAAACGGTACGTTACAACGCCGAAGTGCCGCCAGAAGACTATCCACACCGCTCCGTGAGCGAATGAGTATCATCATGTCGCTGTATGCTGCCCGGCGCGGCGAACCATCTGAAGAGCGCACCATGACAGGTTCTGCGGTCGTGCCTTCAGCAACAGCGCGAAGGTATTCTGCGAGAAGTTGCGCGTCGGAAACAAAAGACTCATCACCGGCAACATCCTCGTCTTCCGTCTCTACCTCGTTTTCGGTGAAAGCTGCTTGTTCGGCGGAAGAAGAAGTTTTTTTGCTGGGATACCGTGCAAGCAACATCCTCACTGTGCCCTGTACCGCCGATGAACTCACGCCGCAGACAATATCGTCGTACTCGACATCGAACTCCGTTGCTGTTCGCCGAAGTTGATCGCCACAGACGCAATTCACAAACGCTGCGATTTCGGGCAACAAGCGGAACGTAGCGCGAAGACCGATGTTTCCTGCTTTCTCCGTGTC
>JACVZY010000011.1 GCA_014654705.1 Ignavibacteria bacterium
ATTTCTTCTATCACGATTATCTGGGCAATCCAGTTTTAACTTTTAATTGGCATTGATGGTATAAATTTACGGACGTGTCACAATATCAGTAATGAGCCACTGCGCTTTGTCCAGCGCCTGCTCCGGCGAGCGTATGCCGTAGAGCGCTTCCACGACTGCATCCTCAATGACGCGCTCAATATCAAGCCAGTGCGGGTGAATCGGGAGCGCCCGCGCTGTGGCAAGCTGCTCCAAAAATACGTCGCGGTGCGGCATAGAGCGAACGTAGTCATCGTTCATGTAGCGCTTATCTGCCGGAATGCCTGCATCTTGGAACTGTTTCAAAAGCTCAAGTGCTTGCTTGCCATCGGTGATAAAGAGTGCAAAGCGCTTTGCCAAGATAGAATTTTTCGACTTATAGGTAACGGCAACATAGTTCCCGCCTGCTATGGAAACGCTTTGCTTGCCTACTGCCGGAATCGGCATGACACCAAACTCCAACGCCGGATTTTCCTTCGCAATCTTGTCCAAAAGCCACGCACCGGAAATCCAGAATCCCAAATTACCACGAACAAACATATTGTCCAACTGCCTCTGCGTTTCGATGAAGCCCGCTCGCGCAAGCGCAAGGTACAACGTGAGTCCTTGAACATTTTCTTTGCTGTTGATAACGGCTCTACCGCTATCGTTCAGCACATCTCCACCGGCGCTCCAGAAAAACGGCAAAATCTTTTTGTGCAAACGATGTTCGTCCGAACCGTTCGCACCAAAGCCATAAATGCGGTTACTCGTGTTTGCGTTGGCAGTTTGCTGCTCATCTCCGAGTGCTTGAATTGCTTCCGATGCCCGTAAAAGCTCAGTTCCATTAGCAGGCGGCTTTGCAAAACCTGCTTTGCGAAGGAGGGTTTTATTGTAGAACATCACGCGCGTATCCACATTCCACGGCAGCGCATAAACGCTGTCTTTGTACTTAGCGGCAGCGTGCGTGAACTCAGCAAATTTGTCGAGTGTGATTTTATTATGCGATAAATTTTTCAATACACCGCCGGAAGAAAATTGCGCGACCCAGTCAGAACCTAATTCGACCACATCCGGCTCCGCACCTGAGTTGAAGGCAGCAAAAAGTTTGGATTTCCCTTCGCCCCACGTCAAATCCACGAGGTTTACTTTGCATTTATTCTCTGCCTCGAACTGCGCCACAATGCCCTTGAGCGCCTCACGTTGCTTGGGTTCGCTGCGGAAGTGCCAGAAGGTAATTTCATCCGGCGTGGTGATAACGTCTTCGCCCTCGCGCGTGCGTGCACATTGGCTTGAAAGTAGCATCAATGCTGCCATCCCGCAAAGGGAGGCAATAATCATGCGGTGACGAAAAAACTCTAAAGGGTTCATTACTAATGGCTTAATGCTAGTTACTCGGAGTGAAAGAAACGGACGAATGAAGGACTTGCGCCACATTCTGCTGAATAATGGCAATCGCATCCAGAGAAGATGCCGACTGCCTTTGCGGGTGTACTGGTTGAGAAGGTTCTGTGAGTTGCGAAATATCGCTTGCGTCCTTCAGCCGCGTAATGCCATATTCTTCAAACGGCAACCCAAAATAATCATTCGGCACGGCAATTTGGTATGAAAACGTCGGAATGCCCACTGATGCCGTTTCCAGAAGTGCCATCGAGGTGAAGCCGACGGCAGCACATCGGTCACGGAGCACTTCGTCAAATGTTGCGGTGTCAAGGCGCACGATAATTGCGGGCTTTGCGGCAAAGCGCTTGCTGCTTCGCGTGATGCCGACCTCGTACTTCTCTATTTCTTCTTCCCACGGCTCACGAGATTCCATCGGATGCGGTCGTATCAGTACCTCGCCGTGGAAGCCAGCATCTATGAGGCTTTGAAGAAGATTCGGCATAATGGAAAACTCATTTACGGGTTTGTCGGGGTAGTAATGCCGAATATTTTCGCAGAAAAAACGGATACGCGAGAGCGGTGAACGTATTTGGGAAGACGCTTCCAGCCTTGCGTGGGAGTATTTCGTCGCGATGCTCGCCAGATGCGGATTGCCGGAGACGATGACCTTTGTGTTTGGTAGCTCGGCTTCCGCTTCACGTTTCATTCGCCCATCAGCAACAAACAAAACTTTTGGCTCAGAAACGATGCCATCCAGCGTGAAACGCTTTGCATAATTCGACCAAAAATCAAGAATGGAAAAGGTCGGAATGGTGCGCTCATTTGCAAATCGCACCGCAAGGCGCTCCAGATTGCTGTTGAAGCTCGTTGCGGTGAACACGGCGTGAGGCTTGAGATTATCCAAAAGGGCTGCCAAGTCGTCTGGCTCTACCGAAAGTTCATTCGGAAAATCAGGCGTTGTTACCGTGCGTACATCGTGATACTGAAGCGCTGAAGATTGAAGTGTGATGCGCTCTCTGGCGGGACCAAGCAGTAAACAATGGCTCTGAATATCGCTTTGGTGAGCATAATGCTCATTAGCATAATGCTGATGAGCGTAATGCTCAATCACAGGCTTCATTACGTTGGCACCGCCCGGATCGTGAGCGACGAAGAGGATAGATTTCATGCTGTTTTCTGTGGGTTATCCAATGATTTTCCGCAACCATTTCAACTTCCCTTTGTAGGGCGCATAGCGGAGTTTGATGTCGAACATACTCGGCTTTGAAAGAATACCGCGTTTGTGGGAAAAAGTATCAAAACTGTGCTTGCCGTGATAGCCGCCCATCCCGCTATCGCCTATGCCGCCGAAGGGCAACCCCGGCACTGTCAGGTGCGTTACAGTATCGTTCACGCAGCCACCACCGGAGTTTGTGTTCTGAAGCACAGTATTTTGCACGTCGCTGTTTTCGCTAAAGACGTAGAGTGCGAGGGGCTTGGGGCGCTTGTTGACAAAATCAATTGCTTCATCAAGGCGAGAATACGTCATGATTGGCAGAATGGGACCAAAAATTTCGTCAATCATAACTGGCGCCTCAGGCGAGACGTTGCGCAAAATTGTTGGGGCAATGTATCGCTCCGCAGCATTGGTCTCGCCGCCCGCGAAGACATCGCCATCGCTTAAATAGCTCTTCAACCGCGTAAAATGGCGGTCGTTGATGATGCGCGGATAATCGGGGCTTTGCTCTGCGTTCTCGCCATAAAATTCCCGCACGGTTGCCCGCATTTTTTCCAGAAAAGGTTGTTCAATTGCTTTGTCTAACAAAAGATAGTCCGGTGCAACGCAGGTTTGCCCGGCATTAAGATACTTTCCCCAGACAATGCGCCGCGCCGCTACGTCCAGATTGGCGTCTTTGTCCACGACGCAGGGACTTTTGCCGCCAAGTTCGAGTGTCGTCGGTGTAAGGTTTTTCGCTGCTGCTTGAGCCACGATGCGTCCAACCTCCGTGCCGCCGGTGAAAAAAATATAGTCCCATTTCTGCTCCAGAAGGCGCGTATTAGTTGCCACGCCGCCTTCGACGACGCTCACGTACTCTTCTGGGAAAGCACTTTTGATAAGCGTTTTCATTGCCGCCGATGTGTTGGGCGCAAGTTCCGACGGCTTCAGCACTGCGCAGTTGCCCGCAGCTATAGCGCCCACCAAAGGAGCAATCAGCAACTGAAACGGATAATTCCACGGGCTGATGATGAGCGAAACGCCGTAGGGTATAGAATAGACCTTTGCTGAGGCTGGCATGACCATCAGTGATGATGATACACGCTCCGGTTTTGCCCACGAGCGCAAATGCTTCAGGGTATGCTTCAAATCGTCCAGTACAAAGCCTACTTCGGTAACAAATCCTTCAAATTCACATTTTCGAAAATCCTTGTAAAGCGCTTCCAAGATGGACTTTTCTTGCGCGACAATAGCGTCCTGCAAAGCACGTAAATGCCGGATACGGAAGTCGAGGTCGTGTGTCTGGCGTGTTTCAAAAAAGCGGCGTTGCTTTTGCACAAGCAGATATGCTGATTCGGTAGAAATATCGGCAACGTCAATGCCGGGAGCCATTACGGTATCCATCTTGAAGTCTCCAAATTTTGCGTGGTGTGAGTAGTGATGGTTGCTTGCGTCGTTTTGCGGTGCCTGTCTCAGGAAAGGCGCTCCAGCAGCAGTTCCTTCGGCACTTCATTGATAGGCAGCTCTACGATAAATGTTGCGCCGTGTTCAAGTTCAGATTCGCACCAAACCTGCCCGCGCATTGCTTCAATAATTTTTTTTACAATGGATAAGCCCAAACCTGTCGAATGTTCGCCACCGGTCGGTTTTGCGGAAAGTTTTGCGAACTTCTGAAAAAGCTGTTTTTTATCTTCTGCCGAAAGTCCAGGTCCTTCATCTTGAAATTCAATGCGGACGTGCTTTTCTGCCATTGGCAGCCGCACCATTGCGTCTCTCTCTCGGCGAAAAAGTTCTGAATCTTGGTCGCTGTGCGATGAGATCACATTTACATAGACGTTTTTACCGAGCGGAGAGTATTTAATAGCGTTAGAAATCAAATTTTCCAAGACTTGCATGAGTGCATTGCGGTCACACATCGTCATGATTTCGTCGGAGTCGTGGTTAAAGTGGAGGCTAATCTCTTTATCTTTTGCCCGCAAATAGTAGCCTTCTACCACGTCATTGACAACTTCCACCACATTCATTGCAATGGGGCTGAAGGTAAAACGCCCGCTTTCTATGGCGTTAATGTCGAGCAGATTCAATATTGTTTCCTGCATCCGCTTGGCAGTGATGAGGATGTGATCCATCTGGTCGTTAATCTCCGGCACGGTCATGCGGGTTTGGTACTGCTGAATAATGGATGCACTCAAGATAATGCTTGTCAGCGGATTCTTGAGGTCGTGCGCGGCAATGCCTAGAAATTCATTTTTTTCGATATTGAGTTGCATCAATACATCGTTTTGGCGAAGAATTTCATCGTGTCCGGTAGAAATCTCTGCCGTGCGCTCGGTGATAGTGCGCTCCAAATCTTGCTGCCGCTTTTCAATACGCCGCACACGCCAGCGATAGAGCGCAAAAGCACTTGCAATCACCACCGCTACCGCCAGCAGCCTTGCCCATACCGTTTGCCACCAATGTGGGTGAACGATGATGCGTAGCGACACGCCATCATTATTCTGCACACCGTCGTAGTTCGTTGCCCTGACCCGCAGCACGTATTCTCCGGCTGCAAGATTAGTGTATGTAGCTTCGCGCTTTGTGCCGAGATCGTTCCAATCTTTATCAAAATTTTCAAGTTTGCACGAGTACTTGATTTTATCCGGTAGCGAAAAAGAGAGCGCCGCAAACTCGAACGCAATAAAACTATCATCGACAGACAAGTGCAGTTCACGCTTTTCGCTAATAATCGTATCAAGTCGGACGGGCTTGTTGAAACGTTTGAACTCTGTGAACACCACTGGTGGAACGAGATAATTTGTTTGTACACTATCGGGATGAAAGCGTATGAATCCTGCCACGCCGCCAAAATACATATATCCTTCGTGGTCTTTCAGGCACGCATCCTGATTGAATTCACTTCCGGCGCGGCGGCTTATTTCTTCAAAAAGATTAAATGTGCCGTTTTGCGTATTGAAGCGGCTAATTCCTTTGCCCGTTGCGAGCCAGAGATAACCACCGGAATCTTCCATAATGCTGCACACGTAGCGGTTTGGTAGGCCATCTTTTTCGTAAAATGCCGTAAAAGAGCCGCTTGCAGGGTCGAAGCGGTTCAGTCCGTTGGCGGTGCCAATCCACAAAATCCCCTTTGTGTCCTCGTGAATGGACATGACATCATCATTGCTGATAGTATTGCGATTCTCAGGGCTATGGCGAAAGGTGTCAAAAGTCTTATCCAGACGATTGAAACGATTCAGTCCGCCGCCGCGTGTGCCTATCCAAAGCGTATGTCGGCGGTCTTCGTAGATAACTCGTACCGCATTGGAACTGATTGCACCGGATAAACTCTGTCCCGCAGGTTTGCTCGACTGATTGTCTGTCTCCGCTCTGCTGCGAAAGGTCGTAAATGTACCATTCTGGCGGTTCATCATTGCCAAGCCGTTGTCCGTCGCAACCCAGAAAATGCCTTCTGAATCTTCCAGCATCGAATAGACAGAATTATGCGGTAGGCTTGAGGGATTACGGTCGTCGTGCAGATATGTTGTGAACGCTGACGACGGCGTACGATCGAATCTACATAAACCACCACCGTTTGTGCCGACCCAGATTGCTCCAGAGCGGTCTTCAGCAAGAGACCAGACAAAATTGTTGCTAAGGCTGCGTGTGTTTTGCGGCTCGTGCTTGTAATTGACAAATGCTCCTGTCCGGCGGTCATAGCTGTGCAAGCCACCTGCAATGGTGCCGAACCAGATGCGCGATTGCTTGTCTTCCAGCATCGACATCACGATATTTGTCCCCGAACCATTGTCGTTGCTGATAAGCTCAAAGCGGTATTCGTCGGGATTGAAGTAGCACACGCCCGCACCGTCGGTGCCGACCCAAAGATTCAAATGCTTATCCATCAACACCGACAAGACTGCGTTGTGGCTAAGGCTCTCAGGCTGATTGCGGACGTGGCGCAGCACTGAAACCGAGCGAGTGTGAGTGTTAATCATCTGCAAGCCTTCGCCCGCATATCCCACCCAAAGCAAGCCGCCGATGCCGGTAGTCAGTGTCTTGACAGGAACGTTTTTTATTGGTGCCGAATATACGTCTGTAACACGTTTCTGGATGCAGTCAAAATGATAAACTCCGTTTGCCGTCCCTATCCAGAGTGTGTTCGAGAATGCTGCGCTTGCTGCCTGACGCGGCGGTTTGTTTTGTGCGTAGCGCGTGGTATAATCTTCCGAATAGTCAGGAGCAAAGGCATAAATGTCGGTATCAGCAAAGCCGCTATTATTCACAAAGTATTGCCACTGTTTGCTTGTAGGATTATAGCACATTAGTCCTTTTGCCGTCCCGACCCAGATATTACCATCATTATCAGCGTGAAGCGCTCTGACGTGCGGACTTGGCAAAGGAGAATTTTGCGTCGTGAAACGTTCTTCAAAAAAGCGGCTGTTGGGGTTCAGGCGCAAAAGTCCGCCGCCCGTGCCAACCCATATGTTTCCCTGTTTGTCTTCGATTATCGCATAGATATTGCGCTCTTCGTTAGTGAGTGCACTTGTTTTCTCCTTGCTTCCGAACTGTCCAAACGTCGTAAAGCGGCGTGTGAACCGATTCATCTGAGCAAGCCCACCACCGAGCGTTCCTATCCAGAGTGTCCCTGTGCGGTCTTCGTAAAGAGTTTGAACAAAACTATTGGGCAAAGAGAGGGAATCACCACTGGTATTGCGGTAAACATTGATGGTATAGCCATCGTAACAGTTTAAGCCGTCTTGTGTGCCGAACCAAAGGAAGCCCCGATTATCGTGCAAAATTGCCTGCACCGAGCTTTGTGATAAGCCTTGCTGAAGAGTGATGCGCTTGAAGCGGATATTTTGCCCCTGCATTGGCGCTAGAGCACAAAGCAACACTACACACACAAACAACAATGCGTGTATTGCAAATGCGTGTATCGCAAAGGAGCGATGTTGTGCGTGAATGCGTGTGCCGTAATATTGTTGTGCCATTATCCCTAAGTTTCGGTCATGCCCTAGGCAAAGAAGGTCTGTTTTAGCAAGGACATACAAAATACAAAAACTCCGCCAAAGTGCATGACATTGACGGAGTTTTTTTGTATTTACCTCAGTTTTAGTTCAATTCCAGTTTTTGCAACTGTTCGTCCGGCTGCACGTGGTCGTGCGGAATATTTGTGAACGTCAGCGTGTCTTTTGTGCCGTCGTGCTCTATACGAATTTTATCACCTTCTTTGAACGAGCCAGTGAGCATTTCCTCCGCAAGCTCGTCTTCAACGTATTTCTGCAAAGCTCTGCGGAGCGGACGGGCGCCGTACTTCTCGTCGTAGCCTTTTTCAGCAAGAAAATCTTTGGCAGATTTCGTGATTTCGAGCATGATTCCAAGGTCGTTCACCCGTCCAAACAGCTTGCGTGCTTGGATATCAATGATTTTGTAAATATCATCTTTTTGCAGGTGGTGGAAAATAATCGTATCGTCAATACGATTCAAGAACTCTGGGTTGAAGAGCCGTTTGAGCGATTCATCAATCGTATCTTTCATGTTTTCGTAGCGGTCGTCCACAACCTTTTCGGAGAAGCCGAGTTTGCCGCCGGCTTTGATGTCCCGTACGCCGACGTTGGAAGTCATAATGATAATTGCATTACGGAAATCCACTCGTCTGCCCAAGCCGTCTGTCAAGATGCCGTCGTCAAAAACTTGCAGCAGGATGTTGTACACATCCGGGTGTGCCTTTTCGATTTCATCCAGCAAAATAATGCTGTACGGCTTGCGGCGAACTTTCTCGGTGAGCTGACCGCCTTCTTCGTAGCCAACATAGCCCGGAGGCGCTCCGACCAAGCGCGAAACGGAGAATTTCTCCATGTACTCGCTCATATCCACGCGAATAAGAGCATCCTCTGAGTAAAACATGTAGCGTGCAAGAGCCTTGGCGAGTTCTGTTTTGCCCACGCCCGTCGGTCCTAAAAACATAAACGTACCAATCGGACGCTTTGGGTCTTTGAGTCCCGCGCGGCTACGGCGGATAGCTTTTGCGAGTTGCTGCACTGCCTCATTCTGACCAACGACTTCATTTGCCAATTCCTCGCCCATACGGAGCAGTTTTGCGCCTTCGGTTTCGGCAAGTTTATTGACCGGAATGCCAGTCATCATTGCTACCACGTCGGAAACTTGCTCTTCGTCAACGTTGAAAATCATGGTGGATGCACTTTCGTCCCACTCAAGTTTGGCGGCTTCGAGTTCGGTTTGAAGTTTTTTCTCCAAATCACGCAAACGTGCTGCTTCTTCAAAGTTTTGCGTCTTGACGACACCGTTTTTCTGGTCTTTCACACCCTCGATTTGCTCTTCGAGGTCGAGAATCTCTTTCGGAACGGTGATATTCGCCAGATGCACACGCGCACCAACTTCATCCAGTACATCAATTGCCTTATCGGGCAAGAAGCGGTCAGTGATGTAGCGTTCGGACATTGTGACGCAGGCTTTGATGGCTGAATCGGTATAGCTGACGTTATGATGCTCTTCGTACTTGTTTTTAATGTTGTTCAAAATGAGTACGGTTTCTTCTACGGTCGGCGGTTCAACGATAATTTTCTGGAAGCGGCGGTCTAACGCACCGTCTTTTTCGATGTACTGACGATATTCGTCCAGTGTCGTAGCACCAATACATTGAATGTCTCCCCGTGCCAATGCCGGTTTGAAGATATTCGATGCGTCCAAAGAGCCGGACGCTCCGCCTGCGCCAACGATAGTGTGCAATTCATCAATGAACAAAATTACGTCTTTTGCTTTTTCCAGTTCTGTCATCACTGCTTTCATGCGCTCCTCGAACTGCCCACGATACTTTGTTCCGGCAACCATTGCCGCTAAATCAAGTGTTACGACTCGCTTGTCGTGGAGCACACGCGAAACTTTTTTCTGAATAATTTGCAGCGCCAAGCCCTCTGCGATAGCGGTCTTGCCCACGCCCGGCTCACCGATGAGAACAGGATTATTCTTCTTGCGACGTGAGAGTACTTGCGCTACGCGCTCAATTTCCTTGTCGCGTCCAATCACGGGGTCGAGTTTGCCTTCTACGCCCATTTTCGTCAGGTCACGTCCGAAATTGTCCAGAACGGGTGTTTTGATGCGGTCGGAAGGCTGACGCTTCGAGCCGGCAGCACCTTGCTTTTTCTCGCCTTTGACGGACTGCGTCGGCTTTCCGCTAATGATATTATCAAGTTCCTGACGAACACCGTCGTAGGTAACGTTGAACTGCGACAAAATCTGAGCTGCAATATTATCGTCGTCGCGCAAAAGCGACAGAATTAAGTGTTCAGTGCCGATAACGTCGGATTTGTAGAGCTTTGCCTCCAAATAGGTGATTTTGAGGACTTTTTCAGCTTGCTTGGTCAGAGGAATATTGCCAATAGTGAGCGTACCGCCGCTAGAGCGCACGGTATCTTCAACAGCTTTTTTGATTTTGAACAAATCAGCGCTGAGGTTGCGCAAAATCTTGACCGCAATGCCTTCGCCCTCGCGGATAATACCCAAGAGCAGGTGCTCTGTGCCAATGTAGTCATGCCCAAGTCGCAATGCCTCCTCGCGGCTGAGGCGAATCACATCCTGAACGCGGTTGGAAAAATTGCCTTCCATAATGCGGATTCCTTGATAAAATTTGGAAAGAATGAAAATCGTTGTGTGTGAAAGCCTGTGTGATGTTGTTACGGGAAAATAACGTAATGTTTGGCAACAAAGCAAGAGTTAAAGCAAAAGAGCAAAATATTATTGTGCCATTGCGCTCTTCAGAATACTGACGAATGAGTTGGAATAAAATTGGTGTTGCAACAAAGAACTATGTAAAAAAGCAAAAAAACACTTTCTGAAGAGACATCTTCTTGCTCGTGCGCGGTGCATTTATTCTTTTGACTGCTCAAGATTCTCAACATATTCTACTAGTGCAGTACGGCTTTGCAGCAAAAATTTCGTAAATAATTCTTCTTTGACCACCAAGCGAAATACTGATGGCATAAGCGTATATGCGGTGTGTGCAACCGTTGTCATGGCAGCATCATTTTCGAGCATTTGGGCGGTGAGAGCGCCGGATTTTTTAACGATATTGCGTACCACCAGAGGTAAAGCGCTTGTGAAGAGGTCTTGCGCCTTCTCCAGATTATCCGTGATGGCGCTGCGGAAGATTCTTGCGCTTTGTCTAGCTCCGCCAGTACACGTTCTGCTTGCTCTTCCGCAGCGCGTTGGGGCTTAGAAGTAAGCATTTGTGCGTAATCTTTTAACGAAAAGCGCTGTATGCGCTGTGTGATGGCGGTGCTTGGGTTCACTATGAAATTCTCTCTCGCTTAGAAGTGCAAAAATTCGTAATTTCGGAACTTGTTTTTGTAAAAATGCTAGTAATAGTGTTGCAACACACATTTGTTGTACAAATAGCATTTTACGGAATTGTAAGCAAGAAGTCAAGTACCTTCTGCAATTCCAATAATATCAACTTGCTACATCTGTTTATTTTCACCTCACTTTAGGAAAAATTATGTTTGAGCCGCAAAAAACCTTGCTTCACGACCTGAGCGAACGCACCGAAAATCTACGGAGGTTTCTTTGACGTTGCTGCCAAAACTGACGAAATACGACGCTTAGAGGCAGATTCCGAAGCCTCAAATTTTTGGGATGATGCCGATGCCGCACGAAATACAATGCAGCATATCGCCATGCTCAAAGAATGGGTGGATGGCTGGAGTTCCGCGCAGAAAGCCGTTGAAGATGCAGGTACAATGATTCAACTTGCTGAGGAAATGGACGATGCTTCGATGGAAGCAGATGTTATCGGTGAAATCACTCGCGCCAAAGATATTATCAATAACCTCGAACTTAAAAATATCCTCTCCGGTCCCGACGACCACCGCAACGCTATTTTGACCATCAATGCCGGTGCGGGCGGCACAGAAGCGCAAGACTGGTCGCAAATGCTCATGCGGATGTACATGCGCTGGGCAGAGCGCCGAGGCTACACCATTTACCTCGCCGAAGAAGTCGAAGGCGACGTAGCGGGAATAAAATCGGTAACGCTGGAGATTCAGGGGCAATTTGCCTACGGCTATCTTAAAGCGGAAAATGGTGTGCATCGCCTCGTACGGATTTCGCCTTTTAATGCTCAGGGCAAGCGCCAAACCTCGTTTTCGTCGGTGTATGTTTATCCCGAAATTGACGATACAATTGAAATTACGGTGAATCCTGCTGATGTAGAAATGGACACTTTTCGCTCCGGTGGCAAGGGCGGGCAGAACGTGAACAAGGTCGAAACAGCCGTGCGCCTGCGCCACATCCCGTCGGGAATTGTCGTTTCTTGCCAACAAGAGCGTTCGCAATTCCAAAACCGTGAGCGGGCAATGAAAATGCTGAAATCGCGCCTTTACCAAAAGCAACTCGAAGAGCAAGAAGCCGCAAAAGCTGCTATTGAAGGCACAAAAAAGAGAATTGAGTGGGGAAGCCAGATTCGCTCGTACGTCTTTCAGCCGTACACGATGGTCAACGACCACCGCACCGAGACGAAAGTGACGGATGTCCATGCTGTCATGGACGGCGACTTGGATGAACTTATCAAGGCGTATTTGCTGGAGTTTGGTAAGGAGAATTAGAACTGGGGGCTTCGGAAATTCTTTGTAGCCGTGAGAATACAACGATGGCAAGACATTAGGTGCAAAATTTTTCCTGCGAATAAAGCTCAACTGGGATTGGTTGGGATGAAAATGATGACTGGGATTCTACGATGAATTCATGGCTTTTTTCATCCCAGCAATCCAAATAATCCCAATCAATCCCAGATGAGTATTACAATTTCCTCGCACTCCTCGCTTGCACAAAATCTGCAAAGAATGGTATTTTCGTGTTTGTCTTAGCAACTATAACCACGCAGCAAAAACGTTTTGAAACGCACGGGCAACGCTTTGTATATCGCGCTGTGTCAATGTACCCAACTGGCGTTCAATAAGGATTTTTTCAAGGGTTGCACATTTGTCTAATCGCACTACCGACGGAGCCAAGAGTCCAGATGCTTGCCAGTCTTGTAGAGACACGTCACTTGAAGTTTGCATAGAGATGCTTGTAATACGTACCACCAGCACGTCGTCATCGCCTGTGTCGGCAAGTATCAGTGCCGGACGGCGCTTAGAGCCTCCTCCGGAAAACGGAAACGCTATCAGTACAACGTCACCTTCTCTATAACGTTTCATAGAGCATCGTAGATGGCATCACTATCAGCATAGCCAAGGAGAAACTGGCTTGCCGTGAGGTCGTTCCATGTTCGATGTTCTTCCTGTTGCTTCGCCGTTTCATCCAGCAAGACGAGAACACGCACTGTTTTTCGAGACATCATTTCTACCGCTATTGCTTCGGGTAAATGCAGTGCACCCGTAGAATCAACTTCGGCGGTACATTCGTAGGCTTGCATACAAGTTATTGGAATTGGGGATAAGACAAGAATCCATGAGTTGTACGTTATTGACTTTCTCTCAAACTACATATTTTTTGCCTCTACCGCAAATTTCCTCGCACTCCCAGCTTGCACAAAATCTGCAAAGAATGTAGATTGTGCGAAAAAGAAAGCAAAGATATTTGATTATCAATAACTCCATTACCACACCCCAATCGCTCCACACTATGCCCGCTCCAAGCCTTTTTCACGAAATATCAGGACTTCCGACCGAACAGAAAAACCCCGACACCGCCCGCATTGACACGGCTTCGGTGGAAGAAATTTTACACCTTATCAACGACAACGATATCCGCGTACCGCTTGCTGTTCGTGAGGAATTGCCCACAATCGCGGCGGCGGTGGAGTGCATCGTCGGCTGCTTCAAGCGTGGCGGACGGCTAATTTACGTTGGCGCAGGCACGAGCGGGCGATTGGGAGTGGTGGATGCGTCGGAGTGTCCGCCCACATACGGCACACCTGCTTCTATGGTGCAGGCACTTATCGCGGGCGGACGCGAAGCAATGTTCACCGCGCAAGAAGGCGCTGAGGACAAGCCGGAAGCTGGCGCTGCTGACCTTTGGGCGCTGGACATTGACGCAAAGGACGTTGTATGCGGTATTGCCGCTTCCGGCAGAACGCCCTACGTGCTGGGCGCTCTCAAAGCAGCTTCCGCGAGTGGCGCAGCGACTATTCTTGTCACGACCACCAACCGCGAAAAATTGGCTGAACTTGGCATTACGGCGGATTATCTCATTTGCCCCAATGTAGGACCGGAAGTAATTATGGGTTCGACACGCATGAAGTCCGGCACCGCGCAAAAACTAGTGCTAAATATGCTTACAACCGCGTCAATGGTGCGACTTGGTAAGACCTACGGCAATGTGATGATAGACCTGCAAATGACCAATGCAAAGCTCGTGGAACGCGCAAAACGTATCGTGATGGACATTACGGGTGCTGATTACGACGAAGCCGCACGAGTGCTGGGCTTGACCGGTGGACACGTAAAAACGGCACTCGTGATGCTGCTCGGTAACCACGATCTCGAAACCGCAAAAAAACGACTGGAAGCAGCACAAGGATTTGTGCGGCTTGCTCTGGAAAATACCTGATGAGGTAATCGAAAGCAGTTGCGTACTCCCCATTCGTAACTGTGTAGTTACACTGTATGGCTATGTTTTAATCACTCGATTTCTTGCGTGTCTATGCTTATTATTGCTCGTTTTCGCCTCATAACCTGGGCTTTTGTTGCCGTGGTGTTTGGCTTGCTGGAACTGTCCCATGTCTATGCGCAGACCGCACCAAAGCGAGAATTTCGGGGTGTGTGGCTTTCGAGTGTGTTCAATATAGACTTTCCAAGCAGCGCAACTGCAACGCCTGAGGCGCAACGTGCCGATTTTATCCGCATACTTGATTTGCATCGTCAAATGGGCGTGAATGCGGTCTTTGTGCAGATTCGCCCCTCAGCCGATGCGCTTTATGCAAGCACCATCGAACCGTGGTCGCAGTGGCTGACAGGCGCTCAAGGGCGTGCGCCTTCTCCCGCGTGGGATCCGCTTACCTTCATGCTGGAAGAGGCACATAAACGCGGTATGGAGTTTCATGCGTGGTTCAATCCTTTCCGCTCTGTGGTTTCGTCATCTTCCAGTATCGCACCAAGTCACATTTCTCGCACACAACCCGCATGGCATCTTGCGTACACTAGTCCGTATCGTTTGCTGAATCCGGGGCTGCCGGAGGTGCGGGCGTACATTCTTTCGGTCGTTATGGACGTTGTGAAGCGCTATGATATTGATGGTGTACATTTTGACGATTATTTTTATCCCTACGAAGGCACAACGACACAAGATGCGGAGACGTTTCGTCAGTATTCGCGCGGTATCGGGAACGTTGCCGATTGGCGACGTGATAACGTAAACCTCTTTGTGCAAGCCGTATATGACAGCATTCGTGTCGTTAAGCCCTTTGTGAAATTTGGCATTAGTCCTTTCGGTATTTGGCGGAGCGGTACGCCAAGTGGCACAAGCGGCTTGGATGCGTATTCGGTTGTGTATTGCGATGCTCTGGCGTGGCTTGGTGCGCGGTCGGTAGATTACGTCATCCCGCAGCTCTATTGGAAATTGGGTGGCGGGCAGGACTATGCAAAACTTATGCCGTGGTGGAATGCACAAGCACGGCAGGCAGCGCGGCATCTATACACGGGCTTGGGAGCATATCGTCTCACCGATGCGGCGTGGACTGCCGAGGATATTACCCGTCAAGTGGATTTCAACCGACAGCAAGCCGGCGACGGTACAGTATTTTTTAGCTCCAATTCGCTCACACGAGACTTGCAGGGTGTTCGTGCTGCGCTTTTGGGCGGGGCTTTTCGGACCCAAGCACTCCCACCCACAATGCCGTGGAAAGATTCAATTCCGCCCAATGCACCGACCAATTTGCGCGTAAGAGCCGCCGATGCCGGACGTTCTCGCACAATTAGTTGGGATGCACCTTCTCGCGCTCGCGACGGCGATACGGCTTCCTATTACGTGCTCTATCGCTTTACTGATTCTGCACAAATTAATCTGAACGACCCACGTGCAATCATTGCCGTTACCCGCGACCGCGTTTGGAATGACACCGCTACATCGCTTTCTACATCATTTCCCGCATCAGCACAGTACGCCGTTACTGCGCTTGACCGACTGCACAATGAAAGCACGGCATTATCGTTGCGCTTCACCTCAACAGGTGTCAATGCCGGGGACGGCTTCCGAACAGGCTTGCAAAACGTTGCCCCCAATCCCGCACAAACACTTGCGACCATCACATTTGCCCTTGAGCAATCTGCTTTTGTGCAGCTTTCCATTGCGGACAATCTGGGGCGCATCGTGGCTGTGCCTGTGAGTGGCGCTTTTGCCGAAGGAGCGCACCAAGTCCATGTGCCCACTGAAGGCTTGGCAGGAGGAGTGTACTTTGTGCGCTTTCTGGCGGGCAGGGTAAGTATGGTTCGGACGCTGGTGGTGCAGCCGTAATCGTTTATGAATTGTGTACAAATTGTGTATGGAACTGTGTACGTGTGGTTCTTTGCCGTCGGAAAATGTACGCCTCATGGAGTTTCGCTCATAGCCAAAAATCATGTAGTGGAATAAGTGCGAGTTTTGTATTTTGCGCACAAAATTTCTTGTAGGTTTGTAAAATCACAACTTATTCACAATTCTTGGGAACGTACTTGTGGCAACGTTAAAAATTGCACCGCCGAACTCATATGCACTGATTCTGGGCGTATCGAGTGGTTTTGGCGGACACACCGCTATCGAACTGGCAAAAGCGGGATATAACATCATCGGCGTGCATCTCGACCGCGCAGCGACGATGCCGATTGCTGAAGCAACCAAAGCCGACATTGAGAAAGCCGGCGTAAAAGCTATTTTCTTCAACGTCAACGCAGCCGACGAAGTGCGGCGCAAAGAAGTGATTGCCGGTATTAAGCAAGAATTTGCAAGTGTTCAGGGCGAAACACCTTCCATCAAAGTACTGATGCACTCTCTGGCATTCGGATCGCTGAAAATGCTTATTGCAGAAAATCCCGCCGATATGCTCACACAAAAGCAAATCGAAATGACGCAGGATGTCATGGCGAACAGCCTTGTGTATTGGACGCAGGATGTGTTTCAAGCAAAACTTTTTAGCCCGGGCGCACGCATTTTCGCAATGACAAGTGGCGGTGGTTCGCGTGTGCTGCCAATGTACGGCGGCGTTTCAGCAGCAAAATCAGCACTGGAATCCTATATTCGTCAACTCGCACTGGAGTTGGCTCCGTGGGGTATCACGGCAAATTCCATTCTTGCGGGCGTTACCGATACCGCCGCACTTCGCAAAATTCCGGGCAGTGACGTGCTGATGGATAACGCAACAATGCGGAACCCGTCGCATCGCCTAACGACACCGGATGACGTTGCAAAGCTCATCACACTCCTCACCCACGAGCACGCTAATTGGCTGAACGGCGACGTTATTCGCGCTGATGGTGGCGAAAACTCTGTGGACGTAACGTGGTGGAAACGAGAAGGCTAAAGCTAGCGACAACGACGAACAGCAAAACAAGATTTGATGCACCATTTGGGGCAATCGACCAACCTACGTTGCCGTTGATTGCCCTTTTTTACCGCCATGCTCTGCTTTGACTGCACTTTACTATGCACCAGCACAACATTAGCTTTATTATTCCTGTTTTGAACGAAGAGCATCTGCTCATGCGGCTTTTGGAACAATTTACGATTGAGCGGCAGCAAAAATACGGGTTAGAAATTATTATCAGCGATGGCGGCAGCACAGACGGAACACTCGGCATTATCGAAAAAGCCCTTGAAAGTGGCTTTGTAACAGCACTGGCACGCCACGCCGAGACGAAGCGCCAAACGATTGCCGAAGGGCGCAATGCCGGCGCACGTCTGGCAAGCGCACCAATACTGGTTTTTCTCAATGCCGATACGAGTCCGCACGATATGGACGAGCTTTGCCAAAGCATCGAAGCATGGGCAAATGACGCTACATTCCGCCAAACCTCGCCCGCAGCCACTACGCCTGTGCGTATCATGCCGGAGGAACGGATTTGGTCGGATGTGATTTTTCACAGCTTTATGAATCTCTACGTTCAAGCGCTCAACCTGCTTGGAATAGGTATGGGGCGCGGCGAATGCCAAATCATACGCCATGAAGTATTTACCGCCGTCGGCGGATATAACGGCACGATTGTCGCCGGAGAAGATTTTGACCTGTACACCCGCCTGCGCAAGCTCGGCACGATTGCATGGCTCCCCAAAGCGCTTGTGTACGAGTCTCCACGCCGCTTCCGTAAGTATGGCTATTGGGCAATTATTTGGCGTTGGTTCTCAAATTCCATTGCTGTCATTTTCCTCAAGCGTTCTGTTGCAAGCGAATGGGAAGTGATACGAGAGTAAATGTTCTGTAGATATTCCCTTGTATCATATCTGCCTCGCACAGTTTACATCCACTCTTCCACCACTCAACATTTTTCGCCACAATGACTTCACCAACCTCGTCTCGCAAAAAAGACCATGTTGACCTCTGCGTCAATGAACGTGTTACCTTCCGCACGAAAACAAGCGGCTTTGAGCGAATTTCCTTCATCCACAATGCGCTGCCGGAAATGGACTTTGAGGATGTCAAAACAGAAATCACATTCCTGCAAAAGCGTGTTGCGATGCCGCTCATGGTCTCCTGCATGACAGGCGGCTACGCTGAGGCGGAGCGCATCAATCGTGAACTGGCGGAGGTCTGCGCGGAAGCAAATATCCCGATGGGCGTGGGTTCGCAGCGTCAAGCACTCGAAACATCACAGTTTCACGATTCCTTCAGCATTGTTCGCAAGGTCGCCCCGCATATTCCCATCACCGCCAATATCGGCGGCGCAGAAGTGGCAAAGCCGGAGGTGCGCTCTCAACTGCACCGCATCGTTGAAATGATAGAAGCTGATGCTCTCACGATACATTTGAATCCACTCCAAGAACTCATGCAGCCCGAAGGCTCACCGCGCTTCAAGGGCGTGCTCTCTGGCATTGAAGACTTATGCAAGACGCTTGGCGTACCGATTATCGTCAAAGAAGTCGGTGCTGGTCTTTCCTCCGGTGTGGCGATTGCTCTGATGGGCGCAGGGGTACGCATCATAGATGTAGCCGGAGCGGGCGGCACAAGTTGGGCGGGCGTAGAAATTATGCGTTCTAATGCTCCTGACAGCGGGAGCAGTCCCGCACAGCAGGCAGAAAACCGTTACAAAGAGATTTTTTGGGATTGGGGCTTGACCACGCTGGAATGTTTGCAAATGCTGGAAGAAGTCCGAAAATTTCATAAGGGCTTTCGTAAAGAAGTAACAGTCATTGCTTCAGGTGGCATTGCATCAGGGCTGGACGTAGCAAAAGCAATTTCGCTTGGTGCCGATATAGCATCGGCAGCACGTCCTTTTTTGCAGACACTTATGGACGAGGGGCAGTCTGCACTTGCCGCTATGATACGCGGCTGGCACTATCAACTTCGAGCAACGATGTTCCTGACGGGCGTGCAATCGCTCGGACAGCTCCGCCAAGTGCGCCACTACGAATCGGCAGCACAGACAGACAAAGAAGATTGGATGTAGCATACTCCTACCATGGAACCATTCACATCAAGCTATTATCGCGAACGTGTGTTCGCACCTCATTTTTTTATCCACCAGATTCCGCCCTTTTCTATGAATCGTACCTGTTCCTCTTTGGTCTCGCGTAGCGCTTGGGTGCTTGCGTTGACGTTCGTTTGTGCGGTTATGCCTATTCTTGCTCAATCAGGAGCGAAAGAAGCTTCGGAACCCGCATCGAAACTAAGCTATGATGCTTTCAAACTCCGCCCTATTGGTCCGGCGATTACCTCGGGGCGCATTTCCTCTATTGCCGTGCATCCCGCACAGCCTAGCGTCTGGTACGTGGCGGCTGCCTCCGGCGGTGTCTGGAAGACTGTCAATGCCGGCATTACGTGGCAACCTGTTTTTGAAAATGAAGGCTCGTATTCCATCGGTTGCGTTACGGTTGACCCCGCAAACCCGCACACTGTCTGGGTCGGTACTGGCGAAAATAATTCCCAGCGCAGCGTCGGCTATGGCGACGGCATTTACCGTTCGGACGACGGCGGAAAGTCCTGGAAAAATATGGGCTTGAAGACTTCCGAGCATATTGCCAGAATTCTTGTTGACCCGCGTAATTCCAATGTGGTATATGCTGCTGCGCAAGGTCCGCTTTGGTCAGCAGGCGGTGAGCGTGGTTTGTACAAATCCACCGACGGTGGTAAAACGTGGAAAGCGTCCTTGACTATTAGCGAAAATACGGGCGTTACTGATGTGGTCTTTGACCCGCGCAATCCCGACATTCTCTATGCCGCATCGTATCAACGCCGCCGACACGCTTGGACGCTGATTGACGGCGGTCCGGAATGTACGATTTACAAAAGTACCGATGGCGGTGCGTCGTGGCAGAAAGCCGAAAGCGGTTTGCCAGCAGGACAAATGGGGCGTATTGGGCTTACAATTGCGCCGTCCAACCCTGATGTTCTCTATGCTCACGTAGAAGCTGCCAACAAAAAAGGCGGTATTTTTCGTTCTGCCGACCGAGGGGCAACATGGGAAAAGCGTAATAGCTATGAGACAACAATGATGTACTACGCGACTATCTACGCAGACCCCAAGAATGCAGATAGAATCTACGTGATGAACTTTAATATCATGGTTTCTGATGATGGCGGTACAACACTGAAGGCGCTCGGTACGAAGTCGAAACACGTGGATAATCACGCGATGTGGATTGACCCCGAAAACACGAATCATTATTTGGTCGGCTGCGATGGTGGTTTGTACGAAACGTTCGACCGTGCTCAGAACTGGCGGCATACGCCCAATCTACCTATCACCCAATTTTACCGTGTCTCGGTGGATAACGCGCTCCCGTTTTACGGTGTTTATGGCGGAACGCAGGATAATTTCTCGCTTGGTGGTCCTTCCAGAACAATCACGCAAAACGGCATTACCAACTACGATTGGTTCGTAACGCAAGGCGGTGACGGCTTCCAATCACAGATTGACCCCAAAGATCCGAACATTATTTATGCTGAGTTCCAAAATGGCGGTTTGGCACGATTCGACAAAAAAAGCGGCGAGCGCATCGGTATTCAGCCGCAGCACGGCAAAGGCGAAGAGCCGCTACGCTGGAATTGGGATGCGCCGCTTATCATTAGCCCGCACCTGAACACACGGCTCTACTTTGCCGCTCAAAAACTCTTCCGCTCCGACGACAGAGGAAATTCATGGAAAGCTATCAGTCCTGATTTGACGCGCCATCTCGACCGCGACAAACTACCGGTCATGGGTAAAATTTGGAGTGTGGATGCGGTTGCGAAGAATGCTTCGACGGCGTTTTACGGGAATATCTCTGCCGTTTCGGAATCACCCAAAAAAGAAGGGTTTATCGTTGTCGGCACTGATGACGGCTTGGTGCAAATCACCGATGATGGTGGCAAGACATGGCGTAAAATTGAGAAAATAGGCGGAGTTGCTGAAAATGCTTACGTGAGCCGTGTGGAATGTTCGCAGCACGACGCAAATGTTATCTACGTTTGCTTCGACAACCACAAAAACGGTGATTTTAAGCCGTACATTTTCAAAAGCGCCGATGCAGGTAAGACGTGGACAAGTTTGCGCGGGAATCTGCCCGACGGCGGCATGGCGCTTGCGCTGGTGGAAGACCACGTTGCGCCCGGACTGCTCTTTTTGGGGACGGAATTTGGCGTGTATGTGAGCACCAACGGCGGACAAGCATGGAAGCCCCTTAAAGGGAATTTTCCCACGATTGCCGTGCGTGACCTCGCTATCCAAAAGCGTGAAAACGACCTCGCGCTGGCAACATTCGGGCGCGGCTTCTACATCTTTGACGATTATACGCCGCTTCGCGCCATCGCGCAGGGCGCATTTGACGCAAGCAAGGCGGCATCGGTCTTTCCAGTGAAGGATGCGCTGCTTTATACCCAGTCATCGCCATATGGTGGTGGTGGCAAAGGCTTCTTGGGTGAAACGTTCTATTTGGGCGAGAACCCATCATTTGGTGCAGTTTTCACGGTGTACCTCAAGGAAGCACTTAAAACAAAGAAGCAAATTCGCCAAGAAGCAGAAAAAAGCGGCGCAGCAAAATCCCTCACGCAAGACGAACTCCGCGCTGAAGAGGAAGAAGAAGCACCGTCCTATTTCGCTACTGTGAGCGACGCAGCGGGCAATGTGGTGCGCCGCTTGAGCCTCAGTAATAGTGCGGGTTTGCAGCGCGTGGCGTGGAATCTGCGCTATCCCGACATCATTCTTGGGCGCTCGTCCGGCGGCGATGACGATGACGACGATAACGGGAGCAATTTTGTGCTGCCTGGCGCATACACGGTCAGCATTTCCAAACGCACGGGTGCTACGACGACGCAAATTACGGACCCCGTGACGTTCAACGTCGTTCCGCTCAACAACACCTCGCTCCCCGCACCTGACCGCAAGGCGCTTCTGGACTTCCAGCGTAAAACGGCGAATTTATACCGTGCCGCACAAGGCGCATCCGACCTTGCGGGCAGCACAAAAGCAAAATTGGCTTCGATGAAAAAAGCCCTCATGGAAACACCGGTAGTCCAAACGCAAGCGGCACAAACTCTCGCACTCCGCGACGAAATTAGCGGCTTGGAACAGCGATTGAATGTGCTTTTGCGCAATCTTCGTGGCGACCAAATCCTTGCGGCACGTAATGAAAACGTCCCGAATGCAATTCTGGATAGATTGGGGCAAATTGCCTACGAGCAGTCGCGTTCCACATCCCAAGCAACGCAGGAACATCTAAGCGGCTATGCTATTGCGGCGCAGGAATTTGAGCAGGAATTGGCAAAATTGAAGCAATTAGTCGAAGGTGATATTCCGCGCCTTGAAAAAGCACTGGAAGCACTCGGAGCACCACACACGCCGGGGCGCTTGCCGGAGTGGAAAGACAAATAACAACCGACACAGAGCGGCAGCCAAAAATGCCTGTGCAACAGAGACAATCTCTCTTCCGTCGCACAGGCATTCTTGCTTGTGAGCCGCATCAATTGTGGTTGGTTCTAAAAATATCTGCATCATTCGATACATTCCGGCAAATTATTTTTTAACACCATAACGCTTTCAACACAATGACACACAACAAACTCATGGTTGCTATGCTCTTCGTCTATGCAGGAATGACGTTGTGGCTTGGCAGTCTCGCCTTTTTCGGTATTGGAGTTGCGCCCGTAATATTCAAAACGCTACCATCGAAAGATCTTGCCGGAGCGCTTAACGCCGTCATCCTTCATCGTTTGAATATGATGGAACTTTCGGGAGCAGTAATGCTCGGAGTAGGATGTGCGCTTCTTTTTGCCATGAGCCGCGACAAAAAGATTTTGGTTTCGATAGCAGTGCTCGTTCTCATGGTGGGGCTGTGGTGCGTTTATGCGCTAGTTCTCACACCGCAAATGAACGATTTGCGGACACAAATAAACAGCTTTGATGCGCCTCTGACGACTTCTCTCCCTTTTGTCCAGACATTTCGTGGCTACCACGTGTGGTACTCACGGTTGGTAGGAGCAAATATGATTGCAGGCTTGATATTATTGGTTTGGCAGACACGGCACTTCCTTTTGCTTGCTCAGAACTTGCATCAGAAGTCAATAAATGAGACAGCGTAGGGCGCATGAATAGCAACTCCTAGGCTTACTTCCCGAACTCTTCCCGTATCCAAGCCTCTCCCAGAGAACAAAAGAAGTAATTTGCAATCATACTTCTTCTGCCCTTGGGAGAGAGCCGGGATGAAAGAAAAATCAATGTAATGCGCGGACTTAGTTTTTAAGCGGTTCTGTCTTGCCAAAAACAGTAAATCCAGCATTTTCTACTTGCTGACGATAGGCGCTCACGTCTGTCTCAAAGAATTTATTCACTCTCTCCAAGACCCCACCCAAACGGATTTTTAGTTTTTCAAACTTCACCTGAGCTGCCTCGGTAGGCGCATCGTAGCTGCTACCGATAGTGCCTTGCAGCGAACCAATCTGCGGCATAATCTCTGCCTGCCGGTCATAGATGCCGCTCCGCTCATCATTTGGAATAAATTGCTCCATAAGCGAATCCAACTTGCTCTCAAGAGCTTTGCCGGCTTTTGCCAGCGAGTCCGCTTTTGGCTTATTGAGGGTGCTTTTTGCAAAATCATTCACCGTTTTAATCGTTTTGCGCATTTCCACCATCTGCTTCACCGCTTTGGCACTGGTTTCCATCATACCGCCAACGCGCATTTGCATATCGTAAATTGCCTTGAGTGCCCCGGCGTCAACTTTAATGCGGGGTTCGGGGGCGATTTCAAAAGGTTGAACGGCAGTCGTGCCACCATATTTCATGCGGGCAAGGTACGTGCCGGGCAGAAGGTCAATACCGCCTGCATCACCGTCATCGTCTCTGCGCTCACGCTCTGCGCGGCGTGGGCGCTCAAATTCTTTGCGCCGAAGGTCAAATGCCACGCGATTGATACCTTTTTTCATGGTGCCTTTTATCGTCCGCACCACGCTTGAATCAGCACTGTTCAGAATCTCAATGCTGATTTTCTGTGCTTTCGGCGTTTCATTTTTCGCCAAAATACTATCTGCCGGATTCAGAATGTAGGAAATAAGCGCTCCGTATTGGCGCTGCTCGCCTTTGAACATGGCACTACCTGTGCCGATATATGCGCCAGCGTAGAGTTCGTAATTTGCAGCAACGGCGCGACTGATTTCAAAAAGATGAAGGGGCTTGGAAGCAAGCGTGGAAGCGCCTTTCTTTGCCAATTCGCGCAAAGGACGAATGTCGTCCAGCACGTATATACCGCGCCCGTGCGTGGCAATGACCAAATCATGGTCGCGCTGGTGAATCGCTATATCTGTTACTGGCACAGTCGGGAAGCCGCTTGTCCACTTTTGCCAATTTTTACCCGCATTCAGGCTGACATAAAGTCCAAACTCCGTTCCCACAAAAAGTAGGTTCGGTTCAATAATATCTTGGCGAATGACGTGGCAGAAGCCATCTATTTCGGGCGTTGCCAGTGATTGCCATGTTTTACCAAAGTCGCGGGTAACAAAAACGTATGTTTCCCAATTTGAACGGCGATGGTCGTCGAAGACCACAAATGCCGTTGCTGCGTCATGCTTGGAGGCTTCGACGTGCGGCGACCAGATTCCTGCCGGAACACGTGATTTTGCGCCATCGGTCAGGCTTGCGCTGACACGAGACCATGTTTTACCGCCATCTTGGGTAAGCTGCACGTTGCCGTCATCCGTCGAAACCCAGAGTACACCTTCCTTCAAAGGACTTGGAGCGATGGATAAAATTGTGCAATGATTCTCTGCCGCCGTTACGTCGCGCGTGATACCGCCGCTCTCATTGGATTTTTGCTTTGCGGGGTCGTTGGTGGTAAGGTCGGGGCTGATGATTTGCCACGAGTCGCCTTTATTCACGCTTTTGTGGACGAATTGACTGCCGTAATAGATAGTTTTTGAGTTAAAAGGGTCAAGCGCAATCGCCGCGTTCCAGTTGTAGCGGTGCTTCACTTCTGGCTCACCCGGACGGCTCTCGGTGGGGCGAATACTTTTGCGAACACCTGTTTTGATATGCCCGTAAAGCAGCGCTCCACCTTGCGACATTGCATAGCAGTATTCGTTGTTTTCGGGGTCGGGAATGGTCGCAAAGCCATCACCAAAGCCAACGGTTATCCAGTCGTAGTTGTAGATGCCGTCGAAATGCAGTGAATTGGAAGGACCGCGCCATGAGCCGTTGTCCTGCAAGCCACCGTAAACGTTGAACGGGTAATCATTGTCCAACGCCACGTGGTAGAATTGCCCAAGCGGGAGATTATCCACAAAGCGCCAATTTTTGCCGTTGTCCTCCGAAATGCCGATACCGCCGTCGTTGCCGACAATCATATATTTGCCGTTGGGGTGAATCCATAGTTCGTGATGGTCGGGGTGAATGGTCGTGTACGGATAGAGCGGCGAAAAGCTCTTGCCGCCGTCTGTGCTTACGTCCATCGTTACCTGCAAGCGATAAATCGTGTTTTCATTTTGCGGATGAACACGAATGTCGCAGAAGTAGAATGGACGCGGGTTGATATCAAATCTGCTGTTCACTGTGCGCCATTTTTCGCCACCATCGTCCGAGCGGAGCAGTGCGCTTTCTTTTGCTTCCACGAGTGCATAGACCACGCCCGGAGTGCTTTTGGCAAAAGAAATGCCGACGCGCCCCATCGTACCTTCCGGCATACCGTCTTTATTGGTCAGTCGTGTCCATGTCTCGCCGCCATCGCTGCTGGTGTACATACCGCTTCCTGTACCGCCGGAGGTGAAGAACCACGGATAACGACGGTGCTCCCACATGCCGGCAATGAGGCGGTTCGGGTTGTACGGGTCTTGTGCAAGTTCCGCGCAGCCGGTTTTGTTGTCTACGAATAAGGTTTTACGCCATGTCTTGCCACCATCGGTGGTTTTGAATACGCCACGCTCGGCATTTTCGCCCCACGTTGTACCCATAGCCGCTACCCATGCCACGTCGGGGTTGGTGGGGTGCAGAATCACGCGGTGAATCCGCTCGGTTTTCTCCAAGCCTATATTTTTCCATGTTTTGCCACCGTCCAATGATTTGAAGATGCCGCGCCCCACGCCCGCACTATTGCGGACGTTTCCTTCGCCTGTGCCAACCCAGACGGTGTTAGGATTACCCGCAAAGCAAGCAATTGCACCGATGGACGAAGTATTCTGCGTGTCAAAGACGGGCTGCCACGTTGTGCCACGATTGACGGACTTCCACACACCGCCTGTGGCTGCGCCGACGTAGATAATATCGGGGTTCTGCGGGACGGATTCAATCGCAGCCACACGCCCGCTCATTCCTGCCGGGCCGATAGAGCGTGGTTTTATGCCAAGAAAGAAGATAGAATCAAGGCTTTGAGCCGATACGGTAGTAACCTGTACCGTGACAACCTGAATCACACAAAGAATTGCTAGTGCGATTGTCCCTACAATCGTCATTGCAAGTGTGCGCTGTGTGCTGCGCAGAGGCGAGCTGTTCCCGTTGGGAGAAGAAAAGTGCATAGTGGTAAACGTGGGTAAGTGATGAAATGGAGATTAAATCCTGAACGACGCAAATATCGCTCCAAATCGTCAGAAAACAAAGCCTGTGCCTTAGGAAAAACACTCTCTCTGCCACAGAATTTTCAATTGCCGAAAACATCGTTGTTGAAATCACAATTCCTCGCTAAATTGCGACTCCAGAAAAATCGAACTCCAAATGTCCAACTACTATCGCCCACAGCCACGTGAACTTTGATGACCTCGCACGACAGTACAATGAAATGACAGAGAAGAAAATTCTTATGTCATTCAAAGGCGCTTTTGCGCAGCCGATTATTGTTGAGATTGGGCAGACGCTTCGGAGCAAAATAGCAGCACAGCCCGTAGAATCTATCACAGAGCGTACGCTTCTGATGAAAAAGATTTTTGCAGTGTTTGTAGAATTGGCACAAAATGTGATGTTTTATTCCGCAGAACAAGAGCTGGACGAGTACGGCAAAGAATGTGGTGTTGGAATTTTAGTCATCAGTGAAAATGCAGAAACCTATTGCGTTAGTTCCGGCAATCAAATCGCTTCTGCCGACGGAGAGCGTCTCAGTACTCTTTGCGAGTCAGTCCGAGCACTTTCCAAAGAAGAGCTAAAAGAACGTTATACCGAGCAGCGACGGTTGCCACGTGGCAGCAGTAGTGGTGCGGGTTTAGGGTTTCTTGACGTTGCTCGCCGTGCAGACTTACCCTTGGAATACGCTGTTACGCCACTTTCCGGCGACCGCGCACTTTTTATGCTGTCTGCTTATTTTGCCAAGTAATCATAATTCCATTATTACACTCTCTCCTCAGCTATGCCCACAAAAACAGTAAAAGCAACGACTGCAAAAGCAGAAGTCAAGAAATCAAGTCCTGCAAAAGCAAGTCCTGTAAAAGCAAGCGTTACGAAAGAAGCAATAGAGGAAGTACCAATCCCAAAAGCAAAAACGGTGAAAGCTAGAGTCTCGGCAAGGGTGGATGCACCGCCGCAGGTTGCAGTTCCAAAAGTTGTCTCAGCACAAGGCTCGTCGGCAAAAATTGAAAAGATTAAAGCGGATTTTGCGAGCCTCACGCCCGGAGAACAGCGTGTACTTCTGACCGAGTGGAGCCAAAGTGTTAAAGCGACGGAAAATCCTATCACGGCACTGGTGGAATTGGTGCAAAAGACTTTCGGAGCAAATCTTACCACCGAAATATGGACAGAAGGCGCTTCGCACGTGCCTGTGGTTTATTGCAAACTTATCATGCCCGATGGCACGGAATATACCGCCAGTGGTAAAAATCAAAAAATCGCCAAACTTCTCGCTGCAGAAGAGGCGCTCGCTGATTTACAAAAGCCTGATGCAAATTTGTTCTGACGGGGCGATGTAGTTTTTACGATTCGCATACCTTTCTCACGCTATGAATCTTACGTTATGACCGACATTACTTTTACCAAAACAACAACAACGCCTACTGTAACGGGACGTGTGGCTGACGGCTTCTTAGAGATTATCGGTGAATCCTACCCTGAAAATTCAGTAGAGTTCTACCAGCCCATTTTTCAATGGCTGCGCGATTTTATGGATTCGCAAAAGCGCCACCTGACGGTCTATTTTAAGATGCCTTACTTCAATACCAGTTCTTCAAAGTGTATTTTGGATATTTTGGACATACTCCAAAGTTATCACTACACAAGTGGTGGCGCGGTGGAAGTAACGTGGTGGTACGATGAAAGCGACGAAGACATGCTCGAAAGCGGTAAAGAACTGAGCGACGGACTGGATTTGAAATTTTTATTTATGCCGTACTCCGACTAATTCGGCAGATTTTCTCAAGCACGACCTTCTTATCGGCTCCGTGCGCACATCGGGCAACTGTATGGGGCAAGAGAATTACCCTTACAGAACGCGCCTTTTACAAAACTTGTATGAGCAACGGGACACCATCCGACACACGAGAAAGCGCTTCAGCACAAGCGCTTATGGCGCACGACAATATTGCTGAGATGTTCAAAAGTGAGCTGGAAACGGTTGAATACACCCGTAGCGTTCTCCACAACCACACACTAAGTTTTGAAGAGCTGCTGAATGAATATCGGCTCTTGGGGCAACAGTATGAAAATCTTCTCAAGCAAGCTGCAAAACTAACGCGCATCGGGGATGTGGCGCAGCGTAAACTCATCAATACCAAAAGCGAACTTGCTGCGCAGTCGCAAGCGATTGAACGGGCGAATAGTGAGTTGCAAGAAAAGAATGAGCGTCTCAAGGAATCCATTGAGGAAATCAATCAACTCAATCTTGTGCTCGGCAATGAGCAGGCAAAAGCGGATAATTTACTGCTGAACATTCTTCCGCCGGGGATTGCGGCGCGGCTGAAGGAGGGGGAAGACAAGATTGCGGATTATTTCGAGGAAACAACAGTCGTCTTTACGGATATTGTCGGCTTTACTAATCTTGCCTCTCTTGTTTCCGCTACGACCATTGTCAAGCTCTTGAATACACTTTTCTCGCGCTTCGACGGGCTTCTCGATCATTATCCTGTCGAAAAAATCAAGACTATCGGCGACAGCTATATGCTTGCCTCCGGCATTCCCACTCCCCAGAAAGACCATGCCCTGCAAGCTGCGGCATTTGCATTTGCAATGCTGAATGAACTGCGGCGTTTTGTGGCGGAGACCGGCTATCCTATTTCGATGCGTATCGGTATGCACAGCGGACCGGTGGTTGCGGGTATTATTGGGACTCGTAAGTTTGTCTATGACCTTTGGGGCGACACGGTCAATATTGCCAGTCGTATGGAATCGCACGGGCAGCCGGGAAAAATCCATTGTTCAGAAACGGTCTATCGTGAACTGTCCGATGTGTACAAATTCGAGCGGCGTGGAGCGATTGACATTAAAGGCAAAGGCAAGATGGATACCTATTTTTTGATTGATGAAACAGCGAATAAACTCACTCGTGGCTAATAATTTTTTCATTTCCATTTCTTTTTATATGCGTCGTTTTCACCGTATTATCTCATTTGTTGCCGGAATTTTTCTGGCGCTTATCTCTGTAACGGGTGTTTTGCTTCATGTCCGTGAATTTCTTGAAGAAGGAGAGCGTGAGGCACCCAAAGAAACTTCCTATAATCTGGCATCCGGTATGCCTGCTGAATGGACAAACGCTATCAACAAAGGCTTGGCAGCAGTCGTGGCACAAAATCCGAGCGCACACATTGAGCGCATCCGTGTGGATATAGACAGAGAAAAGCCACGCTTTGTGCTGCAAACTAGAGAACGTATCAATTATCTCATTGGTGCAGATGGGCAGATTCTGAAGGCAACAAAGCAAGAAAAGAATCTGCTGTTACGGCTCCACACAGGCGAAATTATTGGCGACGCAGGAGAAGTACTTAATTTTCTTTTTGGCTTAGGACTTGTGGGATTGCTTGCGACGGGCTTTGTGATGCTGTGGGATATGTTCCGAGCAGCGCCGGATGCGCGAACAGCACTCCGTCGTATTTTTGGCATCAAGCCATAAAAAAACTTGGTCATTGACGAAAAAAGCAATAATTTGCTAATCTGTTTTCGTTGAAAACACGGCGGACTGTAGCGCAGCCCGGTAGCGCACTACTTTGGGGTAGTAGGGGTCGTGGGTTCAAATCCCGCCAGTCCGACTAAACACACGCCACAGAGCGGCTTGCCGCTTAAAAAAGCATCTGTGCAACAATCTATACAACAAAAGGACGTTTTTTGGCTATGTAATGCCGAAAAACGTCCTTTTTAGTATCCTGCCCAATATATCGAAAAGTGCCTGACAGAAATATCTGAGCAGTTACCGCACAACAATAACCTTCCGCGCCGCCAGCTCCCGCCCATTGCGGAGTTGGATGAAATATATTCCCGACGGCAAGCGGCTAACATCCAATACCCGTGTGTTCAAACCACGCATCGACGTAAAACGCTGCTCGGCGAATAGCATCGGGTCGGGGCGCACACCAAGCGCGTTGATGAGATTGAGCGTGTACTCCTCTGCATCATGCGAGGTAAATTCTAGCGTCAATTCCGTCGATGCCGGATTCGGTCGTGCATCCACGATGCGGAGCGTGCCCATGGTCGCAATCACTAAGCGCAATCCGCCTGCCCGTGAAATACCGACCAAACGAAATGTTGCCGTACTGGCGTTAATGGTCATTTTAGGAACGCGCGTTTCGGGTGTTTTTTGAAGCCGTAGCACCGTAGAGGTGTCATTGCCTAAAGCCGCACGGAAGCGTAAAGTGGCAAGTGGTACGGTGGGGTCATCGCTTTTGACCTCGAAGGAAACGGGTATCTTTCGCTCACCGAGCCATACTTCTCCAAATGGCAGGGGCAAAAGAGGTTGCAGAAGCGAAACATTGTAGCGAATGGTGTCGGTGATGACGGTTCCAATGGGGACGCGGGCGCGATTGCGCAAGAATACCTTCGTTTGTGCAGTATCGCCGGGGGCGGCATAAAAGTTTTCAAGGACTAAGTCGGCAATTCTTGGTGGCAGTGTGGAGGCGCTAAGAGACAATGTCTGTGAGATAGAGCAGCTTGTTACGCCCGCAATACCAAGGTTAAACTGAAATGAGTCCGAGAAATTTCGCCCAGCGATGGCACTGGTAAATATCACCTGTACACTGTCTTTTGAATACGGCGCAATCGTTGCCGGAGCTTGCAGTCGAAACTGTGCCAAGCCGCTTTGAGGCTGGCGAGGAAGTATTAGTGGAATACTGCTACGATTGTAAATCTGTACAAAGGCAGTGGACGTGACATCTGCTTCGAGTGGTGGAAAGGTAAGAGATGAAGGGCTAATTTCCACGCCTAGAACGTCGTGTTTGATAATGCTGAGTAGCACACGAAAGGTTGCGGCTGTACCGTCTCGGTCAGTAATAATGAGGCTTAAGGGCGGAAGGGCGCCCGTGCGAACAAGAGTATCAATTCGTACTTTCACCTTTGTCGTTGTCCCTGCTACTAATTGCCCCAGAGTGTCGGGAAGGCTTGCGAACGATAAGGGTGGGTCAAGGGAATACTTGACATTCGCCAGTGCAGTGCCGATATTACTTACAGGGACTTCCAGTGTTGCGGAACTTGCGCACGTCGGTAATACTGCGGGAGATACGGCAAAAAATACTGGTTTCGATTCCACTGTTGCCGAAAGCACGATAGTTTCCGCCGAGCAGCTATTGGGAATGGGAACCGTATCTTGGTAGGTAATACCCGGCAGACCGCCTAGAAACGTAGCCTGCAAGGTAGTAGTGGCATTGGACGCAAGAACTCCCGTCGCGGTAGTTTGTGCTGTTATGCGAAAATATTGCTTTTGCGAAAGGAACACTGAGGCAGGGTACCACTGCGACTCGCTATTACCCTTGTTCGTGATAGTGATACTTGCTCTTGCGGTCATTCCTGAATCTGTTTTTGGCAGGACGACTAATGAAGATGGCAAAATATTCAGCAAAGGTCGTTCTAAACGCCCGTACAAAGGAACACTCACAATGCCTCGAATGGAGTTGGAGGATATGACAACCGTAGCGAACGTTGCGCCGAATGGTTGCTGGGGCGTGAAACGCAGGCGGAGATTACCAGTATCTTGGGCATTAACTCTCTGCGGCTGACTTAAAATCTCAAAGTCGCGGCTGGAAAGGTTATCCAGCCTGACAATACGAATACTATCAAGAACCAGTGTTTGTGTGCCGATATTGGGAAGTGGAATGTTGATTATCCGAACACTACAATCGTGCGCACCCTGTACCACAGGCGGTGTAGCGATAGCGTTACCCAAGCGTGGTGCATCTACTATGCCCGTGCCGAAAAGCGGTACAGTAAGCGGTGAACCCGATTGATTGAAAGTGAACAGAAGTGGTGCCCCAAAGCGTCCAATAACTGATGGCGTAAAGCGAAGATTTACTGTGATAGAAGCACCTGGTGGAAGAGTAATTACGCCATTATTGACATTAGCACTTACACCAAGAATTCTAAAAGTCGAATCTGGTAATTTGCTCATATTTTGGATAATTGGGTAATCAATGCGGACAGGAATGGTGCTAACGTTCCGTACTACTGCTTGCAAAGTATCATAGTCCATTTTGATAAAGCGTTCTCGCCAGTCTATACGTGAAGTCGTTACTTGAAGAGATGGTGGCACCCCCATGCCCGAAATCTTTGCGCCCAGTGTGTCGCCGGCGGCGGTTTGATAGAATACGCTATCGGTTTGTGCTCCGTCCATCTGTGGCGAAAAACGGAATTCTATCTTGTACAGCACTTGTGAGAGCGGCACCGCAGCACTTACAGTGAAGGGGGCATCGCCGGAGACAATCGAAAAAGGGCTTTTCGGGTTTTTGAACCAAATATGTTTTATGCCGACAGGGTATTGATCCTGATTAGTAAGTGCAGAGTGCGTTGTGTCTTTTTTTGTGCCAATAACAGCTTGCCCCGTGCTGATATCTTTTGCTGCCAGACGCGGGCGGACAATGCGCCAGAGATCATTGGAGACATCTTCTTGAAGGGGAAATTTTTCGAGAATATACCAAACAATAACTTTACCGTTTTCTCCGGCTGTCACAACGCGGCTTGTCGAGGGATCGAAAAATGCGGTATTCACCAAAGGTCCTCCCGTGGTATTCGTTTCGTGGCGTAAAGTTATCACTAATTGCCCGGTTGCCACTTCCCATAGTTGCGCCGTACCATTTGCCATCGCAGTAATCAGGAACGTTCCTGTGCGGTCAAATGAAGCCATACCAATAGTACCGACATTCATGGCAGGCAGAGGAGCAAGCGAAAGATCTTCTTGTAAAGCCTCACCATTATTGGTTGTGACGACTCGCAGAAAACGGACTTTATTATCTGAACAAGTTGCTGCAATCAGTAGTTGTCCTCCGGGCTGCACGACATCAACATACGTAACATATCCAGAGGTCGGTGCCCAAATGAGAGGCGGTGCAAATGGAGTGGTGGTAACGTTTCTCCACAGCCGCACACCGCCAGATGATGCGACAATACCCCTGCCATCTGGTGTGTAGAGTACATTTCCTGCACCTGCTGCACTTAAAAGGAAGTTGACAACATTACTCCCCGATGGAGTGGGATTGATTCGATATATGTAGATGCCAGCACCATTTGCACCGGAATTGCTGATAACAACTTCCAATGGATTTGTCGGATTAAAGCGAATACTGTTCGGATTTGCTCTCTCGGCAGTAAAAAAGCCAAGCTGGAGATTTTGATTGGGAGAATTAAATTCTACATTGATGCCGGAATTATTGGCAATAGTGAAAGCAAAGTCTCCTCGATTATTGATAGCAACATCATTTAATTGGAGGCCGAACCTATTGTTGGCGTCATTGGATATTTGTTTAAGCGTACTGTCCCAGACTGTCACTACTCTGTCAAAACCCGCAACTATAGATGTACCGTTGCTACCACCAAACTGCGCCGAACGTGCATTTGCAGTGCTTCGCGTCAATACAACAGAACTATCATTGGAGAAACGTCCTATATTGGAGCTTTTCTGTCGTACTCGCATCAGGCATATATTGCTGGGATTATTGGGAACAGACCAAGTATGGACATAATCGGTAGCATTAGAATCAATATTTCGCCACGTTTTTCCCGCATCAATACTATAATCCAGTATCACAGGCTCTGTGGGGGGCACACCGCGCCACGCAATGCTGGCTAGCGTTCCCACTAAAAATACTTCCCCGCCATTCGGGCGAATAAGCTCCAGTGTGGGTACACGCGGTTGAGCGCCGGGAAAACCTGCCGTTACATACCATTGGAGAGAACACGTTCTACCAATACCATCATCGGCTTCAGCAATAATTGTTGCAAACTTATAGCCACTATCTTGTGCTTGATAGGAAATCTCGACCTCAGTGCGAGTACTACCGACGGTAAGTGTCAGTGGTGTTGGTGTCAGTACACGAATAGCAAAATCGCTTGACGAGAAGCGCCGTATGCTCAGATTTTGTGCGCCTGCGTTCAACTGAAGCGAGACTGTTTTTTTGACGGTTGTGCCGACTTGTACTGCGCCTAATGTTAGTGTTGAAGGAATAATTTGCACTTGATTCGCAAATGACGTTGGTGTTACATAGCTCAAACTAGAATTCGCACCTGGTAAAGAATTCGCCGTCAAAACGAGATTGCGTGTTTGTTTACTACAAGGGATGTCTGTTGTCCACTCAATAGCGCATGGGGTATTGAGCCCGATACGGTTTGCCAGTTCGCGGTAGATTTGTTCGATTTCGGCTTTTGATTGAAGATTTGAGAATGACCGTCCGCCTGTTGAACGAGCAATAGAGTCAAGTAATGGCGGAATCACCAATCCAACGGTGATACAATAGACCACAGCACCAATTTGTTTCGCCTGCTCGACCACTTGCCTCACGATAACAGGCGAGGCTCCATCGGTCAGAAAAATCACCGCTCGGTTGGCGTTCTTTGCCGTTGTCAGTAGCGATAAAGCTCCACCGGGATTACCAACAAAACCTTGTTGGTAATCTGTGCCTCTTCCCGTTTTTAGACCGCTCAGTGCTAGCTCTAGTGCATTTTTGTTGGCTGTAAAATCTTGAATCGGGTAACTAAAATCATCGAAAGCAGCAATCGCACATTCTGAGCCATCGTTAGCCAGCGCATCTACAAAAGCTGTTGCGGCAATGCGGGCTGCTTCAAGACGTGTCGTTCCGCCGTTTAAGAAATCTCCCATTGAACCTGATATATCAATGGTCAGCACAGCAGAAACAGGCAGCATCTGCTGTATTGGGCAAGCGTAACTCGTAATGGTACGCGGTATCCCATCTTCGGTTAAGCGAAAATTTGCTTGAGAGGTGATTTGCTGACCCTGTCTATCGAAGGCATAGACATTTGCCCGCAGACGAGGGAAATTAGTGCTGTCAAGATTGAAAAGCGAGAGAGATTGCGCCGTAAGGGAGGTCGGCGAACCCGACGACAATACACTTAACAGCGAAGCGAAAACGAAGTACAAAACAACGCAAGGGCAGGCGTTCAAGCGACGGCAAACCAAATGAGTAACAAAAATACACATAATTATTCACGAGACAGCGCACGGCATGAGATAAAAGCCACACGTCTAAGCGACACGCCGACCCTCCAGTCAGCATTTGTGGCTCAAGTGATGTTGTTCTCGAAAAACTATACACTTGCTGTACGAATTGTCTGCATAAAACAATTCCATACAGTACAAATATACATCAGGACGGAAAAGTTCCATAGAAGATTATCTCCCTGGCAACAATGTGGAGCAATTGAATAATTTCGAGCACCAGTACACAAAAGATTGTCCAAAAGAATTACCGCACAATAATAACCTTCCGCGCCGCCAGCTCCCGCCCATTGCGGAGTTGGATGAAATATATTCCCGACGGCAAGCGGCTAACATCCAATACCCGTGTGTTCAAACCACGCATCGACGTAAAACGCTGCTCGGCGAATAGCATCGGGTCGGGGCGCACACCAAGCGCGTTGATGAGATTGAGCGTGTACTCCTCTGCATCATGCGAGGTAAATTCTAGCGTCAATTCCGTCGATGCCGGATTCGGTCGTGCATCCACGATGCGGAGCGTGCCCATGGTCGCAATCACTAAGCGCAATCCGCCTGCCCGTGAAATACCGACCAAACGAAATGTTGCCGTACTGGCGTTAATGGTCATTTTAGGAACGCGCGTTTCGGGTGTTTTTTGAAGCCGTAGCACCGTAGAGGTGTCATTGCCTAAAGCCGCACGGAAGCGTAAAGTGGCAAGTGGTACGGTGGGGTCATCGCTTTTGACCTCGAAGGAAACGGGTATCTTTCGCTCACCGAGCCATACTTCTCCAAATGGCAGGGGCAAAAGAGGTTGCAGAAGCGAAACATTGTAGCGAATGGTGTCGGTGATGACGGTTCCAATGGGGACGCGGGCGCGATTGCGCAAGAATACCTTCGTTTGTGCAGTATCGCCGGGGGCGGCATAAAAGTTTTCAAAGACTAAGTCGGCAGTGCTTGGCGGGAGTGTGGAGGCGCTAATCCGTAATGTTTGAGAAGAAATAGCACACCCCATACCATTCACAGCAATCGGTGTAAAAATGATACTATCTTGAAATGCCAACCCCGCGGCAGCGCCATTAAACCTAACCGTTGCCACAACGCTGTCATAGGGACGGACAACACTTTGTGCTTGCCAGTTAAATTGCACCGTTCCTGCCAGAAAGCGCTGCGGTAAAGCGAGCGCTTGATTACTGCCGTTGTAAATAGTGACAGTCTCCTGTGTGGTAATATTTGCGTCAAGCGTCGGGAATACAATACTGTTTTTTGAAAGCCTCAGCCCAACGTCCTGTTTTATCACGGTCATCGGCACTGTATCCCTCTGGATGGCTTCTACGGCTGTCATAGTAGAGGTTGTTGATTCGATCAGTACCAAGAAGCGCGTTGTATCGGCACGACTGAGCGGGCTTACTTGAACTTGAAGTGTAAAAGTACCATTTGTGGGAATCGTTCTAACAGAATCGCTGAACTGCACATTCGGTAGCCGTGGCAGAGGAGTAAACTTCACATTTTTTGCTTCTGATGTTCCGGTATTCCGAACCGAAATACTCATTGTTGCCGATGACTCGCAAGTGGTTAAGAGCTGAGGAACAGTTATTTGCAGACGCGGCGAAGACTTGACGGTTGCCGACCATTGCGTCACCAGAGTAGAAAAACATTTTGCTGATTCTTCTAATGAGATAGAACCTGTGTATGTTTTGCCGACTGTACCGCCTAAAAACGTAAGTGTGAGGTTGCCTACGGCATTCGGTAGAAGCTCTGTTGAGAAGGGCGAAGCAACAACACGTATCCGTGGAATTCCATCTTGGTCGGTAAATGTAACTGGTGTACTATTCCATGGGGCACTAACATTCCCTTTGTTCTCCACTCTAATTGTTATTGAGTTGGAAGGCTGTTGCTCATTAACGGCAGAAAAGACAACAGAACGAGTCGAAAAGACTAATAAAGGCTGCTCTAAGCGCCCCTGCAAGGGAATACGCATAACGCCGCTAATGGAATTGGAGTAAACAATCAGCGTGGCAAACGTTGTTCCCACTGCTTGTGGCGTGAAGCGCAAGCGAGCGCTCTGGCTGCCTTGGTCATTTACCTGAATAGTCAACGGCGTTTGCGTGAGTATTTGAAAATCACGACTGAGTAAGCCATCTGCACCGACGACCCGCATACTGTCTATGACGAGCGCCTGTGTTCCGGTGTTGGGCAGAGGAATGTCCTGTGGCTGTGGTTGTGTGCAGAGAGTTTGCACCATCGGTAGCGCTGTAATGGTGCTACTCAGGCGTGGACCTGCTTGTACGCCTGTGCCTAAGAGCTGTACCGTTGGTGGTTCGCCGGGCTGATTAGTGATAAATTGCAGAGGCGCACCGATAAGCCCAAGATAAGGTGCTGTAAAGCGTAGATTGACAACAATTGAGTCGCCCACGGCAAGGGTAATGATTCCTCCATTGTTTGTGCTGCGTGGGCTGAGGGTTACACCAAGAATAGAAAATGCCGGAATGAATGTACCACTAACATTAGGTACCGTTGGCAAGCTAAAGGTAACGGGGACGGTACTCACATTGCGCACCACAGCTTGCACGGTATCAAAGCCGATATTCACAAATCGCTCACGCCAGTCTATGGACTGTGTGCTAATTTGTATGCGTTGTAAAACACCTTCGCCTGAAATCTTTGCTCTGAGCGTATCGCCTGCAATTGTTTGAAAAAATACACTGTCCGTATTCTCCACTCCTCTGCCTTCCACAAGCGGATGAAAGCGAAATTCGATATTGTAAAGCCCTAATCGTGGCGGTGTGGCTGCATTCACGGTAAAGGGTGCACCGCCTGAGACAATGGAAAAAGGACTATTGGCTTTTTTGAACCACACTTTTGTAACGGGAACAGAATACAAATCGGGGTTCGTCAGGACAAGATGCGTCGTGTCCTTGTCATTGCCGACGATTGCTTTTCCTACGTCTATATCATTTGCCACCAAGTGGGGGCGAACAATGCGCCAGAGGTTATTGGAGCGATCTTCTTGGAGGGGAAGTTTTTCTCGGACAAACCAGACGACGACATTGGTATCGTTATCCTGTGAGGCAGTAACGACACGGCTTCCGTCGGGGCTAAAAAAAGCGGTATTGATATTTGCTTTGTGTAAGCGTTTTGCCGGGGAATTCAAGACTGTTTGCAGCTGTGAAGGTTGCCCCACTTGCCAGATAAATGCTTGATTACCGCCAACTGTCACAAGGAAATTCCCTGACGGGTCGAAGGAAAGCATCTTGATTGGTAATGGATGTGCTATTTCGCTAATCGTCATATCTTGTTCCAAACGAAGATTCCCATTCTCAACCACTACCGTTAAAAATCGTACTCTGTTGTCGGTACAGGCAACCGCAATGCGGAGGTTACCTGGTCGGCTTGGGTCGCTGATTGCATCTACATACGACGCTTGAACATTCGATGCCCAGCGAATTGGTAAGTTTGCAGTGGCTTCATCTTGACCAAACAACCATAGACGTACGCCATCGTTAAATCCTTGAAGCGCACCAATAATTCCATAGAAAAGTGATGCTTGACCATTATTACCAACAATGCTAATCGGTGGTGTGTAATGTGCATTATAGACAAGGCTTGCATCACTTGTTCTGAGAACTGTAACGAGTTTTGAGGTACCATTCCCGGGAAGTCTATTGTCATGAATATAAATGCCACCATTGGGTGATTCGGTTACAACAAGAAAACGATCAGGAACACTAGGATTGGCACTAATACTGCGAATTGCAGAATTGCCTAACGCGCTTATGGATGTCCCTATGATATTACCAAAGCCCAAAGAACGACCTGGTACAATACCTACATTATCGGAGGCATTTTCTCCTCCAAAAATTATATCCGTTTGCGAGTTAAAGGTAGCATACCGTAATCTCATAGAACTAAAACGGTTCCCTATCTGTATATAGCTAATAAATTGACCAAATTTATCCTGAGCATTCCAATAAATCCCAGTTCTATCGTCACTTGCCGTGACAATCCTGTCGCCCTCTTTATTAAACTGTGCTGAATTCACGGATGACTTATGCCCTATCAGCGCCACGGCACTATCCCCAAAAAATGCAGCGCCGCTTGAGTTCTTTTGCTGCACTCGCATATAGCAATTATCGCTGGGCGTGTTGGGTACGCGCCACGGGCGGCGGAGATTTTTTGCTGCGGTATCCACCACAATCCACGTCTTTCCGCCATCAATGCTGTAATCTAAGCGTGCCTCTTCGCTTGGAGGAAGCCCTTTCCACGTGATAACTGTATCAGTTCCGACCAAAAATGTTTCGCCGCCGTTAGGATGCGTGAGAACGAGAGTAGGCGTAGCCGGGCGGACACCGGGAAAGCCTGACGTTGCATAAAAATCAAACGTGCAACCATTATCGGTTTCTACCGTGAGCGTAGCAAAGCGGTAGCCACTATCTTGCGCGGTGTATTGAACGTTCAGAGAACGTGCAGGCTGTCCGGCAACAAGCGTAAAGTTTTGCTCTAATACACGAAAAGCATTGTCGCTTGAGCGAATACGGCGAATGACCAAATCCTGCGCACCTGTGTTCAGCTGCAACGAAACAGGGCGAGAAATACTTTGTCCAATAGCCAGTGATCCCATCGCAACAGCTCGCGGCAGAATGGCTACTTGTGATTCCAAAGAAACAGGCGGAATATAACTCAAACTCGCACTCACGCCCAATGACAGAGCGGTCAGCACAACCGACCGCGCCACACTCCGGCAGGGTAAATCCGTCGTCCATTCCACAACGCAGGGCGTGTTCAGCCGGATGCGATTTGCCAGTTCGCGGTAGATTTGAATGGCTTCATCTTTTGATTGAACGTTAGAAAACGCCTCGCCGCCCGTCGCGCGAGCAATCGTATCTAAGACCGGCGGCACGGGAAAGCCAATAGTAATGCAGTACACCGTAGCGCCTACCTGCTTTGCTTGCTGAATCACTTGATTGTAGTTGGCAGTCGAAAGTCCGTCGGTGAGAAAAATGACCGCACGATTAGAGTTTTTTGCCCTTTCCAGCATCGTGAGAGCGCCGCCGGGATTACCTGAAAATGCCAACTGATAATTTGTACCGTTGAGCGGAGACAGCCCGTTAACCACCTGTGTCAAACGCCCTTTATCGGTCGTGAAATCTTGGAAAGGATAACTGTTCGTTTCAAAAGCCACAATCCCGCATTCTGAGCCGTCGGTGGCGAGTGCACCCACAAAGGCATTAGCAGCTTCTTGCGCAATTTTAAGACGCGTTGTGCCATTAAAAGGAACGCCCATGGAGCCGGAAATGTCGATGGTCAGAACGGCAGAGACGGGTTTTGCTTGTTGCGTGGGGCAGACGTAATCTGCAACGGTGCGCTGCACACCATCTTCAGCCAGACGAAAATCAAGTTTGGAAGTAATTTGCTGACCTCGTGCGTCGAAGGCACGCACACTTGCACGCATTCGGGGGAAATTCTGAGCATTGTAGGCTGCGCTGGCGCTATCAAAAAAGAATGAGAGCGACTGCGCTCCGAGAGGAGAAAAAGAACCGACGACAAGAAACGCAATCAAAAGGAAGTAGCAACCAAGAGGAGCACAAGCGCTGGAGCGTGTGCGTAAGGAAGGTGTGGCAATAAAGCGCATAATAACAACCAAGCGGGCGCAAAGCGTGAAACAAGGTGTCGTAACGTCCGTGGGAACGCGAAGCAACATGGACAAGCCAACCCTCCAGTCAGCATTGTTACGACATCACAAGTGCTGCCTTTTTGAGGGGCACACACTTGTCGTACGGATTGCCTGCATAACAACCGTACAATTACAAATATACATTGGAACGGAAAAGTTACACAATAAGTTTATTTGAGCGTATTCAGAATGTCGCTACGCCCGCCCCGTACGCCACCAATGCGCCGACCACCCCAGCGCGACAAATCCCAGCGCTGCCACTGCGTAGCCGACTTGCACCATCGGAACTGCCGAGCCGAACCATCCCGCAAAATCAAGTGCCGGCTCGCGACCATTAGAATTGAGCGCCAAATAAAACAAAATGAGCGAACCCACAATCAATGTTTTCGCCGTGCCTGTGGCTATGCCTATCCCGACGGCACACGCGCTCAAGAAAAACATCCCGATCGCAAGCGAAACCGCAACGCCGGGCGCAGCAAACGCCAAGCGCACAAGCGGAACCAACGCAAACGTCAAACCCAGTATCCATGCTGCGAGTAACTTAATCAAAATAAAATGCTCTTTCATCATGGGAACACTCAGGAGCAATGCCGAGCTTCCGCGCTGGCGCTCACGAATGCCAATATCCGCCGAGAAAAAGACCAATGCCAAACACGCCAAAGGTGCAATCGGTAATTGGACTTTCGGTATCGGCGCAATAATACCTGCGACGTTCAGTCCCACAAGCGCAAGCAGTGCGGCGGGATGGAGCGTAAAGACGAGTAGAATTTCTGCCGCCACAATGCGCACAAAGCCTTGCCCGCCGAGGAGAGATTGTATCATTCCCCAGAAAATGGTAGTCAGACGCGAAAGCGGCTTCAGGACAGCGCCGAGCGCCGCAACGATATTGCGCTTTGAGCGTCCGGCTGATGCGCGGAGGCGCGTGGGGTCGAATCGGTGAAAGGCAGCAAGAGCGATTGCTAGGAGCGGTATAAACCCAAGAGTTGTGAGCGCTTTGGCAATAATCCACGCTGTGGGAAGTTCGACTTCGCGGATGACAACGACCGGCAGTGCTGGATTGAAGGTAGAAGCTCCGACGGAAAGCCCTTTTGATGAATCAGCACCGATTTGCTGATTGATAGCGGACATACTTGTTCCTAAGCCAATAACATCAATGTAGGCGGCGATGGGAACATTGCTGAGAGTCGGCGCAACACCTGCTTGTTGCCGGGCAAGATTGATTTTTTCCAACTGTTCAACCGGTGCAATACCAAGCGCTATCCAGACCAAAAAATATATAAAGTCTCCAATTCGGCTTGAAAGGATAGGAATTGTCTCAAAGACCAAAGAAATAACCGACACAAAGAAGATTCCTTGCAAACAAATCAGTGCATAGGTTCGCAGAAATACCATGGGTTCGAGTGGAGCTTCACCCCGAACGGTTACCATCAGCATCATCACAAGCATATATGCCAGAGTGAGTGCTGTTAAGAAGGCTACGTTCCCCAAAAACTTCCCGGCAATATATTCCCACGAGCGCATTGCCGTTGCCGCAAGCGTGTTCCCTACGCCAGAGACCACATCGCGCTTCACCGAATTGCTAATCATATAATAACTGAGCAAGCCGATGCCTAATACCGAAAAGTTGACTGCCGTAGCAAAGGCAATCGCGGGCGAGTTGTAGAGCGCACGAGCTTCGCCCACACTCATAAGCGTCCAGTTTGCTGAGGGGTCAGGTATGCTGACAAACGCCAGCACACACATAGCCACAAACAAAACAAGGGTGGAAGTTCGGCGAAAGCGGAGAATAAAATCCGTTGCCACGATAGCGCGAATGCGCAGGAGAGCGTCGTTCATAGCGCACCTGCCTTATCGCGTTTGCCTGTGGTCGGTTCTGCTCGCGTATCTGCTCCCGCTTTTTGGAGTGTAAAAAGGAAGGCATCTTCAAGCGTTGGTTCGGTCTGCGCGGCGCCTTCAAATGGTTTATGTGCTGACACAACGCTGATGTGAACGCCGTCTGGCTTCCGCACAGCGCCGGATATGCGAATCTGCGAGCGCAGACTATCGAAGGATTCCGAAGAAACGATTCCTTTCCAAACGCTTCCCTCTGCGCTGCGGAGAAGCTCCTCCGGTGTGGAGTATGCCTGTAAGCGGCTTTGCGCCATGATGGCAATATGCGTGGCAATGGCTTCAATATCGGAAACAATGTGCGTCGAAAGAATGACGAGTTTTTCGCCGCCAATCTCGGAAAGAATGTTGCGCAAGCGAATGCGCTCTTCGGGGTCAAGTCCGGCGGTCGGTTCGTCCACGATTAGCACGTCGGGGTCGTTGATGAGTGCTTGCGCAATACCCAAACGCTGCTTCATGCCGCCGGAGAAGGCAGAGGCAACGCGGTTAGCGACGGTATGAAGATTGACCATTTCGAGTAACTCGCCAACACGGGCTTTGGAGCGAACACCCTTGAGAGCGGCAAAATAACTGAGAAATTCAAACGCTGTGAGGTTATCGTACACGTCGAAATCTTGCGGCAAAAAGCCCAAACGCGAGCGCATAGCATCGGGAGATTTGACAATATCTACATCGTTGTAGAAAATCGTGCCCGCACTCGGCTTGGTCACGGTTGTTATCATCTGTATAAGGGTCGTTTTGCCCGCACCATTGGGACCAAGAAGTCCTACTACCCCTTTGTCAAGGCGCAAAGAAAGCGCATTGACGGCAGTAACACCGGAACTAAAACGTTTGGTAACGCTGTCGAGTACAAGCATACCGCTCTCCTGTTTGTGTTGATGGACAATGATGATTTCTGTGCGCCTCGTTTATTCCGGCGATTAACTACTCATACTGCCCAAAAATTCTGCATTGCTACGAGTAGATTTGAGGCGGTCTTGAAGCATTTCAATCGCCTCACTGGGGCTGTATTCGTTCAGCAATTTGCGCAAAATCCAAATGCGATTTAGCTCGGCAGGCGGAAGGAGAAGCTCTTCGCGGCGAGTGCCGGAGCGGTTCACGTCAATAGCGGGATACACGCGGCGCTCGGCAAGTTTGCGGTCGAGTACAAGTTCCAAATTACCCGTCCCCTTAAATTCCTCAAAAATCACCTCGTCCATACGGCTGCCCGTGTCAACAAGCGCTGTGGCGATAATCGTAAAAGAGCCGCCTTCGTCCACATTCCGCGCCGCACCGAAAAACCGTTTGGGCTTGTGAAGCGCATTAGCATCCACGCCACCGGAGAGGATTTTGCCGGAGTGCGGTATGACCGTGTTGTGTGCTCGCGCAAGGCGTGTAATTGAATCCAAGAGAATCACCACATCCTGACGCGCTTCGACAAGACGTTTTGCTTTTTCCATTGCCATTTCTGCCACCTGCACGTGGCGCTCTGGCGGCTCATCGAAGGTGGAGGCGATAACTTCCGCTTTAACGGACTGCTGCATATCGGTTACTTCCTCAGGGCGCTCGTCAATGAGCAGGACGATTAACTTTACTTCGGGGTGATTGCGCGTGATGCTATTCGCAATTTTTTGCAGAAGCACCGTTTTACCCGACTTTGGTGGCGAAACAATCAAGCCGCGCTGCCCTTTGCCAATCGGGCACAAAAGGTCAATGATGCGCATATCCAAATCGCCGGGCGTGGTTTCGAGTTTGAAGCGCTTTTGCGGATAAATTGGCGTTAGGTTGTCGAAAATTGTGCGGTCACGCATTACCTCAGGGTCAACGTAGTTCACCCGATCAACCTTGAGCAAGGCAAAGAAGCGCTCTCCTTCTTTCGGGGGGCGTACTTGTCCTGTAACGGTGTCGCCGGTGCGCAGCCCGAACCGCTTAATTTGCGAGGGCGAGACGTATATATCGTCCGGCGAAGGAAGATAGTTATAGTGCGGCGAGCGCAGGAAACCATAAGCATCCGGCAGTACTTCCAGCACACCTTCGTTGAAGGTCATACCGTTGGAGGGGTCGAACTGCTTCGCTTGCACGGCAGCAGCAGCTTCGGTGATTTTGAAAATCAGATCTTGTTTGCGCAAGTCTGAAAAATCCGGTATGCCGAGTTGGACGGCGATGCGGGTGAGCTCGGCAATTTTTTTGGTTTGCAAATCGCCAATGTCAAGATGTGCCGGGTTAATATCGGCAAATTGCGTTTGGGGCTGTGGCATGAAAGAACCTTATGTGGAAGGAAATAAAAAAGAAATGAGGAAGGATTTATTGCGATTGGGATGCTTCAAAGAATTGTTTTGATACTCTGCTCTATCAATATGCTCTCTTGGTCTTATTTATACTCAAATGCCCTCTATCTTCGCCATCGGAAGACCTGCCGAAAAAAGTGTATGATTGCTCAATATCCACAAATGCGGGAGTCCAATACACAGTACGGCACCGAAAACGTTGATAAAAACGTTTAAGAGAATCACCAAGGGGAAGTAATGTTCGGTAAAGATATGCACCCCAACGAAAGGTGCGAAACAGGGGATGTAGAGCAAATTCGCAGAGTAGATGTGCATTGGCGAGTACAACGACTCATGCACGGCAAGGCTCGTTACGTCTATGATTGCTGCATTGCTCAATCAGTACGTTCTGAAGCAAGGCGCTGACGGCAATGTGCTGAAGCAGACGGGCAAATATAGCATTTTTTTCGTGATTCACAACAAGCAAATACGGAAGCACTTTTTTGAACGTGGGAAATGTATATGAATACGATATTCGCTGAGATATAGAGTTCTAAATAGATGGAGCAAAATTTTGCTCCGGACTGCTGACATAATTGAGCGCTTGGAGTGCAAACGGAAGTTCGCAAGCATTCAAGTCTATTGCAAACTTCCGCTCGCACTTCATTGGCTATTTGTTTTTTAGCAACTCTAAGCTATCTCTTGCCGTGAGACCAGTTCCCAAGCAGCATCGGCTACGCTCTCGGCTGAAACGAGCTTCATGCACTTGAAATGCCCTTTCGGACACGATTCGCGTCCGATATGCGTGCATGGGCGGCAGTCCACGGTAGCTTGTGCAATGCGGTGCGGAACGCGAAATGGCGCAAAACCCAATTCCGGCACCGTCGAGCCAAAGACCGTCACAAGCGGAACACCACGCGCTGCGGCAAGGTGCATCACGCCCGTATCGTTGCAAAGAAGCAGTGCGCATGAATCCAGTGTTCGTGCGGTGTCCGTGAGCGATGATGCGCCATAAGCATTTTGTAAACGCACCTTCCCTTCTAAAAGCGATGCTACACCTGCGCATAAGTCTGCATCTGCTTTCCCGCCCAAGAGGACAATTTCGGATTCTCTGCCCTCACGCCGTAAGCGCTCCGTAAGTATGAGTGCGCTTTCCGCAAAATGCTCCGGCAGCCAGCGTTTTGTGGCGTGGTGCGCTCCTGGAGCAAGAGCAATGCGGACAATATCGGTTGTTATTGCTTGGCGAAGATGAAAAACATTCTCCTCCGGCAACCAAAATTCCAAACCCTGCCCGTCATCGTGTACGCCCAGCACTGAAGCGGTTTCACGGTAGCGCTCGGTACTATGCAGCGTTTTGGAATGAAAATTGCTTTTCAAATGCACAAGAGCAAGTTTGTGGACGCGATGCTTCTTGATACGGCGTACATTTTCCCCCAGCCCGCTTCTGATAAGGCGTGAGCGGTGATTGCGCTGAAGGTCGAGAATCCAATCGTAGCGCGTGTTGCCTGTCGTTTCTGCAAGCGATTGTTGGATTTCTTTTTTCCACCGAGAAAGTTCAGCACGAGTAAATGAACGTTTGTAGGCGTGGACACTGCGGCAATGCGGGTTGTAGCGGAAAATGTCGCTCCATTCTTCATTCGTGCACACGTCTATCCGCGCATCGGGAAACTGCGTGCGGAGTTCACGGACAAGCATTGTGGCGAGCAGCACATCGCCCATAGAACTGAGACGAATGACAAGAACTGAACGAATTATTGGAAGCATAAAAACAAGACGTGAGTTTTTTCGTGAAATATCGTACTTTGCAAGTTCCTACGTTTTGTACTCGTGTGCAAATGGAATATTTTGCAGTCATTACTTTTTTTACCCCTTAACCAACAGCACCCATGCCGCCGGAACCAGTACAAGAAGATATTGTCGAGGTGATTCTCCGTGAAATACCGGAATTTGCTGGCAATGACAAACGAATGTTGTTGGACAAACAGCAGCTTTATGCCGCATTCCCAAAGATGGGCGTAGGCGTAGGGCTGAATGCGGCGGTTATCAGGCAGCTTGTCAGGCTTTGTAACACGGGGTACACGCAGGTAGTGGCAATTATTATTCGTGGATTTTTGCGTCTGCCGGACGAATCGTCGCGCCAGAAAGATGCCGCCACTGTGGATGTACGAGTTATTCTGCTGAATGCTGAGGGCAAGGAATCAACACATGACTACACGTTGCTTTGCCATTACCAGCCCTTGCTGAAGGCGTTTGAAGTGATGAACATCTCCTAATTTATCAGTTCCCCTCAAGGTTTCAGGATACTTCGTATCATTTTTTCGTTTTATTTTTTGCATCCATTCTACGCACTATGATTGCTCAACTTCGCGGTTCGCTTGTTCATAAAACGCCCGTTGATGTCGTGATAGACTGTGGCGGCGTTGGTTATCAGGTTTCGGTCTCGACGATTACTTCCGATAAACTGCCCGATGTCGGTGCGCCCGTTACACTGCTGACAATGATGATTGTCCGCGAAGATGCACAGCAGCTTTTTGGATTCTTGAGCGATGCCGAGCGTGATATTTTCAAATTGCTTATTTCCATTAGCGGTATCGGACCCAAAATTGCCATTACGATTTTGTCTGCCGGCAATTTGCCCGAACTGCAGGATACCATCATGCGAGGCGACCTTTCGCGCTTGCAAAAACTGCCCGGTGTAGGCAAAAAGACAGCCGAACGGATTATTGTGGAGTTGAAGGACAAAATCGGTAAGGTAGAAGGCTTCGAGGAATCGCCCGAAGACGCGATTGCAAGCGCCACGCAGCGCGATGTGCGCGAAGAAACCCTTGCCGCGATGGTCAAACTCGGCTACCAACGCGCCGCCGCCGACAAAGCCATCAAGTCCGCGCTCCAAGCTGACCCAAATGTCCAATTTACAGTCGAGCAGCTTTTGCGCAAAGCTCTTCGCAACGTGCTTCGTTAATTCTTCTCATTTTTTTTCTGCTTCATGGATAGTCTTATTTCATTCTTGCAAAAAATATCGCAGACACCGCGCCGAAAGCGGTCTGTACGTTCTCTGGCGTATTCTCTTCTGCTTGCTTTTCTCTTGACAACCCTTACGGTCTTTGCTCAAAAAAACGTCGGGAAGCCTGAACGAATGCAGGAAACGGTGAAAGCAACGTCCGAAGGTCGTGATTTCTGGGTGTGTTTCCAGAAAAATGATAATGAATCGAAGCGTGACCCCCGCACAGGAAAGCTCCCGCAGTTGAATCAGCTTTTTTTGGAGTTATTCATTACCTCCAATGAAGATACACGAGTTCGTATTGAGATTGACGGGCTGCTCTTCAAGCAAGAAAGCCGGATACGGGGTGGAACCGTGCTGCAAGTTCGTATCGACACTGCTGCACAGGTTCGTTCCAGTGAAGTGCCGGAGCGTCTCGCCGTGCATATTACCTCCGAAAAGCCTGTTAGTGTCTACGGTCTTAGCCATCGCTTTCAAACAACCGATAGTTTTATGGGCTTGCCCGTGGAAGCGCTTGGAACGGAGTACCGTGCTATTGCGTACTACCGATTGACCGAAAGTCTTATCGGGCAGCTTGCCGTGATTGCCACTGACGATAGTACAAGCGTTACCATTACGCCAACATCTCTTACCGCAGCAGGCAGACCTGCCAACGTGCCTTTTACTGTGCAACTCCGCAAGGGTGATGTTTATCAGGTTAGCGGCGCATCTGCAGGCAAAAGTCTGGTATCGGATTTGACAGGAACGTTGGTGCAATCAAATAAGCCCATTGCAGTCTTTAGCGGGCATAGTGGCGCATACATACCGATTCCCGAGCAGGGGTATAATCATCTTGTCGAGCAGCTTCCGCCGGTATCGGCGTGGGGTCGGCATTATTACGTCGGGAAATTTTTCGGGCGTACCAAATCCACAATTCGAGTCGTCGCGGCGGAAAATGACACGAAGGTCTTTTCCAATGGGCAGCTTGTGTCTGTGCTGAATGCGGGCGAATTCTACGAAGATGGTAACGTAACAAGCCACACTCAAATCACGGGCGACAAGCGTATTATGGTTGCCCAGTTCGCGCACGGTTATGTAAACTCGCTGGATTCCATTGGTGACCCGATGATGATTTTGATAACCCCGACACAGCAATTCTTGAAGCACTACCGTATGGCGACACCGATTCGCGGTGAGTGGCGGCATTACGTCAATATCGTCGTTCCGCGCCAAGCGGCTTCCAGTCTGAGAATTGACGGCAAACCCGTGAGTGAAAAAGCCTTTGTGCCCTTTGGTGAAAGCCGTTACGACCTCGCGCAAATCAGCCTTGGTTTTGGAACGCACACTTTTGACTGCAATGAGCCGTTTGGTTTGTATAGTTATGGTTTTGGCTACGGTCAAGATAGCTACGATGCGTACGGTAATATGATTGGGCAGTCTTTTCTTCAGCTAACTGCCGTGAAGGATACCTTGCCGCCTACGATGGATATTTTGTACACAAAATCGCAGAATGCGGCACGAGAGAAAACACCCACTTCAAATAATGGAGAGCAAACAACCGCAAAGCTGCTTCAGCGCACATTGGCGGACTCGCTCACGGCGGAAGAGCAATTCGAGCAACTCCTTCAGCGCCGTGCATTGGCGAGGCTTCAGTTGAGCGATGGAGAAGTCGGCGGGCGGCTCTTGAAGCCGCTTACGGCAGCCGCAAGCGGACGGGCAAAGATACTCATCCGTGATGACCGCGAAGATGACCGTGGGCTTGCTTCGGCGCGGGTGATAAATTCGGGCGGTTTAGTGCTTTCTGAGCCAATTGTTTCTGCTGGAGCGCCCCAAGCCGAACTCGCTTTCGATGAAACGCTCCAGACCGGAAGCGGTCGGGCACTTTTGGAACTCAGCGATATTGCAGGAAATAAAAGCATTTACACGCTTTGCTTTGCGAAAGACCAACTCGGTACGGACAATCTTCTGACGCTGACCCAAGGAGAAACGGACTATTGCCCCAAGCGCACCCTGTGGTACGCAGGCGTGTATGGCTCCGTAGGCATTACAACGCATGACGCACGTTTTGGAGCGCTGCCCGGCATACCTGCTGTGGGAACATTTTCCAGCGACCAAAGTGCGAGTATTCTGCCAACGGGCGTTGGTGTGGTGTTGGGGCATCGTCTGTCGTCGCTTCTTGGTGTATCGGTGCGTGCTGGGCTGGAGCGCTTTCCGGGAAGTCTTCGCGCTGCTGACACTGTTGTAGCGGGTTCTGTGAGGCTTTTGGATGGTTCGCTTGCCCCGCTCTGGCTTGCGCAGACACTGAGTTTGCAAAACTCATACTTGTCCTTAACGCTTGCGGGAGAGATATTCATAACAAATAATTTCTATGCACTTTTGGGCGTAAAAGCCGCATATGCACTCAGCAAAGCAGTAGATTCTCGCGCTGAGGTGGTAACGCCGGATAATTTCAAACTCCTTGACCGCCCGGAAAATAAAGCTCGCACACTTACGGGCGAACTTCCAGCTCTGCAAACATTGATTCCATCGGCTGTTGGCGGTATGGGTATTACTCTTCCGGTGTGGCGTAATATCGCCTTTTGCGCAGAAGCACTCTATTCGTATCCGCTTGGAAGTGTTGTAGATGGCGGCTCATGGCGCATTTCGCAAGTCACGCTTAATATCGGTGCAAGGGTGCGACTATGAGGATGCTGCGAAGTGTGATTGCTGTTTTTCTCAAAGATGTTCGTAGTGAAGTCAAGACGCGCTATGCGATGAATGCTATTTTAATGTTCGTGTTGACTGCAGTCGCTGTTATTGCATTTAGCTCAGCAGGAGAAAAAATCACCAATGGCATAGCGGCTTCTATGCTGTGGATAGTCCTTTTTTTTAGTGCGATGACGGGCTTGCAGAAAAGTTTTGTGAGTGAAGAGGAGCGTGGTACGTCGCTGATACTCAGTCTTCATGCGCCTTCGCTGGCTATTTACTTTGGCAAACTGCTCTTTAATATGGCGCTGACGCTGTTGCTCTATGGCTTGGCAACGATTGCATTTTTTGTGTTTATCAATGATGTCGAAATTCGTTCACCACTGCTTTTCTGGACAAGTTTTGTGCTCGGAAGCCTCGCTACGGCAAGTGCGACGACGATTATTGCGGCTATTATTGCAAAGGCAAACACCAAAGCGGCACTTTTTCCGGTGCTATCGTTTCCGGTGCTTCTGCCGCTTATCCTTTCCGGCGTAGAAACCACCTACCAAGCGCTTTCCGGCGTTGCTTTCGCCGAGGCACGGAATAATTTTCAAATTATCGGCGCATATATGGTCGTGGTGATTGCTGTCTCCTTTATGCTTTTTGATTTTGTCTGGAAAGAGTAATCAACAATGGAGGCAACGATGAATGGCGATGTACTGTCAACAGGAAGCAAGCCGATGATAAGTATTCAATCACTTGCTGAGGCGCTCTGCTCCGGCAGTCGCCGTGCCTTAGCAAAGGCAATTACGCTTGTGGAAAGTGCTCGGGTGGAGGATGCGGACACAGCGCAAGAACTCTTGAACATGATTCTGCCTCACACAGGGAAGTCAAGGAGAATCGGGATTACCGGTGTGCCGGGCGTGGGAAAAAGCACGTTTATTGAGGCATTCGGACTCATGCTCATTCAGGCAAATAAAAAAGTAGCCGTGCTGGCAATAGATCCGTCGAGCGAGCGCACGGGCGGCAGTATTCTAGGCGATAAGACCCGTATGATGGAGCTTTCGCGTTCCCTGAGCGCCTTTATTCGCCCTTCGCCCGCAGGCACTACGCTGGGCGGTGTTGCGCGGCGCACCCGCGAAACGATGCTGCTCTGCGAGGCAGCAGGATTTGATATTGTGCTTGTCGAAACGGTTGGTGTTGGGCAGTCGGAAACAGCTGTTGCGCAGATGGTCGATTTTTTTCTTGTGCTGGCGCTTGCTGGTGCCGGGGACGAGCTGCAAGGAATGAAGCGAGGTATTATGGAACTTGCCGACGGTATCGCTATCAATAAGGCGGAAGCTGCGAACCGTGAAGCGGCCGAGCGTGCCGCGCAGCATATTCGGAACGGGTTGCACTTCGCAACGCCAAAATACGAGGATTGGCAAGTGCCCGTCGTGTTGTGCAGCGCTGTGGAGCGGAGTGGTTTGGAAGAAATTTGGGGAACCATTACGCGGTTTGCTGAGGAGAATCCCGAGCGAATCAAGCAATTACGACGCTCACAAGCAGTCCGCTGGATGCGCGAAACTGTGAATAACGGTCTTCAGCGCTTGGTGGAGCGTGAGCCGGAGCTTCGCGCTCTCAAGAGCGCACTAGAGCAAAGCGTGTTCGAGGAAACACTCTCGCCAACATCGGCAGCGGCACAGTTTCTGGGGGCGCTGGAAGCGGTGTGGAGAAAGGGGCTGTAACGGATTTTTAATACACTTCACCTGCTGCGGAACGATATGTATTCAGCATGAGCATCGCAATCGTCATTGGTCCCACACCGCCCGGCACGGGAGTAATAGCAGAGGCTTTTGCTGCTGCGCTCTCGAAATGTACATCACCCACCAAGCGTGTTCCCTTCGGGGCTGTGGGGTCGTCAATACGATTTATGCCGACATCAATCACCACCACGCCGTCCTTGAGGTCGCGCCCGTGAATTGCCTCCGGTGCACCGACTGCTGCCACTAAAATATCCGCATCGCGGGTGTAGCGCGTTATGTCTGGTGCGGCTGTGTGGCAAATTGTTACGATAGCGTTTGCGTGAGGAGTTTTTTGATAGAGCAGGTTTGCCATCGGCTTGCCGACAATATTGCTTCGACCGACTACTACGGCGTGTTTGCCTTTAATATCAATCTGTGCCCGCTTCAGAATTTCCATCACGCCTGCGGGCGTACAGGGTGCATAGCAGGGCAGCCCAGCCACCAGACGACCGACATTTTCAGGATGAAAGCCATCCACGTCTTTTGAGGGGTGAATTGTCAAGAGTACACGTTGTTCGTCGATGTGGTCAGGAAGTGGTAGCTGCACAAGAATCCCGTGAATACGAGGGTCGGCGTTCCACGCTTGCACTTGTGCCAGCACATCGGCTTCGGTGATGGTAGTGGGTTTTTCCAGCACAACGGAATAGAAACCAAGCTCTTCGCAGGCTTTTGCTTTGGAGCGCACATAAACGTGCGAAGCGGGATTCTCGCCCACAAGCAGCACCGCCAGTCCCGGCTGGATACCGCGCGATTGCATAAGCGCTTGTGTTTTTACGCCAACTTCTGTGCGGACATCCTGAGCGATTGCTTTGCCGTCGAGAATCTGTGTCATTGTGCGGTGTTTTTGAGGGGTTGAGAAAAGTGAGAGGCTACAAACAAGTTCGACTGATAGCGTACTTACTTACGATCTTCAGGTTTGTGTTCTTGCATGAGCAAACTTTGTTCAGTTTCCGAAGAATTGGACGCATCTTGGCGAGGCGTACCACCGGGGCGTTGCTCGGATTTGGAAGGTTGCTTGCCGATTGGCTTGGTAATGAGTTTGCGCTTGGGCTGAAGACGCTCTGCACTAGGGTCTTGCTGCACAATACCCAAAGCTATAGAAACGGGGCGTGTACCGCCGATTGAACTATTCACCGAACCACGCACAACCATTGATGCCGATGCGCCGCCGTCCAGATTTACTGCGTGATACGCGCCAATTTGCTTCATGCCTTCGGCAAGTTCTTGGAGCGTCATTCCGGTTGTACCGGCTTCCGTATCGGTGGGGTCGGTTGTAACGAGGTAGAGCATCGTACCGCTCGAATTTGTCCCAATTGCGGTTCGCGGTAGCTTTTGCGTGATAAAGTTTCGTCCTGTTGTACTTTCCTCTGTTGCTTCGTGCCGCGCAATACCGCTTCGCACCAAACGCGGAGTACCAGAAACCGCATGAACAAAGGGAACGCTGGAATAAGCGTTGGTCTTGAACATGAGGGTTACTTTGTCGCCCGGGCGTGGTAATTCGCTCTCGTCAATATTTCTGCCGAAGGAGATGACAACACCATTCTGAGGCACTGCCACTGCGCCGGTATCAATTTCTACTACCCGGCACACTACTTCTTCGTTTATCATTGGCGTAGAGGCGTAGAGCAGTGTTGCTTTATAGAGCGGGCGCTCGGCAGCATAGATACGGCGTTGTGTTTCAAGGGTTTTTTGAAGTTGACTTTGTGTGAGCTTCTCGTCTATTGGAAAGCCGTTGTCCTTTGTTTTGGTTTTGCTTGCGCTGGTTTTGGTCATGCTTGATGTTCCCTGCTCTACATTACCGACGGGGAGCGTAGGAGCAATCGGGACTTCTTTTCCTGCAAAATGGTTGTAGAGCACAACACCGTTTGGATTCAGGCGAGCGTTGACCGTCTCGACAGGAAAACTTGTTTCGCGGGTGCGCAGCGTGGCGCTAATGCTGAAGCGATCAATGTACATTCGATTTTGGCGGTCAAAAAAGCACGACGACCACCCTTTGTATTGTCCCATCTCAAGCACTTCACCATTCACAACAGCCGGTCCGAGCGGTGTATTATAGTAGCTACGCCAGAAGTTAGCATTGACCATGCCTTGCAATGTACCTGTTTTGCCTGAATCTGCGCGGTTGGCGATAGCAGGAAGGCTTTCCAAGCCATTTGCCAGATTCTCTGCTTTCCAGAGCGAAACGCCCACCTCCGGCTTGGTTCTATCTACCTCCAAAACATGGATAGAGTGCTTGCTGCCGGTGCTGATGATGTAATGCTTGTAGCGTACACCGGGCATGAGTTCTTCATCTTGCAAGGTTTCATGCCACGTCTCAGCAAAGGATGCCTGTGCTTTGAGAACTTTTTCGGAAACAGTGCGTGTGGGCGCAACTGCATACCGCGAGGAAGACCTTTTGGAACGGTAACGAGAGCTATAATACTTGCGTGAATGTCTTTTTCCCGTTGCGCGAGCGTATTTTTTAGACGACGATTTTGCTGAGGAGCGGTAACGACTGGAATATTTTTTCTTGCTTGATGTGTTATAGCGGCTCGTCGTCTTGGTCGTGAGCGTTTTGCTTACAGAGGTTTTGCTGGCGGTTGAACTTGATGGACGCTGCGCGTATCGTTTTGCGGAGGCTTTTCGTGCGACGGCTCGTTTTGCTGCGCTTTTGCTGATAATGCTTTTGGTCGCCGTCGTTTTTTTTGGCGTACTTTGGGGAATAGAATTTTTCGCTGAAGAAGGTCTGAACTTCTTCGTACGTGATTTTCGTGTCTGGGGTTGTGCAGGATTTGCTTTTGCCGAGGTGGTTGCGTTGCCGCGCCCAGAAGCACTTTGCGCCGTTATCGCGCTTGGCATTGTGAGAATGGGCACTGCCGCTTCGAGAGCGTCAGCAGAGATGAGGCAGCCACAGGCAATAAGCGCAAAGGCGCGTAGGGAGGCTTGATGCTTCATAGACAGAACCTTATAGTCGAACCGTTGAGAGATTCAGGAAGAAGAGGATCCAGAACCGTCGCGGAAAGGCGGACGCTTGAAGGATGCAGTTTTTGAGGATGTATCGCGCAAGATACTGCGCAGATACCGCAAATTGTACGGAAAAATTACCGAGCGGTTGAGGTTGATAACATAATTGACTTTGTGCTTGAGGTCGTATCGCGGAAAAACACGACTCGCCCACCACATTTCACCGATAAAAGAGCCAAGAAAATACGCTAGTATTGCCATCGAAAGGTAGGTCATCGCTATGCCCACGCCGACAGTAAACCAGCGTGAGCCGATGACCAAAAGCGCCATCATTGCTGCAATGCTGAACGATTCTATCGTATCACCCATGAGACGTTTGGTATCGTGCTGCCCAAGCGTACGACGTTTCTCTCGCATTTGCGCAAGTAGCCATGCGGCTCCAAAGACAAGCGGCATAGCGCCAAATGATGCCGTCAAATTTGTTGCATGGAGAAGTCCCGCAGCGAGAAAACCCTGCATTGCTGACAATCCGACGTATTCCACATACCGTTGGCGGCGCTTCATCTCGTGAAGGCGATCGACATCGCGGGCATTCAGGAGCGGCGAATCCGCATTGGTGCTGGTGCCGAGAGTGCTTGGATTGATTTGGTCAAGGTGCGACAAGGTGCGAAACTTCAGCAAAATGAGAAAAATGTCGAACCATAGTATTTCGAGTACCGTACAGAATACTTTGATGCGAAATATATGATTTTCTTGCGACTAAGCAAGTCGCAAAATTACATAGAATACTTGGGATGACAAAAAATATTTCCAGCCCCAGAAAGCGCATCATATCAGCGCATTGCCATAAAAAAGCCCGCTTTAGCGCACCATTCCAAAGTTCTTGTTGTTCACTTTCTTAAAATTTCATAACTTTTCGCATTCGATTTGTAATCCACTAAGCACGATATAGACTTCTTTCTCACGCCTTTTCCTCGCGGAAACGTAATATGGCAAAAACTTCAGCTTCAACGTCCAAACGTACAAAATCTGTTGCGAAGTCAACATCGAAAATAACATCCAAAACAACATCAAAAGCAGCGCCGAAGGCTGCCACGAAAATGAAAGCCCTGACTAAGCCTGCATTCCAAGCCGCACCCGTGCCTGTGATGGCGGACGCAGCCGATTCGGGTGCGCCTATGCTGCCGATAACGGTATCCTTCAAAGACATCGAAACAGCACGCGACGCTATTCGCCGCTATGTCTATGAAACGCCCTGCGCTGCATCGGAGCGGCTCTCGAACATGACGGGTTGCAAACTTAGCCTAAAGCTGGAAAATCTTCAAATGACAGGCTCGTACAAAGAGCGTGGTTCGCTGAACAAGATTCTTCGTCTCACCGACAAAGAGCGCAAAGCTGGCGTAATTGCTGCTTCGGCAGGTAATCATGCGCAGGGTGTGGCATATGCAGCGCAGCGCAACGGCATCAAAGCAACGATTGTAATGCCCGAAACTACACCCCTTGCCAAAGTGCGTGGGACGCAGGAATTTAACGCTGAGGTGATTCTGCACGGCAGCAGCTACGATGACGCATTTGCACGGGCTATGGAGCTTCAGCGCGAGCACGGGTACTCCTTTATTCATGCCTTCGATGACCCGCTTATTATTGCCGGACAAGGTACAGTCGGGCTGGAGCTTTTGGAGCAGAATCCCTATTTGGATGCCGTCATTGTGCCCATTGGCGGTGGTGGTTTGATTGCAGGGATTGCGATTGCGATGAAAGAAATTAACCCGAAAATACGGATTATCGGCGTGGAAGCAGAGCAGGTTCCCAGCATGAAAGCAAGTGTTGCCGCCGGAAAAATTACCGAAGTCGAGCGAGCAAGCACGATTGCGGACGGTATCGCGGTTGCGAAAGTCGGTAAACACACGTTTCCTATCGTGCAAAAGTACGTGGACGATATTGTGACCGTGAACGAAGAAGAAATTGCTAACGCAATTATGGTGCTGCTGGAGCGCGAAAAAACGCTCGTCGAAGGCTCCGGTGCTGCAGGATTTGCGGCGGTGTACAATCACAAAATTTCGGGTATTGATGGCAAGCGCGTGGCTGTGGTGGTGACGGGTGGCAACATTGATATTACCATTTTGGCAAAAATTCTGGAGCGCGGCTTGGCAAAAGACGGTCGTTTAGCGAGTCTGAAAATCATCGTCCCGGACAAACCCGGCAGTATTGCCGAAATTGCTGCGATTGTGGCAAAGCACCGCGCTAATGTGCTGAATATCGCGCACGACCGCGTGTTCACAGCAGCCAGTCTGCGGGAAACAGAAGTAGAATTTTTATTGGAAACCAAAGGGAAGCACCACGTCCAAGAAATTGTCCGCGATATTGCGAAACATAATTTTCATGTCAAACTTGAAAAGCCCGCATAACGTGAATCGGCTTGCCGTGAATGCAAGCGCCTGTAAGTTTACCTCAGTTTGCCTTTGTCACTTTTTCCTTTATCTTTGCGAGCCGCAATACATCGGTTATCATCAAACGATTGCCTCTGCAAGAGGGCTGTTTGAGCGCTCCATTACGAATGTTTTACAATACACAAGAAGGAAGAATGCTGTATGATGACCTTTCTTCGGCGGTTCACGCTTTTTCGGAAAATTTTTGCACTGACGCTTTTGGTCTTGGTACTAGCGGCAGTGGTCGTGGGCTTCATGGTGCTTCGCGCTGAGGCTATGCGCGAGGCGAAAGACTACGTTACGCTCAGGATGCTCCTTGTGCAGATGCGGCGCGGCGAGAAGAATTTTCTTTTTTATCGAAAAATGGTGTACGTGAGGCGCTCCGACGACAACGCTCGAGCCTTTGATTCCTTGCTTACCCGCTATGGAAGCAACAGCGAAACGCCTGCAATTCAAGCAGCAATGGATGTCTATTATCGACAAATTCTCAAGCGCATTGTTGACCAGATGACCGCCTACGGTGTGGACGACAAACCGGGACTGGAGCTAACGCTGAATGACCTATCTAAGCAGTTCGACAAAGCTGTGAGCGCAACCAACAACAGCCGTTTGGAAGCACAGATGCTCCGAATGCAAAAAAGTGAGCGTGAATTTTTGCTAAAGCAAAACCAAACCTCGCGCAACCGCTCCGTAGCTGCTTCCAAGAGTGAGCAGCAAGCTAACGAGGAATTGGTGAAATTTGCGGAAACCTACGCACAGTTCCGTCAAACTGTGCAGTCGAGCAATTTGCCCGCAAACGTTTCCAATGAACTCCAAACGGTTGCTGAAAAATATTCACAAGCCTTCGATGCCGCTGTGTCCAGATATGATGCTATTGCGCAGGATATTTTGCGCCTCAGCGATGCCGCGCATGATTTGGAAGCACTTATCGAAAAAGCAGTTCCCGAAAAAGAAGCATTTTCCGTGCGAAGCGGTCAGATAGCTCTGGGAGTGGGATTGGTGTCATTGGTGGCAAGTCTTTGGGTTGCATATACGATGGCAAGGCGCATCGTAAAGCCTGTGCGCGATTTGCAGCAGACCGCCGAGCGCGTTGCAAACGGTGAATTGCTGGCGAATGTGAGTGTGAACACCAACGATGAAATTAGCAGTTTGGCAGATTCTTTTAATGCGATGGTGGAGAGTATTCGCAAGGGGATGAATGATTTGCAGCAGGAAAAAGCTGGGGTAGAGCAAAAAGTCCACGAAGCCGTTGCCACGATTGAGCATGAGAAAGAATATCTCGCCGAGAGCGTCAACGCAATGCTTGCAGGAATGGACAAGTTTATCGAAGGAAATTTGACCGTGAGCATGACCGTCGGCAAGATGGATGCTATTGCGGGATTGTACATGGGATTCAATCACGTCGTCGAGACGATGAATACACTTGTAACCAATCTCAAAGATTCCGTAAATGCGACGGCGCAAACAAGCATCGAAATTGCCGAGTATGCAAGCAATATCGCCGCTGCCACGCAAGAGCAACAAGAACAGATGAGCAGCATTGGTGGGATTGTTCGCCAAAGCACGACCATTGTTGCCGAAAACAACCAGCTTGCGGTGCAGGCTGCCGAAGAAGCGTACCGTGCGGGCGAAGCCGCCGAAATGAGTGGTGCAGTGGTGCAGGCGACGATTGAGGAGATGAATCGTATCACGGAGTATGTTGGCAATCTGGCGGAGACACTGCACGGACTGAAGTCTAGCAGCGACAGCATTGGCGAGATGACGGATGTTATTCGGGAAATTGCCGACCAAACGAATCTGCTGGCATTGAACGCCTCCATCGAAGCGGCACGCGCGGGTGAGCATGGTCGCGGCTTTGCGGTTGTTGCCGATGAAGTCCGCAAACTTGCCGAGCGCACTGCCAAGTCCACAAAAGAAGTTGCTGGCATGGTCGCGTCTATTCAGCGCAATACGGAGTCGGCGACGGGTGCAATCACCGAGGCTACGCGCCAAGTAGATAAAGGCAGGGCGCTTGCGGTGAAAGCAGGCGAGGCGCTTGGGCAAATTTTGGGTGAGACGAAAAACGTTGCAAGCCGCATCAATTCTGTGGCAGACGCAAACAAGCAGCAGCTCGAAACTAGCCAGCAAATTGCCTTGGGTGTGGGAGAAATGGGACTGATTAGCCGCCAGACAGCAAAAGATATTACAGCGATTGCGAATTATGCCGAGAATTTGCGTGATATGTCCGAACATCTCAGAACAATGGTGCAGCACTTCCGAACCGCGCAACTCAACGCTTCCGAGCAAAATATCGGCAACGGGGCAGCACAAAGTCTTTCCGGCAGCACGGCGCACCAAAAGCGACTTGGGTAAATAATAAACAAACGATAGTGTTAAACCGTAGGTTTTGAATGCCTCATGCCGAAAGACGCTTCGTTATTGATGTGGTAGGCTCTTGAACTCAACACTCAGCATCCAAAACTTAACACTATCCGACGAATTATGGTTTCAACAACGAAGCGCACTCTTCGTAAAAATGCAGAGGCGGTAGCGCGAAGTATCGGCTACCGCCTTTTGCGTCTGATTTTTCGTAATAAACCATCGGCTATTCCGCTTCACGCAGCATCGTGCCGGAAAATTCTGCTCTGCCGCTATGACCGCATTGGTGATATGATTGTAACGACTCCCGTTATCAATTTTTTGCGCGAAATGCTGCCCGATGCGGAAATCCACGTACTTGCCTCACCCCGCAATTCCTCGCTTTTGGCGTATGACCGTCGTGTGGCGAAAGTTTATGAATTCGATGGGACGCAGAAGCCGCTTGCTGCCTTGCGCTCGCTCTTTGCCCGACCACTCCGTACTGCAATGCGAAAAGAACGCTACGATGCGGTCTTTTCGCTGGTGTTTCATAAGACAACGATGGCGGGCTTGGTGGCGAATATCCTTACGGGCGCAAAATCCGTCAAAATCGGTATTGCGCACCCGACGCGCACAGCGCTGTATTCCACGCTGTTCAATCTTCTGGTGCCCATAGAATTTGAACGCGAAACGATGGCAGAGCTTCAAGTGCGGCTTGTTTGTGCGGCATTTGGCTGGGAATATAGCAAGGAGATTGTTCGCTACGGCGTGGAACTCTCGGAAGCGCATACAGCCTGTGCTAAAGAAATACTCCGAGCATTTCATCACCATCAGCAAGCAGATTCTGCACAAAAAATCGTTTTTTACAACTGCTCGGCAGGTGCTCCCGCGCGTCAATGGTCGCTTCGGCGCAATGAAGAATGTTTGCACCTTCTCACGGAACGTTTTCCAAACGCCCATTTTTTGCTGAATACTGCACCGCATGACCGCTCACTCGGCGAAGCGCTCCATGCAGTCTTTCCGATAAAAACCACGCTGCTCCCCGCAAGCCGCGACCTCTTGGACGTGTGCGCGCTTGTGCAGCACGTGGATGCTGTCTTTACGCCGGAAACCTCCATTGTCCATATTGCCACGATGTACCGCAAGCCGCTTGTGGCGCTCTATTCGCAGCTTTCATATGCGGTAGAATGGTTGCCCTTTGGTGATTTCCCATTTCGGATTGTGTTGACCGAAGGGGAAGAGCCGATAGAAAGTATTATGCCGGAGAAGGCGGTGGGGGCGTTTGGTGAGGTGTGTAGCTAGAGATCGCTTGAATGTATGGTTACGATTTTCTCCGGTGTAGTTTTTTTTGGACACAACAAAAAATCCTCGTATATTTGCCGTTCTGTAACAAAAATGTTGCTCCTGCTTTTCATCCAGCGATATGTTATTGAAAACGTTATCGCGAAAGAATTTCAGCCCTTCTGTTATTCTTGCTTGTGGGAAGCTGTTTTTTTTCTAAACACCCAAAGGAGTTGTAGGTTCATATGAATCCTAAACACACTTACGAAACGACGTTTATCGTCAACGCCGCGCTCGAAGACGCAAATATCGAGCCGATTGTCAACAGCACAATTGAGTTTATTCAAAACAACGGTGGTTCCATTACCACACTTGACAAATGGGGGCGCCGCCGTCTTGCTTACCCGATTCAGAAAAAGCACAACGGCTACTACGTGTACGCCATGTACGATGCACCACCGACGCTGATTCCGCAATTGGAGCGCTACTTCCAACTGGAAGAAAATATTTTGCGCCATTTGACCTTGAAAATGACCGCTCCTGCAATTGAATTCCGCAAGCAGTTTCTTGTCAACCGTCAAGAGCGTATGAATCTTGAGGCAGCTGCCGCAGCAGCGCCGGCTGAAATAGCTGATGTGGATGATGCAGAAGAAGTAGCCGCATAATTTTTCACTACCGAACATATTCCATTTGAAGGACTCAACATCATGAAAATCATTCTCCGTGAAAACGTCGAGCATCTGGGCGCGGTAGGCGAAATTACAAACGTCCGCGACGGCTATGCTCGTAACTTTCTCATTCCGCGTGGTCTTGCGTACTACGCATCGCCAAAGGCTATCCGTGTTCTCGAAGGTGAAAAGAAACACTACGAAGCACGTATGTCAAAACTCAAAACCGAAGCTGAACTTATCGCCGCCAGGCTCGCCGATACGCAAGTATCTATCGCTATGCAGGTCGGTGAAGAAGGTCGCCTCTTCGGTAGTGTGACCAACCAAATGATCGCTCAAGAACTTGCCGATAAAGGCTTCTCTATTGACCGCCGCGCTATTGTGCTGGATGAGCCGATTAGAAGCATTGGCGAGTTTGAAGTGATTATTAAGCTTCACACTGAAGTTCATGCACCCCTTAAAGTCTGGGTTACAAGCGCAGCATAAGGCTGAAGCAATAAGCACCAGTTAGAGTTTCCAGCAAGGCACCTGTCCGTTATTTGGGCAAGTGCCTTGCTCTTTTTTTATGTTTTATCATGGCTTTGAAGATTTTATTATGTACTAAGGATTTTTTTTTGTTTTTTACCCCGTACACAATCCACAGCAGCACTGTCACCTCTCTCGTTAGTTGGTGAATTATGAATCTTGCACATCGTCTGCCCCAAGTACTGGTTATCGTTCTGGGGTTTATTGCTTCTCAGCTTGCAGCATATAGCCTTTCTGCACAAAATAAATCGGTGATTGACAGTCTGAAGCGCGAACTATCCTTTGTGCAGGGCATGAAGCGCGTTCAAACGCTGAATAATCTTTGCTGGGAATATCGAACTTTCGACCAAAATAAATCCATCGAATACGGCTTGCAAGCGCTAGGGCTGGCAGAACAGCTCCAATTCAAGCGTGGTATGGCACGTGCACTGAGCAATCTCGGCATAGTCTATCGCCGTCGGGGAAATTATCCGCAGGCACTGGATTATCATTTCAAGGCGCTCAAAATTAGTGAGGAAACAAAGGATTCTGCCGATATTGGTGAGGCACTGAACCGCATCGGCTTAATTTATCAGGGGCAAGGTAATTTCAATGCGGCATTGGAGTATTTTCAGCGTTCACGCCAAGTTTATGAAAAAATTGGTGGTTTGCATGGCATGGGCAATGCGATGACAAATATAGGCGAGGTGTACTCACGGCAGGCGAATTATTCCCTTGCCTTGGAGTATCTCGTCAAAAGTCAGGCAATTCACGAAGAAACCAATGACCTCGATGGTGTGGCAGAATCGGGCTTGGAAATCGGCATGGTGTACGGAAAACAGGGAAACGCTCTGCTTGCGCTGGAGTATTTCCAAAAAGCGCTCAAAATTTATGAGCAGATTGGCAATCGCTCCGGCATTGCGCAAACACTGAGTTCTATCGGTGCAGGGTATTTACAAATGGACAGTATTGCCCTTGCGGAAGAATTTACGATGCGCTCCTATAACTACGCTCGTGACATTGGTGAAATTGAGTGGATGAAGCAATCCAGCCGGACGCTCTCTTCGATATTTGCCGCAAAAAATAATTTTCGCAAAGCGCTCGACTACCAGCTTACCTACTCACGTCTGAAGGATTCGACGACGGGCGAGGAAAGCGTTCGCAAAATCGCGGACTTGGAGGCGATGCTTGCCTCCGAAAAACGGCAGGCTCAAATTGAGTTGCTCACCAAAGAAAATGAAATTCAGCAGCTCATTCGGAATAGCTTGGCAGTGGGATTGGTACTCGTGTTCGTGATTGCCTACGTGCTCTTCCGCAGCAATCATCAGCAGAAGAAAGCCAACAAGCAGCTATCGCGCAAGAACGAAGAAATTTTGCGTCAGCAAAAACTGCTTGAGGAACAGGCGGGCGAAATTCAACTTGCAAATACCGAACTGCACGAAGCAAATATCAATCTCAAGCGTCAGCAAGAGGTCTTGGAGGAGCAAACACGCGAGATTGAACTGGCAAATAATGAGCTACTCGAACTCAATGTCAATCTGGAACACAAGCAGAAAATTCTCGAAGACCAAGCTCGTCAAATCGAACTGACAAATAATGAACTGCAAGAGCGCAACTCTCAAATGAATGAAATCAATGAGCAGTTGAACGAATTTTTGGGTATTGCCGCGCACGACTTGAAGAACCCGCTTGCTTCGATTGTGATGTCCTCTAGTGCCATCAAGCGCTACTACGACCGTATGAGCAAAGAAGAGATGCTTGAGACGCTTGGCGGGATTGAATCCGTCGCAGAACGAATGCGACTTATCATCCACAATTTGCTGGAGTTGAATAGTATCGAATCGGGAAATTTACGTGTTGCCTCCGAGCCTGTCTCGCCGGGTGAGATTGCCGAGCAGGTTGTTCAAGATTGGACTCCCAAAGCCGCTCATAAAGCCATCAGTTTGACATTTGACAATCAAGCGCCAGATAAATTTTTCATGGGCGACCCGAATATCTTATACCAAATTTTGGAGAATCTTGTCTCCAATGCGGTGAAATACTCACCGCCATCGCGCTCCGTGTGGGTGCGGGTGTTGGGGTCGGAAGTGTCGGCGCTGGGTGGTTCACCGCAAAATGGGACACAGCAGTATATTCGCATTGAGGTGAAGGACGAGGGACCCGGACTGAGCGCGGAGGATAAAGCAAAACTCTTCAGCAAATTTGCCAAACTTTCGGCACAGCCCACCGCCGGAGAACACTCCACCGGACTCGGACTTTCGATTGTCAAAAGGTTAGTCGAGGCAATGAAGGGGCGCGTCTGGTGCGATAGTAAGCTCGGCAAAGGTTCGACCTTTATTGTCGAAATGCCCACGGCATCAGTATGACACTTCTTGGACAGATGATAAAAAATGGCATCTTGCAATCGTGCAAAATGCCTACGTAACAAGCAATACTGCTATTTTCACAAATCGCCCAACTGCGGACGAAGTACGATTTCTTCGGGCATCATTCGCTGTGGCAGTTCGAGCGCGGAGACGAGTGCGGCGGCAATATCTTCAGGTTGCATCATGCGCAGACGAAACTCGTCGCGGGCAGCAGGGCTCCAAATATCGGTCTCGGTAGCGCCAACAAGCAAATCAATCACCTTCACGCCTTTACCGCGCAGTTCCTCACGGATAACACGATTTGCCGCCAAGAGTGCCGCCTTAGAAGCCGCATAAATACTGGAATTGGTAAAGGTCTTTTGTGCAGCAACGGAATTAAGACTCACAATCACGCCCGCACCGCGCTCTGCCATGCCTCTGGCGGCTGCTTGAGCGCAGAGAAATGCACCTTTGATATTTGCATCAAGCGAGAGGTCGATATCCGCCAGCGTCAACTCCAGAAATGGCTTAAAAACACCGATTCCGGCGTTGTTGATGAGAATATCTACACCGCCAAACTGCTCCTGAATGATACGCCATGCGGCTTCGACCGATGCTGAGCTTGTAACATCACATGGTACAATCACCGGTTCAATCGTGCTACCGCTAACTGTACGCACGGTCTGTGCAGCTTTCCGCAAATCTTCCTCACTGCGGGACGACAAGATAAGACGCGCCCCTTTGGCGGCAAGCGAAATTGCGCTTGCCAAACCGATACCACGGCTTGCGCCAGTTATCCATACAATTTTATTCAGCAATGGTGTCATTTATTCCACTCCCATAAATACTCGTTGAGCGGCATAGACGCTGCGTCCTGCCTCAAATTCGTGTCCAACCTTTTGCAAGGCATATTCGATAGAACCAAGCACCGCCAGCATATCGGCTTCATCGTAATAGCCCAGATGCGACGTGCGAAAGACCACATCCTTGAGCGCATCTTGCCCGCCAATGACCGTCACACCGAAGTCATTTTTGAGCAATTTGATAAAATCTTTTCTGCCTTTTTCCGGCAAATATGCCACTGTCACGGCGTGCGACGGCGACGAACCGAAGAGCGGAAGATTCACGGCTTGGAGTCCTGCCCGTAAGCCCCGCGAAAGCAGCGCGTGACGCTTCCAAACATTTTCTACGCCTTCTTGCATCATCATTTCCAGTGCTGGCTCCAAGCCGATGAACAGCGTTACAGCAGGAGTCCACGGCGTAGAGTTTTCCTGCCATGCTTCCCGGGCTTTGCGAAGGTCGAAGTAGAAATTGCGCGGCTTGTGAGCATCCGCTCTCTCCCATGCCCGTTCGGAAAGTGCCACAAACGCCAGTCCGGGCGGTATCATCAAGCCTTTTTGCGAACCTGTTATTACCACATCCAACCCCCACTCGTCCATGCGGCACTCGTGCGCCCCGATAGACGTGATGCCATCTATGCAGACGAGCGCGTTGGAATTGTCACGAATAAGCCGCGCCATTGTGCGAATGTCGGTATATGTTCCCGTCGAGGTCTCGCTGTGCACGAGCCACACGCAAGCTGCGTCGGGGTGTTCTTTCAGCACCGCCACAAGTTGCTCTTCGTTTATGGCGCTGCCCCATTCCACCGACACATCCACAACGTTCATGCTATAGACCTTCATCATTTTGCCCCATCGCTCGGCGAATTTGCCATTATTGATGTTAATCCCCTTTTCGCCTGCTTGAAAAAGCGTTGAAATAGCTGCTTCCGCAGCACCCGTGCCGGATGCCGTCAGCGACAGAACGGGCTGCTTTGTGCAAAAAAGCGTTTGGAGATTCGCATTGATGCGACCCATGAGCGCAACAAATTCCGCGTGGCGGTGATGGATAATCGGCTCTGCCATGCGCAGCATCACGTGTTCGGGGATGGGCGTAGGTCCGGGCGTGAAAAGACGGGGTTTTCGCATTGCGTGGAATTATTGATGAGAAAATAATTTTAATATGCAGTAGAAAACTTTCTTTGGTGGCACAGACATTCTTGTCTGTGTAGTTCTCTGAGCCTAAGCATAAACGCTCAGTGCTCTCAGAAAATCGCTTCAAACCTCACAGACAAGAATGTCTGTGCCACCGAAGCCTAAAAATTTTGATACATTATTTTTGAGCAATCTTTAGAGCAATGACACACGAAACATCGCAAAAATACGAGCATTCTAACTGCGGGACAACACAAAAACACACGGCGCTCGTCTGTATCTATCCCTTAACCAACATCACAATCAAATATATCACCACACCAACCGTTCCGCCCACGAGCGTCCCATTGATGCGAATGAACTGCAAGTCGCGTCCGATGTAGAGTTCTACACGGTCAGACATTGTGTCTGCATCCCACTTCTTGACAGTATCGCTGATAATGGCGGTGATTTCGCTTTTGCGATTGATGATGATACTGAGCAAGACCTGCTGCAGCCACGTGTTAATGCGGTTCCGTACGGTCTCATCGGTCAGCAGTGCATTGGAGAGTGAGAGCAAACTCGTGTTGATTTGGGTACGGATATTGGAATCAGGGCGCTCCGCGTCAGCAATGATGCGGTATTTCACATCTGCCCAGAGCGAGGAAAAATACTGACGCACGACGGGATTTTCGAGTAAGTCTTCCTTGAGCGATTCCACCTTTTGTTTGTAGTCGTCGGAATGGCGCAGATTCAGGATAAAATCTTGCGTGGCAATGTTGAACTTTTGCCGTAATTCGTGGTCGCTGTCTAAATTCACCTCGCGCAAGGTTTGTTCTGCCTTCGTGATAATGATGTCGTAAATGCGATTATCCACAAACTTCGGCACATACCACGGCGTTTCTTCTTCGATTTTGCGGCGAATGAAATCTTTATTATCGTTCAAAATGCGCTCGGCGAGTTTCAAGCCTTCATCAAGCAAAAACTGATGACGATTATTCGTGGTCAGCGCTGAAAGTAAATTGCCCGCAAGGGGCGCTACTTCTAGCGCCCGTACCCGCGCAGCGATGTTCTCCTCCAAAAAACGCTGCACATCGTCATGCCGGAGTGCATTCAAAAACTCCGGAATAACAGCCGTAATGCGCTGCGCAATCTCTCCTGCGTTCTCCGGCTGCGCCAGCCAGTCCGCCACGCGGTGCGGAATGTCCATCGTTTCCAGTTTGCTGGCAATAACTTCCGGCGTGAGAAAGTTATTTTCCACAAAGTTTCCCAAGCTCGCGCCGATGCGGTCTTTGTTGCGACGGATAATGGCAGTGTGCGGAATCGGTACGCCCATCGGATGACGAAACAGCGCCGTCACGGCAAACCAATCCGCCAGAGCGCCTACCATTGCTGCTTCAGCGAATGCCCTCAGAAAACCCGCCCACGCAAAATCACGCTCCAAATAGAGCGCCAATGCAAAAAGGCATACCATCCCCAGCAGTAGAGCGGTGGCTATCTGCTTCATCCGCGCAAGGTCGCGGCGCATGGCGGGTTCGTTGGCAAGGGGAAGGTTCATATATCATTCATACGAGGCATTGGGCAAAAAGTTAAGTGCAATTTCTACCAAGCAACATTTTGCGCCCCTTCGTGCGCCGCTCCACGAGAGAGACGATTGGTACTTGCTGGCGTTTATGGGAAATGGTCATGGATTCTTCTCCTATCAAATTACCTCTACAAAAATTTATTAAGGAGTACGAGTAAGCGATACATACAAGTTTAAGCCACCTAATATAGTGCCTAAAAGCCCTGCAATTATTCCCCAGAATTGTGTGCTTTTCTGCAAGTCCAAACTCTCTTTTTGCAAATCCGCCGAAACGCGCTTGAGAGCAAGGTCGGTGTTCGTGTCCGGTACGCGCGGCACGTAGATTTGGTCTCCGGCTTCCAGCGTTATGCTTGTGCCTTTTGCCGCACCAGCACTGACGCGCGGGTCAAGCCACAAACGATTTTTTGCTTTGATGACGCGCACTCGTGCAGTGTCGGCGTTAGGAGCGTAGTTTCCGGCAGCATTGACGTACCACTCGGCAGTTTTGCCCTCTGCTGCTTCGACAAATCCGGGCTTATTGACTTGCCCAAAGACAAAGATATTGCGCGGGTTCGTGGCAACGGTAATCACGTCGCCGTCTTGCAGCAGAACGTTGTCGGCATCGGAGTTTTTCTCCAGTGCGGCGGTAAAATCACACGCCACCACAGGACGGCGCAAGGACTCGTCGAGTTTGTAGCGGAGCGTATCTTCGGGGGTAAGCGTGGTGTATTGGGCGTTACGCGACAATTCAGCATCACTCACACGGAAAGCAAGCGAGCGCATTTCGCGGCGCGTGATAGCAGAAAGCGGCAAGTGCGCTGCTTTGGTGAGACCGCCTGCTTGCTGCACGATGGTGGCAAGGCGCGTTACGCCTGCTTCGATAGCATACACGCCCGGCGAGGCAACTTCACCCAGCACGGAAACTGTACCACGGCGCTTCGTTGCTTGTTCTTTTTCGCGCACGACCACGCTTGCTCCGGCGGGGAGTTCGATGTCGTCTGCTCCTCCCGGAGCTAAGATTCGTGAAGCGCTGAGAGTTTTTGCCGCAGTGCCTGAGCCGCCAGCCGAGACGACTTCAAGCAGCTCTACGCGGGCAGAGTCGGCATTTTCCGTTAAGCCGTATGCGGCTTTGAGCAGCAGCGAAATACGGTCGCCTTTGCGGTACGGCATAAGGCAGGGACGCTGCACTGCGCCGGCAATGGAAAGCATTGCGCCGTCACGCATGGATTCGTACTCGAAAGGAACGTAGATTTCGTCCGCTTCGCGGATAGTCGGGTCGGCTGCTGGGTCGTCCATGTAGCGCGAGCGCAGAGCATCGGCAATTTCGGTTGTACCGTTGCGGTGCTGCACTTTTACGTTGCGCTGTGCATAGCCAATGGCATACTGCCCACTTGGAGCGTTGTCGGTGGCGATATTTGCCGGAAGGCGGTTTGTGTTAAGGCGTTCTTTGGCTGTGGTTAGTGTTTCTTGATTCGCAATCGCTACCGCCGATGAAACGCGCATTGTTGCCGGAAGCGTGTACAAGCCGGGCGCCGCCACGTTGCCACTGACACGCACATAGACGGTGCGCGGGCGCTGAAGCGTGAGATAGGCGCGGTTGTTGGGGTTGCGACTCTGCACGAGGCGTTGAATCTCGGCTTTGACCTGCGTGAGCGTTTTACCCGTAACGTTGATTTCGCCTAAACGCGGCACAAGCATAATATTTTCCGGCGAAACAGTCAGCGGAATGGTCAGCGAAAGAGGACCGACAATTTCTAAGGCAAGCACGTCGCCTGCGCCCACAAAATAATGGTCAGGGCTAAGAATATTATCCGTCGCAAAGCCTGTTCCGGCGGGCATAGCAGACGACATCTGTGCTGAAGCATCTGCCTGAAGGAGTTTTTCGGCATCGCCGCCGGGAATATTTGTGCGCCCTTGCGCAAGGGCAACAACTGCTGCCGAGCTAAACACAGCAAACGCACAGCAAACAAGTATCAAGCATTGGCGGGCAACTGAGGGAAAATTCATACGAAAAAGATTGTTGAGAAAATGAGAAACAAGTTCAAATATATGCTAAAATTTGGAGATAGACAGCATCTCGCTTGTGATTTGTGCAGAACCTGGTAATATCCCGACAATACAAAACCCGCCCCAAAACAAGAACACATCAAGTTGAGGCGGGTCTGGGTTGAGATTGTATTTCTTTGCCTTACTCCGGCACAATCGGCGTTTCGACAATAATCGTCACCGTGCGGCAATAGAAGCGCCCCTCAGGGATTTCGGTGTCGTAGAGCAAAACTGTTTTACCAAGCCCGCGCACTTCCGCTTTCTTTATCAAGTCCAGCGCCGATGCGGTTTCGCGGGCGCGTGCTTTGGAAAGGCGTAAGGAATAATCCAGCGGATTCGTGTAGTCGGTGTAGCCTGAAATTCTTACGGTCGCCTCCGGCTGAATCTGCGTTTTGATGAAAGAAGCAATGCGGTTTTGGGTCGTGGTCAGATTCGATTTGTCGAAATCAAACAGGATGAGACTGTAACGGTCAACCTCGCGGTCTTTCAGGCGTTCACGGCGTTTGCGTTGAATCGTTATCTGCTCCACCGGAGAAGCACCTTGTGCCGAGAGGCGGTTGCCCGAGTCGTCCACGACGCTCAAGGTGTATTCAAGCGGGGTGGGTGCTCGTGGGATGGTGGCTTGATTTTCGGCTAGATTCCAGTCGAGAATAGCGGGAATGTTTCCCGTTCCCCAGAATTCCTTCAGCTTTTGCCCGTCCTGCCGGATGGTAATGCGCCATTCCTTGACGTTACCCTGAGGCAGCATCACGCGCGGGCGGAAGCGGATAATCGGCGGCGAGACCGTTCGCACGGTGTCGGTGGTTTTGATGGGTTCCAGAATTTCCCACGTGTCGGAAGAAAATTCGGTGCGGCGGTTTTCCTGCACGACTTCGTTGTCGTAGAGTTTGGTGTTCGATACCGTCGGCGTGGCGGGCAGATTGCGGATTTGAATCGGCATCCGTGCAGTGTCTATGTTCCAGACATTCGAGAGGTAATCCCGCACTGCTTTTGCGCGGCGGTAGGAAAGTGACGTGTTGCCACGCTCTCCCGGAGCGGTGTTGTCGTTGCAGCCCGTGATGGTCAGCTTTGCACGTGGGTACGACCGCATTCGCCGCCCGACGATGTTCATGATGTGGTGATAGGTTTCCAGCATTTCGTAATTGTGCAATTTATCCACCTGGAAATCGTTCACATCCCGCATAGAAAGGCGGTCGTAGCGTTCGGGGATATTATCACTGCCTTGTTCAAAAAAGACGTACGGGAGAAGCGGGCGCAAATTGGTGGATAAAAATTCTTCCACACGGAAGGTAACGTCGGGAAGTTCTTTGCCGTCACGCTCTACGCCGACAGCAGTAAGCGTTGCCGAAAGTTCTTTGCCGCCTGTTTCTACGCCTGTTTCGGGCGGACGCTTGTTTTCTATTTTTGTTGGCGGTGTCCCGACCACGACCGGCGGGCTGTCCGGCGGCGTTTGTGGCGGTGCGGTGCTTGTGTCAATCACCTTGCGTTCCGGCGCAAACTTCAGCGCAATGCCCGCGCGAATCTGATGCACACTCCATGCGCCATTCAATGCCGACGACGGAATGACGGGCGTGAGCGGGAAGGAATAGAACACTTCGGGCGTGATATAGACCGTGCGCTTGGCGTTGAGCGGGATTTCCCATGCCAAGCCGCCCATGAGGGAGACTGTATAAGGAGTAACGGAAGGAAGAGCACCCGAAAAAATATTGCGGGTTGGTCCAATGTCCTTTCCTGTCGCTGGATCGGCAAAGCTAATAGAGTCATGGGGGGTCTTTTCCTTCTGGTCGTAATCACTATGTAGCACATATCCTGCTCTCGCTCCAAGAAGTATCGTTAGACCGTCATCTGTCCGTGTAGAACCCGTCAGTGGTTTGATGGTGAAGTACGCTTCAAGCCCTGCGCTGCCAACATTTGAAGTTAAAAAGTGTCGCAATACGGTTCGTATTGGTTCTCCCCTAACGTTCAGAGTTGTAGAATCTTCTGCATAAAATGATGCCGGAGTAGGCGTATAGCCAAGTCGAAGCGAAAACCCAAAGACGTTATTCAGGGGAATATCAAAGAGTGCGCCCAAAGCATAACTATTGCTCACCGCGTCAGTGAACTGCGGGCAGCAATTCGGCACACCCGGCAACTTCGCAAAGGCGGCGCGGTGCATATTGTAGGCGAATTGCCCGAACACGCCGAAGCGCGTGCGAGCGGAAGAATCTACTTTTTGTGCGGAGAGGGGAGAAGAAAAAATACAGAGCGACACAATCAGTGCGAGAAATGCCTTTCTCACGGTGGCACGGACATTCTTGTCTGTGTGTTGGTGGAGTTCACAGACAAGAATGTCTGTGCTACCAAGATTAGCGAAATGGGTAGCAGGGTACTTTTTCATCGTATGACCTCCATTCTCCGCGTTTTGCGGTCAGTGGGCGTTTGCAGGACGTAGAAATATACTCCCGACGGTAATCGGCTAACATCCATATCGAAGGAGTATGCGCCCGGTTCGAGTCGTTCCGCCATTGCTTGCAGAACGGCTTCGCCCATAACGGAATAGACCGTTATCGTCGTCAGTCCGCGCTCCAAGAGCGAGAAGTCAATCGTGGCAATATCCGAAGCGGGATTGGGTTTGCTTTGCGCAAGTACGGTGGCGGATGTGGATTTCGTCACAAGCCGCATCCCACCTTCCAAGCAAATGCCGCCAAGAGTGAATTTTCCTTGTAACGCCGTGTTGTCGAAAATAATACAACTTGCACCGCTTGTGCCGATGGCGCGGAGGCTGTCAATCGAAATAAGCGTTCCCGACGTGCTGCCCAGCGTGGCTTGAAAGCGCACACGCCCCAAGACGCTATCGGCGGGAATGGTCGTGGGAAGCATAAGCGTGACGGGCTGCAAGCGCGACGTACCCACAATCGTTCCGCGTGGGTTATCAAGCGGCACAAGCGTCGAGAAATCATAGCGCAGCACAAAGCTAAAGCCCGTTACGCCCGCTTCGCGCAAATACTGCGGATTGCGTAGGCGAATGGGTAGCGCCACCGAGTCGCTGATATTGGCGGCAATAGAATCCGTCCAGAGACGCGCTGTGGCTGGGAGTGTCTGCGCCGAGAGCGTTACGCGGGCAGTGCTGTCGCAGCGGAAGCCATAATTTTGCAATACCGGAATACCATTGGCGGTAATTTTAGAATCCGGACACGCCAGACCGTTGTAGCGGGCTGTCATTACCGCCGTTGCGCCGGGCGGTGTGGGATTGGGTGAAACACTGGTAATTGTGAACAGTGAGTCCAATGAGTAATACGGCGTTTGCCACGAAATCGGGAGGTTTCCCGTGTTGCGCAGAGTAAGCGTGTCGGAAACGGCAGTGTTGGGCGGAACGTTACCCAGCGAGCGGCTGACTAAATTTGGCAAATCACTGTTAAATCGCTTCACGAACTCGAAGCGAACGACGTTTTTTATTCCTGAGACAGTTGTGGTCGTGCCGCTCACAGCATTAGCAGCATTGGATGTAATGCGAATGATGGCATTATCGGCACCAAGAGTTGTTGTGCTGGGAGTAAACGTCAGTGGTATAAGCGCACTGTCGCTGCCACCACCACGAATACGGACTGGGAGCAATCTTGTATCCGCGCTAAAGGTCGGCGAATTGGATGTAATCGCTGTTACAACTAAATCCTGACCGCCGGGATTTTTGATAATGAGTTGGCTGCTTGCCGATAGTTCACAGGTGAGAGTGCCGAAGGAAACGGCTGGCGTAGCGCTGATGTACGGGCGCAAAATGGTCGCCCTCACATTTATCATTTGCGCTCGCCCGCAGGTATCGGCAAGTGTGCCCGTAGCAGAGGCATCATTCACGCTGCCCAAAAAATTCACACGTACCTGCGACGAACCGCCGACGGGCGTGATAGGCGGAATGATTTGTATCGAAAAGGGATTCGCAATTGTGTACGATGTAGCGCCCCACGTTATAGGAACTGTACCGGTATTGATAACAGTGAGTGTATCAGACACTTGTGCGCTTGGAAAAATATTGACGAAACTAACCGCCGTGCGCGAAAGCCGAAAACTCACGGAATCTTTTGAGCCGTTCAATGGCGCATCAAAGGTGGGCGTGCCTTCTGCATTGGAAACGATACGCAGCACATCCGTAATAGCACCCGTGCGGTTCGGACGGAAACGAATTTGCACCGAGCGCGACTGACCGGATGGAATTGAAATTTGATTGGGAGGTTGCTGCACAAAAGAAAATGCTCCATTGCTTTGCCCTACAATACTCAAACTTGTTATCACAAGGTCGTTTGCGTCATTGCCGGTATTCGAGATGGGCAGCGTAATGACGGTATCGCTTGAGCAGACCAAGCGCCCGAAACTCACGGGCACTGCCAGTCCAATCGTAGGATTGGGGCGATTGATAGCAAGCCGAAGCGGTATTTGGATAATGTTGTTGCAATTATCCCGAATAACCCATGTTCCACTCACAACACCAGCCTGAGAAGTATTAATGGCTCGGAGAGTTACGACGACAGAATCACCCGCCTGAATTTGTGTGGGCGAGAACGTTGCTGTAAAATTGGGATCGCTGAGCGGTGGAATCCCCTGAGGAAGTGTTCCTGTATTACGAATCACGAGTGTTTGCGCAGGCACAGTTCCGTTCCGTGTTACGGAGCCGAAATCTACGCTCAGGCGCGATACTTCGAGCCTGATGGAGTCTTTACGAACTTGAAAGGTAACTGTTGTGCTGCCCGATGGGGTGCCCGTGGTAGAGTTAGAAAAAAGTGTCATGGTTGCAATAATATTCAAAACACTTGGCGTACGCGGCGTGTAGCGAATGGTAATGTCGCGCGAGGTATTGAAGGTAATAGTGTCCGGGCGCTGCGATGCCAGTGTTTGCGGGCTGATAATCTGAAAGTCGGGATGGTCAAAGGTTACTCTATTCACAATAAGCGGAACCTGCCCCGATGTATAGATTTTGAGCGTCGTGTCCTTGAAGGGCGCATCGGTATTGGGGCAGGCAAAATTGCCGAGAAAAATATCTTGCATCACAGGCTTATCCACGCCTTGCACGACATTGCGAATGGTGATATTAGGCGGGTTTTGGGCGGTCGTGGCTTCGAGTTTGAAAAATATACTTGTACCGCAATTGTAATCAGTAGGTTGAAAATCTGCATTGCGATACTGCCCAGCGATATCTCCATTGAAACGTACGGTAAGCTGCATTGAATCACCCGGATTGACGGTTGTGTACCATCTCTGAGATGCGGCATCTTTAATTGGAGGTGGAAAAGTGTTCACTATAGTAAAAAACGGGTCAAAATTAGGAGAAATTTGCCATGTAATAGGAACAGTTCCGGTATTACGTAACCACCAGAAAGTTTGGGTACTCGCTATATTTGGAGGTAGTACCCCAAAGTTATATTGTTGCTGAATAAGTTGAAAGGTTCGCTGTACGCGCGTAGCTTGTAGATTAACTACTATCGGCTCTAAATTCACCCCGTTCAAATCTTGGGTTACGATGAGCAATTGTGCGGTTCTTTGAACACCAAGAGCAGAGCCAAAAAACTCTACTTGAATGAGTGCTCCACTGGTTGCTGAAATTGCAGCAGGAAATTGCGAGGGAACAATAAGGCGAAAATCATTTGCATTCTGCCCCGATATTGTCGCTGAAATAATACGACCATCTATACGATTACTGGTGTCCCCAACAAAAGTATAGACAACACGATTCTCATTTAGTGGTGCACTACAGGCTTGTGTCGCAAAAGTCCATGTATAAGGAGCGCTTGCTGTGAGATTTGACCCTTTGGCTGTACGTGGTGCAGCGTTGATGCCGAACGATTGGGTGGCTTGTGTTGACGGCAGGAGCTGTCCTTGTGCAGAAGACAGTATAGTAATCAAAGCAACAAAACCGTAGGTAATCCTGCGGAATATATTCCGCAATGCTTGAGACGCAAAAAGCATGGCTTCAAGAATTTGATAAACATGAGGGGATTTAGGGCGAACCCGTGCGGCTCTCCACGCTGCACGGCTCAAGGAGCGTACCCGCAAAAACCAGACCAAATCTTGTGTAGGTGTGGTAGTGTTCTGCAAGTAAGCGTCAATGCTGCATGGCAAAATACACATTTCTCCGAAAACAGCGTGGGAACAAAAAATCAGGGCAGCGCTGGTGCGTTTCATTCTAAAACATTGGGCGGGCGCTCCGTCTCACTTTTGCTGCGCTTGCGCGAATGCAATTTGTATTTCTCTGATTCGTTTGATAACTTGCTACTTCATCATTACGTTGTTCGCAATTTCTTTACCACCATTCGGTAGGCATCTATGTTTTTCCCTCTTGTTTCCTTTCGCAAACTCCTTGTGTATTCTTGTCTCGCAAGCCTTTGTTTTGTTTTCGCCCCTGCGCTTCTCGCTCAAGAAAGCGAAGGCTCATCGCCACTGGAGCTTGGGCGGCGCGTTGTGCCGGACGTAATCGGTATTGTTGCCGGTCCGGGGTTTTATGTGCAGGATGGTTCGTTTGCCACTGGATGCCCATGTACCTTCACAGGCGGTGTGGGGGCAGGAATTGTGGCAGGACTCATGTATGAAAAAAATCTTATTGCACCGAACGCAAACTGGCGTTTGGGTACGATCAACATCGGCGCGCGCTTGATGTACGAAGACCGCCGCATAACGGCTGCTTTCCGCGAGTATGAGAATGTGCGAGTGCAGTCGCTTGCGCAGCCCTCGCAGTTTTTTACGGTGCCGATTTTATTTCGCCACGTAGCAGAAGCCAGCTTTCCCACGTTTACTCTCACGCCGTATATCGTCTGGAACCCGCTTACTATCGGCATCTTTCAGCCTTTTGTTCAAGTCGGTTTGCAGGGTGGTTTTATTGCGGGAAGCCGTCTGAAGCACACAAAATTTGTTCTTGACCGCACGGTGCGTTTGCCGAATGGCGAAGAAGCAGAGGTGAGTTTCTCCGAGACCGAAACCGACCGCGTTGTGGTGCAGGATTCGACTTTTACACCGCTCAACACTTTCCAACTGGCTGCCTCGCTGACAATCGGCACGGACATTCCGATCGGAACGCGCTTTCGTCTTAGCCCGATGGTGCAGTATCTTCTTCCTTTGACCACCATCAATCCCCCGGGCAATTTCACTATGACGGCATGGCAGATTTTGCTGGCACTGAAAATGAATCTTGAGCGGTAAAGAACGTTCGGTGCACAGCACACAATAGGCTCACAGATTGAAGTGAATGACAAACAGAATGACAAACAGAATGACAAACAAAGTAACCATCTTAATTTTTCAACATCATCATGGCAGTAAACGTAGTAGAAGGCGTATTCAATGCGCAGGGAAAAACATTTGGCATCGTCGTATCGCGGTGGAATAATTTTGTTGTTGGGAAGCTCTTAGAAGGCGCTCTCGACGCGCTCAAGCGGCACAACGTCGCGGACGAATCCATCACGGTAGCCTATTGTCCGGGCAGTTTCGAGATTCCACTTGTGGTGAAACGCATGGCGGAAAGCAAAAAGTTTGATGCCGTCATTGCGCTGGGTGCAGTTATTCGCGGTTCTACGCCGCATTTTGATTATGTCGCCGCAGAAGTAACCAAAGGCGTGGCGCACGTCGGTCTGGATTCCGACGTTCCATGTATCTTCGGCGTTCTGACCACCGACACGATAGAGCAAGCAATTGAGCGCTCCGGCTCCAAAGCCGGCAATAAAGGCTTCGAGGCTGCAACGGTGGCGATTGAAATGGCTTCGTTGCTGGATGCAATGAAGTCGTTTTCGTAAGAAAAGAAGCTGATTTTTGCAAAAAAAAGCCGCCGCAAAGCAGATATAGTGCTGCTTTGCGACGGCTTCTGTTTTATATGCCTCGATTATTCGGTAAGATTAAATGCTTTTTTGACAGATTGATAGTTCGTGATGTCCATTTGTGCTGCCAGCGCTGTGACAGTCGTGCCGGCGATGGCAACGACGCGGAAGGTAATCGTACCAGTGGGGGTGGGTGGCGCAACAGTGCTTGATTGATTGATGAACACTTGCACCTGCCCTACACGATACTGGGCATCAATCACCTGAAAGACGCTTGAGCCGTAGAACGTAATAGGAAGTTGCTGCCACGTCGCAGGATTGGTCTCCATTTGCATATACACCAGCACTGCGCCGCTTGTCATCACGCTTTGCGTGATATTTGCGGCTGTTTTCCAGCCGGATTGCAGAAGCGCACCGGGCGTACCTGCACCGGAGGCACGCCATTCACTGACAGCAACGGTAATGTTTGTCGTTTGGGCGGATGGTCCTGCCACGCCTGCTGGACCCTGAGGTCCTGTCGCTCCGGTCGCGCCTGCGGGACCTTGACACGAGAGAACCGCGAGAACGGCGCACACCATGAGCGCGTTCAGTAAAAGCATGGAGAAAACATTACGTTTATTGCGCCCGTAACCTATTTGAACATGTCTCATAATCTACTCCTTCATAGGTAAAAATGTGTAAAAAGTGAAAACTGCTTGTAGAAGAGTGTTTATCGGACGGAAGACGGCATTTCTATTCGAATTTCGACCATTCGCGCATACATTCGCCCTTCGGGTGTAGCTTCGGAATAAATGCCGAGAGTGCCGCCACGCCCTGCCACGAGGGGTGTAGGGACATGATTTCCGGCGGAGATAGTCTGCGTGAGGTTGAGCGCAACAGCATTGGCGCGGTCAGAAGAAAGCGCAAGATTCCGTGCGGCATTGCCGGCTTTGTCGGTGTAACCCGTTACAAACACCTTTGCTCTTGCGTCTATTCTTGTTTCGGTAATTTCCTCCAGCATCCGCTTGTGCTCTGCCGTTAGAGCGCTTCCTGCGGGCGAAAAGTTTATGAACTGATAGGTTTCAATGCTCTTTTCTGCATCCGAAGAGCCGTCCAACGAGATTCTACGACGCTTTTTTGCAATGGTTACTTGTTCAATCGGGATGGAAATGGTTGCCGTTCCGCCTTCACCTTCGTCTTCCAGAAAATCGAAATTACAGCGAATTGCCTCTTCTGTGCGAGGTACGGTGCGGTGTTCACGGGATGGATGCCAATAGAGTTCGCTCTCCGGCACACCCAATCCACCAAACGACTGAATAAGTTGTCTGCCCTGCTCAATCTTGAAGCGCCACTTGCTAATACGCCCTTTGGTCACGGCTCCAAGCAGAAATTTTACTGACGGAGGTGTGGCTTCGATAAGCGTATCGCTATGGGTAATGGGGCGCATAATTTCCCACGAATCGGAATAAATCTCAACGCGGCGATTTTCTGCATGACCGATATTGGCAAAGGCAGTGGTCGCTGCCAGAGGGCTGGGTTCGGCGGGCAAGGCGCGAGTTTCTATCTGAAGGCGTTCCATCGGGATACGCCAGAGGTCGCGTAAGTACATCATCACGGCTTCGGCACGGCGAGCGGCGAGCGTTATGTGCATGGAGTCTGTCGTTTGCTCATCGGCACTGGAACAGCCCACGATACGAATGTTTGCGGACGGATTATCGCGGAGGCGCTTGCCGATGAGGTTCAGCGCGTGGTAGTAGATTTCGAGCGTCCCCCATTTTGCCAACGATTTTTCCGAAAATACCGCCGTTTGTGCAGGAAGAAGCCGTAAATACCGCGCTGGGATAACATCGTTATTTTTATCGAAAAAAATGTATGGTAGTAGCGGGCGCATCTGCCGTGAAAGCGTTTCTTCCATGCGCAGGCGCAAAAGCGGCGACTCGGCACCGCTCGAATCTAAAGCCAAAGGTGTGATATTGATTGCCAAGCGCGGCGTTTCTGCCGTGCGGACTATCGCAGGCGGCAAGTACCGACGCGCTGCTTCGGGTGAATACCGTAGGCTCACGCCTCCGCGTAGGCTGTTAATCGTCCATGTCTGGTTTGGCGGAAAATTGCTTACAAACGGTGTAAAGTTGTAGGAATACCACGCCTCGGGAGCAAGGAAAATCGTTTCGTCTATGTCCAATGGAATTGCATAACTGATTCCGGTGAGTGCGCTTAACTGCGGAATAAAGATGCTGGGAATATCACGGCTTGGGGTGAGTATGGAGCTTGTTTGGTTTGTATTGGGTAAACCTGCCAAACCGGTGGGGTCATTCACGATACGTTGGTCTTGAGTAAAGTTTCCTATGCTATAACCAATTCGCGCACCCAGATACACCGAGGCATTCGGGAAGGGATGCCAAGTTGCTAAAGGTTCAAGTGAAAAAGTCGTTATAGCAGCAGAGTATCTGGACTCTAACTCAGCTTCAATAAGTAGATTACCCGAAGGGTCTGGCTGAGAAAAAGGTCCGATGGAGCTCATAGAGCCATCAAGACGTGATATGGAGGCACGCCCTGCAAAGGAAAAATCGTAGGAAAATGGTTTTTCAAATAATACTCCAAATGTAAAACCCACACCTCTACCTCCTGTAAAAAGCAGTTTTGTCGAGGGTGGCATTGATTGTATCAAACCGGGAAGAGAATCAAATAATGCTTGGTGAAAATTCAGTCCGTAGCTGCCAAAAACACCCGCCCGCCAGAGAACAGGCTCACGCTGTTGTAACTGTGCTTGCGCTGGGCACGAAAACGAAAAGGAAAACGCAACCACAGCGCAGCACAAAACGCACAAACTCCGCAATGATGCGGCACTTCGAGTGCTGTGCTTTTCATTGCGGAGATGTGAGAACAAGCTGCGGCGCTGTTTTTTACATGGTTTCATCGGGTGATAGAAAGTATCGCTGTCCGATAGGTGTCCGATGTACGAACAATGAGGAAATACGTGCCTCTTGGAACTTCGCTGACATCAAATTCCCGCGAATGAATGCCTGTACCAGTTCGTTCTTCGGTAAGCAATGTTTTGATTCGTTTGCCAAAGGCATCTTGTATCCATGCCGAAACGATAGTCTCGGATTTTGAGCTGGCAATAGAAAAATCTACTGTCAGAGATTGATATGTCGGGTTCGGGTGAGCCACAATGCTGACGGTTTCAGTATTGGTCTGCTCTTCAGTAATGGTTGATTCAGAATTGTTATTTGATGCCGTTCCATTACCAAAGAATTTTCCGGCATTCAGCAAACTGAAGGAACCAAGAGTCGTATCAATACCAATACCTTGAATAACTTTTCCAGTTGGGGTCAGGCAGGTAATGTTTTCTAGGAATAAGCCCGTCGCACTGGTAATATGGCGCAGTGCAGTGTTCGGAACTGTAGCAAGGAAGCGCAATGTACCGATGGCGCTGCCCGTTGTCGGCGGAGTTGAGCTTGGGCGTACAGGGAGACTGAAATTGACAGTGATAGAACGATTGGAGGAGAGAGAATCGAATCGGTTCTGGAGAACGCCGCGCTGCGATGCGGGGTAGAGCCACAGCAAACCTGCATTGAAGCGCAGAGTAAAGGTAAGGCTTGTTACGCCAGCTATTTCTGCGGAATTGACAAGTTGGGCAAGGCGGAACTGCATATCAAACTGGCGGCTTTGCTCGGCAGAATACGAACCGGTCTCAAGGCGCAGCCGGACGGGGGTACGGTTGATAGTAAGTGTGTCGGAATCAAGCGAGCAGCCGTTTTGATTGCTGAGGCGAACAAAGTATGTGCCGTTTGCGGCGGGCGAACAATCCCAGCCATTTTCAACGCCACTTGTTCTGCCATCCGCAGCGCGGCGAATCCAATAATAATTGGCACCTGGAGCGGGCGGATTCACAACGCTCAGATAATTTCCGATGCGCTGAATGACAGGTTTTGCCGGAATTGCAAACATCGTAACGTTGATGCTTCTCGAAATGCTTTCGCAGCCGTTCGCGTAGGCGCGAACAGAGTACAAGCCCGGAGAGTCATAGACGTATTTCTCGCTTGTCGTGCCCGTTGTGGAAATGCCCGTCGTGGGCGAACCATTGAAGAACCATTCGTAGCGGTCGAAGCCGGGCGTAGCTTGGAGCAGTACGCCATCGCTGCCGTCGCCGTAGTTGCAGAACGTCGTTTTATCGCCTTTTGCATTCAGCGCGAGCGTTATTGCGGTAGTGGAGCGGACAATGGCAGTGGTCGTGGCTTGGCAGCCGTTGTTGTCAATGACCGTCAGGCGATATTCACCTTCGGGAACAACCACCGTGCGGGTGTTTCCGGCGCTTTTGCCCGTGCGAACATTATCCCAAAAGTATGAACGAAAGTCCGATGAAGCCGTGAGTTTCGCGCCATCGGAGCAGTATTCTCGGAAGCCGGTAATTTCCACGCGCGGTCCGACCGCAATCACAGCCGAAATCTGTGCTGATGTGCTGAGAATTTGACAGGAGGACGGTAGCGGTTGGAGCATACGGAGCGAATACGTCTCTGATTGCTCAATGGGGTTGGCAAGGAAAAGCGTAAACACATTATCACGTGCCTCCACCGAAGCACTGGTGGTAATGCCAAAGCGCTGTGAAGCTACGCGTGTAATAACGGGGCGAATGCCGCGCGAACTGAGAAGCGAGAACGCTCCGCTTGTGGCGGTACGCACCAATACGTCGTCAGAAATTTCAACAGTGAGAGTATTTGTCTGGCAAACGCTACGCGGTGCCGAGAGGCTCTTAAGGCTTAGTGCGGTCTGCGCGGTGAGGCTTTGTGAGGAAGAAAAGCCCATGTCAATCGTATAGCCGAATCGGTGATTGTCGGGATTAAGAACAAGAAGCAAAAAAACGTCGCCTTGTTTAGCATTGCGAATGGGTTTGCTGAACGCGGGATTCTCGGGGTCGTCGGGAGAGGTTTCAATCGCACCGGTCAAGCCGCCGCGCGGTGCGCTATTGCAAAGAATTGGTTCGCCTAAGCGCCCGCAATCGGTACTGTCTGTGAGCCGAAAAAGCGCCCAATCAAGATTGACGCGGTTATTCAGGCTGCCGTCTTGGTTCATTGGCTGAATGCCCACGCCTACATCGCCGCTTTGATAGACCGTGATTTTGTACCACACACCATTGACGCGGGGGACAGCAATCGTCGGCATTTGCTCAATGCATGGCAGCGTCGGAAGCGATTCCTGAAGAAACGTGCTATCAGTGAAAAACGGTGTTTTGTAGGTGGTCTGGCAAAATGTGATGGCGTCGTCGCAGCGTAAACCGTGCTGTGTGGGGTTCAGCGAGGACGTTTGTGCTTGTAGTCTGCTTTCAAACGACAAAGACAAAACGACCGTAATGACCGCCAAAATACAAGTATTCATGCGGCAGACGGGTACACATTGACGAAGGATAGTATGGCGAAAAGAATCCATGAATCGGAAAAAATATGCAACAACTATTTGAGTAACCTTAATATGCCCAAAATATGTGCCATTTCAAGGTTTTATGCGCGTACACGGTGCGAAAAGTTTTCAACCATTTGGGACATCAGCTCCAATGGCTCTCCGTCTCTTCTCAAGATAAGAAAACATTACGAACAGTCAAAATATCGCCACCGTAAAAACCAAGCCCGTACCATTGTGCAGAAAAAAGTATGCCTTAAAACGAAACAGTTGACACGTCAACAATAAAGCAACGTTTCAGAATGAGAACGGATCAAAAAAGCATAAGGAGATAAAAAACACCGCATGCACATTACACTGTGTTCTATCATTGTGCTTCCAAATGTACCATTCGATTTTTGGAATAAATTTACTCAGCTTTGCTCAATTCCGTCCAAATACAGCATGGTTTATACCGAACTGGTTGTAGTTGCCGCTTCTGAAGATATGGGGGCAGCCTGAAGGATGGGTATTTCAGAGAGGTTGTGGTAAATAATTTTGCCTTTGTCCATGCCGGTTTTCACCATTTCATCGGCTCCTGTTGATTCTCCGCCCACTCTCAGGACAGCCGTACAAAAATCAACAAGACGCACAGCCACAGGATGAAACAGTTCCGTGAATACCGCGTCGCCAAGCTCTTTGCCGCCAGCCGTTTCAATAAGCGGCAGTGCAAACCATTCTCCCAAAACCGGCAAGTGACCCATAGCATATATTTTTAAGGCGATTTCACTCATAAATTCAACGTTTTTTTGTATCAATTCCGGTTGGTCATTTGTGCCGGAGCGGTATGGTCCCGCGACCAAAATCATCTGTGGTTGATTTGCTTGTGCTGGGTTCATTCGTGGGATGGTTGTTGTGATGAAAGGAGATTGTGAATTTGGGCATATTGCAAGAGCAAAATCGTCTTGCCGTCTCGTATCTGACCGTTTGCTATCATTTGCAATGCCTCACCGAAGGGCAGTTCCAGCACTTCGATATTTTCCGACTCCTCTTCCAAGCCGCCGCCTGTGCTTGTTTTCATCTCCTTGGAATACTCTGCCACGAAAAAATATAAAATCTCGGTGACCGACCCAGGCGACATATACGCCTCAAAGACCTTGCGAACGTGAGAGACGGTGTAGCCCGTTTCTTCTTCGGTCTCGCGTCGGATGCAGTCTTCGGGATTGTTATTGTCCAAAAGCCCTGCGCAGGCTTCTATCAACATTCCCGTTTCGTTGCCGTTCAGATACGTTGGCATACGAAATTGGCGGGTAAGAATGACCGTTTTATTCGCTTTGTTGTACAGCAAAATCGTTGCGCCGTTGCCTCGGTCGTATGCCTCGCGGCTGTGCTGTTCCCATGTTCCGTCTTTTTTTTGATAGTCGTAGGTAACTTTTCGCAAGACGTACCAATTATCAGACAATACTTCGGTTTGGACGTTCCTGATGGCTTTGTTGGTCATTGCTTTGGGGGGAATGGAGAAATAGTGACTACTGTAAAAACGCACAGTGGTTTGAGAGAGCGGTTGCCGTGCTTAGATATTAATTTTCCCCGCCCGCCGACGTGCTCGAAAGAGCGCCACCGCTTGCTGGTGCTCCGCGCCGGTGCGCGTAAAGGTGTGCGTGTTTGAGCCGTCCAGCTTCGCAACGAAATAGTAGAAAAAATGCGTCTCAGGGTTCAGCGCCGCTTTGATAGCCGCTCGTCCGGGCGAGTTGATGGGCGCTGGCGGCAGACCCGTGTACTTGTAGGTATTGAAAGGGCTATCTATTTCCAAATCCGCAAAGAGTAGGCGGCGACTGGTGCGGTTGGGGTTCTTGAGGTCGTAAATATACTGCACCGTCGGGTCGGCTTCCAGCTTCATCCCGATTTTGAACCGATTCCAGTACACACCCGCCACGCGTGGTTTTTCGTCGTCCACAGGCGTTTCTGCTTCCACGATAGAAGCCAGCACGAGCGTTTGGTGGCGGTCGAGCTTCGTTGTGCCGGTTGTGCCCACGCTTGCCCAGAAGTCATCTTGCTCGTCCAGCAGTTTATCCAGCACTTCGTGGGCGGGCGTTTTGAGATAAAACTCGTAGGTGTTCGGCATGAGATAGCCTTCTATCGTAGCGGTTGTAATTCCACGCGCCTGACGGAGCGAATCGGAATACGCAAGACGCAAAAATTCTCCCTTCGAGCAACCAATTTTTTCTGACGCAATTTCTGCATATTTGCTGAGCGTGATTCCTTCTTGGAAGGTAACGGTTGCTGTTTGTAAATTACGTCTGGAAAAAAGTCCCATGATGACCAAAAATTGCTCCGTTCCCGGCTCAATCGTGAATGTACCGCGCTGAATGACCCGCCCGGACTGCCATGCAATAATCCGTGCGGCAAAGCGGGCTATCGTCGGCGAGGTGATAACTGAGCGGCTTTCAAGCTGGCTAATTGCCGCGTTGAGGCTCATTTTGGGGCTGACATAAAAATCTATCGGTGCAGCAATTTCTACCGGCTTGGTGAGCTGTAGAGCGCCATAACCAAACGTACTCAACACAATCACGAGCGGAAGCCCGATAACAAGACCGATACGTTGTCCATTACTCATAGAAAAACACAATTTGTTCAATAGTTGACGAAACACTAAGGTTGCTAATATGCGAAAAATTGTCCTTGCGGCAAAGAGCCGTGTGAAAAAGCGCGAATATCGCTCTATTCTTGGTAGCACAGACATTCCTGTCTGTGCCCTTCATGCGCGGCAGCGCATAATACCATCGCGAAACATGTTGCAAGACTACACAGACAAGAATATCTGTGCTACCGAGAAGAGATTTGTTGCTGGAGAATCTTCCAAGCATCACATTCAGGAAAGCGCTTCAAACCTCACAGACAAGAATGTCTGTGCCACCGAGAAAAGATTTTTATTGCGCACCGCCGTCTGTGTAACAAGTGGGCTTGTGCTCACCTTGCTTATGCTGTGGGGGCTTGCTCTGCCAATATCACTCCACGCCCAACAATCCAGCGCTACCCCGTCAAACGCCATCCTCCCAAGCGGTTTCCCTGCCGACTTAGAAGAGCGCTTAAAACAGGAACGTTTACGCGACCTCGTGCAAACGATGAACGTGACGCTCAACGACGACGATTACACCTTCAAAGGCACTGCCCGCGTGGAATTTCTCAACAACACGCCCGACACATTGCGCCAAATCTTCTTTCATGCGCACTTCAACGCTTTTCAGCCCAACAGCCTCACGCATAAGCGCGTGGCAGCAATCGGTCCCAACCGCATGAAACCGGAAACCTTTGCCAATCTTAAACCCAACGAATACGGCAAACTGGACATTCTCTCCGGCACTGCTAACGGTTCGGCGTTCACGGTGGAGCGCTTGGGAACAATTATTCGCGTGGACATCGCAAAGCCGCTGTTGCCGCAGGAGCGCATCACACTGGACTTTACCTTCGAGGGGCAAGTTCCTATCCAGATTCGACGCTCAGGGCGCAATAACTCACAAGGTGTGCGCTATTCGATGGCGCAATGGTTCCCGAAATTGTGTCAATATGACCAGCACGGTTGGCAAAATAACCAGTTTGTACTACGCGAATTTTACGGCGTGTGGGGCAAATACGACGTAAAACTTACCGTTCCTGCAAAACTCGTCATCGGTGCATCGGGCGACCTTCAGAACCCGCTTGAAGTGGGGCATGGCTACGAGTTTGACCGCGACACCGTGAAATTCCCCGCACCCGATGCCGAAAAGCCGCAAGGCATGAAAACATGGCACTTCGTGGCGTTTCCTGTGCATGATTTTGCGTGGGTTGCCGATGCAGACTACATTCACCGTGTCGTAAAAATGCCTGCTTCATCACCGATTTCACCGAACCTAACCTTTCACATTCTCACCAAACCCAAGTACGAAGCCGTCTGGAAGAACGCTCCCGAATGGCTGCCGCGTATTTTCCGGTTTGTGGGTGAAAAATATTATCCTTACCCCTACAAACAATTCACCTGCGCACAAGCGGGCGACGGTGGTATGGAGTACCCGAACTTGGTGATGATTCGGAGCGGCGATTACAACGGCACGCTCGGCACAGTGGCGCACGAAGCCACGCACCAATGGTTCTACGGCTTGGCGGCGAACAACGAGAGCAAACACGCATGGATGGACGAAGGCATCACGGACTACCTCACTGACCGCATTATGGCGGAGGAATTCGAGATTGACGAGCAATCACGCCCCACGTGGCTCGACAAGGCGCTTGTGCCGCGTCGCAAGGACGCTTTGGAAACGAACCGCTCGTTTCTGCGCGTCTATGCGCTTGGCTACGACGAGCCGCTTTCTATCCCGCAAGACCGCATGAACGAAGACATGACCGCCGTGATGGTGTACCGCAAAGCCTCCGCCATGCTCCGCCAGTTCGAGTATTCGTTCGGCAAGGACAAAGTGGATGAACTCTTGCGTACCTACCAGCAGCGCTGGCGCTTCCGGCATCCCTACCCGCCGGATTTTGAGAAAATTGGTTCGGAAGTTTTTGGGCAGCGCATGGATGAAGTTTTCGACACGTTCATTCGTGGTACGGAGCTGCCTGACTACACGCTTCAGTCCTTGCGTTCAGAACCGACGGCGGGTGGAAAATTCAAGAACACGCTTCAAATCGCCAAACGCGAACGCGCCCACGTGCCGCTTCGTCTCTTTGCGACGGACGTGAGCGGCGCAGTGCAGGCGCTCTCCATTCCCAGCGATATGTTGAACGCACCAAACCGCGACACAAGCCGCCTCGCGCCGTGGTTCTGGGTAGCGCCGGACTATACGGCAGAGTTTATCACCGACCGCCCTTTGCGTGAGGTGCGGCTGGACACCGCAGGAAATCTGCTCCGGCACGACCTAACGAAAAATACCATACAAGCTGGCGGACTTTTCCCCGCCATGCCGGAAGTGAAGGTTGGCTTTATGACGCGCTTCGATGAAGCTGCGCCGCTTGATTACTACGGCGTGTCGGTACGCCCGTCAGTGTGGTACGACCCGCTTGGTGGCTTGCAGCTTGGGGTGCGGGCAGATGCGTTTGGTGGTTACAATAATCCTAAATTGACAGCCGGAGCATACTACAATCTTGGGAATAAGCGGTTTGATTGGCAGGTTGGTTTTAATCACTGGATTGGAAGCGGTGATAATCGCTCAACACTTGTTAGTTCCTTGTTCTCTATGGATGGCGCTTCGGGTTTGACAGTACGGTGGCTGTTGGATAAACAACCTGTACGTTTTGCAAGAAATGAAGGCTTTGCTATTACAAAACTTTATGCAGAATTCTATTTGTTTGATTCTTCATATGCTAGTTCTCAATTTGTTCCTAGTAATAATGCATGGCGTATCGGGGGACTCGGCGAATCTCGTTGGAAAACAGGCTATTTTCAAGTGGAACTCTTCTTTAGTGATAATGGTAATTTCCCACTACGCCTAGAATGGAGTGATAAACTGTATGAATCTGCAGTCTTCGATATTCAAGGACGGCTCTTTGGTTTTTGGGAAATTGCTTATGGATTAAGTCTTGACAATCCGGCAATTTGGAATTATTTAAACAAAGGAAGCGAGATTGAACGCTTTGAGAACGTTCCTGCTCGATTTGTACGTTTTGCATCATATTTAGGATCGCCTGTATTTACTCCCGGAGGAGCGGGCTTAGTACGAGCAAGAGAAAACCCTCTAGGTATGCCAATTAAAAGTTAAAAATCAGAGCAATCAAAGCGGCAGCCAGTCTGCCGA
>JACVZY010000012.1 GCA_014654705.1 Ignavibacteria bacterium
GTAGTGAACGGACTGCTAAATTACAGGTTTCCTAATTGATATGCAAATGTTTTTTTACATTTCTTACAAAAAACCCTAAATAAGGGTGCAATTTCACGGCATCGAATCCTGAACAACACCTGATAAAACCTAGCTTTTTAGACTAAATTATATATGTTTATTTTTTTTGAATATTTTTTCAATAATATCACATTATCTATAAAAAACTCACAACAGCGCTCTACTACTGAGTGTGTTATATCTTCATTTTTCCCGACCCTGATTATATCAGCACGTGGGAATGGCAAAAAATGCAAGAAGCCCGAATATTTTGGACAATATTCGGGCTTCCTTTTCTACAAATCTACTTTACTCGTTACGAACAACCGCTCGTTGTACCACAATCATCGCATACCGTGCATGAACCATTGCGTTTAACGCGCATAGAGCCGCAATTAGAGCATTGTTCGCCAGTGTAACCTTTTGCTTTAGCTTCGACAACACGGGCAGTACGACCGTTACCGTTGCTGGTGTTTGCTCCTCCATTGCTAAACGCGACTTCGGCAAGCGCAGACTCCGGCATCACCGTCGTAGCAATACTTGCGGCAGGATTACCCAACTCCGGAGAAGCGGTTTTATTGCTCACCGGCGGCTCATCTACTGCTTTGACGTGAACAAAATCGTTACGCTTGAGATAGTCATAGCCTACTGAGCGGAAAACGTAATCCAGAATAGATGTCGCATTCTTGATTGCTTCGTGCCCTTCCACAAAGCCGGCAGGCTCAAAGCGCGTGAAGGTGAAGGTCTCGACAAGCTCTTCAAGCGGCATACCGTACTGAAGCGACTTTGAGGCGAGAACGGCGAAACAATTCAGCAAGCCCTTGAACGAAGCGCCTTCCTTGTACATATCAATAAAAATCTCGCCGAGTGAACCATCTTCAAATTCGCCTGTACGCAAAAACACCTTGTGTCCGCCCACGTAGCCTTCACGGATATGCCCCGTGCGCTTTTTCGGCAGGCGGCGGCGCTGGGCGCGGTGATAGACTTTTTCAACGATCTGCATTTGGACTTCTTTCGGTCCTTTGGTCTCGTCAAGCGTTTCTTCGTCGCCAAGCATCAGTACTTCGTCAAGATCGCTTGCGGCGGTGCTGTTGAGGGGCTGCGAGAGTTTCGAGCCGTCGCGGTAGAGAGCATTTGCTTTCACGCCTAATTTCCATGATTCCATATACACATCTGCAACCTCATCCACACTTGCTTCCGCAGGCATATTGACGGTCTTGGAGATTGCGCCGGAGATAAATGGCTGCACAGCCGCCATCATCCGCACGTGTGCCATATACGCGATGTACCGCTGCCCTTTTGTACCACATTTGTTAGCACAATCAAACACTGGTAAATGCTCATCTTTCAGATGCGGAGCGCCTTCGACGGTCATGGTGCCGCAAATATATTCATTTGCTTCATCAATTTGTTGCTTCGTGAAACCAAGTGCTTCCAGCATATTAAAACTGAAATCATTCAGCTGTTCTTCCGTGAAATTCAGCGTTGTTTTGCAGAAATCGTCGCCAAGCGACCATTTATTGAACGCAAATTTCACATCAAACACCGCATCTAACTGCTTTTCGACTGCGTCCAGAGCCTCAGGTGTGAACCCTTTTTCCTTCAATGTTTGACGATTGATATGCGGACAGCCCGTCAGCGTGCCGCGCCCTTTGCAATACTTCTCAATATCTTCGATTTGCTGCGCTGTGTAGCCCAAACGCGACAATGCAATATGAACTGATTGATTGACAATTTTGAAATACCCGCCGCCGGCAAGTTTTTTGAATTTTACAATCGCAAAGTCTGGTTCTACACCTGTGGTGTCGCAGTCCATCAGCAGACCAATCGTACCTGTGGGCGCAATCACCGTTGTTTGCGCGTTGCGGTAGCCATATTTTTCACCTAACTCCACAACTCTGTCCCACGCGTCGCGGGCAGCAGCCATAAGGTTCGGCGGACAAATCTCGTGGTTAATGCCCATTGGCTTCACGCTAAGACCTTCGTACTGGTTTTCTGCCATATTGTAGGCTGCGCGGCGATGATTGCGCATAACGCGAAGCATCGCTTCTTTGTTCGGTTCGTAACCCGGAAATGCTCCTTGTTCTTTCGCAATTTCGGCAGAGGTAGCATACGCCTCGCCCGTCATCAAAGCTGAGATAGCGCCAGCAATAGCCAAGCCTTTCGGAGAATCGTAGGGAACGCCTTGCGTCATCAAAATTGTCCCAAGATTAGCGAAACCAAGCCCCAAAGTGCGGAATTTGTAGCTGAGTTCGGCAATGCGCTTGGAAGGAAACTGCGCCATAAGTACGGAGATTTCCAAAATTGTCGTCCAGATACGTGCTCCGTGCTTGAAATCATCTACTTTGAACGTACCATCTTCTTCCACAAAATGGGCAAGATTCAGACTAGCAAGATTACACGCTGTGTCGTCGAGGAACATGTACTCACTGCAGGGATTAGAAGCATTGATGCGCCCATCAGCCGGGCAGGTATGCCATTCGTTGATAGTCGTATCGTATTGAAGTCCCGGATCTGCCGATTTCCATGCGCTCACGGCGATTTTGCGCCACAAGTCGCGGGCGCGAACCGTCTTGGCAACAGTGCCGTTGGTGCGGCGAATAAGATTCCATTCTTTGTCTTCCACCACAGCCTGCATAAACTCTGCTGTTACACGCACCGTATTGTTCGAGTTTTGACCGCTCACAGTATTGTAGGCTTCTGATTCATAATGTGTATCGAACGTCTCAAAATCAAGCGTTGTGAACCCTTGCTCAACAAGAGCAAGCGTTCGGAAGATGTAACTATGTGGCACTTCTGCTTCCACTGCCTTGCGGACGGCACGAGCAAGATCGGTGTTTGCTTTCATATCGGTTCCGCCAGCCAATGCTGCATCCATGACGGACTGCAAGGCACGTGCGGTTAATTTGGAACCCGCAACAAGTGCAGCGACTTTTTCTTCTTCTTTTGCCTTCCATTCGATAAATTCTTCGATGTCCGGATGGTCAGCGTTCAGAATTACCATTTTCGCGGCGCGGCGTGTTGTACCGCCGGATTTGATAGCGCCAGCAGCACGGTCATAAATTTTCAAAAAGCTCATTAAACCTGACGACGAGCCGCCGCCGGAGAGTTTTTCCCCCAAAGCCCGAAGTGAGGAGAAATTCGTACCGGTACCGGAGCCATACTTAAAGATACGCGCTTCCCGCACTGCTAAATCGAAAATACCACCATCGTTCACCAAATCATCTTCGACGGATTGGATAAAGCACGCATGGGGTTGCGGGTGCGTATAAGCATCTTTAGAAGCAACAAGTTTTTTCGATCCCGGATCAACGTAGAAATGACCTTGTGATTTGCCGGTAATACCATACGCAAAATTCAATCCTGTATTGAACCATTGTGGAGAATTTGGCGCTGCCATCTGGCGGAGCAGCATATAAGCGCTCTCGTCATAAAATGCCTGTGCATCATCAGCAGAGTCAAAATAACCATACTGCTCCCCCCAAAAACGCCAACAACCCGCAAGACGATGAACGACCTGCTTCACTGAGCGCTCTGCACCTGTAATTTGTTTACCATTTTCATCAAGCATAGGCTTACCGTCAGTGTCCACTTGAGGAACACCGGCTTTACGGAAATACTTTTGTGCCAAAATGTCGGTGGCGACCTGAGACCACTGCTTCGGTACTTCGATGTCGGTCATTTGAAACACAACCGAACCATCGGTATTGCGCAGGGTAGATGCGCGATGTGTGTATTCAAATTGGTCATAGACGTTTACGCCCGCTTGCGTAAAACGGCGTTGAATCTTCATGCCAAAACTCCGCTAAAATGCTACAAATATAGGGTTTATGGGGTGTGCGATCTTTTATGCTGCACGAATAATAAACTTACGAACTTTCCCCGAAATACGCCACGCGAAAAGTTTTCTACATATATCAATTCTTGTTTCTTTTTCGCATATTTCTTTTCGTCCGCATCAATACAGGCTTCGTGAGGTTCGCTTTTTTGTGTACATTTGTGAAAGCTACAAAAAAACTTTCAAAAGCACTGAAACGCTTCATTTCCATGAATCTTTCACACAAGCATTTTTCCAGCAAAACCACTATTAGTCCGGCTTTAGCGATTATACTCATTGCGACGAGCATCGTGAACCTATCGGCACAAATAGCCCCGATGCCGATGCACTATGGCGTGGAACGCTTTGCCGAAGGCGAGGCGTGGTTTCGCCATGATGTACAGCAGGAAGCTCAAAAGCGCCTGCGAATGGTCTTGCGCTCGTTTCCCGAATCGCCCGCCAGCGACCGTGCAGCGCTCTTACTGGCAGATGCACAATTTCGTGCTGGAGCGCAAAACCCTGATGAATACGTTTCAGCATGGCGCACCGTAGATAGCTTCGCTCTCCGTCGCCCCAATTCGCCGCTCCTGCCCTTTGCCTACGAACTTGCTGCCAAGCGCTATTTGGAGCAAGAACGTTTTGGAGAAGCACGAGAATACTTTACCAAAAGCATTGCCTCTGCCGCTATCAATCTGGCTTCTCGTGCAGACTCAGGATATGTGCTCCTTATGGCGGACGGGCTGTATTGGCAAGGCGTTTGCTTCATGCAGGAAAGTTCGTCTAACACTGCTTTTGCCGATAGTGCCCAAGCGGTCTTTCTGCGCACAGCAACCATGTATCCGCACGGTCTCTATGCTGACGACGCACTCTTTCTTCTTGCCCGCTATGCCGAACTGACACGCAATTACGATACCGCTCTGGCACGCTATGACCGTATCATTACGGCGTATCCGCGAGGAAATGTACGCCTTGCAGCGCATATTCGCGCTGCGCAGAATCATTTGCAATTCCGACGCTCAGCGCGGGCGCTCGGCGAATTGGAATCGGCAACAACTATCCTAAACGATACTCGCAATCAAACTCCCAGCAGTCAAGTATTTGCAGAGCAAAGTTATGCCGACAACGCCCGTGAACAAATTCTCTATATGCGCGGTGAGGCAAACGCTTCGGCACGGCGCTTTGAGGCGGCATTGAAAAATTTTGAACAGGTCATCAAGGAATATCCTCGCTCTCCGCTCCAAATGCGAGCGCGTCTTGGCAAAGGCTATGCACTTTTGAACCTTTCAGATTCTTCCACAAACATGATAGAAGCTGCTTTGGTGGAATATGACACGGTGATTGAGGCGGATAATTTCAGCAATCCCGAATATTCCCGTCTTGCAGGCGTAGCGCGTTTATACCGCACGATTGCGCTCAAGCGCAAAGGCGACCGCGAAACAGCTCGCAAGGAATTAAGCGGCTTAGCGGTGCAGTCGGATTTTCCTTTTCCGGCGGAGGCATTGCTTGAACTGGGCGAAATCTACTACCACGACGGCAAATACGACGATGCCCGCAAAACTCTTGAACGTGCCGCCCGCGAAGCTCCCGACGCTGCGACGCAAATGCGCGTCAATCTGCTCTTAGGCGAAACCGCTTTGGAAGCAAAAAGTTATGCGCTTGCGGTGCGCTCTTTTGAACACGTCGAGCAACTTTTGGCTCAAGTGCCTTTATATGCGTTGCCCAACCGCGATGAATATCTCTCAGAAGCGCTTCTGAAGCGCGGTGTGGCACTTGTTGGTGCGAAAGAATACCGTGATGCCGTTACTCAGCTTACACGTTTTTTGAACGATAATCCCCAAAATAACGACGACCCGAATAACGAAGCTATTGCGACAAGCCGCGCAGAAGCAGCATTTTGGATACTGGAAGCCCAATATCAAGCGGACTTACTGCAAAATGTTGTGCGCGGCTATCAGGCTTTTTTGACGGAACACAGCCAAAGCGGGCGTTCCGAAGAAGCGCTCTATGGCTTGGGCTGGACGCAATTTCGCCTTCGCCAGTTCACCGAATCGGCTGGCACGTTTACGCGGCTTTTGCGGGAATATCCTCAATCAGGCTTTGCGCTGGACGTACTGACGCGCAAGGGTGACGGCTTATACATCACGAAAAATTATCGTGCCGCCGCCGATTCTTATCGCCAAGCAGCACGTCTTAAACCTAAGTCTGAACAAGGCGAGTATGCTGCCTTTCAGCTTGGGCAATCGCTCTATCGCTTGCAGGAATACGACCAAGCACTAGAAGCAATGCACGACTTTGCAAAAACTTATTCCTCGTCATCGTTAGCAGACGATGCGCTCTATGGCGCAGCATGGATTTACTTCCAGCAGCGGCGCTATCCCGAAGCAGCACAGGAGTTTCGCGCATTGCTTGATGCGTACCCGCAAGGTTCTGCAGCCCCCCGCGCCTACTACGCGCTTGGCGATAGCTATTTCAACGTGGAAAAATATGATGCTGCTATTCAAGCATATCGTTCTGTGGCGGATGTGTTCCCGCTCCATCCCCTTGCACCAGACGCTGTGAACGCCGTCCAATACTGCTATATGCTGCAAGGCAAGGAAGATTCAGCATCGGCGATTGCCGATAAATACATTAATGCAAGCCCCGGCTCGACTTTAGCACAAGAAGTGAAGTTCAAAAAAGCAGAAACGCTGTTCAATTCGGGCAAGTTCGCCACTGCCGCCGCAGAATTTGAAGATTTTATCGCAAAAAATCGCCAGAACCCGCGCAATGCCGAGGCTCTTTATCAAGTCGGACGCAGTTATGCTGCTATGAATGACACTGCGAAAGCGTTTGCCACCTTCCGCCGCGTCGAAACGGAATACGCCCAAAGCAATGTTGCGCCCAGAGCCGCTCTGGAAGCTGGATTGCTCAAAATGGAAAATAAATACTACGACGAAGCCGATAGTGCCTTTGCACGGTTAGAGCGCACTTATCCTGGCGATGACGCCGCTATTCGCGCTGCCTTTGAACGCGCTACGATGCGCGAAGCCCGTGGCGACACTGCGGGCGCAATCCGTCAATACCGCGACGTGGCGGAACGCTACAAAGGCTCTGATTACGGCGACCGCTGCCGCTACCGAGTCGCAATGTTTTTTCGGCAAAACAATCTTTTTGATAGCGCCCGCGTACAGTTAGAGCAGATTGCCAGCACACGAACAGACGACCTCGCAGCGGAATCGCAATACCGTATCGGTGAGCTTTTCCTCCGTGAGAAAAAATATGCTGAAGCAATAACAGCCTTTTTGAAAAATAAGAATGCTTTCGCCGGACAAGAAGATTGGTACACGTTGGCACTGCTCAATCTCGCCGTGTGCTACGAAGCCACAAAGCAAGCCGAATCAGCAAAAGAAATGTATCGCCTCATCATAGCACAACATAGTGATGATGACTTTGGCAAGACCGCCCAACAACGACTCGAAAAATTGAGTAAAATGTAGAATAATGTAAAATCAGGTAACCAAGTACAACTCCACCAGCACACAACCATGACTACACAAGAACTTATAGGGTATGTTCATAGCCGCATAGAACAGCCCCCCGCAATGGCTCATGCGGTCGTTGCTATTCCGGACGATATTTTTTGGAGCATCAGCCGCGAACAGGCAGAAGCGCTCACGGAAGCATTCGGTACGACAGTGTTTTTGCGTCTTCCCGAATCGGAAAAAAAGTTTTTTGACTGGCTGCGCAGCACAGAACCAGCTGTATGGCAAGACCTCTGGGGAATGGATATTCCCGATGGTGAAAGCAACGAACCGTATTTAGTGGGAATGGGCTTGCTGCCGGAAATGCTCCACGAAGCGCGTGGGTTCCCGATTTGCGACCTGACCACGCAACCGAATTTCTTTTTTTCTATCAAAAATTTCAATGCTGAAGAAATCAAACCCATGATAGATGCTATCGTGCAGCGCATAGAAAACAAAGTAGATGTATCGGCAAAAGAGATTTTGCTCATGGAAATTCGCCGCGCACCGATTGATGTGTGGCGCTTTGCGTACTTCTACCGCGTTCCGGTCGAAGACGTAAAACTCATTGTGGCTGAACTTGTTGAGGATGGAATACTCAGATATGCTGCAAATCGTGAGGATATGTCGGAGTTTTTGCAGTGGGAGTAAGATTATTGCGAGAGCAGCAAGTCATCCTGCGTTTTTGACCACTTATCACGATTTTTTACCGCTCCCAACAAATTTCAGAACGTTTTTCGAGTAACCACCGTAATCCTTGTTTCAAATACACCTTTGTATTTTTTCAAGGACAAACGGTTATGAAATATATTTTCTCCTCGCTTCTGGTATTTATATTCGCCGGACACCGCCTAGCAGCACAAGATATATTCCCGCCACCAAACGACGCGGCGAAACTGCGGATTCATGCGCACCGCGCCACAAAGCCTCTTGTTATTGACGGCAATCTTGACGAAGCAGATTGGCAAGCAGCAAAGGCTGTGGGCAATTTTATCCAATCCGAACCCTTCCAAGGTCAGCCAGCCCAATTCGACACCGATATTCGTATTCTTTTCGATGACGAGAATATTTACATCGGTGCGTTTTGCCGCGATACCACAGGCGCAAACGGCATTCGTGTTCAGAATTTGCGCCGCGATTTTGAAACCTTCCAAAATGAATCCGTCGGCGTAGCCTTCGATACCTTCCGCGACCCACGGACTCCCGTGCCAACGTTTTTTGCTACTCCCTACGGCTCGCAATCGGATATGCAAATTTTCGAAGACCGTATCTTTGATAGCGATTGGGATGCTATTTGGCGTGTACGTACAAGCATCAGCAGTTCGGGCTGGACGGCAGAATTTGCTATTCCGTGGTCGTCCTTGCGGTATCCTACCGCCAATCAATCAAATGAGCAATCATCAGAAACCGTTTGGGGTATTAACTTTTCTCGCGTTAACCGCCGCTTGAACCAGATTACACGCTGGTCGCCCGTGCCACGTGCATACACGATTGGGCGTATGGTTTATGGTGGCGTAGTAACGGGCTTGCAGCCACCACCGCAGCGCATTAATCTCCGCGTTCAGCCCTACGGTACATTTCGCCTTGCAGAACGTACTGCACAAGGCGCGGCAGATGTGCGCGAGTCAAAGCCGGCTTTTGGCGGAGAAGCGAAGTGGGCACCAAGCGCGAACACCGTTCTCGACCTAACCGTCAATACCGACTTTGCACAAGCAGATGCCGACCGCCAAGTGGTGAATCTAAGCCGCTTCTCGGTCTTTTTTCCTGAGCGGAGACAATTTTTCTTGGAAAATGCAAGTCTCTTTGCCGTTGGCTCAAGTGAAGGGCACAATATTCAACCTTTTTTCAGTCGGCGCATCGGGCTAGACGGCAATGGCAATCGATTGGCGATTGATGCCGGACTGCGCTTGGTGAACCAAACAACCACATACAGTGCGGGCGGACTCATCATGCGGCAGCGTGGCGATGAATCGCATCCCTCTTCATGGTTTGGCGTTGGGCGATACACCCAAAATATTGGCGAAAATACTCGCATTGGAGCTTTAGCAACTGTACGGCATGACGAAGCATTTGGGTTATCAGGCTCTGCAAAGACAAATATTGTTGGCGCAGTGGATGGATTTACGCGCCTTAGCAACCCCGTTTCTTTGCGCGGGATGCTTTCAGTTTCGTCTGATTCCGGTAAGACGGGCTTTGCCGGATATGCGGAAATGCAGGTGCAGGAGAACTGGATTTATGCGGAGTGGAAACAATCCGTGGTTTCAGCCACATATAATCCCGGCATCGGATTTATTGACAGAGCCGATATTATTCGCACCTCACCCGGATTTTATCTGAATTGGCGACCATCGTGGATGCCGCAAGGAGTTCTCTTTTTGGGTCCGGGAGCATTCATTGATGCCGTTCATCAGCTTTCCGACGGAACATTTTTGGAAGGAAATGTACGTGTTTATCCTATGTATGTGAATTTCCGCGATGGGGGAGGGTTGGGTGCATATATTCAGCCTACTATGCAGGTTCTAACGGAATCATTCGAGCCACTAAGCGGTATGAGCATTGCTCCGGGGAAATACAATTATATGCGCTATGGCATTGAAGGCAATACTGACCCAAGTGCTCCTGTCAGTCTTAACGGGCGCTTAGAAGTTGGTGGCTACTTTAACGGGCAACTTTCTTCGCTTTCACTTTCTTTGCGCACAGCGCCGATTCCACAGATTGCGGCATCGGTTTCTTATACGCGCAATGAACTGACGAGTATTGGAGAAGCGAACTCCACTCGCGTCACACACCTGCTTGCGCCCGAACTACGCCTCTCGCTCAACCCGCGATTACAACTCATTGCGTTCTGGCAATACAACACCGCAGCAGAACGTTCTACATGGAATGCACGGTTTTCGTGGGAGTTTGAGCCGTTATCCTACATATTCGTTGTCTTTAACGATAACCGAACATTTGACCAATCACGCTTTGAAACGCCATTCACGCAGCGCGAAGCTATCATCAAGATTTCGTATTTGCGTCAGCTGTAAACTTTTTACAACAATTTCATTTTTGAGTATTACTCTCCTTGATTATGCTTTATCATTATCAAATTTTTATAGCCAACCGCACACATTGCCGAGGCTTGATTGGTATTGGTGCTTTTATATTTTTTTTATGGGGATCAACACAAACCGTTGCCCAATCAAAGACTTCATCAACAGACAAACTCTTTCAGGAGAAAATCACCGTCCAAGCGCACGTTAATGATAATGAAACACAGAAGCCGATAAAAGGTGCAACTTTGTACATGAAACATCTGGCAGACGGTTCTATTACGGGCGACATTTCCGACTCCTCTGGAATACTGACTGTTTACAATGCAAAATCCGGACGTTATTACATTGCTGTTTCGTATTTGGGGTATGCAAAGCATAAGGATACTCTCATTATTGACCCTTCGGCACATAGCATTGTTCAATTAGGTACAATTCGGCTTGCGCCCACAGTCAGCAAAATGAATACAGTTTCTGTCACCGCCGAGCGCGAGGCAATGGAATTGAGCATTGATAAAAAAGTATTCAATGTCAGCAAAAATATTGCTTCCGTCGGCGGCACCGCTACCGATGCTCTGCGCCAAATCCCGACTGTGGACATGGATATTGCAGGAAATATCAGTATGCGCGGCAGTAGCAATCTGGTCATTCAAATTAACGGTAAACAGGTGGGATTTACGGGTTCTGACCAAGCATCTTTTATAGACCAAATTCCTGCCAACATGATTGAAAAAATTGAAATTATTACCAATCCTTCAGCTCGTTATGATGCCGAAGGTATGGCGGGAATTATTAATATCATTACCAAAACCAACACCGCTCAAAGCTGGAATGGCACAGCAAGCGTTGGCGCAGGAACAAATCAGAAATATAACGGCTCGGTTGATATTGGCTACGGTGATGGCGGCTTGAATGCACGCCTAGGATACAACTTCCGTAAAAACCGATTGAATGTGTTCAACGGCAGCATAGAACAGGAAATGTTTGACATGAACAATCATCAAAGGCTCGCTTCTTTTAAACAAAAAATCTACAATATTTTTGAAATTCAGGGGCATTTTCTGAAACTCAATGCTGATTACACCATCGCTGAGAAGAGCACTCTGAGTGCAAACGCTCAATTACGTGCAAATACTGGCAGCAATGCGGAGAATATTTTGACGGAATCTCACGATGCCACCCCTGACCAGCCATCGTTTACCCAGCGTGACAACTACACTCAGCGTCTATGGCAAGGCGTTGAAATCGGAGCGGGCTACAAACAAATTTTCTCCGATAAACAGCACTATTTTGATATTTCCGGACGGCGTTCTATCAATTTTCAATCGAACGATGTACGCTTTATTGAGAATGATTATGTAACCCAATATTTGCCGAAAGGAACACCTGAACGAATAGCAAACAATCGTTTGGCATATTTGGCATATAATACGACTTTTACTATTCTACAAGCGGATTATGTGCAACCTCATTCTGTGGGAAAATTTGAAAGTGGTCTCAAAGCTACCCATCGCTCCGTCATTACTGATTTTTTTGCTGATAGCCTCATGCGACCTGAAGAAATCTATGTTCCCAATGAGCGGCTTATCAATAATTTTTCCTTTCAAGAACTTGTTTTGGCGGCATATAGTATGTATGCAACTAAACTGGAAAACATCAGTATTCAAGCTGGTGTACGGGCTGAATATACCGACATCAGCACATATCAAGTTGTCGGCGATGAACGTAATGCAATGAACTATACCAATCTTTTCCCAAGCCTACACCTTTCAAGGAAGTTTGACGGTGGCAATGAGATACAGATTGGTTATTCGAGACGCATCAATCGCCCGCAGTCAGGAGATATGAACCCTTTCACTGACTACTCCAATCCCACGTATTTGCGCAAAGGCAATCCCAATTTGCGACCAGAGCTCATTGATGCCGTAGAAGCAAGCTACATGAAACACATTGAAAAACATACATTGACAGCGACCGCATATTTTCGGCAAACAAATAATCTGATTACACCCATTTTCAGCGTTGACATAAATAACATAACGACTATGCGCCTGACCAATTTGAATGAGGCACAAAATATGGGAATGGAATTCATCTATCGTGGTCAGGTTTTTCCGTGGTGGACAGCGACGGCAAATCTCAATCTTTTCTACAACACACTCCGAGGTGGCATAGAAACAGGTGATATTAGTGTTGGCAATGTAATTTATACCATTCGTTTCATGTCATCCTTCAAAATGCCGTGGGAAGGTGGCAACTTGCAAGTGAATTACAACTATAACAGCCCAGCGCTGCTTGCGCAGGGCGAACGGAAAGCCTTCCACGAGACAACACTTGGCTTTCGGCAGGATTTTGGCAAAGAATGTTCGCTGACCTTTAATGTAAGCGATGTGCTGAACACCCGTGAACTGCTCACCTTCGTCAACACTGAGACCATTCAGCGTCAAACTCGGAATAAACCCGAAACCCGTGTGGCGACGGTAAATTTTACCTATCGTATCGGTGCTATGCAATTAGAACAGTCTCAGAATACAGATAGATTCATCGAATCGCCATAAATCCTTTTTGATAAATTTCGTACGCGCGTCAGTTCTAAACCATTGTTCTTTCACCACATATTTCGTACATTTATGTCTCGTTTACTGCGCACACTTTTTCGCACTCAGCCTCTTGCTCAAGATGTCGCGTTGCTGCTTCTACGCATTGTTATTGGCAGCTTCATGGCTCATCACGGCTACGCCAAAGTCTTTGGCAATCCGGCAAAGTTTGTTAGTTATGTCGCCTCCATTGGTGTTCCCTTACCGACTATTTTGGGATATGCAGCTATTTATGCAGAATTTCTCGGCGGGATATTGATTGTCGTAGGCTTGCTGTATCGTCCGGCAGCATTTGTTGTTGCTGTCACGATGGTGGTCGCAGCGCTCGGAGCACACGGCAACGACCTTCTAGGCGATGGCGAATTGGCAGTGTTGTATGCCTGCGTAACGCTTGCAATGATGCTTCTGGGCGCAGGACGCTTGAGTGCAGATACAATTCTCTTTTCACGGTTTCAGCACGAACAATGAACTTTTTGCAATCACGGACAGCCGTTTATTGGATTTGCCAAATTTCTGGCTGGTCGCTCTACACCTTATTTGTTTGGCTTATTTTCTCGCTTGCCGAGAGTACTAGCTGCGACCGATGGTGGGTTTATACGACAGCCACGACGAGTATGCTGGGCTTACCGATGACGCACGTTTTTCGTTCCATTGCTCACAGGTGGAAGTGGCTTACGCTGCCGCCTGTGAAGTTGGTTGTCTATGTTGTCATTGCCACAAGCCTTATGGCACTATCACTCTCGTTGATTTCGGAGCAACTGGCTACGTACGTCTTTCATACGACCATGTTCGACGACAATGTTGACAAACTCAATTTTGTGCTGAACTGGTTTACTCGTATGTTTTTGTGGTCGGCGCTGTATTTCGGGATTCATTTTTTTGAGCAGTATCGGCAAGCAGAAATTGAGAAATGGAAACTGGAAGCATCGCTAAAAGACAGTGAACTCATGGCTCTCAAATCACAGATGAATCCGCATTTTCTTTTTAATGCCCTAAATACGATACGCGAACTTACCCTCGAAGACCCGCATAAAGCCATGCACGCCATGACACAACTGGCAAGTATTCTCCGCTATTCGCTGCGGTCTGCTTCGACGCAAATCGTACCCCTACGCGAGGAAATGAAAATTGTCCAAGAATATCTAGCCTTGGAATCGTTGCGCTTCGAGAAACGCCTCCGTGTAGTTGTGGATGTGGACGAACAAGCGCTTGATATGCCCATTCCACCGCTTATTGTACAAACCCTCGTCGAAAATGCAGTCAAGCACGGCATTGCTGAACTTCCCAAGGGCGGTACAATCACCATTCAGGCACAGTATAAAGACAATGCTCTGGAAATTTGTATTCTTAACTCAGGACAAATTACAAAACACCACTTCCGCGAAGGACAAAATATCGGTGTTGCGAATACCCGTGAGCGCTTGTCTTTGCTCTTTGGCGAAAAAGCATCTCTTTCTCTAGCGAATAAAAATAACTCCACTGTGGAGGCAAAAGTTACCGTCCCCTGTCCCAGCCTGTTTCAACCACCTATTGCCCAAGCAGCATGAAAGCAATGATTATTGACGATGAGCGCCTTGCGCGGGTTGCGCTGCGGCGTTTGCTGGCAGAGTATCCGCATATTGAGATTGTGGGCGAGGCTGAGGATGCGGGCGACGCACTCACACAAATTATGTCGTTGCAGCCGGATGTTCTTTTTCTTGATGTGCAGATGCCCAGCAAAGACGGCTTTCAACTTTTGGCGGAACTGGAAGTAGCTCCAAAGGTCGTTTTTACCACCGCCTACGACGACTACGCGCTTCGAGCATTTCAAGTGAGCGCATTGGATTATCTCGTGAAACCGATTGAACAAGAACACCTTGCCCGTGCCGTAGAAAAACTCGGCGGAGAAAAACTTCGTGGAGAAAAAATCCATTCACAATTTCCCCAATCGAATACTATAACTCATTCGTCAACTGTCCAATATCTCACGGCAGAGCACCAGGTATTTGTCAAGGATGGTGATAAATGCTGGTTCGTGCGTGTGGGCGACATTCGCCTTCTGGAGAGTGAAGGAAACTACACACGACTTTATTTTGGCAATAATAAACCCTTACTTCTTAGAACGCTCGCCAGCATGGAAGAACGCCTTGATCCATCGTTCTTTATTCGTGCTAGTCGGCGGCACGTCGTCAATATGCGAGCAATTACCGAAGTGGAATCGTGGTACGGTGGTGGCTTAATGCTGACACTTACCGACGGCACAAAAGTGGAAATGTCTCGCCGACAAGCGCAAAAGCTCAGAGAACAAATGACGATATAAACGTTATCCCTGAATCATCTGCCGCTTCATCAAATACTGCACCAGAGCCACATCGAAGGGCTGCGCGGTGTCGAGAAGCATATAGTCTATATTCCGCTCGCGGCATGAATTTTTCAGCGACTCCGTAAAATCTTTCAACGCCTCAGAATATGCAGTTTTAATTTGATACGGCTGCGTGGTCATCTCCTCTGCGGTTTCCATGTCGCGGAACATGGCATCGTAACCGAAGTTAAAATCACGCTCGCGCGGGTCAAGAATTTGAAACGCCAGCACTTCGTGATTGCTATGCCGAAAGCGCTTCAATGCTGAGGTTACAGCGCCTAAATCATCAAAAAAATCGCTCATCACAATCACCAAACCGCGCCGTGGAATGCGGTCGGCAATGCTCGCCAGAGCTGCTCCCGTACCGGTTTGATTGGACGGCGTGGCATTGCCCAGCGTCCGCAGAATTTCTTGGATATAGGATTTTTTTGAGCGCGACGGCAGATATGACCGAACGGTGGTATCGTAGAGTGCAAGCCCCACAGCGTCTTGCTGCTTCATCATCATAAAAGCCATTGCTGCCGCAAGGTAACACGCATACTCAAATTTGGTAATATTTCCTTTGGAAGCATAGTTCATCGAAGCGCTGGAATCAACGATGATAGTGCAGCGAAGATTGGTCTCGTCTTCGTATTGCTTCACGTAATAACGGTCGGTGCGAGCAAATACTTTCCAGTCAATAAACTTAATTTCGTCGCCGGGCATATACTGACGGTGTTCCGCAAACTCAATACTAAAGCCGTGATACGGTGATTTATGCAACCCCGTGATGAAGCCCTCCACCACGAGACGTGCTTTCATGTCTATGCCTTGAATTTTGGAGATGACGCCCGGGTCGAGATATTTGCGGTAATCGGTCATAGTTCAAATGTTGAGTTTTGAGTGTTAAATATCCAATTGGTAAGGAACTCGCATACGTCGCTGCTTTGATGGCAAGAACCTGTGCTAAAATACGTGCGATTTCACTATTTTGGTGCATGGAAAACAAAAAAAATCCTTTCTCGCCAAACGCAAAGCACTTTTTTATCGTTGCCGGAGAAGCCTCCGGCGACCTTCATGCGGCGCGACTTATGCGAGCGCTCAAAGAACTCCTGCCGGAATGTCGCTTCTCCGGCATTGGCGGCGCCAACATGGCACGTGAAGGCTTAGAATCAATCGTACCCCTCGCTGATATTAGCATTGTAGGCTTTTGGGAAGTCGCAAAGCGCTACCCAATGTTCAAGCGGCTTTTACAAACGACCTCATCTATGCTTGCTTCCGGCGGCTATGACGCATTCATTCCTGTTGATTATCCGGGCTTCAACCTGCGGCTTGCAGCAGCGGCAAAGGCAGCACACGTGCCGGTGGCGTGGTACATCGCGCCACAGCTCTGGGCATGGGGCAGCGATAGAGCCGCTAAACTCAAATCTCTAGTTGATACATTGCTTGTTGTTCTACCCTTTGAACCGGATTTTTTTCGTCAATTTGGTATAGATGCGCACTTTGTCGGGCATCCGCTGATGGAAGACCCCGTTATTGCTGCTCCGCCGCTTGCTGTCAGTAAACGAGACCGCGAAATTGCACTTTTCCCTGGAAGCCGTCGCCAAGAAATTGCTCGCAATTTGCCAACCATGCTGGAAAGCATAGCCACAATGCGTCATATAAGCCCACAATATGCCGATTACCGCGTAACTCTGGCGCTTTCCCCGACACTTCCCGCCACTGAGTACGATAGATTGCTTCAAGAAACGTACAAACGCTATGGCTTCACCATTGAACGAGAAACCGATGGGCGACGATTGCTTGCCCGCGCTCGCGCCGGAATGGTCAAAACAGGTACTTCCACGCTGGAAGCGGCGCTATGTGGGATGCCGCACGTGATGATGTACCGCACCTCAGCACTGTCCTATCTCTACGCCAAGCACTTAGTCAATCTCAGCACGATTGCTCTCCCAAATATTCTCATGGAAAAAGTACACGGTCGAAATAATGTCGTCCCAGAACTTGTGCAAACCATGGCAACACCACACTCTCTCGCGCAGGCAATGATAAGCCTTTTAGACGATACAGTCGCTCAGCAAATGACTGATGATTTTGCTACTCTACGCACGATGCTGAGCAATGGCGCTGACGGAACCGCTTCGGGCAACGCAGCCCGTATCATCGCGGAGATGGTAGCGTGAAAGCTCTAAGCGTGAAAGCTGTCATCGCTTCCATTCTCATTCGCGCCCTTGCGCGGACCTGGCGTTTTTCGGTACGAGGTGAGCTACCTTCTCATCCATCGGTGGTTGCATTCTGGCATGATGAAATGCTGCCGCTTTGGTCATTATTCGCCCGACTGCAGAAAAAGATACAAGGAAGTATGCGCTTGTCCGCACTGACGAGTTTGAGCAAAGACGGTGATATTTTGGCGCAAGTGCTGAGCGACTGGGGTTATGATGTCGTACGCGGGTCGTCGTCAAAAGGCGGCAAAGAGGCTCTGGAGCAAATGGTGGCACTCACGCAGCAAAGTTGTATGCTCATCACGCCGGACGGACCACGAGGACCTCGCCACGTGATGAAAGCAGGAGCTGTCATTGCGGCACAACGCACAAAATCACCTTTGTATCTCTGCCGCATTGCGGCACGCGGCTATCGCTTTGAACGAAGCTGGGATAAATTTTTACTGCCGTATCCCTTCACCAAGATAGAGATCAGCATTGCAACAGTGGAAATTTCTGATAGCAGTACCATTTCAAGCGCCCTACATGATTGCGAACAACAACTCAATGCTCTTATTGGTACCCCCCGCACATCCACATCTGCATAATTTTTTCATCCGTACCAAATAAACACCCAAAAGCAGCACATAAAAACTTCACGCAGAACGCAGATTTTTCCGTATTTTCCCGCCGTAATTTGATGTATTCAATCTTGTGTGTTCACTTTTTTGCAAAATAATAATGACACGAAAGCAGCGTTTCGCGCGGTGGTGGCTGGGCTTAACCGGTTGGACGGTTATCGGCGAGGTTCCGAAAGACTTACGAAAATTTGTTGTTATCGGGGCACCCCATACATCAAATTGGGACTTGTACGGCGCTGTTTTAGGCGCAATGTCGCTAGATTTTAGTGCAAAATGGCTTGGCAAAAGCGACCTATTCAAATTTCCACTCGGTGGACTTATGCGCTTGCTTGGCGGCATCCCGGTGGACAGAACGAAAAGTACAAATATGGTTGATTTCGCCACAAAACTTCTACAATCGAGCGATAATCTTGGTTTAATTATCCCGCCCGAAGGCACACGCAGTAAATCGACAAAGTGGAAAACCGGATTTTATTACATCGCCCATCAAGCCGGAGTACCGATTCTTTGTGGTTCTATGGATTATACGAAAAAAGAAGTCGGTGTTGGGCTTATTTTCACACCAACAGGCGATATTCAGGCAGACATTAAAATAATACGTGAGTACTATCGCGGTGTGCAAGGCAGATACCCTGAGCAAACTTCACCAGTGGAAGTATAGGACAAAAGGAATCGTTTAGCGAAAAAGGCGCATATCACGAAAGCAAGTGTAAAGCATAATGAAAAGCACTGCATATGTGGCAGTGGTGGCAAGCAACGACGATGAATAGAATTTCAGCGCCGTACCGAAGGACTTTTTGGGAGAAATGCGTACGCCTTCAAAATTGACAAAGGAAAACATTTCGTCAATAACCAAATGCGTGATAAAGCCCACTAGGGCACTTGCAGCTGCTGCATTTTTGATAAGTTGCGGCGACAATCGAAATGCCACATAGACCAGTGCTCCCCAAATAATTGCTGCCGGAATACTATGGAACATTCCCCGATGCACCGAAAATTGCTGCATCAGATTGCGCAAACCATACTTGACCAAAACGTAAACACCAAGCGCTATGAGAATAATTTGCGACGACGAAAACTTACCAATTCCCATTCCTTGCAAGACAAACACTGGTGCCAAAACACTTGCCAAGCCAAATGCCATATCATTCGGTCGGCTATTCGGGCTATCAATATCGGGTAAAAGACTTCCTGCACAAGCAATAATCGCACACGCGGCAGCATCAGTTGCCGGTGCGTGAAGTTGATAGTATGTCACAGCACCGCTCACCGCCGCAATCGCAATACCACCGCTCAGATGATGAACAAAATTGCCCATAATTCGCTTCTTTTCTTGTGTTGTTAGCTTTTTTCTGACAGCACGTCCGACATTTCCTTGTGGATACGTCCGTTTGTGGCAAGCATTGTGCCGGTGTGAAGATTGTGCGGTGCGCCGTCGTATTGTGTCATCGTCCCACCTGCTTCTTGCAAAAGCAATTTTCCTGCCGCTACATCCCATGAATTAAGACTCACTTCCCAATAGCCGTCGAAACGCCCGGCTGCCAGATACGCCAAGTCTATCGCCGCCGACCCCAAACGCCGCACAGGAAGCCCCATGCGCACAAAGCGCGAAAAATGGTCAATGCAGTTATTCGGATTTTCCCATGCATTGTAAGGAAAGCCCGTCACCAAGATAGAATCGTCGAGTTTGTCAGTTTTGGAAACGTGAATTTGCTGCCCGTTTAGGAACGCACCGCCGCCTTTTGTTCCCGTAAAAAGTTCACCCGTCATCGGTGCATAAATCACCCCACAGAGCAGTTCTCCTGCGCTTTCTGCGCCTATGCTCACGCAGAAAATTGGTATGGAATGCGCAAAATTGACTGTACCGTCCAGTGGGTCAATAATCCATCGCACGGTTTCGGCAGGAACGCCCGTAGCGCCGCTTTCTTCTGCCAAAAAAATGTGGTCTGGGAACTCAGATTTGATGCAGTCAATAATGTGCTTTTCCGCTTTATGGTCGTACTCGGTAACGAGATTGTGCCTGCCTTCTTTGTTATCTATACGAAACGTGGTTCCGAAGCCGTCTTTGAGCATTTCTCCGGCTTCTAAAGCGGCTTTTTTTGCAATAGCGAGAAGGGCAATGCTGGGAGTAGTGGGCATAGCTAATAAAAATGAAAAATAACAGATAAATAATTTGAGAGAAAACACTGCTTATTATGCAATCTTATGCGCGCTTGGGTTTCCATGCCCATAGCATTTGGCACGCAACAGGCTCATTACCGCTTGCGTCGCTGACGCTCACAGGCACGAGAATTTCGCCTTCTGAATCGTTCTGTGCCGAGCGAACTTGTTCGGGAGTAAGCGTAGCAACGGCTTTCATTGCCCCACTCGCTTTTTTCTGAAAGTCAACATGGAGCGATTTAATTACCATATATTTGTCGTCGGGAACGTTCATGCCCATCAAAATCCCTGTTGCCGATTCCGCCAAAAGCGTCATGGCAGCAGCGTGGACGGTGTGAATGTGGTTTTGCACCTTGCGGCGGTTCTGAAGCGTCATCACCACTTGACTGTGCGATAGTTCCTCAATACGAATTCCTGCCGTGCCGAAAAACGGTACAACGCGCCCGAAACTTTTACTCAAGAGAAAATAGCGTAGTGCGGGCGAAAAACGGTTCAACCGCTCTACCATCTGGGTCATGCGATTTAGCATAAATACTAGTGTTTTGGGAGTGATGGTGAATAATTATTCTAGTTGGCGCTTCAAGACGTAAAAATCTTCACGCAGAGCCGAAAGTTCCTGTTTCAGCGCAGAAACTTCCTCTTCCAATGCGTTCAAGCGCTCTGCTTCAGCATTGGTCGCCGGAGCAACAGAAACAAATGGCTCTTGTGCGGTTGGAATGCCACAAAGCAAATGCGTATAACGAGCCTCTTTCTGTCCAGCTTGCCGCGGTAGGCGTACTACAGGCGGTGTTCCGGCAACGGCAGTAGCAGGATGTTCCGCCGAAGATAATTCCGTGAGAACTGCTTCCACTTCTGTCAGCGAGGCAAAAGGATGCATTCGTTCGGCACGACTTCTGAGTTCGCCCAGTGTTTGAGCACCTCGTAGGAACAGTTCACAGAGAATCGCAAGCTGCGGTGGTGTTAATTGCAACGTTTCGGCGAGTCTGTGGCGATACTTCGGCACACGTGATGCGCCAGCTTCTACCATTCTAGCAAGCGCCTTTTTACGGGCTTCGTCGAATGCCTGCACAACATCGTTTTCGGTCAGGCTCAGAACAGGGTCACGATTCGATTTTTGATTACACGCCGCCGTGAGCGCGTTCAGCGTCATCGGGTAATAATCCGGCGTGGTGATTTCTTTTTCCACAAGAGCGCCCAGAACGCGGGCTTCGTTCGGAGAAAGAAATGCTTGGTGCGGTACGGTGTCTGATAGGTTTTCCATTGTCGGACGCAAATATTGAACTCTTCATTGAATGCTGAAAAATTACAGCGCAAAGGGGTCATTAGGAGTGGTCGGCGCAGACACAGATTTGGGAGATGTACCGCGAATAGCGCCTAAATCCTTTTGTGCAAAGCCGAAAATACTTCCGCAAATACCACCAAGAATATGAGCAAACTGCGAGATATTGTCCATTTTAAGCGCTCCATAGACCTCACGCCCTAAGTACAGCACCACGATAATCACAAACGTCAAGGGGATATGCCCTTGCTTCAAATTTGCAAAAGAACTGAGAAGAATCATCATAAAAACGATACCGCTTGCACCCATAAGCCCTGTTGTAAAGAAAAAATTATTGAGCAGCGCGGTTATGAGTGCGGTTACGACAATCATAATCAGGACTGTACGCGAACCATATTTTTCTTCGAGTAAAGGACCAATAAGCAAAATGATGGAGAAATTGCCGAAAAGGTGTTCCCAATTCGCATGACCAAAGATATGCGAGAAAAGACGCAAATACGTTGTCGGGTCAGTCCACGACAAGCCGGGCTGTGTAGAGAAAAAATACTGCCCGACCGTACCGCCTGTGGAATTACTCGCCACCATGACAGCAGCAGAAAGAAGGGCGAAGGTCAGAACGACGGGGGCGTTGTAGTCGAGTTTCATGGGGTTTCAGAAGGAAGTTGAAGAAGTGCGTTTTCGGTAATATCACTGAGAGTGTTTATAAAATCTTGCGCCTGAGGTAGAAGCGGAAGAATCGTTTCGCTGTCGAACTGCACAAAGTCCTCGTAATCACCTTCAAAACGATTATCAAAGAGTTGATTGTAGAGATCACCCATACTGTCGGACAGCAAACCTGTTTTTATTATTGCCGCATGAAAGGCAGATTTTGTGCCGGAGTGCGTTTGGAGGTTTTGCCAATCGCTAGCAAATACGCAGATACTGCATAGAAACAAGCGTAATAGAGACTATTTACACAACCGTTCCAGCGTTGTGACTTTGCTAAATCACTTGCTTCCGAAAATGTGTCTTGCGCTCGTTCCTTGCGATAGAGCACTAAATCTTGACGTGTCTTATCACCTTGCTTGCTCTTCACAGAAATACTCCCTCACTCATCACATTTTGGTAAAAGGGCGATACTTTCATGGTATCCCACACTTCTTTGTAGCGAACAAGAGGTGACAAACAAACCTCAGCATCATACTCAACTTCACGATGAATTTTGCGTTGTAACGCTGTCATTTCAGCACGGGTTATCGGATGTTGTACCAAAACAAGCAAATCCCAATCCGACTCCTCACGCGCATCGCCTCGTGCTTGCGAGCCATACAGAATAATTTCGGCATCCGGCTCAATTTCCAGAACGCATGATTTTATGCGTCGGAGAAGTTCTTCGAGGGAAATAGTCATGGTCTTTTGCTCCGTGTTAATCCATCGTGCCAATATACATCCAATCACCACCCAAATTCAAGCACACGTGCTTGTCAATCCCAATCAAATGTTCCAATTCGCCTTGCATCGGGAAGAAATTGACGTGTTCGTCCAGCGTGTAATAGTAATAGCGTTGGCGCGGCGTGACAATCATCACCTGCTTGCGGCTAATGCGCTTCAGCTCGGCAATCGCAGGCGCAAGGTTCGGTATATGCTCAATAGTGTGATGACATGTCACCACGTCAAAGGCTTTGTCCTCGAACGGCAGCGATTCGATATTTCCTTGATGGTACGTGATTCCTGCACCCAAGTCCACATGCGGCATCACGTCGCAAGCATGAAGGTCATATTTGCCAAGCGTCTGGACTTGTCGCAAAAAATAGCCATTACCGCAGCCAATATCAAGCACAGTTTTTGCCGTCGGGTCAATGTTGTTCAGCATAAACTCAATGCACACATCGTTGAGGTCGGTCGGACGCGAGGCGGCACGGCTTTTTTTGCGCAGAACGGTGTAGAAATGTTCGTACTCGTCTTTGGTCATCGTCCAGATGCGCGTTTTGAAATCCATGTAGGCGCGAATCGTTTCCGAATCGCCGTTGTACCAATACCAAAAAAAAGGGTACATGAACCACTTGCTGTCGCGGATTGCCGGCGGAAGCCATTCGTCCATGATGGTGCGAATGGCGTTAGTAATGTTTCTGTGCATAAGTATAAATAGTTCGTTCGTTTATTCCTGTTCCGTCGAAAGTTTTCCGCCGCTTGTGTCTATCGCTACGGGGTATTTGCCTGTGAAGCACGCAGAGCAATATCCGGCATCTTGCGGAACTGCTGCGAGTAATTTCTCAACCGACAAATACCGCACCGAATCTGCTTCCAGAGCCTTGGCAATATCTTCTTCGTTGCTATGGTATTGGTTGGCAATAAGTTCCTCGCGGTCGGGGAAATCCATACCATACATACACGGATGTGTCACGGGCGGCGATGAAATGCGCAAATGCACCTCGCGCGGTGCTGCCTCGCGGACAAGTCGTACGATGGAGCGCGAAGTCGTGCCGCGTACGATGGAATCATCAATCAAGACCACTTTACGATTTTCGAGTACGCCGCGCACCGTGTTAAATTTCGTTTTTACCTTAAATTCGCGCTGGTCTTGCCCCGGTGCAATAAACGTCCGCCCGACGTAATGGCTACGGATAAGTCCGATTTCGTAGCGCGTCGGAACGCCGTTTTTCGTCGCATTTTGCGCAAAACCGATAGTGGCAGTGTTAGCACTGTCAGGAACGCCAATGGCGCGAACAGGCTCAGTGTCGCTGTCCGGCAGCACAGGGTGTTCTTCTGCCAGTGCCTTGCCTAACTTACGACGTACTTTGTCAACATTATGTCCGAAAATGCGGCTGTCGGGACGAGAAAAATAAATATATTCAAAAATGCAATGACACGATTTCGGGGTTACTTTCTCGATGGGGAACGATTTTATTTCGCCTGTTTCGACTGTATTGCGGTCAATCATGACGATTTCATTATGCCCTACTTCTCGCACAAATTCTGCACTTACGATGTCCAGCGCGCAGGTTTCGGAAACAACGAAGTACGCATATTCTTCTTTCCCGTTCACATCCACTTTCTTGCGTCCGATGCAAAGCGGACGGAATCCATGCGGGTCTCTGGCGGCATAGAGCGCGTGCTCCGTCAGAATCACCAGTGAATATGCGCCTTTGGCGGTTTGCAGCGATTCATGGATTTGCGCAAACTCAGTCTTCGCCTTGCTTCGTGCGATAAGATGCAGGAAAAGTTCGCTATCGGTGGTGGTCTGAAAAATTGCGCCGTCGTTTTGCAATTTTTCTCTGAGTAGGCGTGTATTGGTCAGGTTTCCGTTGTGCGCCAGTGCGATATTTCCCAAACGATATTTTATCCAAAAGGGCTGAACATTCGCAATTTTTGAGCTTCCAGTGGTAGAATAACGATTGTGACCGATAGCCGCCGTACCGCGTAACTGCTCAGTCAACACTCCGGTACCGGAAAAGACTTCCAGCACCAAGCCTTCGTCTTTGTGTGCAGAAAAGCGAGTTTTACCGTCGTCGCGGGTGTGTGCTGCCACGATACCCGCCGCTTCTTGCCCACGATGCTGCAAGGCGTGAAGCGCATAGTAGGTCATCACGGCTGCTTGGGGATGGTTGAACACGCCCACAACACCGCAATTACACTGGGGTTTGTCTAAGTTAGCGCGGAACTCGCGGAGTATCTCGCCTGCAGGCGATTCTTGGGGCGATAATGGGGGATTGGTGAAATCAAAAGGCGTGATATGCTGGGAAGACGGGGACATGGTTGTATGATTAGGTCTGTGAAAAACAGCAATGCTCAACAATGATACCACAAAGTATTGTGGATTCAAGCCCCGAAATTACGAAAAATTCGTGGATTTTTGCGTAGCGATGTTTTCATTTTGCACACCATCTCGTATCTCAGCGAATTGGCACAGCGACCGCCCCAAAGAGTTCGACGATTGATTTGTCGAGTTCGGGTAATTCTGCTTTTGGGATTGCGCTATTCGGCATTGTAATAATGGGTGATGTACCGTTTGGCAACGGCGTTGCCCCTATTTTTGCGATAGCTTCTGATGTGTTTTGACTATTTTCACCCCCAGCATTTGACGTCGGAGTAAATGATGGCGAAAATGCTTCAAAGAGCGATACCGCCTTTTGATTCGAGCCTCCGCGCACGGTTATCCGCACTTCTCCACCCAGCGCTTGCGAAAAAATGTCGCTGATATGCACTTGCTTTTCAATGAGCTTATCGGCAACAAAATCCTGCTCACACGTGCAGATAAGCTCCCCCGCACCACATTCTACCTGCACCATTTCTTGCTGCTGAAGATATGCTTTCACAGCAGCATCCACGGTTTCGCTTGCTGCAAGTATGCTGCGCCACGAGCGTTCCAACTCATCAGCGCTTATACTTTTCCTCTGTAATGATTGAGCACCTTCTTTTTCTTCAAAGTTTTCCACATTTCCACGATTTTCTACCGATTTATCCACAGACTTTTCCACACTGCTTGGTGCAAATCCTTCGGAATTGTGAACAACCGGCGTTTGAGAAATATCCGCCCTGTCAGCGTTGATGCGGACTTGAGGCGTTGGAAGTGCAGATACTTTTGCAGATTGCGCGGGTTGTGTGGGTTGTGTGACAACCGTCGGTGTAATCGCGGCAATGTTTATTTCTCCGCGCTCAATTTTTTTTTTTAGCTCGGCGAGTTCGGCGAGAAGTTCAGAAAGCTGAATTGCGGAATCCATTTTCGCCATCTGCACCAGCGCAAACTCAAAGCGCAAACGCGGTTGCGGCGCGAAACGAAGCGCCTGCTCGGTGTTCATTATGATTGTCATATATTGCAGCACATCTTCTTGCGTGAACTTCTGTGCTTCTGCCAAATACTGTTCGCGGTGGAGCTTGGAAGCCTCAATGAGCGCGGCACTTTGAGTAGCCAAGACAGTCAGCAAATTGCGGAAATGCTCCGCCAGTCCGTGCAGACACTCTTGCAAGTCGTAACCGCGCATAAAGACTTCACGGGCAAAGTCCAGAATGGTTGCTACATCATGCTCACGAATGGCTCGTCCCAACGTAAAATAAAACTCTGTATCAATCAGGTTCAATGCCTCGTTCACGCGGGCGTATGCGACTATGCGTCCACAAAACGCAATCACTTGATCGAAAATACTTTGCGAATCGCGCATGGAGCCATCGCCTTTTTTGCCAATAACTGCAAGCGATTCGTCGTCAATGGTGATTCCTTCTTGCGTGGCGATGTAGCGCAGTTGTGCGGCAATTTCGTCTATCTGCATCCGCCGAAAATCGAAGCGTTGGCAACGGCTTAAAATCGTAGCGGGGACTTTGTGCGGTTCGGTTGTAGCGAATACAAACAGCAAATGGCGAGGCGGCTCTTCCAATGTCTTCAACAGCGCATTAAACGCTGATGTAGAAAGCATATGTACCTCGTCAATGATGTACATTTTATATTGACCTTTGATGGGAGGATACTTCGCATTTTCGCGGAGTTTGCGAATATCGTCCACGCTGTTGTTCGATGCGCCGTCAATTTCTATCACGTCCATAGAGCGCCCTGTGTTTATCTCGGCACATGAAGCGCACACATTGCACGGTTCAAATTCGGGCGACGGATTCTCGCAGTTCACGGCTTTGGCAAGAATACGCGCCGTCGTGGTCTTCCCTACGCCTCGCGGACCATTGAAGATATAAGCATGGTGAATACGTCCGGACTGCACGGCATTGCGCAGAGTCCGCGTTACGTGTTCCTGTCCGACGACATCAACGAAGCGCTGGGGTCGCCATTTGCGGGCGGTAACGATGTATTGTTCTTGAGGGGTGTCTTGGTCGGGCATGAGCAGAGTAGTATTCGTCATCAGGAAATATTTGAAAGAAAGCTAAATTAGCAAAAAAACAGGAGAGTTCATCCGTTTGCTTACCTATTCGGAATTGGCGATGTCGTAAATTTGCTCACCTCTTGTAACACCACTATATTTTTTACATCATAACCGCATAATTTCTTGTATTTTAGCACTTCTCGAACCTGCTCTGAAATAATGATAATCACGCCTTCGGTTCATACCATCCATTCGATGCCCAACGTTGATTCCTCAGCATTCGATGCTGCCGAATACAGCGAGGTATTTCGCCGTGCAAGCGTTATCGTAAGCGCCACGACAACGCAGATAGCTCTGCCCCGCCACTGGACACCCCTTTCGATAAAGTGCGCTTTCGGCGGTGAAGAAACCTACGTCGCCGATAATGCCGTGTATGCTGTTTCGGATACCAATTTTCTCATCTTTAATGCAGAAAAACTCTACTCAAGTTTTATCCAATCGCCTTCTCCGGTTGAATCCTACACTATTAGCTTTAGGGAAGAAGACGAGGCGCGGGCGCTACGGGCGATGACCACCTCGGACTATTTGTTGCTGAATAATCCCGATTCACCGGAATCGGGACGGATTCGGTGCATCGAGCGTCTCTACGAACATGACAGCCTCATTAGTCCGTTGTTGCGTAGTATTCGTTCTTCAATTAAATCTCCTACCCCTCCAGAGGCAAGTGCCGTTCACGAGCAACTCTGTGAACTTTTACGAAGAATAATTCTCTTGCAATCGGCGGAATCTCGGCGAATGCAGACTATTAGTGCAGCAAAACCCTCAACACGTCGGGAACTTTATACCAGGCTTCACCGTGCTAAAGATTTTATTCATTCGTGTTATGCCCAACCTCTGCGCCTTGAAGACGCAGCACAGGTGGCATGTATGTGCCCACATCACTTTCTGCGCAGCTTCCGTAGCCTATTTCGCCAGACACCGCACCAATATTTGATTGCTCGACGCATAGACGTTGCCAAAACATTACTGCAAAATACCGAATTACCTGTTCAGGAAATTTGCCTGAGCGTCGGATATGACGATGAAAGTTCCTTTGGCAAACTCTTTCGCAAGCATACCCAACTCCCACCGGAACGCTTCCGCCGCCTTGCCCACAACAGGTAGTGTCCCTGTTCTGTCATTTCTCTCCCAAATAACTCGAAAAAAAGTCAATTTTCGCCCAGAATCAATTTCGGGTGGAAGCATATCTTTGCACTCACAGTCAAACAACCATTTCCATTACTTTTCAATATTTCTTGTAATCATGAAATTCTTTGCAAGCATAGTTCTTCTCGCCACTGCTATCGAAATTGCTGCTTTCTCCGAAGCTCCTGTCATTTCTCAGTCACCGACTGAAAGCGTCGCGTATCCGGAAGGCTACCGTGCATGGGCGCATGTCCGAAGCGCAATCATTACCCCTCAAAGCCCTGCTTACAAACGTTTTGGAGGCATTCATCATATTTATGCCAACGACAAAGCAATGGAAGGCTACACGAAGGGAGAATTCCCCGACGGTGCTATTTTTATTTTCGACCTTTTGGAAACACAAGAGACTCAGGGAGTTATCAGTGAAGGGCGGCGAAAAGTGCTGGACGTGATGCACAAAGACAGCAAACGTTTTGCGGCAACAGGCGGTTGGGGATTTGAAGAGTTCAAAGGCGACAGCAAAACGGAGCGCACCGTGGGGACACTCGCTACGAGTGAGTGCTTTCAATGCCACGAAAAGAAGCAAAAGCAAGGATTTGTCTTCAGTGAGTACCGTAAATAAACTAGGCAGTACTCAAAGAGTGTTAATGCTGTGTTCGATAAACAAAGTAACATGATGTCTTGCTTCAACTGATTAACTGAGAAAGAACGCTACCGACTACTCCTCTTGGTCTGCTAGCGCCGCTTCAACACGCTGAAGCAAATGGGTAACTTTTTCTGTCAAGACGAGCCTTTCGTTCTCAGGTATATGCACGACTTTCTTTCTTAGCTCTGCCACTTGTTTATCGAACTCTTCTTTCATTTTCGCCATCTGTTCTTCTTGAGCTATCAACGTTTGCTCATGCTCATTCGCGTGTGCTTCCAGCGTTTGCTGATGCTGCATACGTTCCTCCTGCAACTGCACTTTCAACGTTTCTAATGCCGTTTCGTAGAGATTTTTGCTGGAGGTGAGTTGCACTATTTGCTCATGCTCTCTAGTATATGCTTCGAGTGCTTCCTGACGCTGAATGCGCTCTTCATACAATTGCACCTTCAGAGCTTCCAATGCCGTTTCGTGGAGACTCTTGCTTGCGGAGAACTGTGAATATATGCTGGCAGCATATTCCGCTCGATGTTGTTCCAACGATGCCTTTAATTCCTTTTCGAGCGCCTGAACGCGCTCAATAGTTTCGGTCTGCTCTTCCGCTATCTGCTGCCAGGTAAGAGCATCTTGTTCAACTTTTTCTAAACTATCGCGGAGGCTATTACGCTCGTTGGCAAGGGCGCTGATTCGCGCATCACTTTCGCTTGTAAGCCGTTTTGCATCTTCAAGCCGAGCAGTTACCTCTCCACTATACACTCGTGCGGCTTCCAGCTTCTGCTCCAATTCTAAACGCTCTTGTGAGCTATTCTTTTCAAATGCCTCCAGACGCCACCGTAATTGCTCGTTTTCATCAAGCAAAGTATCGCGCTCAGTCCTAAGAGCTTCAATTTCTGTTCTTAGCTCGTCCACCTCTGTTGCCACATTCAAAGACTGTTGGCGGCTTACTGTTAAGTCCTGTCTGAGAGCTTCAAGACTTGCTTGCCAGTGCTCACGCTCCGTATTCAAATCTTTAGTAGCAAGTGCAAGCTGTTCGGAGAGTGTTTTATTTTCCTCGTTTCGGTGTGCAACCAATTCTTCTTGCTCGTTCAGAATCCGCCGCAATTCTTGGATTGTTTCCTCACGCTGCTTACCTGTCTCAAGAGACTCCCGAAACTGTGGCTGGAGTGCATTAAGGTCGTGCTGGTACTGCTTCATCTCAGCTTGTAGGTGTTCTGTATATGCTTGCAGCTTGGTATGACGCTCATGCTCTTGCTGCATTTGCCCAACCAGCGTTTGATATTTCTGTGCAAACGCCTTGTTTTCGGTATGAACGGCAGCCGTGGCTTGTGCATTCTCACGAACGACATTCCAAAGGTTCATGACGATTGCTTGCACTTCGGCGCTGGGTTTTTGGTCGGAATTTGGAATCATAATTGCTTGATGATAAATACTGTTGTGGTGTTTGGTACTGTTGCCGTTGCTTTGCCCTTCTCTGCCGCTTATCTAACCGTTTTACGGCGATTACGCACATAGTCCTCAAATACGTAGTTACCCAGCCCTTGCAAACTACTGTAAAAAGCGCGCCCATTATTGGCTTTCGTAAATTCGCGGACGAACTGCTGCAAATAAGGGTCTTGAGCAACCATAAAGGTCGTAATGGGAATGTTCAAACGCCTGCACTGCGTAGCAAGATTCAGCGTTTTATTCACAATTTTCCTATCAAGCCCAAAACTATTTTTGTAATACTTTGCACCCTCTTTCAGGCAAGTAGGTTTGCCGTCAGTAATCATAAAGATTTGTTTGTTGCTGGTCTTGCGACGGCGCAGCATATCCATAGCCAATTCCATACCTGCAACGGTGTTCGTGTGATACGGTCCCACCTGCAAGTATGGCAAATCCTTAATTTCCACTTCCCATGCATCATTCCCGAACACGAGAATATCAAGCGTATCTTTCGGATAGCGTGTCGTTATCAGCTCTGCAAGTGCCATTGCTACTTTCTTTGCGGGTGTAATACGATCTTCGCCGTAGAGAATCATGGAGTGAGAAATATCAATCATCAGCGCAGTCGAAGTTTGCGTTTTATACTCGTTTTCCACCACTTCCAGGTCGCCTTCCGTCAGCTTAAAGTCGCCAATACCATGATTAATTTGCGCATTGCGAATGGAATCCGTCATTGCTATCTGTTCGACAGAATCACCGAATTGAAAATCTCGGCGGTCAGTTGTCGGTTCATCGCCAATGCCGGAAACTGGCGATTGATGGCTACCGGGTTTCGATTTTTTTAGCTTTCCAAAGATTTCTTCCAACGAGCGCTGACGGATGCTCTGCTCAGATTTGGATGTTATCTGAAATGTACCGCTATTAGGTTGCTCCTCGTCAATATATCCTTTGTCTTTGAGGTCTTGCAGGAAGTCGCCCATAGCGTATTCGTCGTTGGTTAGTCCGTATTGTCGGTCAAGCTGATTCAGCCAATCCATTGCCTCTGCCACATCGCCAGAGGTATAGACTAAAAGCTGCATGAAGATATTAAGCAAATTTTGAAACGCTGTTTTCCCGCCGTCAGGGTTGGGAACATATTTGGTGAAACGATAGCCAAGCATGATTGCTCCTTGAAAGAAAACTGGAAAGGATGAACTGGAACAGCAGAAACTGAAACAGTAGAATCTGGAAAACCAAAACGAACTAGCAAGTGTGCGATGAAGTGGTCATAAAAGCCTGTCTGGTAGCTTAGACGAGTATATCGAAAAAACATGATAAAAAACGGTAAAACATTGGTATCACAAAGATAGGAATTTTTTTACGATAGTCCGCAAACATCCGATTTTGAGCGAGTTCTTCGGCATGATAATTGTCTGGCTGCCACAACCGAAAACACGCAACGGATTGGACTAGGAAAATCACAAACTTTAGCTATATTTGCCGTAGCCTTGATAGTATAAACCTTTTCAGACAAAAGGTTGTCTTAATTTGGACTCAGGTTCTGTGATACGACTGATAACGATACAACTGTAAATCACTCTAACACTCTTATTTTTTACACATAAATTGTTCAACGAGGACTGTATGAAGTTTTCTTGCATCCGTTTTGCGATGGTGTGCGTAGCCTCAGCGCTGACGCTTTCTGCAACGAGCCTAATGAGCGCTCAAATGACAACCCAAGTCTATGTGCCGCCTTCGGCGCTGGTCTTTCACAATCTGGACAGCCTGTCGAAAGCACAAGTTAATTGGAAAGCACTACCAACCTTCAATAAGAAAAGCAGCTATACGAATAAGTACACGACTGCACTCAACCTCGGCACCCGCATTTGCGACGCATTTGTAGCGATTCAAGGCAAAGATCAAAATAAATTTGCAGATATGGCGACGACCGTTGCCGGACTGAGCGGCAAACTGAATGCGAATATTGAACAATCGCTTAATGACAAAATGTTTGCTCTTGTCAAGCAAGGCAAATGGACGGAAGTGCGTAGCATGCTTGACGACCAACAAACAACCGTCAAAGAAAAACTCAACCGCCTCGATAAAGACGCAGCAATTTTGGTAACCATCGGTGGCTGGCTCGAAGGCTTGAATGTGGTAACAAAATCACTTGCAAGCAATTATACCGCCGACGCGACCGGAATTATTCGCAATCCGAAACTTGTGGAGTATTTGATTGGCGAAGTAAATGGTCTGAGTGCTACTGCCAAAGGTAATGACCTCGTAAAAACCATTACCACCAAACTCGGCGAAATCAAAACCCTTGTTAGTGTCGAGAAAGGTAAACCGATTCCTCAAGAGAGTGTGAAGAAACTTGCCGAAATTTCGGCGGGGCTTATCAAAGATGTGGAAGGCGCAAAGTAACTTGTGCGGAATACTGTTAAAAGGCTTCGGGGCTTTCCCCGAAGCCTTTTTTGTTTATATTTTGAATTATACCCACCAAGCGGAAGTTTGAAAGAGACAAGACTGTTTTGCGGAAAGTGCTTTTTTCCGTAATTTTTCAAACGTACTTTTGCGTATAATTCACGTTCATAAAGCAACACACTCCTTACCTTGAGTATTGCAACTTTTCGTACACTCAAGCGTCTTTTGAATTCAGTAACGACAATTAGCCCAAAGGAATAACCAATGAGAGAACTTTCGATTGAAAGCAACGGCAGCCTTGAAAAAACAGCTGTCTATATTAACGGTGAGCAAATAGGCGGCATCCATCAGATGATGCTTCATATTAACGAAGACGGAGATTTTGACACCATCTTTGTCTATGAAGGCACAGACAAACAGATGTACACAAAGAATCTCTTTGCCGATTACCTTGACAATATCAAAAAAGTCCCGCCAACCTTTACCGAAGAAGAAGCAGAATTTCTACGTCTCTTGACGGTCACAAGCGATGGCAACTTGGAAAATACGTTGGTCTATATCAATGAAGAACCACAGGACGGCATCGTGGATTTACTTGTGCAAATTCAGCGAGGTTCGCCCGCACAGCGTGGAGGTATTACCTCTATGTTCAAAAAAGCCGAACCGGGCGAAAGTCCCGTCTTCCGCGCAGAAATTCAATACCGTAATGAAGATGATTCTGTTTCGACCGAATCAGTATTCGGATAAGAACAGTATGCCATCTTTTGGTAGAACGTCGATAATGTCATATTTGGTACAATTTTCATCGTCAAATTTTTTACTTTTAATTGTACAACCATGAAAACAACAGCACAATCCTCGCTTCTCAAACGTTGGTCTCTTACTGCGCTCTGCGTCGTATTGGGACTCGCGTTCTTTATGACCGAAGCCGATGCGCAGCGGCGCGGCGGCAGCTTTGGCGGCTTCCGCAGAAGCAGCCCCTCCTACGCACCAAGCCGCCCGGCCGCTCCTTCCTCCAGTTTTGGCGGTTCACGCAGCATGACCTCGCCAGCACCATCTTCCATGCAGCGTAGCGGCAGCAGTTTCGGCGGTTCTCGGGCAATGGCTCCTGCGGCAGCGAACTATCAACGTTCATACGGTATTCCTCGCCAAAGCGCTCCAATGAGTGTCCCAGGTGCATCTTCCCCCTACATGGTTCATAGCTATGGTGGCTATACAGACGGCTTGATGATGGGCTACCTGATGGGACGCACCTCCGCGATGTGGTACACCCCTTTTCATCCTGCTTTCTACTACTCTCGCCCTACATATGTTCCGGGCGCTAATGGAGCAATGGAGGTTTATCCACCAACTTTTTCGTTTTTCCGCCTTTTTATGGGATTAGCGATTTTTGGTCTAATTATTTGGCTCGTCGTGCGCTTTTTCCGCCGTCGTGCTGGTGGTAGCACAGATTCACAATCCTCGTTTGCGTGAAGCATTATTGGGGTAAATCCGCACTTTCGACGAGAATACTTCAAAAAAAAAATCGAGCGTGATAGAAGACAAAATGCTTCTATCGCGCTCGAAAGCGTTTATGGCTGCCGAACAACAACTTGAAAGAGCGCATGACCGCTTGCGTGATATTTTCGTTCAAAGGCACTTACGGGCTGAATATCTCTCATTTCGTGCAATCCTACTGTGTAGCCCAAAAGTGATGAGGCAAAGGCAAATTCCTCTGCATAAATACGCCAGTTAGTACGAAGTTCTGTCTCAGGAGCAAGCCGCAACATCGGAGCGAAAAGCGGATGCCCATGCCACCGACGCATGATGTGATGAGATTTTGGATAAGGATTCGGATAGAAAATGCAATGCCTTATTATTTGTGAAGAATACTTACTGGTAAGCCGCCAAAAATCTTCAACATCAGCCCGCAGAATAGTATAATTACTTGCTTTGAAGAGTTCGCTTCCTGCCGCGCTCGCCGAATGTTTCCCCAGACGATGCGCAGATTTGTCAACACCGACCACGAAGCAATCTGGGTGCCGCATTGCCAAATGCAATGTGCTTTCGCCTGTTCCACAGCAAGAATCCAGAATAATGTGGCTCTTCTCGGAGGCAGCAAACCGACGCTCAAACTCCTGAAACGCAAGACGACTAAAGTCTGGAATAGGTCGCAAATACTCACTGTGCATGTGCTTCACGACCAATGATTCAAGATTGCCGTGAATACTCGTTTGAGTACTTTCGACGGTGCGGCTTATCATAATGTTCTTCATTGCATCAATATAAAAATAGAGCGAAACAAAAAAACTTCGCAAAACTTACAAAGAATATCGTTGCATCTCGCTACAAGTTTTTTATTTTTGCCCCTGAGGGCGACGACATTTTCAAATTTTCAACCTCAATCGTACGCGGGTGTACGCTCCCGTGCATTCGGCATGACTTTTAGGTGTGCCTTTAATAATCAATCTTGTTTCATTCTGTGTTTTTGAAGGATTTTGCACTATGGCTATGAAAGTGATAGGACTGCTCTTTGGTATGGAGCAATCATTCCCCCCCGCACTTGTTGAGCGTATCAACAGTACCGCACCGGCAAACATCCGTGCTGAATTTATAAAAATCGGCGGTATCCAGATGGCAGACATGATGAAATATGATGTCATTCTGGATCGTATTTCGCAGGATATTCCATTTTACCGCTCTATGCTTAAAAATGCCATGCTGACCGGGACGCGCGTGGTCAATAATCCTTTCTGGTGGAGCGCAGATGATAAATTTTTCAACTATGCTCTTGCATCGCAAATCGGCGTTCCGATTCCGAATACCGTGTTATTACCTTCGAAGGATCATCCCGCGACAACGACAAGCGAGTCCATGCGCAATCTTATGTTCCCGCTCAACTGGGAAGAAATTTTTGAGTATGTCGGCTTTCCAGCATTCCTGAAACCACACGACGGTGGCGGCTGGAAACACGTGTACAAAGTCCACAATGCGCAAGAGTTCTTCGAAGCATACCACAAAACCGCCGATATTTGTATGACGCTTCAAGCAGGTGTTGAATTTGACGAATACTATCGCTGCTATGCTATCGGCAAAAAATATATTCATATCATGCCCTACGAGCCACGTAACCCGCATCACCTCCGCTATGTAGCGGGTTTCTCGCTTACACCGGAGCGCAAGAAGCAACTGGAGGGGCACTGCCTCACTATCGTGAATGCGCTTGGCTATGACTTCGATACCATTGAGTTTGCTGTGAAAGACGGTATTCCTTATGCTATTGACTTTTTGAACCCTGCACCGGACGCAGAGGCATCATCGGTACAACCCGAAAACTTCGAGTGGGTACTGGAGCACGCCGCCAAATATTTGATTGAACTCGCCGAAGAGGGTCGAAAAATCCCGACCGACTACACATGGAGCGAGTTCCTTTCCGGCAAAAGCAGTGGTAAAGCCCCAGTAAAAGCAGCGGCAGCACCCAAAGCTGAAAAGGCATCTGCAAAAAAAGCAGCGCCTAAAGCCGAAAAAGCACCTGCAAAAAAATAATTCACCTCAAAAGCCTGATTATATGCGGGGCGGAGATTCTGTATCTTCGTCCCGCATTGCATTTCTTCCATTGCTGTACTATGAAATACATTTTTTTACGTCGTGACATAGTTGGTTACGCTCTCAGTGTAGTTCTTGGCGCTCTTGTCATAGTCGGCTGCTCATCCAGCACCGCTTATCTTAAAAATCTTCCCGAAGCACCGCCTGTGGAGCGCATGACCACAACTCATATCCCCTACCCAATTCTACTTTTGCATGGTTTAGGGCAAAAAGCAGCGGTTTGGGATGCCTACGCGGTGAAGTATTACGAACAAGAAATCGGCTTGATTCACGGTGGCATTTTAAAAAAAACGAATGGCAAAGCGAGTCTGGATGCCGTTTCCCAAATTTCTCGACAAACGGGGTTTGCAGACTTTTTCACGGTTGCTTTTAGTAATCCCGTGGATTCAATTGGCGCGTGGGAACGGGAACTCGAAGAATTTCTGCCGCTTGTTTTTGAGCGCACAAAAGCAGAAAAAGTTATTCTCATCGGTTACAGCATGGGTGGCGTAACGGCACGATATTATCTTACAAAACACCTGACCGACCACCGCACCGAGCGCCTTATCACTATCGGCTCACCGCATCAAGGCTCACCGTACGCTCGCGCATGGAAATGGAAAATGGCGCTCATTGAACAATCCAAAGATGCAAATTTCGTTACCAAACCACTCCTAGACAAGGGCTTGGAGATTTTAGCATCGGTCGAAAATGACGTTCCGCTTCAATCGCCTGCTATACGAGATTTGATGCGCCCCGAAGACGGCGGCGAGTTTATGAATCGCGTCGGATATGCAGCACATCCACTTGATGTGCAATATGTGAGTGTTGTCGGGAAGGTAGAGTTGCTCAAAGAAACACAAAACCTCTCAAAAACAGCCGCAATGGACGTAATGCGCCGTGTGCTGGGTGCTATTGGCTTTGGAGTAGATGCACTTTTTGAGCCGGGTGACGGCGTTGTCAGTGCAAAAAGCCAGACCATCAGCGAACTACCGTGGTTCCAAGCAGACAAGAAGCGCCAGAAAATTTCCCGTACCGTCACGCTCACCTCCGTCCATGAAGAGCATTTGAAGCAAAGCACCGAAATTCAGCGCATTTCGCTGGAAGACAAAACAGAATTCAAAGGCGCAGAATTTTACCGCAACGCCGATGCCAGCGCGGGACGTATGGTCATTGAGTTTTTGGATTACTTACCGCCTGCAAAGTGCAGCGTGGAACTCGTCGTTACGCCCGAAAATGGTACCAAACAACGCTTCTCCGTTCCGCAGCGCGATATAGCACTGGTGAAAAAGAAAAACGGTAACGTTGTGGCACAAGCAATTGTTACCTTGGCGCAAGTGCAAGGTGTAGATTGGACACGTCCGGCAGAGGTAGAAATTATTCTCAAAAACTCCTTCGGCAACGAAACCCGCACCACCAAAACGTGGCAGCCGAGAATGTAGGGTTCATATTGAATTTTCGCAGTCGTTTCTACTTCTCGCTTTATCCTGATACCATGACCATTGCTCTTTTACACAACTACTACCAGCATCGCGGCGGCGAAGATACTGTTTTCGAGGCGGAAGCGCGTTTGCTGGAGGAACGCGGACACCGTGTCATTCGCTACGCCGTCCATAACGACAGCGTCAGCACATATTCGCAATTACACCTTGCACGGGCAACTGTATGGAATCCTGAATCGTACAAAGCACTCACGACGCTCTTTCACGCCGAAAAGCCTGATGTGGTGCATTGCCATAATACACTGCCGATTATTTCACCATCTGCCTACGCAGCCGCCAACGACGCGGGCATTCCTGTCGTGCAGACTCTGCATAATTATCGTCTGCTCTGCCCGAACGCACTCTTTTTCCGCGACGGTCATGTCTGCGAAGATTGCTTGGGAAAGACATTTGCTTTGCCTGCACTACGGCATAAATGCTATCGTGGGAGCATGCCTGCCAGTGCTGTCGTGGCGGGCATGACGGCGTGGCACCGCCTAACAGGTACATGGGAAAACCGCGTCAGTCGGTATATCGCGCTCACGGAATTTGCACGGGCAAAATTTATTGAAGGCGGGCTGCCGGAGAAGAAAATTGTCGTGAAGCCAAATTTTGTGGAGGCAGATATTGGTTTTGCAAGCACTCAGGAAACAAAGAATTATGCGCTCTACGTGGGGCGGCTTTCGGAAGAAAAAGGCTTAATGACTGCACTGGAAGCATGGCGTTTGCTTGGTTTATCAACAGCAGAACAAGAGTTTCATATCATCGGCGATGGTCCGTTGGAAGAAGAAGCACGGGCTTTTGTTCTAAAGAACAATCTTGATTCGGTGAAATTTTTAGGAAGAAAAACTTCGCTCGAAGCGCTTCATGCCATGAAGTACGCACGAATGCTCATTTTCCCTTCGCTTCTTTACGAGACCTTTGGGAAATCAATGATTGAAGCGTTTTCGGGCGGGACCCCCGTGATTGCGTCGCGCTTGGGTGCGCTTCAGGAGGTGGTGGCAGACGGTCGCACGGGCTTTCACTTTGCAGTGGGCAACGCGGAAAATCTTGCCTCGCGCATTGAAGGCATGAACAAACTCTCTTCGGTGGAATATGAGTTAATGCGCCGCGCAGCCCGCACCGAATATGAAATACATTATACGGCTGAAGCAAATATGCAGATTTTGGAACGCATCTACACCGAATGTGTTCAGTAGCAGCTTTTAGGCAAGACCCTCTCTGAGGTGCTCCACTGTTGTCTGCAGTACCTGTGGGTTCATGACGTGCGCTCCCTCAAAGCTGACAAAATCAAGCGTTAGCCCTGATTCAGCAATATGCGACTTTTGCTTATCCAGAACTTCCGGAGTGATAAATTCGTCTTCTGTACCAACAACAAACGTCGTTTTCATGCGCTCGAAAAGATCCTTGTGCGCTGCCAAATCGACCTCTGCGGGAAAACCACCTGCCCAGCAAATAAGCCTGTTGGGAGCAAAACCGCCACGCACAATCCAGCGCGTGAGCGTCGTAACGCCTTGCGAGAAGCCAAGCGCCCAGATTCGTACATTATCCCGCTTACCACCGTTCTGCTCCAACTCCTCAAGAATACGTGCTTCAAGACTTTTTAAATACCCCAGATAATCTTCCATTTCGCTTGGACGGTCTTCTTTCGTAATCCACGAAGCCCCGACGCGCGTCCATTCTTTTACGTAGAAGCGAGACAACCCCTCAGGCGCAACGATGTAACGTGTGCCGTCGTCCAGACCACGAAAGTGGCGAATGAAGTATTCAGCAAGCTGCCCGTAACCATGCACAACAAACCAAATCTCGCGTGTCTCAGCCGAGGGAGTACCAAGAGTGAAATAGCGAGCTGTTCTTTGTACCTGAAGATGGTGAGACTGCGCGGGAGCTTTCTCGGTGGTTTGGTCGTGCATGGTGACAAAAAAAATGGAACCATTGAGCAAAAATTATCAAGGAAGAATTATCAGTGTGGGGCTTTACCACGGCAGCAGTGGTCGCCCGTAGCTCAAGAAGGGCCAAGGAATAGACGCAAGAACAAGTACAATAGCGATGGTAAAAAAGATAGCTGCTGCCTTGTGTTTTGCTTCATCGGTTGCACCTTTACGAGCACGGGCATTGCCGATGTGCGCAAGTGCTAGTGCAATGAACATTGCGAAGATATGCTCCACTGCCCAAAAGCGCATAGTGCGGTCTTTCATGGCGGCACCAAAATCAGAAAATGCACCCGTCGTGATGGGACTGATAAAGAGATAGAGTGCCAAGCCGATGACAAATTGAGTCGTCATGCTATGGGCAAAAATGACATTCCAACGGCGGTCAGTGTCCGACCATGCTTTTTTGCCAAACCAGCCGGAATAGGCACGGAAAAGCGCTACGCCTGCGCTTACAAGTACAAGCCACCGCAAAAGAGAGTGGATAAGAAGAGTAGTTTCGTGCATATTGTGTCCTTACGGTGAGAATAGGGGAAAGTGTATTGTTGCGCTTATTTGCACGGCAAATATACACAATCCCGTCTATTCAATCACGCACTCAATAGCATGCAACGTGTAAATTTTTCGGTGTCATTGTTACGGCTTCTCCCAGCGCTCTAATTCTTTCGCCCAACGTGTAGCCCTAGCAGAGCCTTCATCAGTAAGAATCTTTACGGCTTCTCTGAGTGAGGTAAGCGCTTTTTCCGTGCTCCCTTGTTCGCGGTAGAGTAAAGCAATTTCAGCGCGAATTTCCCCTTCCAGTTCACGGAGTTTCAGTGCTTGTGCATTTTTCAATGCCTTGTCGAAAAACTCGTTGCTTTCCGCGTATTTCCCCGCAGTGCGCTCCAGCATACCTAGTTTTTTGAGGTCGAAAGCTGCACCTGCTTTATCGCCACTTTGTTCTTTCAAGTGTAATTGTACTGCGAGTTGTTCTATTTTGCTTCGTAACTCCTGCGCGGCGCTACTTTCGATATTAGCGTTGGCTTTGGTTTTGTTGTCTTGTTTGTTGTCTTGCACGCTTGCAAGCGATGACGTTGTTTCTGAGCCGGAAGCTGCAGATTGCTGTTGCATATTTACGCCCTGTCCTTTTGCAAGAGCATCCGCAGCAGCATCTGTACTTGTGGGCGCTGCGTTGCTTGATGCTTTCGCTGCCGTAGCATCAGCAGCACTATTAGGCTCGTTCTGTACTGTTTCTCGTTGCATCTGCTCTGACGGTGCACTCAGACGATCGGTCGCAGGAGCGGGGTCAATAGTCGTCGTCGGTGTATATTTCCAAGCGCCGTAACCAATAGCCGAACAAACTCCAGCGACAAGCAGGGTTTTTCCGATAAGCGTTCCCGTGAGGAAGGACGTGATAGCTCCGGCATTTATTCCCGTACTTGTTCCGGCAATGCCTGACGTAATCGTAGTGCCGACAGACGTGCTCGCTGCGGCGCTTACGCTTGTCCCCATGCCAGCACTGGCGGCAGTAGTGCTTGCAGCCGCTCCGGCTGTTGCCACAGCAGTACCAAGCGTCACTGCTTGTGCAAACTGTTGTTGCATTTCACTCAAGAAAGCCGTATCAACGCGGTCTGCCCAGCGCGTTTCCAAATGTGCGTCGCTAATCAGGTCGTCGAAGGATGTGATGGCACGAACTTCTTCGGCGAAGGCGGGATTTTCACGCAAGAGCGCTTCAAATCGCGCATGGTCGCTTGCCGAGAGTGTCCCGTCGGCGTACTGCACCAAGAGGTCTTCCATTTGCTCGTCCATGCTAAAACCTGTGGTAGTGAGGTTGTGTGCAGAGAAGTTGTTCATTGCAGTTCCTTGATAAAGGGTGCGAGTAGTTGTCGGAGTTGTTGTTTTGCGCGGAAGACGCGCACTTTTGCCAGAGACACTGTAATACCAAGCGTTTGAGCGATTTCCTCATGTTGCAAACCGTCGTATTGCTTGAGTTCAAACGCCTCGCGCAAATCCTCCGGCAGTTGAGCAATCGCTCGGTCGAGTGCTTGTTGGAGCAAGAAGTCGTGGTGTTCGTTTACTCCGCCGCCTCTGTCTGGCGTAACATCATCAAATTCTTCGTCAATGGGTTTGTTTTGTGTGAGATCGCGCTGCTGGCGCTTGGACACTTTCATCACATGGTGCCGTGCGATAGTGAAGAGCCATGCGGCGTAGTTCCCGCCTGTGAAAGATTCACGTTTTTCAAAGACTACGCTCATCACGGCTTGAAATGCATCCTTCGCAGCATCGTGCGAGCCGGTAGCGCGAAGACAATAGGCGTAAAGCCGTTTGTCGTAGCGTTTATAGAGCGTGTTGAATGCTGCTTCACTGCGTTCTTCTCGAATTTTCGTAAATAATTCCTCATCGCTCATTTCGGGCGGCGAGGACGATTTGGCTATACTCATTGGTTCGTCGTCGGCTGAATGAAGTCGCTTTAGAGCGCCGGTGCTTTGCCGGAGAGGCTTAGCGGGCGCACGAAAGGCGGCGTAAAGAGGCTGTGCCTCATCGGGAACAGCATACATTGATGTAGCCATAAAAATAACGAAAATTCGGTATAATTCTTTCAGGTCAATTTCTTTCTACGCAGATTGTTTTTTTCATAGACTTGTGCCAAATGAACAACTCTTTGGTTCAGAAGCGGTCTTATAGATAAAAAGCATTCAAAGGAAAAAGAGTTACAAGAATAATTAAAAAATTTTCGATTTGTGAACAAATTTGAGAACAACTACATCGCGGCACAGATAATCACTCGCTTCTCTGATACTAATAAAAAGAAACGAATGTCGTATTTTGGTACGAGATTTGGAACGAAGCTGAAGAAAATTTTACTGGGTTCGGACAAAAAAGAAGAGCGCAACAACGAGCACTCCGGCGAGAATGACAATGGCAGGCTCCGCGACTTGCTTCCAGAAATTTGGCGCAGCCTCCGGCACTGCCGGCGAAGCAAAAGCATATTGTTTGCTTTCCAGACTGTAGGCAGATTGGCGAGCAACGGTATCGCGCATTTGTAGCGTAATAGCCTCCAATGGTTGCACGACGCCTTCGCGTGTTTCCACGTGCGCCATTAAAGAGCATGAAGCCTCACGTTGAAGAGAATCAAAGCTATTGGCACAGGTAAAGTAGCGTACCGCACAATCAGTCAATCGCACGACAAGTTTTGCTCGAAAAGTGCTGCTATCGCTTGCGCGATATTGTTTTACCTTACGAACACTGGCAAAAAGAGCATTTTCCAGCATCCACGCGCCTTCATGCGGCACAATAGAAACGCGAAGTGTATCCTGTGGAAAAAGCGGCGTACGGAGTTGCTTGGCAAGACCCTCAGAAGCAGAGCGCATAAGCGAATCTATCAGGTCGAGATTACGTGGTGTGTGGGATTGAGCAAGAAGGTCGAATGACGGTGAAATACCAAGGAAATGAAAGAAGCAGACCGTAAAAAATACAGTCATTAAGCGGTATTGTGGCGTGGTAAAAAGGCGCATAGAATTTCTCACAACCGTCCTTTACCTCTATCGTGCGGTAAGTTGTCGTTTGAGAGCAATAAGTGATTGCACGAGCGCCTGCTCCTGCTCATAGAGCGAGGGGCGAATCCGCAAAAGCCGACGGCGACTGCGAAGGCGAATTTTAACAAGTTTATAGACACCGCGCACTTTAAGCATTTTTTGCCTGCCGATAGAAATAACGTCTATATCGTGCTGCCGAAAGGTACGTGAGCGAAAGCGGTTGGTAAAGCGGATATACGAATCACCAATGACAATAGAGCGCCGCATATACCAATTCCCCAGCGACCAGAAGCACGAACCGATAACCAACGCGCCCAAGACAATCACTATAGGATCGCGCAGCGTGAGATTAAGCGACCCATCCCAAACGGTACCGCGCACGAGCGCATAGCAAATTAACGCCAAAGCATATAAGGCAATAGCTTGCCAATAAAAGTCCATGCGCACAGGAAATTCCTGTTCGTGCAAAGTCTGTTCATGGGACGATGATTCGATGGTTTCGTGAGCGTTCATGGCAGCGCTGCGTTGATGAGAAGTATGATGAAAACAAAATACGGATTTTTTTTGATGAAGACAATTTCAAACAACAATACCAACACTCAGCAGATGACTACCACACCAAATTCGCACATTCAAACACCTTTTTCACGGATATTGATAACTGGCGGTATGGGATTTTTCGGGTCAAATGCGGCGGTACGCTTTCGGCAGCATGGCATCATACCAATTTTGTCGTCCTCTGCGCCGGAGCGTTATCCGGAGCCACAAAGGAGAACAGTAGCACATGCCAATATTCTCTACCGAGCATCTATAGAAGCCTGTTTGCAGCAGTATACGCCGGACGCAATACTTCATGCGGCTGCGTTCTCTGCCCCGCTTGCGTGCGAAAAAGAACCTGATATTGCATACTCAATCAACGTTGTCGGTACGCAAAATGTAATGGCGCTTGCCGCAGACTATGGTATTCCTTTTGTATTTACTTCGACCGATCTTGTTTTTAATGGCGAAAAAAATGTTCTTCGGGATGGTTATTATTCGGAAGCAGATGAGCCGGATGCACACATTGTCTATGGTAAAACAAAGATAGCGGCGGAGCGTAGTATTCAAGAGCAGTCTTTTGGAAGATGGATTATCTTGCGCACTGCGCTTATGTTTGGTCGGCGTGTAGCGTGGGCAAATGGTTTTCCACAATTTGCTGTGGATTTGTTGAAAAGTGGAAAACCCACAACGCTCTTCACCGACCAATTCCGTACACCCGCCTATATTCCTGACATTGCCGAGGTAATTGTGCATTTGCTCCGTGCGCAGAGGTTCGGTGAAATCTATCATTGTGGAGGCAGTGAGCGCATAAACCGCACAGATTTTGTGCAGAGGTATTGTACCGTAGCGGGTGTGGATACAAGTGAAATCATTGCCTGCACGATGGATGATGTGCCGAATTATACGACGCGAGTGCGCGATGTTTCATTAAACAGCGAAAAACTCCGCCACAGTCTAGCGCAATTTTCTTGGCAGATGACACCCTACGAAAAAGCATTTCAGGAAATGCTTGAGGGAGATTAAAACCCTCTTGTCGCTTGTTTTTATGCGCTCGTAACAGTATGTTTCCCCAAACATTGATGGTACGGCAACAAAACGAAAGTGAGTAATTTTACGCATTAAAAAAGATTTTCTTTGGATATTTCCATTCAGAACTGCTATATTTGTGATTCTATTGCTCAAGGCAAAAGAAACAATGGTTAGACCCCGTAGCTCAGCGGTAGAGCATTTGACTTTTAATCAAAGGGCCGATGGTTCGAGACCATCCGGGGTCACACAAACTACGGCAAAAGCCGCTTCATTACTGAAGCGGCTTTTTTATTTTCTCATCATGTCCCAAACGTCGGGTTTGAGTTTGAATCAGTACGCAGCACGAACACTATCAAGACGAGGCTTTGACAACGTTTAAGAGAAGTCCTATGTCATCTTTTCGCAGCAAACCAGTCCCTAAGCACCCTAGCACAAACACAATCACCAGCGCCAGCGTCCGAAGAATAATTGCCACAGTGAGCGGAATGGAAACAAGTGGTGTCAGCATAAGCACTCCCCACAATGATAGCACCATAAAGCACGTAAACGCAGCAAATCGGAGCAACATCGTCCGTAAAGCGCCATTTTGCATAAACTTTTGTACAATCACCAATCCCACGCCTGCCGCGAACATTGTTGCCGTTATACGTGCTGCGATTGCGCCCAGAACTCCATAATTCGGTGTAAAAACCACGTTCCCAAGTACCGCGCAGATGCTCAAGGTTAGCATCATCGGCAGAACCGTTCTGTTAAACCCAAGTGCAACAAGAATAGAGAAAAGGTATGCCACACACAAGCTCGGCACTAATGACCACGCACCAACAATAAATTCAAGCGAAAACGAAAGATACTGACTTCCAGCCGTTGCCCAGATTGCACCCTCCGCCAAGCTCCCAATGCCAACCGCACAGGCGGTCGCAGCAAGCAGCGTTAGCTTTAAGCCCTCCAGCACATAGACTTTACAACGCTTGTTATCGCTTGCTCGGAGCTGCGTGATGGGCGGAGCCATTACTGTTGAAATAATCATCAACAAGCCCACAAAAGGCAGAGTGATGCGCATGACAGCACTATAGACACCAAGCACTTCACGCCCATACAATAGATTGAGTGCAAAGGTGTCGCTTTTGTCTTGAATTTGCATCAGACAAAGACTCACGAAAATTGGCATCGTTTCGTAGAGAAGACGTTTGACAACACCAGTATCAAAGCGCTTTGTCAAGAGTAGCTTCCACTGACCATCGATGGCAAGTAGAACAATAAAACCCGGCAAAGCCGCCAGACAAAACCAGACGACGACACGCAAAGGAGTAAGGTTTTCTCTATCGGCAAGGATAAAAATGCTCATCAAAGCCATGTCCAAAAGCCCTGCGAGCGCCGGTGCAAGCTGGCGATTCTGAGCGCGGCGACGCGTTTCCAAGACCGTCCGAAGAAGAATACTCCGCGCCGCAATGAGACTATACAAAGCATACAGCGCCATGACCACACTAATCTGTGGCTCAAGCGCAAGGCAAACACCAAGAAGAACAATGCTAGTGGCAAGCCACAACAAAAAGCGTAGCTGAAAAAACGACCTCAGTATCCCATCCTGAGCGCTTCTGTCTGCCGAAGCCTCCACATAGAGACGCATCACCACAGAGTGCATACCCATTTCGGCAATGATAATGAACGCAAAGCCGCTTAATTGCTGAACCCAGAAAAATGTTCCGTTGTCTGCTTTGGAAAATGTGTGCTGGATGGTGCTCACTGAGAGAAAATTCAGCATCATGCCGATAATCTGGCTCACAGCAAGGATAACGCTCGCACCGGCAAGACGGCGAACGCTGTGGGAAGGAGTGACAAGTGGGATTTGTGACAAACCGGCAGTGAAAAGCAGTGGAAAGTGAAAAGCAACGTTACGACAATTACAACGACAGAGGCTTCAAATACTCCCAGCCGGCACCGTGAAGGTCTTCCCACGAAAAACCGTCATCATCGTTGCCGGGCATAATAAAGACAGCATCGCGCAGGGCATACTCAAAATCAATACGCCGAAGTGCTTCGCAAAGCTCGGTAAAGCCTGCTACCGTCCAATACTCATCTTCGGGCATATCTTCGATAAGGCGGCGCACCGATTCATGCGGGGCATACTCCAACAAAAATGCCATCGAAACGACAATATAGCCTTTATCGGCACTAAGGCGATGCGCTTCATCCACGCCCGCGCCCAATTCCTCGCCCTCGGTTGCCATGCTTGCCGATATTTCGCTCACCCACGAATCAAATTCGTCTTCGGTGCTGGTATTATTGTCTTCTATTAGATAATCCCAATAGCCATACTCCCAATATGGCTTGTTTTCCAGCACAATGGCGATAATTTGTTTATAGAGCGCTCGTTTTTCTTGGGGTTTCTCGGCGTCGTTTGTTCGCGCTGCCTCAGCAAGCAACCGTCGGAGCCTGTTTCCGGTGTCATCGCTGGAAAGCGTGGCAATCACGACCTGCATCCCGAAAAAAAATGTTTCCGGTTCGCGTCCCAAAAGCGAGGCAAAAAATCCGCGTCTGTTCATTACTTTCTCCTAACTTATGATGACCGTCCGCCAAAACTACTGCGTCCGAAGGAGCCGGAACGACCACTGCGAATACCGCTCACACGCCCGGTGGAAGCGTTTGTGCGAACGCTCACACGCCCAAAGCCGCTGGGGCGCTGCTTGCCGATACCGGAACGATTACCGCCAACCGAAGTGCCGGAGAACATCGTCGGGCGGCGTACGGGAGCATAACTTGTCCGCGTATAGGACGTTGCCGGAAGCCGCGACATTGCTGGCATGGGGCGATAATAGGTGTACATCGGGTAGTGATAGAAAAACCACGGCGAAAACATCGGACCGCCACCATAATAATATACCGGGGCTGCTGCATATCCGGCATACCCGCCTTGAGCATTCATTTGCTGCGGGTTCTGCATCTGGGGATTCTGCATTTGCTGATTTTGCGGCTGAAGATTTTGCTGCCCGTTTTTGGGAAGTGGCTGCACGCTTGCGGTTGCTGTTGTGCTTCCTGTTGCGGCATTGGCAGTGCTAGGCTGAAACCGTGTGAGTGGAAGCATTTCGACTGTGATGCTTTTTTCTTGGTAGGTCACAAAGTCGTCGTTCAGGTCGTCGAGTTCTGTTTTTTGGTTTTCGTTCGGCATACCATACACAACGGCATTAATGCCGAGCGTTTTCAAGTTGTCTGCCGTCGGCAATTTTGCCATGTAGCGGTTGTCGAACTGACTATCGGCATCCACATATTTTGCAAGGCGGTTAGCATCCACCACCATAACAACAGCCGGCTTTTGCGGACGCTTCGCCGCTTTATCGCTCACTTCTTTGGCATAATAGACCAAAGCGGCAAGCGTCTCGTGCGACGGCACGACACCAAGCGGATGCGGGAAATTGTCAAAACTGAGCACAGGTTCGGCAAGGTCGGCAATAGCGGCAGCAAAAGCAACCGCTTCGGGACCGGGAATGTCAGCAACAATCATCGTTGCAGCGGGATTCTCGCAGGTCTTCAGCACTTCGCGCATACCTAATCCGCGTGAATACGCCTCGCGCATAGCAGGTGAGCATATCGGCGTAATGAGATTGCGCAAGGATTCTTGCGAAAGCGCTTGAATAAGAGTCGGAACGTAGTAAGGCTGCCACTTTGCATTGTCCGAGCGGGGCTGCCATGCCTTCAAGAGTGCGTCCGGCTTGGTATAGTCTTTCCACGCAGCAGAGCCGGTGCTGTCATTTGCTTGCGCATCGCGGAAGGTGAGCTTTTTATCTTGCGAACCGACGTTCCAGCCTTCTTTGCGCTGGAGTTCGAGCGTGTCGCTATTGGACTCTATATCGTCATCGTCGCAAGACGTGAGAAAACCCGTAATTCCTGCGGCGGCGGCAAGACTGGCAAGATTCGTGTTCATCTGGCGGCGAGTGAGCATGGTTGTCCACCACGTTGGGTAATTCGCACTGTTGTCGGCAGATTGCTCGTGCGATTGGTCATCCTTGAACATCATTGGTCTATCCCACAAATATTCTACAAAATAGCAGCTATGACTACTGCCTGAAAGCAAAATACGCATTTTGCCGGAATGCCGCTAGAAAAATGGAGTTATCTTGTGACACTAATAAAACTTGTTTGTACACCGCTTTCCGTCTGTATCCGGCAGCAATACAACCCCGTAGCTAAATCAGAAATATCAATCGCCAGAGTCTGTTTTCCAGCAGTTTGCATTCCTTCAAAGGCAGAACGAATAATTTGTCCCAATGAAGTGACAATTTCTATCCGAACGTAACTTGAGCGAGTAAGTGTATAACTTATGGAGGCTTGGTCTTTCATGGGATTGGGAAATACCACCACTTCTTCTGGTTGTGGTGACGATATTTTTACGGCTACACTTGCATTGCAGAGCGGCTCAGTGCTACGGAGAATCTGGTAGGTATTTGGAAAAAGAACATTGTACAAATACAAATAACCCTCCGAATCAAACGTCGGATACTCCACATTTAAACAGGTTGTCTTGATTTCTCCAGGAGCAAAATCTCCCGCGCAAGGCTGCCCAAAGCCTTGCGTGAGGCTACGCGACGTGCGATTCAATGGATTGATTCCGAAAAGCCCGCCACTATAAAACCACGCACCATTTCCCCCTCTGTATGTTAAATTTGCGACACCTATCAAAGTCTTTCCACAGCTTATCAAGTTATTGAGTTGTAGTTTAGGCTCAATAATTTGCCATGATTGCATAGTAGAGTCAAGAACATATACATTTTCGCCGATTTGCATGAGTCCGTCTTCACCATAGAGTCGATTGCTGTTTATAGTGAATGCAAAGAGTAGGTTATTTGCAACAGCAAATCCGTTAATAAATATTGCCCTGCCGAGGAAACCCGATGTTAAACCGTTATCTAATTTTTCCCACGATTTCCCATCATTTGAGTATAGAATCCTACTCAACAGAGCTTGCGTAGAAAATCCGGTATTTGCAGCAATAAAAATTCTATCCTTATAACTGGCAATGGCAGCGATAGGATTCGGTGCGAATGGTGTTGTACTAAAATTTACCTCGCTCCATGTTACCCCTGCTGTTGTAGAACAGAAGAGTACACCGTTAGTTAGAAGTGGTGAATAGAAAGAATAAGAGGTTCGCAAAAAAGTATTCCCACGTAAAGCATACAATGTCTTACCAACCTCTACAAACTCACCTGTCAAATCGGCTGTGGTACTGCTCCAAGTAACACCATCGTTTACCGAATGAAATAAGGCGTTATCAGTTCTTGCGTACAATCTGGATTGGTAAGTATTGATTGCCGTCGCGCTTGTACCATTAACCATGACACGCTGCCACGTTGCACCACGATTATCCGTACGAAAAACCCCCTCGTTTGCTACCACAAACATACTTTTTTTGTACGCCACAAAGCGCTGAACGCTTAGTTGTGGAGTAAAACTCACATCCACTAGCATTTGTGCTTCAAGAGGTGCAACAATGAGAACCGAAGCAAGCAGGAAGAGGAGAAACCTCATAATTATCACAGCGGAAAAAGGAAAAATAGACTGCATACTGCTGTAAAATACACTTTTTGCACCAAAGCCTCAAAAAAACAGCACACCCCGCACAAAGCAAGATTCTGTGCGGGGTGTGCTAATTACTCATCTGCAAGTTGATACATCAGAGGTCGGTATCGAGGTGTTGGCGGTGTTTTGCCAAGCGCTACCGTTGCTTCCAGCCATGCAGATTTTGCTATCAATACTTCATGGAGTGCATCGTCGGGTGTTTCGCCGAAGGCAGAGCAGTGTTCGAGATCAGGAATATCAGCAATGTAGCCTTCATCTTCATCGCTGTAAAAAATGTTAATATGATAGTCTTTCATTATTCTTCCTCCAAAGGTAGATTATATTTTTCGACCAACGCCAAGAATTGCTTGATTTGATAAGGCTTTGCCTGACCATTGACATTTTGCAAATTCACGATTTCCGCAATATCATTTCGAACAAAAATGCTATGGCTACCATTTGTTCTATCTAATCGAAAACCAAACGACATCACCAAGCTGACCATATCCTGAAAATGTACATTTTTTCGGTTTTGTACGATGCTCCGAAGAAGTTTACGTTTTTTCATGCTTGGGCAATCGTTATAGTGAAAAAACTGAAGAATTGCGTTGAACAAAATAATCTACTCACGGCGCTTTTCAAAGCAGTTTTTTGCAAACAGCAAACCCCGCACAAAACAAGATTCTGCGCAGGGTTTGACTCAGTTGTGGTGTGCTTCGGGTGAGAGGTGATTATTTCACAAAGAGCATCTCTTGGTATGTCGGCAGGGGCCAGAGGTCGTCGGGAACGATTTTCTCCAGTTTGTCCGCATATTCACGGACTTTCGCCATTGCTGGAATGACCTTCGATTGCATATGCTTTGCTTTGCTGTGGACGGTCTCGCCGCCTTCATCGGCATTAACAGCGACGAGTTTTTCCAAAGCATCTTTGAAGCCATCCAAAAGTGCTGTGGCTTCCTTGAGTGATTTCTCAAGCCCTTTAGAACTTGAACCAACGCTTTTGAGCGCTTGCAAGGTTTCGGCAAGACTACGCACATAGCGCGAAGCGGCAGGAAGAATGCTGCGCTGCGCGAGCGATGCTGTGGTTTCGCCTTCGATATTGATGGTCTTGAAGTATTGGTCGAGCAGGATTTCCTCGCGGGCAAACCACTCACGTTCGTTCAGAACTCCATATTTGTTGAAGAGAGCAGCATTTTTCTTGACGTGGAATGCTTCAAGCGCTTCGAGCGAGGTATTTTTGATGTACAGACCGCGCTTTTTCGCTTCCGCTTTCCAGTCGTCGCTGTAGCCGTCACCACCGAAGATAATGCGTTTGTGCGTTTTTGCCACACCTTGCAAGACTTCTTGCAGAGCGGCTTCCAACGTTTTTTTCGCTTTCAAATGCTTTTCTACTTCATCCGACAGCTCATCAATTGCCTCTGCCGCAATCGTGTTCAGAATGACAAGCGGGAAGGAAATAGATTGGCTGGAACCAACGGCACGGAACTCGAATTTATTGCCTGTGAAAGCAAATGGCGAAGTGCGGTTGCGATCGCCGGCATGAAGCGGTAGCGGCGGCAACACAGGTGTTCCCAAGCCAAGCAAGTCTTTCGTTTCGGATTTTTTGGCTTTGCCTTTTTCCAGTTGCGCAAAGATTTTTTCCAACTGATCGCCCAAAAAGACCGACACAATCGCCGGAGGCGCTTCGTTTGCCCCCAAGCGGTGGTCGTTCGCTGCCGTAGCAATACTCACACGAAGCAAGTCTTGATGCTTATCCACAGCCTTGATAACAGCTGCGCAGAAAAAGAGGAATTGCATATTGTCGTGTGGCGTGTCGCCCGGCTCCAGAAGATTCATTCCAGTATCGGTGGAAAGCGACCAGTTCGTGTGCTTGCCGCTTCCGTTCACGCCGGCAAAGGGTTTTTCATGCAAAATGCAGTACATACCGTAAGAGCGAGCTACGGTGCGGAGAACTTGCATCGTGAGTTGCTGATGGTCAGCGGCAACGTTCGTGTTCTCAAAAATAGGTGCGATTTCAAATTGTCCGGGCGCAACCTCGTTGTGGCGAGTTTTCACGGGAACACCAAGTCTGTATAATTGTTCTTCTACGTCGGTCATGTACGACAGCACACGGTCAGGAATCGAACCAAAATAGTGGTCTTCGAGTTCCTGCCCACGCGGGGGCTTTGCGCCGAAAAGCGTACGACCGGAAAGAAGCAAATCAGGACGATTGTACGCAAAATCTTCATCAATGAGAAAATATTCTTGTTCTGCGCCGACGGTGGAATAAACTTTCGTAGCTTTTACACCGAAGAGTTTTAAAGCTCGGAGAGCAGATTTATTGACTGCTTCCATAGAGCGCAGAAGCGGAATTTTGTGGTCGAGTGCTTCGCCCGTCCATGACGCAAAGGCTGTCGGGATACAAAGCGTAGCGCCTTTGGGATTTTTCATAATGAACGCTGGCGAGGTAACGTCCCACGCTGTATAGCCACGTGCCTCGAAGGTAGCACGGATACCGCCGGACGGGAACGATGACGCATCGGGTTCGCCTTGAATAAGTTCTTTGCCGGAAAAACGAGCAATCGCACCACCGCCGGAGTTTGGCGTGATGAAACTGTCATGTTTCTCAGCGGTAGAGCCTGTGAGCGGCTGGAACCAGTGCGTGAAGTGCGTCGCGCCATGCTCAATTGCCCAATCTTTCATCGCTACAGCAACGATGTCAGCAATTTTCGGGTCCACAGGTTTGCCAAGTTCAATGGTTGCCATAAGAGCATTGAAGACATCTTTCGGCAATTTCTGGCGCATAATGTCTATGCTGAATGTATCTTCACCAAATATTTCATCCGAGGACGGACGCTTTCCGGTGCCGTTGGAATGTCCGTTTGTCGTAAATTTGCGTGCTGCCGCTACTACATCATAACGGCGGGTTGCTGTGTGTGCCATAGTTCTCTCTGAAGTTGTGTAAAGGTGAGAAAGAGGAATTGGTAATACAAAATTTGGTTCAGTGTTTTGATTTTCCGTTCGGCGCAGCAAGCATAGATGGCTTCATACCGGTATCAATGGACAAGGATTCGTGATGCGTCGAAAGAATGATATTGGTTAGCGTCTTCTTCACACCGCTCCACTCCTGCATCCTTGAGAGAAGATTTTCAAGCGAACCCGGAGTAGATGTACGGATTTTGACCAGATGCGATGCGTCGCCCGTTACGGCATGACATTCCATAATTTCCGGCTCTTTGGTGCAATTATCCAGAAATTTTTTGTAATTATGACTGCCCTCGACCGTTACTAGGATAAACGCAGCGATATTAAGTCCGAAAGCATCCGGCTGCAATTTTGCAAAATAGCCCTTGATAATACCGCGCTCTTCCAGCTTACGAACGCGCTCGCTCACCGCTGGAACAGACAGATGTACGATTTCAGCTAATTCGTTGAAATGAGCACGTCCATTTTTTTGGAGAATATCGCAGATAACTCGGTCAACGTCATTCAGAATAGGTGCAGCCATAAATCCTTACGAAGATATTGTAAAAAGAAAAGCAATTCGGAATTAGTTTAGGAAAAACACAGTACAAACATAAAACTTTTAAGTTCAAAATCCAAATTTTTCATCAACATTATGCTCGTTTTTGACCCGATATGCGCTTTGGCTACACCACCGGGCGCGGCAGGATTAGCAATCGTCAGGCTGTCCGGTACAGATTGTTTTCTTATCGCCGACAAACTCTTTCATGGCAAAACAACACTCCAAGCCGCTAAAAGCCACACAATTCTCTACGGTACATTCCACAAAGGAATGCTGCCTATTGACCAAGTCACTGCTTTTGTCTATCGCGCCCCGAATTCCTACACCGGCGAAGATGTGGTAGAGTTTGGCTGCCACGGTGGGCGCATAGTATCGGAGGAAATCGTCGAAGCGCTCATTGAAGCAGGAGCGCGTCATGCAGAGCCGGGTGAGTTCACCAAAAGGGCATTTCTCAATCAAAAAATGGATTTGACCCAAGCGGAAGCCGTCGGCGATATTATTCATGCCGTTTCCGTGCAAGGAAGCCATGCGGCAGCACGCCAACTCATGGGCGGTTTCACGAAGCGTCTGGGAGAACTGCGAGAGAAGCTTATGGAGTTGTGTGGTTTGCTTGAACTGGAACTCGACTTCAGCCAAGAAGACATCGAACTCATTGACAAGCGCCTACTTGCTGAGAAAATTGAGGAAACACGGGGGTTTTGCATCGAATTGGCAAATTCTTATCGGTCGGCGGAGATAGCACGGTCGGGGTACAGCGTGGGCATTGTCGGTTATCCGAATGCAGGCAAATCCTCGCTTCTGAACGCACTTCTTGAGCGCAAACGCGCCATCGTAAGCGCCACACCCGGCACGACACGGGATTACATCGAAGAAATGATTCATTTGGAAGGCTCTGCTGTGCGGCTTGTCGATACGGCTGGTTTCCGCGAAAGCGGTGATATGGTCGAAGTGGAAGGCATCAAACTGGCAGTGGAACTCCTTGCGCAATGCCACTTGATACTTGTTTTGAACGATAGTACCGAAGGGAAAGACCATTCTACGGCACTTCTGAAGAGTTTGCGGGCAAAATTCCCCGATGCAGAATGTCAACTCGTTCATACAAAATTGGATATTCTTGGCACTAATACCTTCGATACAAGCACAGCGCTTGCTATCTCCACAGTCTCCGGCTCAGGAATGACAGAGTTGAAGCGCTTTCTGGCAAGCAAAGCGCAAGTGGCTCCCGAAACCGTCAGCGATGCGCTCATCAATGCCCGCCAAGCGTCCTTACTCCGACAGGCTGCGGATTCCCTCCAAAAGGCACGCGAAGCGGCGCTAGCTGGGGAATCGAATGAATTTACCGCCATAGACCTTCGGGACGCACTAAAGCGCATCGGTGAAATAACGGGCGCGGTATGGAATGACGATATTTTGAATACGGTCTTTGGGAAATTTTGTATTGGGAAATAGCGCTCACGCCGACCACAGAGATTCGACTATAACAAGCACGACAAAATTATTTTTTGGATTGTACGCCGTGAGAAAATCCGTAAATTTGATGCGCACTTCCACAATCATCGTCGCGCAACCTCTCTTCCCATACTCTATGACTGAAATTGCTCGCATTCTTGACCAATTCCGCCGCGCGTACAACGGTGATGCTTGGTACGGAACTCCCGTAACCGAGATTCTGCGCGGTATTTCATCAGAACAAGCCGCAAGCCGGATTATCCCGCAAGCACATTCTATTTGGGAACTTCTTCTGCATATCACTGCATGGGAAGGCGAGGCACTTCGCCGCTTGGAGACTGGAGTAATGGATATGCCCGAAGAGGGCGATTGGAATGTAGTCGCCGATTCATCCGAAGCCGCATGGGGTAATGCCATGCAACGATTTCACACGGTTCATACCGCATTGGAGCAAAAAATAGAAAATCTTGCGGACGAAGAACTTCAGACCGTTCTCGGTACAAAACGTGTCCGCGAAACAGGTGAAGGCGTGTCTGTATATGTGCTTCTTCATGGCATTATTCAGCATACGATTTATCACGCCGGACAAATTGCCCTACTCAAAAAGGCGCTCGAATCCTAAGCACTTCCTCCAACAACAACACCTCTTTTTTTATGAATAAAAATCTCATTCTTACCCGTGAATCAGCGATTATACTCGGCGCAGCGCTTGTGTTAGGACTCAGCTACAATGCCTTTTCTCCTAAACCGCTTCCGCTTGTCCGCACCGAAACGACGGCGGTTGCCTCCGATTCGCTCATTACGGCTCTTACAAGAGCAGTTCCAAGCGCGACACCAGCAGCAGTTTTGCAGGAGAGACCTCAAACGCAAAACGCTGTTGCCGACCAACAAGTACAAGAAAAAAACACGATGTCAAAACAAGGAACTACAAAAGAGCCCGTCAAGACCACAGCACCGCCCGCACAAGCTACTACGTCACAAAATCAACAAGAAGTACCACCTCAAGAGCAAGCACCTAAGCCGGCTACACCCGCAAAAGCACTAGAAATTCGTTTCGACCAAGTAGAAAAATTGCTCGCTAATCCCGAGATCATGCTTATTGATGCCCGTCCGGCACGAGAATTTGAAGCGGGTCGTATTGGCAATGCAATCAATATCTACACGCCAGAGTTTGAGCAGAATATTGGGCGCATTATCGGGATTCCGCGCGACAAACCAATTATTGCTTATTGTGGTGGTGGTGCTTGCGAACTCAGCCACGAATTGGCAGATAACCTCATCAAAATGGGCTTCACGCGAGTATTTGTCTATGTTGGTGGCTGGAACGAATGGAAACAAAAAAAACCATAATTTTACCACACCGAAACCATTGATTTTCCTTGACTTCTATGAAATACCTTACTCTTTTGGTCGAAAAAAAGCAGGGTTACAGTATCATCACGCTGAACCGCCCAGATAAACTCAACGCACTCAACGGACAACTTCTCGCTGACTTGCAGCACGCCGTAACGCAAGCGCAGCAGGACGACACTGTCCACGCCCTCATCATCACTGGAAGCGGCGTGAAGGCATTTGCTGCGGGTGCTGATATTGCCGAACTGCAGCCACTTGACGCAAATAGTGGATTACCCTTTTCCGAGCGCGGTCAGACCGTGGCAAATATCATTGAGCATTGCGGAAAGCCTGTAATTGCTGCTGTGAACGGCTTTGCATTGGGCGGCGGTTGCGAGATTGCGCTTGCCTGCCACGTGCGATATGCCTCCACCAACGCGCAACTTGGTCTCCCCGAAGTCTCCTTAGGAACGCTGCCCGGCTACGGCGGTACGCAGCGTATGACGCGCCTTGTGGGGCGTGCTAAGGCAACGGAACTCATCCTTTCGGGCGACCGCATTTCTGCGGAAGAAGCTCTAAAAATCGGGCTGGTGAACGAGGTTGTTTCGCAAGAAGAACTTCTGCCCCGTGCTGAGAAACTTGCGCAATCCATCCTCACACGCAGCCAAACCGCCGTCCGGGCAGCACTTTCCGCTGTGCTTGCTGCCGACGAGCTTGGACACGTGGAAGGAATGCGCTTTGAGGCAGAACGATTTGCTGAACTTTGCGACACACCCGATTTCAAAGAAGGTACAACCGCCTTTTTAGAAAAACGCCCTGCAAAATTTCAACATCAACAATCCTGATAGCGCTTTCGACAATAATGATACCATTGTGAAAAATTTCCTTATCGATTTCTTATATAATGCGATGGCAGTTCCTGTGCTGCACATCGCATTTTTTATTGCTCGTTTGGTAAGCAATAAAGTGCGATTGCGCCATGAGGGCGTTCAAAAAACGTGGTACATTCTTGCCAAACTGCCTACTCCAATGGCAAACGAAAAACGCTTCTGGTTCCATGCTGCTTCGATGGGAGAATTTGAGCAAGTCAAACCAATAATAGAGTACATTAAATCTCATGCCCCAGCCTCGCAAATCGTGGTATCGTTTTTTTCGCCGTCGGGCTATGAGCATCAAAAAAATTATCCGTTAGCCGATGCTGTTGTCTATTTGCCACTGGACAGCAAACCTGCGGCGAGGCGCTTTATAGATGCTGTGCAGCCTTCGTGCGCCGTTTTTGCACGCTACGACCTTTGGTATAATATGCTCGTGGCGCTCAAAGACCGCTCCATTCCTAGCGTTCTTGTCTGCGCCACTCTCAACGAACACAATCTCCTTGTGCGTTTCGGCACTGGGCGTGATTATCTGCGCCGTGTGTTTAATTCTCTTACCACTATTTACACCGCCGGAGCAAGTGAAACCGCCAAATTTGAGCGTCTGGGCACTACGGCATCGGTCGTGTCAAGCGCCGACACACGATTTGACCGCATTGCCGCGCAAGTGACACTTGCACAAAGTGAAGGCACGCAAGCATTTGGCTTGAGCAAAGATTTCTTTTGTAACGAAGATGTTGTACTTATACTCGGCAGCTCGTGGAAACCGGATGAAGACTGTATTGTGGAAGCGATGAAGCGCTTAGAGCAGCCGCTACAAGCGCGTTTACGCCTAATTGTCGTTCCACATGAACCAACTGCACAAACGGTAATACGCCTCAGAGAGATTCTACCCTCAAGCGAGTATTTAAGTGTACTGCAAGAACATACTGCTTCTGCTGTGGCTGTGCAGCAAACCACTCCGCAACACATTATTGTTGACAGTATCGGCAAGCTCCTGCGTTTGTACGCTTTGGCAGACGCAGCATATATCGGTGGCGGCTTTGGAGCAGGAGTTCACAGCGTTACTGAACCTGCCGGATATGGTATCCCCCTTGCATCGGGCGCAAACATTGGGCGGGCGCGTGATGCGATTGCTCTTCACGACGAAGGTGCTTTAACGGTCATTCGTTCCGTTGATGATGCTCATGCTTGGCTTGCCACCATGCTACAATTCCCTACCATTCGCAAGGAGCAAGGTTCTATAGCGCATAAGTACATTCATTCAAGGCTTGGCTGGAGCGAGCGCATTGCAAACGTAATACTTATCCGACAATAAAAGAATCTCTCACGTAATTTGACGTTGCGTAAAGCAGGAAAAAACAGTAGATTACCACTCATTATACAAACAAGCAACTAAGCCATATCCACACTTTTTTGGGAAGACCGTTATGAACTGGCAAACTATACTTCAGGGAACACTGTTTATTGGCGGAGCAACGATTCTGCTGCTTATCGCTGCGCGTTTTATCAATCAATTTGTGATGAAGGTACACCTTACCGAATCGCTTGTTCACAAGGACAACCCTGCTATGGGTGTACAGATTGCGGGTTATGTGCTCGGAATTTTGCTGATAATCGGTTCGGTGCTGGCAGGTGAAGGAAGCGGAGTGTTCCTGAAGGACGCGCTGGATGTTGCTATTTACGGTATTGCAGGCATCGTTATCTTGGCACTTAGTTCTAGCCTTTTACTTAGAATTTTTCTTCATGCAGATGCATACGAATCGGTACGTCAGGGGAATATCGCTGTCGGTATCACAGCCGCAGGTAGTTATGTGGCAACGGCATCGGTCATTGCAGCGTGTGTTTCCGGCGACGCGCGGGGTGGGAATTTCCTCACAACGTTTGTGTTTTTGATTGCTGGCTTTGTTGCGCTGCTCGTAATAACCTATCTTTTTCGCCGACTCACCTCCTACGACGACGTACAAGAAATTCTTGGCGGAAATATTCCCGCAGCCATGAGTTATGCGGGCTTGATGATTGCCATTGGTATTATCGTCGGTCACGCCGCAAAGGGTGATTTTGTTGATTATGTGTCCAGTTTTGCGGGCTTTGGTAGGGCATTACTGGCAGTCGTAGCACTCTATCCTATTCGTCAATTTCTCGTGCAAGGACTTCTGCTGGGAAGCGGTTTCAGCCTCTATGGCGGCGGTTTGGACAATGAAATTAGCCGCGACAGAAATGTCAATGCCGGAATTATTGAAGCGGTGAGCTACATCGGAGCGGCATTGCTCATTGCTAGAGTGAGTTAAAAAAGATTAACCCGAAGATACACACACCAATAATCGCGGGACGAGAACGTACAAACGAAGGCTTGATGTATGCACTTTTCCAACTACAATGCCTTTGCCGAAACGCTTCAAGCCACATGCCGCATCAGTGACCCATGGATAGAGGGCAAGCCGCGCTTTCGCCTTGAACCGATGCTGCTCACAAGAGCTGTCTATGCGGAATTGAGCGAAGCCGCAGAACGAATAGGAGCCTTGTATGACGAACTCTGCGCACTTGTTCTTGCAGAGCCGTTGTTACTGGATTTTTTCGACCTCACCCCCTATCAGCGTTTGATGTGGCTTGCCTCCGGCGGATTGTGGCATGGAATTGCGCGTCTGGACTTGTTTTTATTGCCAGACGGACGAGTGCAAATGTGCGAAATGAACTCTGACACGCCGAGCGGTGAAGCCGAAGCCGTCTTGCTCAACAGCCTTTTTGCACCAAACTTCCCGCCCGTCCAAAACCCCAACCGTGCCTTTCCTGCGCAGTTTATCGAAATGCTCCGCTCTTTTCTCACACCCGCCAATACTGAGCCATTGCGCGTCGGAATCATTTTCCCAACTGAGATTCCCGAAGACCTTTCTATGATATTGTGCTACGAGGAATGGCTTCAAAGTGCAGGTTTTGAGGTCGTTTTTGGCGCTCCGTTTAATCTGCACCCAATGACAGGCGGTGCGGTCGGAATGTTCGGTAAACGCCTCGATATTGCGCTTCGGCATTACAAAACCGATTGGTGGGCGGAGCGAGAATCCGTATGGGTAGATGGATTGCACTTTCCAGACGAGGAGCCGCTTGAACGAGAACTATCTCTTATTTTGGAAGCCGTTGCGGGTGGTCGCTTACAGGTTGTAAATCCATTTGGTGCTACACTCACGCAGAATAAGCTCACGATGGCACTTTTCTGGCAAATGCGTGAGCGTTTTTCTCCTGAAGCGCAAGAAACGATAGACCGCTACGTCCCAAAAACATTGCGTTTATGCGACGTGCACGATGCTCTATTGCTTGAGAAAAATGAGTGGGTACTGAAATCAGATTATGGCTGCGAGGGCGACGAAGTGATTATCGGTCGAGAAGTAAGCAATGATATTTGGCAGCAATCTCTCGAACAGGCTATTCCCACGCGCTGGATTCTCCAGCAATTTTTTGATGCTGCCCCCACTGCAGACGGCTACATTCCCAATTTTGGTGTCTACTTGTTGGGTGGGCGCACAAGCGGCATCTACACACGCCTTGCACCTGTGGCAACAGATTACAGAGCACTATCGGTGGCAACGTTTTTGGAGGGATGAGGGGAAATGAGTCGTTTTGGGCGGAACTATCTTTTTCGTAAGTAGTACAAATTTCGTATATTTCTTTTTGCTGTATTCCTTTATACCCGAATTTTTTCTGTCCGAAACGCTATGAAGAGCGCACAATTCCTTGAATCGCTTGATACCGTTATTTCTGAGCGAAAAATGCTGGAGCACCCGTTCTACCAAATGTGGAATGAAGGGGCGCTTACGCTGGATATGCTTCGCCAATATGCCAAAGAATACTATTGGCAAGTCTTTTATTTCCCGACATTTGTCAGCGCCACTCACGCAAATTGTGATGACATGACTGTTCGGCAAATGCTCCTCGAAAATCTTATCGAAGAAGAACACGGACCGAATAATCACCCCGAACTTTGGCTGCGCTTTGCAGAGGCTTTGGGCATAAAGCGCGAAGAAATTCAAAATGGAAAATATCTCCCGACCACCAAAGACTCCGTACGCATTCTCCGTGAACTCGCAGGAAGACCAAACGCTGCCGAAGGGCTGGCAGCGCTCTACGCCTACGAATCGCAAATACCCGACGTAGCGCGTACAAAAATAGCGGGTCTGCAAAAATTCTACAATATCACCTCAGACGACGGCTTGATGTTTTTTACCGTGCATGAAGAGGCAGACGTGATTCACAGCCGTGTTACCCGCGAAGCGCTCGTGCGTATGTGTCCCACGCCGGAGTCCCAGCGCGTTGCTCTTGATGCAGCCCGTGAAGCCAGCGATGCAATCAATCTCTTGCTTGACGGTGTGTACGAAACCTATTGCGCCGAGAGACCGACGCTGAAAGCGTGAAAAATCTGTCGCTTTTGGCTATGCTTGTGGGTTTCTTAATTCATTGGCGTTGAGTCTGTGAGCGTGGACGTGCCTTCCACGGCAGCATTTTCTTGAGGACCGCCATTTGCCGTCTGTTCTTTTTTCGCCTCATATCGTGCTTCGCGCCGTTCTTCCTGCCTTTGTCCGTACCGCTCATAGGCATCAATAATCTCTGCCACCAATCTGTGCCGCACCACGTCACCTTTGTCGAAATAGACAAACGCAATCCCTTGTATGCCCTTGAGCACCTCTTGGATCTGTACCAATCCTGAATCGGTGCGGCGCGGAAGGTCTATCTGCGTAATATCTCCAGTGATAATGAGCTTGGAGTTACGTCCCATGCGGGTCAAGAACATTTTCATCTGTGTAGCTGTGGCATTTTGTGCCTCGTCCAGAATGATGACGGAATTATTAAACGTTCTACCACGCATATACGCAAGCGGCGTAACCTCAACGATTCGCTTTTCCATCATGCTTTTGAGCTTGTCGCTTGTTACCATCTCAGCTAGCGCATCGGTAAGCGGACGCAAGTACGGGTCAACCTTTTCCATATAGTCGCCCGGCAAAAAGCCCAAGGATTCGCCCGCATCTACCGCTGGGCGGGAGAGAATCATGCGGCTAACCTCACGATTCCGCAAGAGCGCCAGCGCCATTGCGACAGCAAGATAAGTTTTACCTGTTCCGGCGGGACCAATACCGAACACAATATCGTTCGTGCGGACTTTCTCAAAATAAAGTTTTTGCGTGGGAGTGCGGGCTTTAATGGTTTCGCCTTGCGCCAAGTACAAGATATTTTCGTCGGATTCCTGCATACGCGGTGTGCCGCCCGGAATGATACTCGCTATTGCAGCAGCTCGCTCGGTGTCACCTGAAACTTCCTTGTGTACCGTTTTTTTTGAGCCGACAAGATCCATCACTGTCAGCACGTCGTTCGTGGTAAGCGAGCCAGCGCGACGGATGATAAATTGCAGCTCGTTCAGCACTTTTTCTATCGTGCGGACTTCGGCAGCATCACCACGCACCAGTACATTATTGCCACGAACTGTAATTGTTGCATCAAAGTGGTTTTCCAGCAGCCGTAAATTGCTGTCGTTGTAGCCAAAAAGCGTGAGGGTATCTGTGTTTTCAATGCGGAGTTTTTTTTCGATAAAATCCATAGAAATTGCCCTTCAAAAAATAACATTGTTCTTTATTGTTCGGAGAAAATATTGTGTAGCGCCGGAGCAATCGTTGGAAAAGAGAAGGAAAATCCGGCATCCAGCAGTTTTTTGGGTATAATTTTTTGTCCACCAATGAGCGCATCTGCTGCTTCGCCCATACCGAGACGTAATGCAAATTCCGGTACACTCAACCATGACCACGACGGGCGACCAAGTGCTTGCCCCAGCGCGGAGCAAAACTCGCCCATGCGAAGAGGATGCGGAGAAGCAAGATTATAAGCGCCCTCCAGACGAATATTCTCCAGAGGATAGACAAGCCCGCGAACGACATCTTCTATGTGAATCCACGGAAGCCACTGGTGTCCTGATCCGAGCGGCATTCCTAAAAATGCACGAAAGATAGGAACCATACTCTTCAACGCTCCGCCGTGAGCATCCAGAACAATACCAATACGAGGCGTTGCCACACGGCAACCATACTGAGCAGCCATCTGTGCTTCGGCTTCCCACTGCACACAGACCTCAGCAAGAAAGCCTTTTCCTGCGCTTGTGTCCTCGTCCGTAGATTCGTCTTTGCGGTCGCCATAGTAACCGACGGCAGAGGCAGACACAAAAAGCTGCGGCTTGGCGTTTGCCTCGGCAACGGCGCTAACCAAAAGGCGCGTTGTATTGACACGGCTTTGGGTGATACGCTTTTTCATGTCGTCTGTCCACCGTGAGTCAAAAATACCTTCTCCAGCCAGATGTACGATAGCGTCTGCACCGTCCACTTCCTTTGCCCACGCACCGAGTGAGCGTGCATCCCACTCAACAAATCGCACGTTCAGACTGTGCGGGCTTTTTTGTTTTGCATCTTGCCCTGCATCGTGCATGGCATTTTGCCTTGCACGGCGCGTCAGAGCTACAATTTCGTGGTCTTGCTGCGCTAAATACTGCGAGACACGACTACCAATAAGACCTGTGCCGCCAGTCAAAACAACTTTCATATGTTTCGTCTCCATCGTCCATCATGCGAGAAAATGTGCCGTTTATTATGGCGTTTTTGTCTCTTTCAATATAAGGTTTTTTCGCGGGAAACGTTTATGTTCGGGCTTTTTCACGAAAACTTTTTAGGGTTGGTAATCTGCTCAAAAAGGTCTAAATTGACCGAATTTTAGCGCACCCGGAGAATCCGCGAGTGAACTCGCATAGCCTCGCCCTCACCGGACTGCTTTATTTCACGTCTATTGAAAGAACCGACCATGAAAACCAAACTGGAAATTGCCCGTAACTGGCTTCCTCGCTATACCGGCTCGAATATTGACGACTTTGGTGATTATATTTTGCTGACGAATTTTCATGATTATGTAACGCGGTTCGCTAATCAATTTGGGTGTGATGTCAATGGGGTGGGTCGTCCGATGCAATCGGCAACAAATTCTGCGGGGCTTTCCATTATCAACTTTGGCATTGGCTCGGCTAATGCAGCAACAATTATGGACTTACTTGTGGCACGACAGCCTAAGGGTGTGTTATTTCTTGGTAAATGTGGGGGCTTGAAAGATTCAACTGAAATCGGTCATTTTATCTTGCCCATTGCTGCCATTCGTGGTGAAGGTACGAGCAATGACTATCTTCCGGCTGAGGTTCCTGCGCTTCCTTCGTTCAAACTCCACAAATTTATTTCCGACAAAATCCTTCAATATGATCAGGAATATCGCACGGGCGTTATCTACACCACCAACCGCCGAGTATGGGAGTGGGATGAAGACTTCAAAACCCGCTTGCGCCGCCTTTCCACTATTGGTATTGATATGGAAACGGCAACCGTCTTTATCGTCGGTCATGCAAACGAAATCGCACGCGGCGCACTCCTTCTCGTCTCGGATATGCCGATGCTACCCGAAGGCGTAAAAACGGAAGAATCAGATAAAAAAGTAACTGCGAACTTTGTTGATTTGCACCTCAAAATCGGTATTGAGGCTATGACGGAAGTAGGCGAAAAAGGCGAGCATATTAAGCATCTACGATATTGAGAAAAAATACCAAAGCCGCTCACAAAATCCCAACACACATTGATACAAAAAAGCCGCGTGGAGAATCCATAAATGAATACTTCACGCGGCTTTTTTATGGCGGTTAAAAAGCAATTATTCAATACGAATCCGGACTCCAACATTGACCGCAACCCCACTTAAATTCTGGTTTGTCAGCCCTGTTGTGCTTGAACTGAGCGTCTCTTGCATACCCGTCACGAAACGGTAACTAGCACCCAATGATGCCGAGAGATTACTATTCAAGTTGACCTCACCAAATGCGGTGGGTTCTAGGACAAAGAACTGAGGCGAGAAGAGCCGCCCGACGTTTTCGATAATACCCAAAGGATTGAAGTTGATAGAATTGTTTCTGTACGTCACACTTGCACCACCATACCCCACTAGTAGCGAACCACCGACGTGCAGCAAACGATGAGGCATATAGCGATATTCGACCATCAAGCCGGAATAACCCATGTTTATTGCGGTGTTGCTGAGAGACCAATACGTGCCAAGTCCCACCAAGATACTTTTGTTGATAAGTGCCCCGCCGTGTACACCAAGCATTGTTCCCCATCGGTCACCTATGGAAGTTGCTTTTAAGGTCGGTACGAAAACAAACGGTGCTTTTTCACCAAAGAGTGTTTCCATACCGCCATCGCCAAATGTTTGTGGCGTAGTTTGTGTTTGTACGGGTTGCGTTTGTGTGGGTTGTTGCTGCGTTGAAGGGTCTTGAGCGAGTGCTTGGGAGACAACAATAGTACCCAGAAGGAAACTCGCCACGAGTAAAGAGCGCAGAGATACCGATTTTTGAAAGAGCGTTTTCATAACAGTTAAAAAATAGAAATGGAAAAATGAAGTAACAATAGAGGGAACAATCCGCTGCTTGAACATTAAAAACTGCCAAATTTGAGATTCAGCGAGAGCGAATAACTACTCACATCGGCGTTGGTCAAGCCGTCAAGTTGCACACCGGTAACGATACGGTATCCACCGCCCACCGCCAAACGAAGGAAATTAGTGATATTCAGTTCTGCCATGAGACTTGGCTCAATAACAAACATCGGTGAAATGCTGCGTGAAGAAACCGTAAAATCACGCGGGCGATAAAACCCCACACCGCCCCAACCAACCATAGTCTGCACGGCATAGTGAAAAACTTTATCGGATGCGCCGACATACTCAAGCACGATGCCGCCGTAACCAAAGGAAATGTTCTCGCCCGTCCGCATTGGTGCATTGATGTTGGTCGTCAAACCATAGCCACCACCACCGATGAGCAACGTTTTATTGATAAACCAGCCGCCATAACCACCCAGCATCGTACCGAACTGCCCTTGAATGGGTGTGAATTTCATGCTCACCGCGCCATAGCCCGAACTGCGAAGCGGTCCAGAAAAAAGTGCCTCGGCAGTTTCGTCATCGTTAGCAGGAGTGGTTTGAGTGGTGGTGGTCGTTGGTGTTGCTTGCGCAAAAGCGGTGAACGTCGCAAGTGTCAGTGCCGTAAGAAAAAGAGCGAGAAGCCCGAACGATTTGATGATATTCTGTGTCATGGTTATTATTCGCTATGGTCGTGAAGAATTTGTTATTGCATTCGGTAATCAATTCTCTGCGCAAAAAGAACCGATGATGACGATGTGCTCTATTAAAAAGCCTCGACCAAAAACTTGGTTACAAAACACGCATTATTTTTATCACCCTTTGTTTTGATAAGCTCTCTGGGGCGAATTTTAACGAATAGACTGTTTAGATTGATTTTGACAATTGCAAATATGGGGTGCGGAATTTTAATTCCACTGTTTTTGCCAGATAGACACGTCGGAATTAAAATTCCGCACTCCTCAATGGGTAAAAATCTCTGAAACAAAGCACTAGAACATAGACAATCTCCTGCAAAACATGAGTTGTCAGTATTATGCTGCAGTTTTAATTATAGAACATTTGTTCTAGAATGAATTTTTAGTAAATTTGCGTTAGAACATTTGTTCTATTTTTATCAACCTTACACGGAGACTTGACCATGAACGAACAGAAAATTGTGATAGCCGGAGCCGGAGGTGCAGTCGGTAAACATCTTGTGGCACAACTTCAGGACAGCCATTCCCTTACGCTTCTAACGCGCTCACGCGCAAAACTTGCTACAAGCCAAGTAGCAACCGCTTCAATCGAAGGAGACACAAGTTCCCTGCGCATTGCGGAGGCAGATGTTCTTCGCACCGATACGCTTCAAGGTTTACTGGAAGGCGCTCACACGGTCATTTCTACCGTTGGAGCGTCACTGGACTTGCGAGCAATGAGCGATAAACGCTCGTTTATGGACGTGGATTTTGCGGGCAACAGTAATCTTTTGGAAGAAGCGCAACGAGCAGGCGTACGGCGTTTTGTCTATCTCTCGGCGTTTGGTGCGGAATCTATGCCGACGGCATACACACAGGCGCACGAGGCACTGGTACGGCGCTTGAAGGCATCAGGCTTAGAGTATGGCATTGTGCGCCCAACTGGTTTTTTCTATGTGAATTTGGAGTTTCTGGGTATGGCAAAAAGCGGTGTGGCATCAGTAATTGGTAACGGTAGAGCACGTACAAACCCTATTCACGAAGCAGATGTCGCCAAAGCGTGTGCGGAATTGGCTCTCAAGGAGGGTAGTACAGAAATGAATATCGGCGGACCAGAGACATTCACGCGGCAGGAAATTGCAGAATTAGCATTTACGGTGCTGGGCAAAAAGCCCCGTGTGATGCACGTTCCGGCGCTTATGCCGCGTGTGATGAAGCCGCTGATAGCGCCGTTCAACAAGCGTATCGGAGATTTGGTTGAGTTCTTGGGTTATGTCGCCACGCACGAGTGCGTAGCACCGAGCTATGGCGAGAAGCGACTTGAAGACTATTTTCGGCAACAAATGCAGGCGTAAATGTAACTATTGTGTGGATGGATTGCTACAATCCACACCGCGCAAAGATTGCATCCACATTCTTCGTGGATTTTTCGAGGTTGCAAATCTCATCTAATTCAGCATGGGAAAGATAACGGGCAATATCCGCGTCGGACTTGAGATAATCCAGAAACGGCTTGCGTTCCTGCCAAGTCTGCATGGCATTGCGCTGCACCATTGCGTAGGCATCCTCGCGTGAGGCACCACGCTGGGCGAGTTCCAGCAAGACGGTTTGCGAAAACGTCAGACCACATGTAATATCAAGGTTGCGGCGCATTGCATCGGGATATACGAGAAGATTATCCAGCAAGTTATTCATCAGATGCAGCATATAATCGAGCGCAATCGTGGAATCGGGACAGACAACGCGCTCGACACTGCTGTGCGAAATGTCGCGCTCGTGCCAGAGGGCAACATTTTCCAACGCCGCCATAGCATTACCACGCAGAAGCCGCGCCAGACCACAAATGCGTTCGGAAACAATCGGATTGCGTTTGTGCGGCATAGCAGAACTGCCTTTTTGCCCTTTGGAGAAGTACTCTTCAGCTTCCAATACTTCGGTGCGCTGCAAGTGGCGAATCTCCACTGCAATTTTTTCCAATGATGCGCCGATAATTGCCAATACCGATAAAAATTCCGCGTGGCGGTCGCGCTGTATGACTTGCGTTGAGACGGGAGCGGGTTTCAAGCCGAGTTTTTGTGCGACGTATTCCTCCACCTTTGGGGAAATATGCTCGTAGGTGCCGATAGCGCCGCTTATCATCGCCACGCCAATTGTGTCAATCGCATGGCTGAGGCGGGTGATATTACGCTTACACTCTTCGTGCCAGAGCAAAAATTTCAATCCAAATGTGGTCGGTTCTGCATGAATACCGTGTGAACGTCCGATACAGAGTGTGTATTTGAATTCTTCCGCTCGCCGTGCAGTAATGTCCTTCAGCCGCACGAGTGCTTGCAGAAGAAGTTCACCGGCTTGTTTTAACTGCACCGACAAACACGTGTCCAGTACATCGCTGGAGGTCATGCCGAGGTGAATGTAGCGAGCCGGTTCGCCGACATATTCCGCCACATTGGTCAGAAAAGCAATCACATCGTGCTTGGTGGTTTCCTCAATTTCAAGAATGCGCTGCACATCAAAATTTGCTTTTGCTTTGATGGTTTCAAGCGCTTCTCGGGGAACAACACCGAGTTCGGTTTGGGCTTCGGTGGCAGCGATTTCTACATCGAGCCAGATACGATATTTGTTGGTATCACTCCAAATTGCACCCATCTGCGGGCGTGTATAACGGTCAATCATTGATTCTGCGAAAAATTAGGGAATAATGCGGTTTGTGTGGAATGTACGTCTGGTACGATTTAGATAACTTCTTCGCACTCAATCGTGTACATAATGTCTGCAAATTCATCACCCACATTGGTATTGACGATAAGTTTGCCGCGCACCTTCACGACTCCGCCTTTGTACTGCGTCAATTTACCCTTTTTCATTTGTACAAAAACGACCTCATTCACCCGCAGCGGTGGGTGGCAAAAGCAGTTCATTGGCGGCGAAGAGGCGAGGACAAATTCGTCAATATCCTCAAGTTGGGTAAGTGCAGCCATAAAGCCCATCACTTCAACACTTTTGCCGTTGAATTCCATCACATCCTGTGGCGGTTTTTTGCCCGGAATGTAGAGCCTGAGCGTTCGGAAGGACAATGTTTGGTAGGTGTTGAGCGCGGGCAGAAGGCTCGCGGTGAGTGGGTGCATTAGTGCCGCATGTGCATTGGTGCTGGCGAAGCAAAGACTTCCTGCCCAGAGAAGTAGCGCTATGGCGCTGTTGCGGAAAGCGGGTGTGGTTTTCATAATTCTTGAATCAAATCTTTTGTGTAACAGTTATTTTTTTGTTTTGCGTACAAGATCTTCTACGTCCATACCTTGTTCCTTTAGCATCTGCCGAAGTCCGTCATAATCGGCATCAGTAGCAGGAAGAAGTCCTTCGATGCCATAAAGATTGATCATCACGGGTTTGCCTTCGGGCGATTTAGCAAAATCAATAAGCGCCTGAACAATACGGGCTTTCATATCGGGTGGGAAGTCGCGCCGGAAACTAATTGGGTCGTTCGTCATCATATCGGTATAGCCGATATTGATTACCTTATCGGCAACATCGGGGTACTGCTTGAGCACGAGTGCTCGTGCATCTTGAATTTCACCACTCTTTTTGTCCGGTGCCGAGTAGTATGCGGCTCCGGCATCAACTTGGCGTTGATAGATCATCATTACAACATTATCATGGCGCTGCGCAAATACTTCTTGCCCAGGTTTGATACCGTACTTACGAAGCATTGCTTTGGGCAATACATAGCCCGAACCAGATGCGGGGTCGGTATAAGCTATCCGTTTGCCTTGCAAATCTTGTATTGAGCGAATGCCACTTTCAACGTGTGCCAGAAATTGCCCACCATATGAGGTATCACCATTGCGGCGGACAACTTTGAGTGCAGCAGTTGCTCCATATTTTTGATTTGCCAGAATATAGCTGAATGTCGTTATCATCGCAATATCTACCTTTGCTGTTCCAAAACCTTCAATGGCAACGATATAGTTTGCCGGCATTGAGGCTTTGAAATGATACCCCGTTTTATCGTGAAGATAGGTCATCATTTTTTCGGCACTGGTCAATATTTTTCCTGCCTCCTGGGAGGGAACAAGCGCCAATCGAATGGGATTGGCGGCAGAACCGAAATCGCCCGTCAATGCAAACTGTTCAAATGACAGTTTTGCAAGAATGAGCAGCAGAATTGGTAGATAAATTTTGGCGTATTTCATTGTGAAATTGTACTGCAAAAACTGATGTGGTGCAGATGTGGTTCAGAAAAAACTTGCTATATTCAAAATTACACATTTGTTTTGTCAATACGCATAAAAACCCTTTTCTGCTTGCAGACCCGTCCAACCCGCAGAGGCATACTGCCGAAGCAGCCTGCAGGCACGGTAGCGCTCTTGCTTGTATTCGCCAAAGAGTGCGTCGAGAAGCATCACAACTGTATCCAAGCCAATTTCGTCCGCCCATTCGAGAGGTCCCTTCGGGTAGTTTGTACCAAGCCGCATTGCTTCGTCTATTTCTGCCGCGCTCGATACATTTTCCATCACAGCAAAAGCCGCCTCATTTGCCAGCATTGCCACAATACGCGGCGTGACAAAACCAACAATATCCTCGATTTTTTCCAAATGCAGCCCCAAGCCACCCAAAAATTTATCCGTCTGCAAGAGCGCTTCTCTGCTCATCGAAAGCGAATGGCAAAATTCCAGCGTTTTGACTGAAGGAAAAAAGCCGGGTAAGAAATTCACGCGGGCAATATTCGGAATGCCAAGGAGCGCAGAAAGCTGTGTGGCAGTAAAGTTCGGAGTGGAGGAAAGCAGCGTGAGATTGGGATACGCCGCCATAGCATCCATCAGAAACGGGTTTGGCGTAGGAATCGGCGTAGTAGAGCAGTCAATGACCAGATGTGGTGGCGACGGTGAAGAAGCAATGTCATCCAGAATGTAGTTTTCAAACGGTAATAAATCTTCGTCGTATTCATCGGCAAAGATATGAAACGGTACATTTTTTTCTGCCAAGAGACCCGCAAGCGCAACAGCACTCCGCTCGTCGGTGTCGTCGGGAAGCAGAAACACAACAGGTTGAGAATCAGTCAGTCGGAAAATTGCCACAGTAGTATCCCTTGAATTCAAGTAATTGAGTGCAGACGTTGATAGAAGAAAAATAGCATACTTGTATCTTGATACAGAGCAGAAAGCCCACGACTAGCGCTCTGCTACCAATGAACGTTCGCGAATATGCCAACATTTTTTCCAAGCGGAAAGATACAAAATTTACATCAAACAAACAGAAGGCTCCGACAAATCAGTAATTGCAGCACAGTCAATTACGTGTCTTTTTCTCATTTTACCAAATTCTGAGTCCTGTTTGGAAAGAAATTGGTGTAGTTGAGATATAGGCACTAATAATTTGGTGTTGTAATGAGAGGTTGTGTAGTGACCTGTCATGAAGCCACTCAGGTAGGAAAAATGCTTGCTTCGGAAGCGGAAATCAAACGAACAGCGGTGTGTACAGCTATGTCCGAATAAACATTTTCAAAGTCTTGTGTTGACAGCCGATGAGTACGAAATGAAAAACATGCTTGGTAGGCAAAACCGAAAAGCAAAGAGATATCCTAAGGCTTGGAAGAGCTTGTACAAGCCGTAACAGTGGTGGTAGAATGTGAATTTAAGTGAAAAAGATTATCTACATTGCTCAATTAGGAAAAAACACTAAACTGACTATGCCTATTTTGAAGGGTACAGTGCTTCTTCAAACATCTGAACGCAAACACAAGGATATACAGCGTGTTCAGCCGTTCCTATACCAATACTTCGAGCTGCTGGGTTCAAAATATTAACTCGGTGTCCGCGCCCCTGTATACCATCATCCAGCAACAGCCCAACAACAAGCATTCGTGCTGACTTTGCACCATATCCAATATTTTCTCCCAATGATTTTCTATGAAACGCATAGCGCTGAAGCCGCTCGTCCGGTAAGGAACCATCCGTACCACGATGACCAAAATGCCGATGTTGCCCTAAATCGTCCGCGTGGTCTTGTGCCGCCAATTTTAGTGGCAATGCGTATTTGAGGGCGTTCAGCGGTGGTGTGTTCATTAGTGTTTGCACAACTTCCCGCAAAACAATCATTCCTTCACGAGGTGCAATAATACTGGCATTCATCGCAAATTCTTCTTCAACGGCTTGAATATAAGCGGCTGGTCGTTGTCGCAGAGTGTTGATTTCTCGAAATATCGCATCCTCCAAAACATTCATTGTGCCGCGAGTTTCTAATGTAAAGTTGCATAGCGATTTGGTAAGGTGGGAGTATTGTGAATGTAAACCGCTGGTAAATATCTGGACATAGCGAAAGTCCCTGCAAGCACTATCAATCTTGCCCATATACCACCGAAGCAAGCCGCGCCGCTCAAATATTTGGACATTAGAAGGATAATGCCTTGCCAGTGCGTTGTAATCTGCTTCCAGACTCGCCCAGTCGCCTGTTTCCCAAGCAAGAAAGCTGCGTTGTCTTCGTGCTTCCCAATCGTCAGCTTGAAACGCAAGAATACTATCCAAAGCCTCCTTCATTTTGGGAATATCTTTGGCTGAAAGTGCTTCATTATATGCGGTTGTGAAGACGGCGATATTTTGCGAAGGCTTGCCCACCTGCCCTTCAGCAAATGAGGTAAGCCATAGAGACATCACCAATAGAAGTATCAAGGTTTGGAGTGTATTGTATCTCATCGTTATACTCAAGAAAAAAAACGAGTCGAAATATATGTAAATCAGCCCTTTCCGACAATCTTTTCTAAAAGAAAAAACCCTTACCGCGCGAACCTTGAGCGATAAATACTTGAGCGATAAATATTCGTACTGAGGATTCTGGTCTTGGTTTGAAGAAAAACCTTCTTTAGATTCGTTCAACTATTCTCATTATTTTCTTACGTTTTTTTCAGGAGAAAATTTCATGATGACAAGTTTACGGGTTCGTACCGTTACATTAGCTTCGGCTTGGTTTGCCTTTTTTGTAGGATTATGTATATCCATGTCGTTTGTTACCCAAACCATTGCTACTGCTCAAACAAGCAGCACTCAAGAAACACTTTTGCTGCGCCAGCCCAGCGTTCACAGCTCGCGCATTGTGTTTGTCTATGCTGGTGACCTCTGGATAACCTCCACACAAGGCGGTGAAGCAAAACGCCTCACCACTCACATCGGTCTGGAAACTTCACCAATGTTTTCACCCGACGGCAAACTTATTGCTTTCACGGGCGAATACGACGGTAACACCGATGTTTTCGTCATGTCAGCCGAAGGCGGAACGCCCACGCGCCTGACCTTTCACCCCGCAGCCGACAATCTTGCCGGATGGTCGCCCGATGGAAAAAGCGTCCTTGTACGCTCTAACAGCCATTCCAATTCCCCACGCTACGGCAAACTGTTTAAGGTCAGCCTGACCGCCGGAATGCCCGAAGCACTCCCGCTTCCGATGGCTGAACGCGGCGCATACTCACCCGACGGAACAAAACTTGCTTACAACGCTATCGGCGATGCCTTCAACACATGGAAGCGCTACGGCGGCGGGCAAAAAGCACCCGTGCGGATTATTGACCTCAAAACGCTGGACTACGAAACGATCCCAAGCGCAAATGCCAACGGTGGCGTGAATAATTCCAATGACACGCGCTCCATCTGGCTCGGCGATGTGGTCTATTTCCTCTCCGACCGTTCGCGCATTATGAACATTTTTGGCTATAACACGCGCACTAAAACAATTGAGCAGCTCACGAAACATACCGATTACGACGTGAAATTTATGCACGGCAACGGCACGAGCATTGCTTACGAACAAGGTGGCAAAATTCATCTGCTCGACGTTACCACCAAGACCGCAAAGCCGCTTTCTATCAATGTCCAAGGCGACCAAATTGCCGTGCGTCCGCATTATGTGAAAGCTGCTCGCTTTGTCAACAATTTCGACCTTTCGTCCGGTGGCGCACGGGCGGTGTTTGAAGCACGCGGCGAAATCTTGACCGTTCCGGCAAAAAAAGGCGATATTCGCAATCTCACCAATACGCCCGGCGTCTGTGAACGCAGTCCCACGTGGTCGCCCGACGGCAAAAACATTGCTTTTTTCTCGGATGCCGGCGGTGAATACGCACTGGTCATCCAAGACCAAGCAGGCAAAGAAAAGCCACGTACCATCAGCCTCAGCACATCCTCTGTTTCCGCATCGTTTTTCTTTGCGCCTACTTGGTCGCCGGACAGCAAAAAAATCAGCTTTACCGATGTACGGCTCAACCTCTGGCTTCTGGACGTAGCAAGCGGAAAACTAACGGTTGTTGATAATGATGCCCACAATAATCTGAACACTTCCGGCGGCGCTATCGAATCACCACGCTGGTCGCCGGACAGCCGTTGGCTCACGTATGCAAAACGCCTTCCGGGACAGATGAATGCTGCTTTTGTCTATGAAGTCGCGACGGGCAAAGCTACACAAATTACCGATGGCATGAGCGATGCCGTAGAGCCTGTTTTCAGCCGTGATGGAAAATATTTGTTCTTTGCTGCCAGCACCAACGTTGCCACCAACGTCGGCTGGCTGGATATGGCACGTTTGGACAAACCTGTTACACGCAGCCTCTATGCCGTAGTTTTGAGCAAAGATGCAGCTTCGCCTTTTGCACCCGAAAGCGATGAAGAAGCCGTAAAGCCTTCTTCCGACGATGCTTCCGGCGACAAAAAAGAAGAAAAAAAGGACGACAAAAAAGCAGAGAAAAAAGATGACGCTCCTAAAAAGGAAACCAAGATTGATTTTGCTGGCATTTCCCAGCGTATTGTAGCCTTGCCTTTGCCCGATAGGTCGTATGGCAATCTTCAAACCGCCGATGGCAAGCTCTTCTTCGGCGAGTTTATTCCCAACAAACCCGGCTACACGCTGAACGTTTTTGATTTCAAAGACCGTAAGTCTTCGGTGTATGCAGAAGGTGTATCGAATCACACCATTAGCGCCGATGGTGCAAAATTCCTCTATCAAACGGGTAATGGCGCGGCGGCGGCGTTTTTCATTGTTGATGCTAAAGCAAAACCCAATCCCGGTGACGGCAAAATAGCAGTTGATAATATGGAAGTGTATTCCGACCCGCAAGCAGAGTGGGCGCAGATGTATCAGGAAGTCTGGCGGATTCAGCGCGATATGTTCTATGACCCTCAAATGCACGGCACGGATTGGAAAGCAATGGGCGAAAAATACCGCCCATGGGTAAAGCACGTAGCGCACCGCGCGGATTTGAATTTCATTTTTTCGGAGCTGATGGGCGAACTCGTCATCGGTCATGCTTACGTTAATGGTGGCGACTGGCAGCAGCCCGAAGCCGTTACGGTAGGTTTGCTGGGTGCGGACTATGAAGTGGCGAACGGATTCTATCGCATCAAAAAAATCTATAATGGCGAAAATTGGAACCCCACGCTCCGCGCACCGCTCACACAGCCGGGTGTGAATGTCAATGCCGGTGATTACATTCTTGCGGTGAATGGTCGCCCGCTCACAGCCGCACAAAATCTCTACGCACTCTTTGAAAAAACTGCCGATAAGCAAACGACGCTCACGCTCAACAGCCGCCCCAGTATGGACGGCGCACGAACAGTGGTCGTTGTGCCAACAGCAAATGAATCGGCGCTACGCAATCGTGAGTGGATTGAGTCGAACCGCCGATTTGTAGATTCGGCTTCGCAAGGCAAACTTGCGTATGTGTATATGCCGAACACCGGAGGCGAAGGCTATACGTCGTTCAATCGCTATTATTTCTCGCAACTCGATCGCTCCGGCGTTGTGCTGGACGAGCGCTTCAATGGCGGCGGACTTGTGGCAGATTACGTGATTGATATGCTCAATCGCCCTGTGCTGGCAGGCTGGGAAAGCCGTTATGGGAAACAATTCCTTTCGCCGCGAGCGTCTATTTTTGGTCCCAAAGTGATGATTGTAAACGAGTATGCCGGTTCGGGCGGCGACGCTATGCCGCAATACTTCCGTCGCCGTGGTCTTGGAAAATTGGTCGGAAAGCGCACGTGGGGTGGTTTGGTCGGTATTTCAGGTTATCCGCCGCTTTTGGATGGCGGTAGCGTTACCTCGCCGAGCTTCGGTACGATTTCCCCCGAAGGCGCGTGGGAAGTGGAGAACGTCGGTGTTGCGCCTGACATCGAAGTAGAAGTTGACCCCAAACTCACGGCGCAAGGTCGCGACCCGCAGTTGGAAAAAGCTATTGAGCAAGCAATGAGCGAACTCAAAGTGAACCCTGTGAAATTGCCCTCACGCCCTGCACCGCCTGTCGAACGAGCACGGCAGTAAAACATTTCTTGCGGCAAATTGGAGTTTGGTCGTAATACACATATTGCCCCAAATTCCCGAAGTTCTCAGGCTTCAAAAAACACTTCGGCGAAGAAGCGCATAAGGACTTGGTCTTTCACTTCCTGAATGCGCTTCTGCCCCCGAAGCACAGCGCGGGTCCGCAAGGCGGAATATACCAAAGGAAGTATAGGAATATGAGGCATCGCTGAAGTATTATCGCGGCTCGCAGAACGTGATGGACACAGCGACAGAAGAAGAAGCAACGAAAGGACACGTAGAGATGCGGCAACGAGAAGGCATTACTTGTAACCTTAACTCCTAGACTTATCGGTAAGCGATATAACCATATCAACGGAGCTGAGTGCCGATGAGATTTAGAGCTTGTAAAGCGCAGCGCTCTTGCTGCAACTCCACCGTGCACTTTTGCGTCATTGCCAAAGACACAGAATTTGTGTAGATTCGTAGTCACCATTGAAATTCATCATCGAATACGACTTGAAGCGCTCTACTCTCTTTCCCAATATTGCAAATGCCATGACTAACTATCAATCGCTCTACGACCGCATCATTACTCGTCTCCGCGCCGTCCGCTCCAAAGAATTGACGCTTTCACTCACATCGGGTTTGCTTCTCGCCGGAGCGTGTTCGCTGGGGCTGCTGCTTATCCTCACGGGCATAGAGGCACTGGCATACTCAGGCATACTTTCGCGGACAACGATGGTTATTCTCTGGCTCATAGGAACGCTTGCCGCTATCGGTGCTTTTGCAGGCAAAGCACTCATGCGGCTTGTGGGAATGCAGCCTAAAGACAGCGAAGACACTATGGCACTCCGCGTGGGGCGTGTTTATGACGATGTGCAAGATAAACTCCTGAATGCGCTTCAACTCTACCGTTCCAGCACAGCACAGACGGCTTTTTCCAGCGAGCTGGCATTGGCAAATTTTGGTGCAATCGGCACAAGGGCAGAAGCACTCGACTTTGAAGCAATTTTAGACAGAAAACCCCGCAAGACCGCACTTATACTGTTTTTCAGCGTTGCTGTGCTGACAGCGCTTGTATTTGCTTTGTTTCCGGGCACAATGGGTTCGGCACTTTACCGTTTGAGCCATTTCAGGCAGTCGTTTATTCCGCCCGCACCCTTTATGCTTGTCTTGGAGCCTATACAACAAAAGGTTTTGCGCGGCGCAACAGTGGAAATTCGCGTCCGTGCTGCCCAAAATCCCGAAGCAAACAAATTCGCGCCGCCCACAGAAATTATGCTCCGTCTGCGTGAAAAATTGGACGGCGCTTCAGGCGACGAAACCTTTGATTCTTTCACACTCCGCCCCGATTCTACGGGCGTATTTCGCTTCCAAGTTCCGGCAGTAAAGCGTAGCGTGGAAATGTATGCAGAAGTGGCGTGGTATCTGGATTTTGTTCGCTCAGAGCGCGGCGCAATTACGGTCTTCGACCGCCCCGATATTCGCGGTCTTTCCGGCAGCGTTACGCCGCCCGCCTATACCAAAACGCCACCCCGCAGCCTTGATGAGAACTCGGCTTCGGTGATGTCGCTCATTGGGTCACGTGTAGAACTGACGGCACTTTCCAACAAACCTCTCAAATCCGCAGAAATTGTACTTTTGAAAAACTCCGCAGGTGGCGACTCTACCAAACGCGACACCGTGCGAGTTCCTCTGAAGACCAACGACCGCCGCGCAACGGGAGCTTTTTCCGTGAATTTTTCGGGTGAATATTTCTTGCGCATCGTGGACGAAAACGGGGAGGAAAATGCCGATCCTATTCGCTATTCTGTGCTTGCGCTGAGGGATGCTCCGCCTTCCATCACACTTTTGCAGCCGACCGCTGATGTGGAATTGACCGAAAGCGGCTTGCTTCCTATCAAGGCGGCTATTGCTGATGATTACGGATTTTCGGGGCTGAAACTGCACTACCGACGCACTGAATCGCGCTATTCACCCCCTCAGGAGAAATTTTCTCAGATTTCTCTTGGCTTTATGGGCAGCGAAAAGTCGCTGGAAATACCATATATCTGGGATTTGAACAAGGTTGGTCTTGCGCCATCGGACAAATATGAATTTTTCCTCGAAGTAACGGATAACGACGTTGTAACGGGTCCCAAGTCTGCCCGCACGAACACTATTTCGGTTCGCTTACCTTCACTTGATGAGATTTTCAAGGAGGCAGATAAAACGCAGGAAATCGCGGCAAAGGATTTGCAAAAAGTTCTCAAAGATGCCGAAACAATGAAACGCGATATGGAAGAAATTTCCCGCGAACTCCGCAAGCAGCAAGAAAAGCCACAAGCGGACTGGAAAGAGAAAAAGCGACTGGAAGATATGCTCAAAAAGCAAGACGATATGCAGAAGCGCGTCGAAAATGTGCAGAAGCAGCTTGAAGACATGACGCAGAAACTTCAGCAAAACCAAAGCATCTCGCCCGAAACCATGCAGCAATACATGGAAGTCCAAAAACTTCTCAAGCAGGTGAACGTGCCCGAAATGCAAAAAGCGATGCAGCAAATGCAAAAGGCGCTTGACCAAATGCAGCCGGAACAACTCCAACAGGCATTGCAAAAATTTCAGTTCAACGAGGAAGAGTTCAAAAAATCTATTGAGCGGACGATGAAAATTCTGAAGCGTGTGCAGGCAAATCAAAAATCGGACGAACTCGCCAAACGCGCAAAGGAACTGGAAGAACAGCAACGCGACCTCGAAAAGCAAATGGAAAACGCCAACATGAACGACCAGCAAAAGCGCGAGGAAATGGCGGAAAAGCAAGAACGCCTGAAAGAAGATATGCAAAACCTGAGCAAAGAAACCGAAGACCTCGAAAAATTGATGAAGGATATCCAGGAAAAAGGTGGCAAAGATATGCCAATGGAAGAAATGAAAAAGGCTCAGGAAGCGCTTCAAAAGGAAGAAACCGAAAAAGCGATGCAAGACGCGAAAGAGCAGATGAAGCAAGGCAACCAACAGCAAGCAAAGCAGCAACAGCAAAAAGCGCAGCAAAACTTGCAGAAGTTCGCCCAGCAAATGCAAAATCTCAAAAAGGAAATGCAGCGCAACATTCAGCAAGAAGCAATTAAGCAGCTTCAGAAGTCAACGCAGAATATGCTCGAACTCTCGAAGCGCCAAGAGCAACTCAAGCAGCAAAGCCAAAACATGGACTACAATTCCACGCAATTCCGCGATGCTGCCCAAGACCAAGCAAACGCGCTACAAGACCTGAAAAATGTGATTAGCCGGATGTCGGAACTGGCACAAAAATCCTTCGCCGTTACGCCCGAAATGGGCAAAGAGCTTGGCGAAGCAATGCAGCAAATGGAAAGCGCCACCCAAAGCCTTGAAGACCGCAACGCCCAGCAAGCCGGACAGCAACAAGGCGGCGCAATGTCTGCCATGAACCGTGCAGCAGCGCAGATGCAAGCTATGCTGGGGCAAATGCAGCAAGGCAATGGTCCCGGCGGCGGACAGCAACCGGGCGAGAATGGTGAAGGCATGGGACAAGGCAGTGGCTCCAGCTTCATGGAGCGCCTTCAGCAAGCCGCCGGACAGCAACAAATGCTCAATCAGGCAATGCAACAAATGATGCAGGGTCAGCAACAAGGGCAGGGTCAGCAAGGACAAGGTCAGCAGCGCTTAGGGCAGCCCGGAGGCGAAGAAGCGGGACGCATGGCTGCACAGCAAGAGGCAATTCGCAAATCACTCGAAGACCTTGCCAAAGACCAAAAAGGCGGCAAACGTGCGCTTGGCGACCTCGACAAAATGGCAAAAGAAATGCAGGAAATCATCAGTGATATGAAAAGCGGGAATATTTCGGAAGAGACCATTCGCCGACAGGAGAAGATTCTGTCGCGCCTGCTTGACGCAAGCCGTTCCACGCGGGAGCAAGATTTTGAGAAGCAGCGCGAAGCAAAATCCGGGCAAAATTTCACCCGCACAAGCCCCGCCTCGCTGGATATGCGCACCCAAGAAGGGCGCACCCGCGCTTTGCAAGAACTCCTACGCTCGACGCAGCAAGGCTACACGAAAGACTACGAAGCGCTCATTCGGCGGTATTTCGAGGCATTGCAGAAGGTGGAGCAGAAGAATTAAATCCCTATTCCTTTGCCTGCGCCGCTCTGTCTTTGTTGAGAATGGCAGCTACTGCGTTTACTTCCGCAGCAATTTCTTGTATCACTCCCCGTGCTTCTGCGGTAAGATTGCCGTCCAGAAGTGAACGCAGATAGTTGCGGCGTTGAATAATCGCAATCATCGCTTTTTGCGCGGTTGCATTTTTGCATATAGCAACACGAGCAGCGGTAAGAGCTATAAAATCGTCAAGATTCAGTCTGCCACCCGCTTCTGTTTCAAGCTGTTCAATAGTTGTAAAAGGCAACCCACCGGAACCAACGATAAGAGGCTTCGTGTCTGCCTTCGTGCCGAAGAGTCCTTGCACACGTGTTCCCCGCGCAGCCGTAAAGCGCCCCGCTACGCGGTTTGCTAACGCAGAAGCAATGGCTTTGCAGCGCTTGGCAATAATTTTCATCTCCTCCGCAGCGCGCGTGTAGTCATCGCGTTCACCGACTACCATTACTTCACCGATGATATATGTTTGCAGACTATCGAAATCTTTTGTCGAAAGGTATTTGCCGCATTGTGTACGCAAGAGTTCAAAAGCGGTTTTGTAGCTGAGTTTAACTGCTTCGGCAAGGTCGGGACAAGCCTCATTTGCTTTTCCCATATCAATCAGCGTAGCAGCGCGAATCATGTAGGCTTGGGCGTATGTCGGATTGAGTTGCAGAACGGTGTTCAGCGACGTGAGGGCATCCGCCGGGCGCTGTTGCTTGATGGCTATAAGGGCAAGTTGGTAGTGCGCATCCAGATTGGTGGAATCTAAGCGCACAACGTCTGCAAAATCCACTGCCGCAGCACCAATATCATTCATGCGAAGAGCAGTGAGACCATGCAGGTAGTATGCCTCAGCATAGTCGCTATTCAGAACAATGCACTCATTAAAATCTTTGATGGCTTCCATGTATTGCTTGCGCTCGAAGTACATCGCGCCGCGAGCCAAATAAATATCAATGTTCTCAGGCTCTTTTTGTATTGCCGTAGCAAAATCCCGTGCCGCACTGTCATATTGCTTGATGGTTGTATAAAACAACCCACGCTGCATATAGGCTGCGGCACTATCCCCCGAACCATGTATCATTGCGGTAAATCCCTTGACTGCCGATGCCGTATCCTTCACAAGCAGTCGTGCTAACGCTTGGTCGGCATAATCACGCCAATTCTTGGGCGTTTGAGCATTCAGTGTGCCAGAGAGAAGACTATGAAGACTATAACAAAGAGCGAGAAAAAAAATACGCATTGTTTCCCAGAATATGGTCTTGTGAAAGAAAATGGACATGGTAAGTATGAAAGCCTGCGGGCAACTTTTACTTGGAAACAAGATGTGTCTGCGTTGCGCCGCCTTTACGCGACTGCAAGCGGTTTCCTTCCAGAAATTTTAGCTCGTCGTATTCCGCTGCCAGTATTTGTTTGCCTTCCAGCGTGTAGCAGCCGACCTTTGCGCCATTATTCACTTTTACGACATCATTTTGGAGAATCTGCACCCCGTCGAATGTCGGTGCGATGACTTCTTTCCCTTTGGCACTCACCACTCCAAACTTCTGTGCCAGCCCTACAATCACGCAGCTATTAGCCACAATCTGCACCGAATCATATTTCGGCGCTATCAGTTCTTTACCGCTTTTGGTGAGCAAGCCATATTTTTTACCGACCTTCGTTACCCACATCCCGTTGCGGGCAGACTTCAGGAGGTCGTACTGAGGAGTAATAATGATATTGCCGTTTTCATCGCTAAAGCCATATTTGAGGGTTTTGCTGTCTTTCCAGATAATGAGGTCTTGTGCCGCCAAGCTGGCGGAGAGGCAAAAGGTGAGAAGAAGAAGAGAGAGGAATTTCATAGCGTGAGAAGTATTGTTGTTGAAAAGAGCTACCGCTCTCAAGGGAGAGCGGTAACGAGGGATCAAGGGAATACAATTTGCTTATCTACGTTTTGCAAGTTGTTTCAATTTCTCTGTAAAAGTAGATTCTTCCTGCTCCTCTTGCATTGCTTTGAGGGTAGCATCTCGAAGAACACTTGGATCAAGTTTATTTTGTGCCTCTTCACGATCTCGCTTTAGCTTTTGAACGAGTTTTTCTTCCGCATCAGCACCAGAATAGAACTGAGGCGTATCCTGTATCATCTTTTTTGCTCTCTGTCGTAAACGCTCTTCGGCATTCGGTATTTTAGTTTTGGAGGCAATTTGCTGCTTAAGTTCTCTAAACTGAAATACATCATCGGAAAATTTGCTTATCTGCTCATCTGTCCAAAAGCCCTGTAAGCGCTCTAAAGATTGAAAAATAACTTTGGCATCGCGGAAGGAATTGTACTTGTGCAGAATGTTTAAGTGATATGCAACTGCTTCCTTAACTTCTCGTGTTGGATCTTGTTTGAGTAAGAAACCACGAAGCATACTATAAGAAATCCACTGCGCAATATGAAATTCCAATGGGTCATTTTCTACACCTTTAACCACAGCCCTGCCTAATTGGTCAGGAGAATGCCAATCATTCGCTCGTGCTGCTACATCAAGCCAGCGATTGAAACCAATTGCATCATACTTTTTACTTGTAAAATAATATCCGTCAAGCTGAGTATGTTTATCAACGCTCATACCCAAAGGTGTCTGAATAGGTATGCCAAAATTTGTGTTTTCTGCATAACCACCAACTACATCCGGGCTGTTTTTATTTGAAGTTGGAGTTGTTACTACACATGAGGTAACGAGTGTTATACTAGCACAACTAGCAAATATCAATAATAAACCTTGAAAATTATGTGTCTTCATTGTTAGCTTTGTTGAAAATGTGGTATAAATTTATTGTCTGCACAAGGGAAAATCAACCCCAGCCGCCGAATGAGTAAGTCCCGTAGCATTGTTACCTTGCTTAAAGACAGGTTCATTTTGATCTGGAACACCGGAACAATTGCTAAATCTATACTTAATGGCATTAAATTTCCACGCCGTAATCCTGCCGCTATGACAAATATGCAAATCTGTATGCTGAGATTCAGCGCAGGCATCATAACTATGTGTATAAACCCATTCGTAATAATATTTATGCAGTCCATTACAATTGGGGTCAGGAAATTCGGGACCAGCATAATCACCAGGACAGGAGCAGCTTAGACATCTCTCTTGCATAATTGGTGGATCACTCGGCTGCGTACTACCGCTACCACTTCCACCGCCCGGAAGACCTGATCCGCCATTCGCCGGTTCTCCAGGGGGTGTAATGAGCGAGGGCGGTTGACGTGCTTCATGGGGTTTCAGATTATTGTCATCTCTATCGGCTTCTACGTACACAGGGTCGGTTTGTATTGTTGCTTCCAACTCCTTCCGAACAGGCAAGGGCGTTGCTCCCGCATCTTTTTTGCTGTTCGTTTTACCCATACCACTTCTTTGCTGCACACCAGTATTTTTACTGGTAGTTGACTTTATCGCTCTACCACTCTGTTTGTCTTGCCCGAAAGCACTACCACTCATTACCACCAATACTATCACCAGCGCCACGCAAAGGCGCACAAAACCAACACCATTCGCTGTGCGAATACGCATAAAAGTACACTCCAAAAAAGTGTAATAAAAAAGGCGTATCTTTCATAATGCTTCTGCTCAAGGCACCGCCAAGCGCCTAAAATGTAGAGCAACATAAAAAATACGCCCCGCATATCGCAGGGCGTAAATTGTACACTCATTCTACATTAGAGAAAATTTGGCGGTTTCTGAGCAGAGATGCGCGTACAATTACGCATGAATTGAGTTATATGTCGAAGTTGTAAGGAAGAAAAAGAAGGTTGACCAAGGAGGCAAAACACAATGACACGAAGGCACTGTAAACGCCTGAAAAATTTCAAAGGCAAATATACAAAAATTGCTTTTGCAGCCAAGAATATTTTTACGCTATCTGCACAGAAACGAGGCGCTTACACAGTTTTATACCTCAGGCACGAAAAAGAGATTTCCTAAGCACAGCACCAGTTGTTTTTGTTGGCATAAACGCACCGCACTTCGGTCGTTAATCAAGATTGGCGAGGTCGTCCAAGGCAAGTTCACCCGCGAATTTCGCGCAGATAGGTTCTGCATTGATGGTTTGCTGGAGCAAAATTTTATGGCGTAATTCCGGCGGCAACGTCCGTAGTTGTTTGTTTGAGAAGGGTTGCTTCATTACTTCACGCACTAAATCGGAGAACACCTCCACACCCGCTTTTCCGTAGAGTGCGGTTAGTAATATAAACTGCTCTTTTACCTGCGGTGCAACACGAAAAGAGAGGTTTGCGTAATGGTTTGTTGACGTTTGCATGGACAAATAACATTTGCATGGCAAAAACGATATTTCATGCAAAATACAAAAATTTGACTTTTTCCAATCACATAGGTTGGAAGGGTCGGGGGCAATCACATGAAATGAAAAAGAGATTTCCCTACCGGCAGCACAGCACCAGCATCGTAATATCATCCGACTGCGGAGCGCTTCCGGCGTGTGCTTGCACGTCGCGGGTGATGCTTTCCACAATCTCCAGCGCACTTCCTCCCGAACACGCTTTCAGCGATGCTTCCAAGCGCTCTTCCGTAAATTCTTCGTTCTCCACACTTAGTGCCTCTGAAACGCCGTCGGTGTAGAGCAGCAACACGTCGCCACAATCCAAAGACACCGTTTTTTCTTCATACGGCACAAGTGTTTCCATAATGCCGAGTATCAAGCCACCTTCGGTGAGGCGTTCAAACGTGCCGTCAGCGCGTAAGAGAAGCGGCGGATTGTGTCCCGCGTTACTAAAAGTGAAGGTTTTTTCGCGGGCGTTCAGTTTGCCGCAAAAGAAGGTTACAAACTTGTCGTCGCTGGTATTGCCATAGAGTAGGTCGTTGATGCGGCTTACCATCGAAGGCAATGGCAAGTCCAAAGGTGCAAGCGCACGCAACGCCGCTTGTGTGTTCGCCATGAGCAGCGCTGCCGGAGTGCCTTTGCCGGACACGTCGGCTATGACCAGCATCCATTCGTCATTCTCAAGCGGTATCACATCGTAATAATCTCCTCCGATTTGCTTCGAGGAAACACTCATGCCTGTAATATCAAAGCCCGCTATCGGCGGCAGTTCTCGCGGGAGTAAGCCTTTTTGAATGGTGCGGGCAAGATTGAGTTCGTCTTCCAAACGCTTTTTCTCCAATTCCTCGTGGAAGAGTCGTGCGTTTTCCAGCGCCGTCATTGCCGTACCGCCGAGCGCTTCCAAGAAATTTTTCTCTTCTGCCGTGAACGGCTGCTTATTCATTTTTTCGCCAACGAGCAGTAAACCTTTGGTTTCATTTTGCGTTTTCATCGGGGCAATAAGCACACAATCACGCACAATCTCTGAACACCGCTCCAATGCTTGTTCGCCTTGCTCTTTCACTTCATCGACAAGTGCTTGCGCTTGCTCCATCGTGATTTTGAGACGATTGACCGGAATTTCAAACTCCACGCCGCCTTCCTGCCCTTTCACCAAGACCGCAAAACGGCTCACGGCAAGCTGTCCCATAAGTCTGAGCGTAAGAAATTTCAAAATTTCTTCTTTTTGCAAAAGCGCCGTAAACTCACGGTTTATCTCAAAGAGCGTTGTCAAAAGCTGGTTTTTGCGTTCCAAATATGAACCTGTTTCCCGGAGCGAGCGAATATTCCGAGCGTTCAGAATCGCATTGGCAGTGATGCTGCCCACAAGCGAGATGTATTGCCGCTCTTCGTCGTTGTACGGAAGATTTGCCAAGTTCGCCCCGAAGCAAAGCATTGCCAAATACCCCGCTTCGCTATCGGAGCTACTCATCACGGGCTGGCAAAGTTCAGCACCAAATGCTTTCAAGAACGGGTGTTCCATTGCACCGAAATCGTCGTTGGGATTCGACTCTTCTGGCTGAAGCAAAAATGGTTCGGAAGGAGATTTCATCCCCTTTTTTGTTACACAGCGCCATTCGTGCGCTCTCACGCCTGTTGGCATGAGAGCGCACGCTTTGAAGGTGCGGAGCTTGCCCATGACGCTCAGAAGGGCAGTGTTCAGAATAAAAATCTCGTCATCCGAAGCGTTCAGCGCGGCGCTCAGGTCTATGAGCGACTGAAGATTGATGAGATTGGAAGTGCTTGCACCGGTCATAAAGCCTGCGGTAGATTGTTTGCAAAGGGTATGAATCGCCGAAATACGGTTACTTCACCAATTCTTCGTAAAAATACGCCGAAGCGGTAATGCCGCGATAGAAATTTTTCAGCGTGAAATGTTCATCGGGAGAATGAAGGTTTTCCGTGTTCAGTCCCATGCCCATCAATACCACAGGTGCGTTCAGGATATTTTGGAAGAGAAGCACAATCGGAATCGAACCGCCTTCGCGGGTCAGGAGTGGCTTTTTGCCAAAGGCTCTCTCCATAGCGCGGAGCGCTGCTTTCACACCCTTACTGTCTATCGGCGTAATCGCAGGATTGCCGCCATGGAGATTCGATACCTCTACCGTCACGGTCGGCGGAGCAATACGCCGCACATACGCCTCGAATTTTTTTGCAATGTCGTCAGTGTTTTGGTTTGGCACGAGGCGCATCGAAATTTTCGCTGAAGCCTTCGCCGGAAGTACTGTTTTTGCGCCTTCGCCTGTGAATCCACCCCAAATACCGTTCACATCCAGCGTCGGGCGGGCAGATGTTTTCTCAAGTGTATTGTAGCCAAACTCACCGTCTGTAGCGGGAATGTTGAGTTCTTTGCAGTATTGTGCCTCATCGTGTGGTAATTGGGCGTATTCTCTCCGCTCCTCAGGAGTGAGCGGCAGAACGTCATCGTAAAAGCCCGGAATGGTAATGCGTCCGTAGTCGTCGGTGAGCTTTGCAATGATGCTTGCAAGCGCATTGGCAGGATTCGCCACTGCGCCACCAAATACGCCGGAGTGCAGGTCGCGATTGGGTCCCGTCACGGTAACTTCCATATACGACAGCCCGCGCAGACCGTAGCACAAGGACGGCACTTCATCGGCAAACATGGCAGTATCGGAAATAAGAACCGTATCGGCAGCAAGCATTTGTGCGTGTTTGCGGAGGAATGACTCCAAGTTCACACTCCCGATTTCTTCTTCACCTTCGATTAAGACTTTCACATTTACGGGCAGTTTCCCGTTTGTTTTCAAATGCGCTTCGAGACTTTTCAGCTGCATGAACACTTGCCCTTTGTCGTCCACTGCTCCCCGTGCAAATATTTTTCCATCGCGGACGGTCGGTTCAAACGGTGCACTTGTCCAGAGATGGAGCGGGTCAACGGGTTGTACGTCATAGTGTCCGTAAAAAAGCACGGTTGGCGCCTCCTTACCGGCGTGAAGATGTTCTCCATAGACAACGGGATGCCCGTCGGTAGGAAAAATTTGGATATTTTCCAAGCCAACAGATTTCATGCCCTGGGCGACCCATTCGGCGCAACGCACAATATCACCCTTCCGCTCCGGATCAGTGCTGATGCTGGGAATTCGCAGAAAATCTTTTAATTCTTCGAGATAGGTGGATTGGTTATTTTCAATGTACGCCAAAAGATTGCTCATAAACGCATCCTTAGAGAGTAAAAATGTGGTAAAAAGAAAATCTTGTGGAAAAGTATGTGTAAAGAGGGAAATCTTGTGGAAAACTTCGGCTCTTTTCTTTGTTGTATCAAGTATCACCAAAGCTCGTTATTATGCCACTTTCAAACACACAAGAAAATACAAAATAGCGTCAAGTATGGTAATAACCAAGATGACTTTTCCACGTCGTGATTTTTCAGCGAAGTTTTCCACACTTTTTCCTCACATGTGCAAAACTACCGTGAAAAATGAGAGGACAGTCACGGGAAAAGCCAGTACGACATTATCCACATATCCACAATGTTTTATACTTTCCCCCAAGTGTGTTTACAACCGTGCAATTGTGCAGAACTTATTCAGTGTGCACAATACTGTGGATAATATCATTCAGCCAAGAAATAAAGCGCCTTAGCAACTCTATAAACTATTGTTTTCCACTTTTCCCCATTCTTATCGGTGGACTTTAGAGAATATTCAACTCTTCTTCAAGAATAAGAAAGATACCGTGCCATCGTAGATTATTAGGACTTTCGCAAAGTCAAGTAAAAGCAATTTTGGGTGTAAGCAATTCTTTA
>JACVZY010000013.1 GCA_014654705.1 Ignavibacteria bacterium
TCTCCTCAACATCAACGCCCATCAACGCAAGGCGGATCAGACCGGACGCTTACCCTGCAAAGGCATAGATGGCATTGCCAGTTGCAGAGATTTGCGGGCTGGCTGAAGTTTTAGGAAAATGAAGACACGAAGTTGGAAAGGATTGTCGCGGATATAATGCTGCACTAAGCGATTCCAGATTACGTCATTCACCCAAGGCTGTAAGGCCAGACCCGAAGAGCGCGCTGGTGGCCAATTCTTCTCCGGAACTGGAAAGGGCTCTCTCGCAATCAGGCAACAAACTTAACGCCATAACCAGCGCCAAACGAAGTCTGCTTACAAATCGGGTCTGGCTTTAGGATTTGGCTCAACCGCGAACAGATACTTCGAGTGAATTCTGGAAGGTTTCGAGCAGGGTCATCATCTCAAAGGCAACCCAAAGGTCTGCAACTGATACCCTGAGCCGAATCCAGTCTAGCGACCAGCTTCATACGAGTTTAGCTGCAGATGCTTGCTAAACAAACGCGAACGTTTGAAACGTATTCATAAAGATCAAGACCTGAGATCAACCTCTTGGCCAATAACGTCTAGCCAAAATGCTGGTTTAGTGCGTCAATGGTGCTATCAAGCGACCATGTGGCATTGGTCCTGTAGAGTGTAAAAGCGTCCAATCCAGACATTAACTGGAGAACCTTTGATCTCACCGAGACAAGATCCAGATATAACTGCGCCATATATGGCGGATAGATGCTATTCATAACTGTTTCAAATCCAACTGACTTCGTCGATCGAATAAGTCCCGCATCATTATCTGACCATTGCAACTTAACAATAGCGGAAATGTCCGAAATCGGCACAAATGCTCGACCTTCAGAAACTCGAATATGGTACTTGTACGGGCGGAAAAAATCTTGCTCTAAATTTGTCTTGTCAAGCTCAAGCGCATCTGAAGCGCTTTCCCACAGCTTCACCTTATTCACGCCAAAATGGCAACTGCCATGGATTCCATCCTCGGCACTACTCCTAATCTCACAGACTGCGAGGTCATCGCCTAATAACGACCAACCCAGCTTCTCTTTCAGGCCCACAGCTAAAGTCGATTTCCCGGCTCCTGATGGGCCGGCAAATAGTACAACACCTTTGGGAGTTTCCGCGGCACTAACATGGAGCGGCAAATACTGATTCTGAAACGCAAGCGTTGCGAAGCCGCAGGTAGTTAAATAAGGCCTAACGTCCTTTAAATCAACACCGGGATATAAATCCAACGAAAGACGATTGCCATTGCTGACTAGCAAACGACATTTTTCAGCCACATGAAACAAACATTCCGTTTTGGTCGCCTCAATCCAATCTACCACTTGAAAGCTGTCAGGCAACGTCTCTGGGACATCAGTGTAAACCACGTCCACCCAAGGGAAGGTGGTAGTCAGGCGCTCGTCCGGCGGCAATAGAGTAAATTCCGCAAATTCTACTTCCGAGCGCACTGCCATCCCGAAAAGCTTATAGTAATGCAGCTGCATTGCAAATGGTCTCAAGTCAGAACTTTTAGTCAGGCTCATAGTTATTTCCACTCGTATAAGCTACATCGGGCAAATTCGTCATTCATTGACTACTAATTATATACTGCAACAGGGATGAAGGTTTCACTACCCTCATGTCCAACAATGTCCATTGTTTCGCATTTTACCCAAGCATGCGCACCAAGCTTTGCAGTTCCACCAGCACTATCCTTGCGGTTTACCCCAAGGATCAAGGTACTCGATATACCCCGGGCGCGCAGCATCCCCCGAGCCGACAATGCGTGCATCAAGCAAGTAAAGCGAGTACCGAAGAGCACCAGGAGCACCTGATGCGCAGAAGCGATCTCGCGCGCAGTAGTAAGTTGGCTGGCGGTTAATGGAACAAAATCCGTTTGTTCCTCGATCTTTCCCAATTTGGACCTCCAAAGGGAATAGGGTACAGCATGAATTAATACCCATGCGCCGAGAAGCCTAAAGAGCGCCTCGCCATACAATTTTCTTCGCGAAAGTTGCATGCGAAACGCACGGTCCGCGATCCAGAATAGGCCGTTCCGCGCCTTCATCCATTGTTTCCTTTGTTCTGATATGGCACTGAGACAGAACACACTCAATGAAAAGCACCTTCTAGGCCAAAACTGGGGGGCATGGGGTAAATTCGGGAAAAAATTATGAGTGCGATTTATGGCAAAATAAACCTAAATGGCCAGCTCCCCAATTTGACATGTTTTCAAGAGAAATTGAATAGTCTTAGTGTCTGGGGACCTGATGCTCTCACTCAATTCATAAACGGTTCAATTACAATAGCACAAGCTGTATTGTTTGTGTCACCGAGGGCACGTCTTGAAAAAATTGTTACCACTAAGACAGGTACAATCATTGCTGCCGATGCAATTTTAGACAATAGACCTGAGCTTGCTGCAGCGCTCAATCTAAGCGCAGAAACCATCGAAGCAACAAGTGACACAACCCTGATTGGCATGGCTTGGGATAGATGGGGCCCAGAATGTTTGCAACATATCATTGGTGATTTTGCATTCTCTGCCTTTGATCAGAAAAAGCGTACTTTGTTTCTGGCACGTGACCACGTTGGTTCGCGCCCCCTTTATTGGGCCAACCGCAATGATACCTTGATATGGTGTACCGCTGCAAAAATAATAGTCGAGCACTCTGAATTCAGTTGGCCGATCAGCGAAACCAGTGTTGTCAACTTTCAGTCGAATTATTCAGATCCGCTCCCGAATACTTTCTTCCAGCATTTAAATCGCGTAGAGCCGGGCCATTATGTGATTGTGGAGGGTTCTGATTCCTATTCACGACGATGGTGGAACCCGCCGATCAAAAACTCAATCCGTTTAGATGATCCGGATGCTTACGCAAGAACCTGTCGTGATGTGCTAGAGCGTGCCATCAAAGATCGTGTTCAAACGGATATGCCAATTGGGGCCCATCTGAGTGGCGGCATTGACTCAACTGGCGTCGCAGTTATTGCGGCCCGCCAGCTCGCCAAACTTGGTAGATCACTTTGCGGCGGCTACGCTTGGTCGCCCCCGTATTCTGATACCAGCCCAGATCTAGGCCATCGTGATGAGAGGCGACGAATCTGCAGCGTTGGCGAGAAGGAAGGCATCCCAATAAGATTTGGCGCCCTAGACGGCGAAGGTATGTTCAATTTCTTCACTCGTGCTTTGGAAACAGACGGTACCGCAGACTTAGCAGACGAAATGCCTATCTTGTCCAATGCTTCCGAAGATGGAGCGCGCCTGATTTTGTCGGGATGGGGTGGCGATGAAGGCTTCTCATCGCATGGCTTTGGCTATTTAGGGAGTCTATTGCGACGGTTTAAGCTCCGCAGGGCGGCAGATTTCATCCGACGACGAACCAAAAGCTTGAAACATTTTAAACCAGCCTTCTCTATGCTCTTGTGGGACGGAGTTCACCCTTTACTTCCAGCCGGGCTTCGTAAGTTCTTCAGCCAACAATTGGACAAGGACTACAACCACGCCTTTATGCCAGCCGAAAGAGCAATGCAAAATAAGGCAAGAGTGGCCGCGCAGCTAAGTCCATTAATCTTTGGCGCGAATCCTTCAAAGAATATCAAAGCCCATTTACTACATGGCCATATTGGGATGCGGATGGAGACGTGGGCTTCGTGGTCAGCGCCCTATAAACTGCAATATCGCTATCCGCTAACTGACCGACGATTGCTTGAGTTTCTTATGGCTATTCCGCCGGATGCTCTTTACCCAAATGATCATCCACGAGGCCTAGCATTAGCAAGTCTTTCAGACGTAATCCCTGCGGATGTCACAAAGCACGACGCTGCGAATGAAGCACTGCGCCAAAAAGCACGCTTTGACAGTTGGCAGATTGCTGCAGAGAGAACCAAAGCCGGTATGCTAGATGAAGATTGTCCTTGGTTCGATATGCCCGCCTTCCGCAATGCCGCTCTAAACCCCATTGATCAGTCAACAACGTTTGGAGTCATGCGGTTTGGAGAATTGATGACCGCATTACGCCTTTGGTTTATGTGGAAACGTCACAGCAACTGATTTACTGGCCTTTCGACCTCGAAAGTATGCCTATCAAGTTAAAGTACCACATCTTATGAAACGCATATTGTAGGCCGGCATAACCATCAAGAAATCCAAACTTAAAGATCCATTGATAAATGAAATAGCATATTGGAAACAACGGACTATTCAACAGTGCGTATTTGATCTTTTGCCGCTTTGTGAGGTTAAGGGCTGAGTTCTCGTTACCCGCTTGAAGCCTCCTTGAGCGCGCTACCTCCCACTTTGCGTATTGGACATGCCTAACAAGGAATTTCTCAATACCCCGATCATCATTATGCTCTATGGTGGCTCGAATTTCCCCGGCGTTTCCGTCAAGAATTGGGTGCTCGTGGATTTCCATGTCAAGCTGACTCCAGCTATCCTCTTCAATACGCTCGAAATATCCCGCGCCAAATCTAATCAGTGCCAGCTTTCGTTGTGGCACACCAAACCTAAGCTTTCGCCCAAGAAAATAGTTCGTATAGTTGAGCCAATGGCCGTTGACGCCAATATCCTTGATAGCAGTTTCGGCTTCCGCGATGAAACTTTCGGACACAAACTCGTCGGCATCCAAGAAAAGTACCCAGTCGCACTTTGGCTTAAAGTTCAAAAGATACCAGTTGCGCTTTTTCGGAAATTTTCCGTCCCATTTGAAGTTAAGGCACGTCGCCCCGTGCGCAGTTGCGATCGAAACTGTATCATCGTCACTGTCTGAATCCAGTACGACTACCTCCTCGAAATTGGACAATCTTTGCAAACATTTTGCTAGGTTTGCCTGTTCGTTTTTCACAGGAATTACAACTGTAATTGGAGTCTTGGCACTGGTCATGTTCGTACAGAAACCTGAACTGCGGGATTCCCGCCAACGATGAGATCGCTACCTACGTCACGAACAACGACGGCGGCGGCAGCGACAATGGCCCTCGCACCGATAACAGTGTCGGGACCAATGAAGGCATTCGCACACACCCAGACCTCATCGGCGATCGTAATTTGCGCCTTTATCAAGGGCATGTCGACTTGGCGGAAATCGTGTGTGCCAGCACATAGATGCGCATATTGTGACACAGTGACACTCCGGCCTATTTTTATCGGTCCGAGGCAATAAATAATGGCGCTATCGCCGATCGCAGAGTAATCGCCGACTTCAAGGTTCCATGGGATTGAAATGCGAGCTGTCGGATGGATTTGAACAGCATTTCCGATCTTGGCACCAAACTGCTTCAGGATAAACCGCCTCCACCACCAAAGCTGGCGTGGCGTCCACCGGAAAAGTGGACGCTCCAAGAACTCCCAAACAAGGCGCCCAAGCAACTCCTTTCGAGTCCACTTTTGAGCGCGCCTGTTGGCTTGAATGTCTAGCGCTCGTCTATCCATGTTTGAAATTTAGGCCCATTCAGTTAAGTCTTATACATGACGGGATTGTGTCGCCCAACTTTAGCCACCGATAGACTGACGCCATTTCAGCTCCGATAGCAGGCCACGCGAAGTCTCGCCCCATCCAGTCACGCCCGCGCTGACCCATTTCCGCTCGCTGGCCGGGTGACATGCGCATCGCAGACACGAGAGCAGTCGCCAATGGCTCGACCCCATGATCTATCCACCAGCCACACAAATGACTTTCTAGACCACCCCATGGGGCACCTTTTGTCGAAATGACAGGTAGACCACTGGCCAAGGCTTCCGCGACAGTAATTCCGAAATTCTCATTCAAAGTTGGCAACACAAACACGTCGGCATCATGATAGACCTGCCATTTTGTCTCTCCAAATGACGGCCCTTCTAACGTGAATCGCCTCAACCCTAGTTTTTGGGCTAGAGCCTTAAGCTCGATATCGTGACCAACTTCGGCATTGCCTACAAGTTTGAGTGACCAGTCGGGAACCGTTTCTTCTATCTTCGCCCATGCATGCAACAGCCGATCAAGACCCTTCTTTGGGTGAATTCGCCCGAGAGAAAGTACCTGTCGCTGAGCGCGGTTTCTGCGATCAGGGAGCGCATGTATGGACGGCAGGTCAATCCCATTTGGAATAATCGCGACAGGATTTATTAGGCCTGCCTGGCGGATTTCTAGATACTCAGACTCAGCTGTTGCATGTAGACAATCGGCAACTCGTAGCGCCTCACGTTGCCAAAGCCACCAGATGGGTTCCTTTTTCCACCAAGAAATTCGGCGCGCGGCCTCTCCCAACATCCCCCTCGGGGAGTGCACAAGCTTTGCTCCCGCCGCGCGATGTTTTGAAACTGCCCAGGCAGGATAGATGTTTGGCATGAGCCAAAGCCCATGAGAATGAAGGATCTCGCCTTGTGCGGCATGACTGAACACGCGGCGCTTCAACGACCGTGAATAACCAAGCTGCCTCAAAAGAGGAAGTCTGGATCTCCTCTCTTTCAATACTTGGAAGCCAAACCGGGCAGCTTCATCTAGCTCAAGTGCACATAAGCTTGTGGAAACGCCGTTGGTGTTAAGCGTTTGAGAAAGCGCAGGAACACTGTAAGAAGGGCCGCCAGCCTCATGCTTTAGGCTGGCAACGATTTGAACGCTACTTGGCATCAGTCACATGTCGAACGTTATGCTTTTTTGGCCTGCCACCAACAAGTTTAAGCAGTATTGGAAGGGCAAGTCGTTGCAGCATCAAAGCGGTTATGAATGCGACTAAAAGTGACCCAATAAATTTGGTCAAAGAAGTTTCAAAAACTGAGAGCGAGAGTACTGTTCCCATAAGCAGACCAACATTGAATATACTGGGGACAGAATTGAATTGCAGTATTTGCTTGTACAGAAAACCAATAATCAACCCAATCACTAAACAGCCTAATAAAGCCCCTGTAGCACCATAATCTATATACAGTTCGGCCATGTAACCAAGGCTAATTGAGGTGCCTTCATTAAACCCTTCGTGCAGTCCTGTATACTGGTTGGTCAATACTGTATCTAGCTCGAGCGGCGGTTTGTTTGGGTACAATAATCTTGGCAAAAGAACATGCAGAATGGCCTTCTTTGTTTGCTCCCCGTGCGCATGGGGAATTATCGACGGTACTCGCCCCATAACTACAGCTGGATACTCAATATAAGCAATACGATCGGCCAACTTGTTAAGGCCCAACTCAAGTGATCCACCGTCAAAGGTCGAAGCAGCATCGACCAGGTATGCCATGCGCTCAGCGTAGGGAACCAAAACAACTTGAGAACTTGTGCCCTGATTTACAAAATCTCGATAATCTGGCTTAACGTAGGTCCAAAAGGAGGCGAGCCAGATCATAAAAAAGAATGCCCCTCCGCCAAGAAGCATGGCGCTAGGCCGCAATCTAGTTGAAGCGACCAAAATGGCTCCTAGCACGATGTAAATCGGCTCTCGAAAGCTTCCAAAAAAGCCGCCAAGACCCAATCCAATTTCAGTTACGGATACTGCGATTGCTAGGATGCTAAAGCGCGGACTTCGATATGCCACCCACACAAGAACAAATAGACCCGCCCATTTTGATACGGCGAGCCCTTCAAACAACTGTCTTGAAGGGGCTGCCAATGTAGATAAGATATCAAATACATGTCCGAGCCCTATAAGAATCAATGCAGTAGTCACAATTTTGCCGTACGAATAACCACTGACGTCAACTGAAATTTCTGCCTTTCCAGAGCGCCTTCTTGAAACAAAAGCAATCCCCATAAGAATAGCAAGAAGACAAGCAGAGCACAGTAACATTGCGGGCTCAACGTCGTATCCAAACATCGAATACTCGTCTATTGATTTTCCTGTAAAGCTCGCCTGTATAGATCTGATGTTTACTTGGAGAAATTGAAATCCAAATGGGATGATCAGAACAGGCGGGCCATCGCACTTCAATATCAACTGGATCGCACCAGCCAATGCTAGATAGCTGAAAAATATAATAAAGGAACCATTAAGTATCCCAAACAAACAGCCAATCAGCGAAATTGCGAAGCTAATTTTATTTAGAGCTAATTTCATTACTAAATTCTTCGTCTTTCCGGTGTGTGGGAAATAACAGCGGCCCACGCATCTCGGAACGCAGAGTCGGTGCAACCGATACGCTCAAGCGAGGACTTCGCATTGTCGCCAAACTCCCTAACTCGACGAGGTTCAGACAAAAATGATCTAATAGCAACGGCCAGAGCATCTGGCGACTTTTCTGTGCAGACAATTCCATCGACGCCATCTGTAACCAACTCAACCAAGCCGCCACTTGGATAAACGATCGATGCGATGCTAGCTGATTTAGCTTCAATCACTACTAAACCAAACGCTTCCTCAACTATCGATGGAGCAATATGAACGTCCGAAGCTACAAGACGACTTTGAACATCTTCGACATACCCAATAAATTGAACGGAATCAAAGAGCAATGGGTTAGCTTGGACAGCCTTAATGATCTGATCCGGGAAGTCATCATGCGTCCAACCGCTTGTTGGCCCAACCAAAGTTAAGTTTACTAATTGCCCTTCGTTTAGCAACATAGATACGGCTTCAATCAAGTGACTGACCCCCTTTTCGTATCGAATTTGGCCAACGTAAATGAGGCGAAGTGCTCCGTCCAATGCATTACCCTTTCGTTCTCGGTCAAGCCAAGAGACTCCTAACTAGTAGGGCCCAATCAAATCAACTGCACCTTGTTTTTTGAGAACAGCCAGTAAAATCAATCGCTCAACCCTTAGGAACTATACTCGTCATCGATATGGTACGGTTGGCCGCACTACATGGACTCTTTCAATGGGAACTCCGTGTAATGACAATTTCAGCCTCATGAAGTTACTATCGACGACGTACTGGCTGACGCTTTTCTTCAATAGGGGAATGATTACCCATCGCCACAATGGGTTGTGCGCGGGCAAATCGGAGCCGCACCGGTATATAACTCGCACCTTGCAAAGTTGAAACAGAAGCCCATAACCTAACATAATTGAAGCGTCTGATAACAAAATGGTTGGAAGCACGTTTCGTCTTCTAGTTTTACGAATAAAATTATATAGAGTTAGATTGCTTATCACCATTCGGGGTACAAACTCGATAATAAATTGTTTAATCCATCCCTTTAGCGGCAATTCAACACACCGCCATCGATGAATTTGGACACCCGTATCTCCAAAAAAATCGACCATATTATTTGTCCATGCCTCATCTCGGAGGACCAGTTCGACATCAATTCCTGCGCCTTTGATCGCGCGTATTGCATCTTTGAAAGCTCTCTCGTTACCGAATATCACCCGACTAAAGCAAATCGCCAACACCATTTCACGCATAAATCACCCCCTGAAATAGGTCTACGAGTTATCAGACTTTAAAGCTTTTATGCTGGGAGGGGATATTCGAGATAGCGCATACGAAAGTGCCTCAACAATGCCCTCACAGGCCGCCTCGATTGAATGTAGATCCGACACTCGCGCAACGGCCTCGCTGGAAGGCGGAAAAGTTAAGCCCGCCGCGATAGCATCAGCCAATGCCCTTATGTCTCCCATTGGGAAAATCCTGCCGACGCCCCCACCTTTAGCCAAATCTGGGCCGCACCCAACTTGATCCGATACCAAAATGGGGACGCCGCATGCCAAAGCCTCATTTGCTACCAATCCCCAAGTTTCTCGCCCGGTCGATGGCAAGACCAGCAAGTCTGCAGATGCATAGGCAGCGGGCATTTGAGATTGGTTTTGGAAACCAAGAAAGTCCAACGGCACCTCTTGCGCGGCAGCTTCTTGGATCAGTTCAGCTTCTAACGGCCCTGAACCTGCAACCATTACGCGACAGTCTAGGCCTTTAGCTCGTACTAGTGCTACGGCGCGAACCACATCGAGTGGCCGCTTAAAGGGTAAAAGCTTGCCAGCAAACA
>JACVZY010000014.1:0-22910 GCA_014654705.1 Ignavibacteria bacterium
ATTTCTTCTATCACGATTATCTGGGCAATCCAGTTTTAACTTTTAATTGGCATTCTTATTGTAAATCTGCTGGACATCAATAAAATAGAGCAGGGGAATTTCTCGCTGAATATTATTAGTATTGATATTGCCTCGAAAGCAAGAATTATAACTGATAGCTGCCAAACTCAGGCAGAGAAAAAAAATATTCGGATAGAGTGCAGCACACCAGCTGAAGCATATATTCGTGCGGATGCGGTCGCATTGTCTCAAATAATGGATAACCTGCTATCCAATGCATTGAAATACTCTCCCCGTGGAGGTTTTGTGCGGGTACGAGTGGAGAAATCCGATACTGATGGAGAAGGTAATTCTTCCGCCTATATTTTTTCCGTGCAAGATGAAGGTCAGGGTTTGACGGAGGAAGACAAAACAAAACTTTTCGGTAAATTTGCACGGCTTTCGGCGCAGCCTACGGACGGTGAGCATTCCACCGGACTTGGGTTGTCTATTGTCAAACGTATGGTCGATGCAATGCAGGGGCGCGTCTGGTGCGAAAGTGAAGCAGGGAAGGGAGCGACGTTTTTTGTGGAACTGCCCGCAGCTTCTTCAGTCGAAATGTAAATTTCATTTTTCGTTCACTTATTCAAAATTCTATGACTATACATCATCATGCCGATTCAAGTGGTAAGGGTTCATGGTTTGTCGACGTAAACGGCGAGCGCCTCGCCGAACTTGGCTATCACGTTACCGGAGCGGGAGATTATTCACTGGATTCCACGCGAGTAGATGACCGCCTGCGTGGAAAAAATGTCGGCAAACAGCTTGTGGAAGCCGCCGTTGCGTTTGCCCGCCAGAACGGAGTCAAGATTGTTCCGGTGTGTCCGTTTGTGGTTGCGCTTTTTGAGAAAGTTCCTGCGTATGCTGATGTAAAGGCAACGTCGTAACGGCATAATTCATCGTCGTTTATCTGAATACTTTTTTTAGCACCGCTACCATTCTCGTTGGTAGCGGTGCTCTTTTTTTTTATTTTGACGGCGGTCTTGAAGCACAAATCTCCTCTCGTTTTGTCTTCTACTTGCTCTTTTTGTCAAACTCTTTTGGGATTTTTTATGATTCGTCTTTCTGACCGCCAAAGTGATTCGTTGGAATTGCTCGATGATTTTGCTCCAAGCACCTCTCCTCATTTACCGGGCTGGAAAATACTCATTGTTGATGACGATGTGGAAATACATTCTGTCACTCGCTATGCGCTCACCGATTATGCTTTTCAGGGGCAGGGGGTTGCGGTTACCAGTCTCTATTCTGCCCGCGAAACAAGAGAAATACTTCCTGCAATACCGGATGTGGCGGTTATTCTTCTTGACGTTGTGATGGAAACTGCCGACGCTGGTCTGCGCTTGGTGGAATATATTCGCAACACACTCGATAACCAATTTGTACGAATTATTCTCCGCACCGGGCAGCCGGGTGAAGCACCGGAGTTTGAGGTGATTCGGAAGTATGACATCAATGACTACAAAAGCAAAACTGAACTGACCAATACGAAACTCCTGACAGCAATAACTTCGTCGCTGCGGTCATTTTCCGACATTATGGAAATTGAACACTATCGGCAGCATTTGCAGCATTTGGTGGAAGAGCGCACACGTCAGCTTCACAAGCAGAATGAAGAACTGGTGGCACTCAATGCCGAGAAAAACGAGTTTTTGGGCATCGCCGCGCATGATTTGAAAAACCCCCTGAGTGGAATTAAGAGTTTATCGGAGATGCTTCTCTACAGCGCCGATGACTTAACGGATGCGTACCGCCAAGAATTTCTTCACCAAATTCTTGCCTCTTCTGAGCGAATGTTTGAGTTAATCACGAACTTGCTGGATGTCAATGCTATTGAGCAACAGGGTATTGCGCTGAGTATTGTCCGACTTGATTCGGTGCCTATTGTGCGGATGATTTGCGATATGTACAACACCCGTGCCGAAGCAAAACAGATACGTGTTCTGACGGAAGCGCCGCCGGAAGCTCTTGTACACGCCGATGAACTGGCAATGCAGCAAGTGATAGATAATATCGTTTCCAATGCCGTGAAGTACTCGCCGCACGGGAAAAACATCACCGTTCGCATCACGCAGAACTCAACTACGGTGAGGATTGCTGTGCAAGACGAAGGACCGGGCTTGTCGGAGGAGGACAAAACAAAACTCTTTGGCAAATTTGCGCGGCTTTCGGCACGTCCTACGGGCGGAGAGCACTCGACGGGGTTGGGATTAAGTATTGTCAAGAAAATGGTGGAGGCAATGAATGGCAAGGTCTGGTGCGAATCGGAGTTGGGCAAGGGAGCGTGTTTTATTGTAGAGTTGCCAAGGGCGGAGTGAGGAGAAATTCTAGTAAAGAGCTAAAATCCGACTTTTCTACATTTGGTATCTTCAGCAAGGGGGGTGAGTACTTTGACGGTCATGGGAGCTTTGTTGTTGGATTATTCGGAAAAATATATCCTAATTTATGAAAAACATCTGTACATCCTTTTTCGCTTTGAAAGCACTTATACTGTCACTCGCTAAACTATGGTGCGGTATAATGAAGTGTAGGCTTGCTATGATGCAATTGTTCATCATACTAGGTATAGCAGTCGAGATTTGCATGGCTCAAATACCGAAAGCGGACTCTGAGGTGTACCCCATTGATTGGACAGCAAAACCGTGATTTATAGATAATATTTTCACTGCTTCAGCAGTAATCCCGTCCGTCCGTTTTCAAAGACTGCTTTGGGTGTTTTGTAGTGCAACGCCTGATGGGGCTTTCGGTTGTTGTGCAAATCAAAATACCATGTTAATGCCTCTCGAACCTCTGGTACGGTTTCTAACACCCGCAGATACAAGCATTCGTACTTGACACTGCGCCAGAGGCGCTCACAAAAAACATTGTCCAACGCTCTACCACGCCCATCCATACTAATACGGACATTGTGTGACAAAAGAATACTCGTAAACTGTGGACTGGTAAACTGTGCGCCTTGGTCGGTGTTGAAGATTTCCGGCGTTCCATACCGCTCCAATGCTTCCAAGAGCGCTTCTCGGCAAAACGAGCCGTCCATACTGTTCGACAAGCGCCACGAAAGAACGTAGCGGCTATACCAGTCTATGATTGCGGTCAAGTACAGAAAGCCTCTGTGCATCGGAACGTAGGTGATATCGGTACTCCAAACCTGAGAAACACGCTCAATTGGAACATTTCTTAGTAAGTACGGATAGACGATATGCTCCTTGTTCGGAATACTGGTTCGTGGCTTCTGATAGAGCGCTTCCAAGCCCATCAGGCGCATTAACCGTCCAATCCGTTTGTGATTGACCGGATGTCCATCAGCCTGCAGATACGCCGTCATTCGTCGAGAGCCGTAAAAGGGTGTTTCCAAATACTGCTCATCTATCTGACGCATGAGCGCAAGATTCTCTGCGCTTTCCGGGCATGGTTCGTAGTAATAGCTGGAGCGAGAGATTTCCAAAAGCTCACATTGCCGGACAATGCTGATATGTGGGTGCTCCGGCTCTATCAAGCACCGCCGCCACTCTACCGTGAAGGTGGTAAGTCCAGCTTTTTTTTTACCCATTCCAGTTCCATCTGCAACTGACCAATGCGGGCATAGAGTTCTTGCTCACGCGCCTCGTATTCTTCACGCTGCTTCAAGGAACGGTGCTTGTCAAAGACCAATGCGGCACCATCTCGTAACGCGCTTTTCCATGCGCTGATTTGAGTGGATTGCAATTTGTAGTCTTGGCTTAATTCTGCCAAGGTCTTTTGTTCCCGCAGTGCATCCAGAGCAACTTTTGCCTTGAATTCTGCGCTGTGAGGTATCCGTTTTTTCGCCATGATATTCTCCTTTTTTGAGCAAATATAGTGCAGAAAATTTATCTACACTACCTGTCCAAAAAATGGGGGGAAGCTCAGCCCAAAGCTACAAAGACACGCTCATTTTTGATAAAAGTATCATCTATGCTCAGCGTTCTCTTGATACTGCGCGAAAATACAGTCTGAAAAAAGCTGCGAGTGATGCAGCATATTTGTTATACCAAATTCATAAACAATTGAACGATCACCGACGCGCACTTGAATACCACGAAAAAGCATCAGAATACAAAGATTTGTTGCTTATAGAACAGCGATTAAACCAGCAAGCAATTCTTGAAGTGAGCTATCGTTTAGACAAAACAGAATCGGAAAATTCTGCACTGCAAAAAGAGAAAAATGTCCAAAAGATGGTAATTATTGGCGGCGCTATTGGTCTTCTCTGTATGGTCGTTTTTTTAGGTGTTTTGGTTTTGCTTAATCAGCAGCGAAAGCGATTGAATTCAAGGCTTGAGTTTGCCAAAGCGACGATAGAGACATCGCTCCAAAATCTAACAACGTTGAGCGAAATTAGCAAGGAAATCACTGCCTCGCTTGATTTAGAGCATATTTTGGGGCATTTGTATGAACGAATAAATCACCTTATGGATGCCTCTGTTTTTGCCATTGGTATTTATCAAGAGCGTGGAATTAACTCTGTTTTGGATTATCAAATGACGATACTTAATGATTATCGTGTACCTGCCTATCAACGCACTTTAACGGACAAAAATCAATTTGCCGTGTGGTGTCTTGAGAACCAACAAGAAATATTTATCAACGATGTTGAGACCGAATATCAGAACTTCATTTCATCGTTTCGTGAAAAAGTTATGCCACCACTTGGCAAACAACTGCAAGAAGAATTGCAATTCAGCGAAGTGCACTACCCGCAATCCTATATTTATCTTCCCCTCATTGCCAAAGAACGTGCTATTGGAGTTCTATCTATCGCTTCTTTGCAAAAGAACGCCTATAACCGCCAGCATTTGGAGTTACTGCGTGCTATTTCTTCTCAAGCGGCGAGTGCATTAGACAATGCTACTGCCTACAACCGCATTGCTTTGCAACAAGAAATGCTCGAACAACAAGCCCAAGAAATTCAAATCACTAACACTGCCCTGCAAGAACAACTCGAAACCCTTCGCCGTACCCAAACTCAACTCACCCAAGCCGAGAAAATGGCTTCTTTGGGCACACTCGTTGCCGGAGTCGCCCACGAACTCAACACTCCCATCGGTGTCGCCGTTACCGCCGCTTCCACACTCCACGGAAAAGTAGAAAAATTCGAGAGTGACTACCAAAGTGGTGCTTTGAAGAAAAGTACCCTTGAAACGTTCCTGGAGCAAGCAAAAATCGGTGCCGACCTTACGCTGCGCAATCTGGAGCGCGCCGCGAATTTGATACAAAGTTTCAAGCAAGTCGCTGTTGACCAGACAAGCGACAGCAAGCGTCGCATCAACCTGAAGTACTACCTCGAAGGAGTCATCACGAGTTTGGAACCAAAATGGAAAACAACGCAGCACCGCGTAGAAATTGATTGCGATGAACAGATAGAACTGGAGACCTATCCGGGTGCAATTGCACAAATCATCACTAATTTAGTCACGAACTCGCTGATGCATGGATTTGAAGGGTATCAAGACGATGGATTGATGAAGATAGTTGTGGAGCGTGATGGAGGACGAATCACGATAGAGTACGGCGATAATGGTCGTGGGATAGCGCCAGAGGTAAAGCCGCGGATTTTCGACCCGTTTTTTACAACAAAGCAGGCGCAAGGTGGGACGGGGCTGGGGATGCACATTGTCTATAATTTGGTGACGCAGAAATTAGGAGGGGAAATCCAATGCCAATCCGAAATGGGCAAAGGCACAGCATTTATTGTGAAGTTACCGATGTGAGCAGTGATTTGTATTACTCCGCACCCGCAAAAACTGCCGTGAGTGGCATCGTAAAATCATTCAGCACTACTGACCGCACAAGAACAGGCACCACACTCTCAGAAGCAGTCTCCATAAACACATCGCGGAGTTCATAATCCTGTACGCCATTGACCAAGCCATTCACATACACTTCCACTGAGCGTGTCCGTGCATCCACAAGCCAGTATTCGCCAATGCCGCAGCGTTCATAGAGTTTCATTTTGTCGCCTCGGTCGCGTTTCATGGAACTGGGACTAATGATTTCGATAACAAGGTCGGGTGCGCCTTGTACGCCGTCCGGCGTTACCACCAAGTGCTGCTTCTCGCGGGAAAGAAATAACACTTCAGGTTGGGTGGCGTTATACTCGTCCAAGAACACATCTAGTGGTGCGTAGAGGACTTCGCCGAGATTATTGGCGATAACAAAATTATCAAGCGCTCGAAAAATATTTCGGGAAATGCGTTGGTGAAGCGGCGAAGGTGCAGATTTAGCCACAAGTTCTCAGTTAAGAAGTTCGTAATAGAATGTATCGGTATCGTCGAATTCCATTGCACGGAAATCGTTTGTGGTGATGCGCTCCGTGCGCTCAGTCACAATGGGCAGCACATCGGGCGAAGCCTCAAGAAGCGTGGTCATATTTTTTCTTCTTTGAATGCAACAAAAAATACTAATTTCTGTAATCTATGCTTTTCAGGGCAAACTTCCAATCAAGCGTAAATGAAAAAATAGCCAGAGGTTTGTACTTCCTTTATTATCCAATTTTTCCAGAGTTTGTATGAAAAATCTCCTCCAGACTATTCGTCAGTCACTCGGTTTGCAGATTGCGATTCCGGCGGCAGCCGTCATCTTTGCGCTGGCACTTGTGGGAATTGTTGCCTTCTACACACAGCAGCGCCAGAGCGGTTTTCGATTAACGATGGAAAAAACAGGTGCTATTGCCGAACTGGCTGCCACTTCCGCTGCGCCGGGTGTGGATTTCGGTAACCGCGAGTCCGTCATGCAAGCGCTCAGTGGTGTGCCCAAGCTCTCCGGCTTTCGCTACGTAGTTGTGCGGACAGCCGAAGGCGATACACTCTACACAAATGGATACAATCTTGTACCTACGGCACTCCTTGCGAAACCGACGGATGTTCAAAAACGTGATACAGCCGTACGAAACTTTATTGAATCGGGTGTGGCTGTGGCTGTTGCGCCTATCATGGGAGCAACGGGCAGAATGGGCGATGTTATTTTCGGTATTAGTCTTGAGCAAACCGAACAGGGTGTCCGAGAAGGTGTACGGACGTTTGCCGCCGTTGGGCTTGGTGGAGGGATAATTTGCGCTTTCGTAATTTTGTTTATCGTAAGGCGCTTGGTCAGACCGATTGTGCGCCTTTCGGACGTGGCACAAAAAGTAAGCGAGGGCGATTTGGAGCAAACCATGACGACCAGTTCCGTGAATGAAGTTGGTCGCCTCAGTCGTGCTTTTAATGTAATGGTGGGGAATATTCGGCAAGGTGTGGAAGAAATAGAACGAGAAAAACTCAGCGTTGAGCGAAAAGTAGAAGAAGCGGTACGCGAAGCGGAGTTGCAGAAGCGCTATTTGGCGTTTAGCATTCGTCTTATTTTGGAAGAGATGCAGCGTTTTGCTCACGGAGACCTGACGGTAGAACTTACTCCGGCATTTGAAGGCGACGAAATCGGTGAGTTATACGTGGGCTTCAACGAAGCAATCAGTAACATCCGCACGATGCTCATTGCTATTGTGCAGGCGCTTTCGGAGACTGCATCTACGTCGTCTGATATTCAGCACGTTACCGACGACCTTGCACGTGGCACTCGTACTCAAGCGCTTCAGGCTCAAGACATTGCTAATGCGGTGGACGCTCTCGCCCAAGCAAGTATGGAAAATAGTCGCAACGCTGACCGCGCCTTGGATGTAGCCAATCGAAACGGACAGACCGCAAGTTCGGGGGGTGAAATTGTTGGGCAGACGCTCACCAAAATTGAGGAGATTGCATCGGTCGTGAGTTCGTCGTCGGCTACTGTTGCGCGATTGGGTGAATCAAGTGCGCAAATTGGTGAAATTGTTTCGGTTATCAACGAAATTGCCGACCAGACAAATCTTTTGGCACTGAACGCCGCCATCGAAGCCGCGCGCGCGGGAGAGCAAGGAAGAGGCTTCAGTGTGGTTGCCGATGAGGTGCGAAAACTTGCCGAGCGTACCAGCAAAGCCACAAAAGAAATTTCGCAGATGGTAAAAAATATACAACTTGAATCAACCGCCGCTGTTGAAGCCATGAATATAGGCGCAGTTGAGGCATTGAAGGGCAAAGACCTTGCTGGCGCGGCGGAAAGGGCGTTAGCGCAAATCGTTAGTAGTTCCGATGAAGTTGCATCTGTCGTGAATGAAATTGCAAAAGCGAGCCGCGAACAATCTGCCACTAGCCAAAGTCTCGCAAAAAATATTGAAGAAATGGCAGGCATCACCACGACGACCGAAGAAGGTGCCGAAGCCATTGCGACACTTGCCACTGAACTCTATCGGCTCATGGAGCATTTGCTTTCTCTCATGCAGAAATTCAAGACCAATAATCGCTTGAGCGCACGTTTTGAGTAACGTTTTGTTTGACTATTGTTTTTGTACGATGATTACTACAGTACCTGCGGAATTCATCGTACAACAGTCGCATTGGCTAGGCTGCCTTGTGAGACTTAACGGTCGTATGATACTTCAATTTTGTCGTGGACTTCACTAATGCACAATAAAAGCAGGTAATGTCTCAACACCTGAAGAGCGCGTCAGTACAATTCTATACGCTCCGGCAGCCAGCAACGAAATATCAAATTCATCCCGTGAAACGGACGGCAGGGCAGTATGCTCAATAATTGTTCTGCCAAATAAATCAACGAGCGAGAGTTTAATTGCCTCCTTGGGGTGGGGCGGTAGATTCACATAGAGTACCGAAGAAGCAGGATTCGGATACACAAGCGTTTGTTGGTTGGCGGTTGACTCGCTTTCCTGAATGCCTGTTGTTAGGTATGCCAGTGAGCGATACGCATCCACGCGCCCCCAGCCGTAGTATGGATCCCATCCGGGAGTGTCTTCGCTTGCAAGTCCGACCATATCACGTGCTCCGGCTTTTAGCGCATTGAAGACATCCTTGAATTGCATGGAAGGTCTCGCCGAAAGCAAAAGCGAAATAATTCCCGTTACCATCGGTGTTGCTTGCGATGTGCCGGAATAATACGAAAGCGATGTACCATTACTGCCAATGCCCAATATCGCATTGCCGGGTGCCGTAAAGCTGATATGCGAACCAAAATTGCTGCCGCCGCTTGATTGAGAGCCAATGACGAAAGGATTGCAGCGCCGGTCCACATTATCCGTTGCGCCAACGGCAATGACGTTGGTCGTGGGGTCGGTGCTGAATGCCGCGGGGTAATCGGGCGTACCTGTGTTGTCGTTACCCATTGCGGCAACACTGATGCAGCCCTTGGATGCCGCATAGCGCAGGGCGTCTCGTTCGGCATTGCTGAAGTTTGTGCCGCCCAAGCTCATGTTGATGACTCGTGCACCTTGATTTGCCGCGTAGGTGATTGCCTGAACAAGAAGTGTGTTGGGAATGCTCCCGCGTGAGGTTGAGACCTTGAGCGGCATGAGTCGGCTTTGCCAGTTGATTCCCGCCACGAGCCGCCCGTTGTTGCCGAGCGCCCCGATGATGGAAGCTATGTTGGAGCCGTGTCCGTCGTCGTCCGTAGCATCAGTGGTCTTGAGGGCAAAATTGTATGCTGAGACGTAACGATTACTAAAGTCAAATGAAGCTGTACTTGTTAGATTTGGAACGCCTGTGTCTATCATCGCAACAATAATGTTGCTGCTTCCGGTTGTGATACCCCATGCGTTGAGGATATTGATGTCTGCTCCAGCTTTTCCGGCACTCATGACGCTTGCAATACGCTGCCCAGTGTTCGCAAGCGACCATTGGTAGGAAAAATACTGGTCGTTGGCGCTTTGTGTGAGGCTTGGCGTATTTTTATCATCAAATGCAGCACTTATCGGTAGCAGACGCGAGTGGCGCGTTTGCTCGGGTTCGATGTACTCAATGTCGCCGTTATTTTCCAAGTCTGCCATGAGCTGCGAAAGTGCTGTCTTGTCGTGGGCGTGAAGAACGAACAGACGGTTGATTCCGCCTGCGCATTCTTGGTCTGCGGAGACGAGTTCGGGCTTAATCTGCGTGATTGTTTCAAGGGCAAGGACACGCTCGGAAATAATTTTCACGGCATTTGAACGCATTGCGGATGAAGCAAGGGAAGAGGCGGGTAAACGTGCAGTATTGACTGATTCGGTGATGCTTTTCTGTATTAAAAGCGCATTACTTTTGAGGAGAGTTGTAATGTTGGTGAGCGATGAAGAGTTGCGACGAAACTTCACAAAACACCGTGCTTCATCGCTTGCAGTGCTGATAGAAGTTGGTTCGGAGGGGTGAATAGTAGCTGCCTGTTGGAAAGTGCCATCGACCGGTTGCAAAGGCGCTTCTATTTTCAAGCCTTGTGCAAATGCGGTGATAGTGAAAATCGGTAAATACAGGAGGGCAAAGCAGATGCTTCCAGCGAAGCAGAGTTTGCGCAGGTGGTGCGTGACGGTTTTCATAGCCGAGCAGTAACAGTGATGGAAATCTCAAAACTGAGGTACTGTTCTGAATAACACGTGCTCGGAAAAAAAGTTACCGCTTAGCTAGAAAGCGCCTACCGAATCACTACACCACATTCAAAAGAATTAGCTGTCCGACAAGAGTATGTCGTAAAAAGTATGAATTGAGAGTAATGCGGGAGATTACTGTTGAATATAAATACGGTGATAAATAGGGAGAGTATCACCGTTTCCAATAGAGGCGCGTCCTTCTAGCTCCCATCTTGTTGGTTGCATAGATTCACCTGAAAACATCAAGACTCCATAACCATCAAAAAGTTTAACCTTTTGAAGGATGTTCTTAACTATATCTTGTTTAGCTTGAATTGCAGTCAGTACCATATTCGATGGTGTTGTAATTACTACTGGCGGCAAGGAAGCATATTTTTGTCCCTGTTTCGCAACTACGGTATCTGGAAGACCGCTATTACTAAAAATGATTGTATGGGATTTGGTTGAATCAGTAAAATCAAAAATGATTATCACATCATGCTTCATTTGAGTAAAGCCAACGAATATTGAGTTAATGTACAGAACACTCTCATTCAAACCACTAATCCCATTCTGAAAACCCCATTGGAACCAATCTTCTTTCTTTAACGGTGAAGCACTGTAAATGACACGATTTTCTAAGATTACGTCAACGGCTGTAAATTTATCCTCACCAGCTGTAACATATCCGCTAGATTGTTTTGTATTTGTCAATGTATCTATACCGCTAACAACAAACGATTTCTTGCCATCGACGGCATGGGTAAAATTCACCTGAAGTTTTGTAGGCAAACGCGAAATTACTTCATATCTATACGATTTTGAAGAGCAGCCACAAAAAATTGAACTAAACAGCAGCAATAGAAGAACAAGTACACGTTTTTGCATAACAATTTCCTGAAATCTGATAGTTGAGATTGTACATTTACGTTGCTACCTACCACTCCACATTCACATTCACAAACATCTGCCGTCCGACAAGATTCGGCAGCGAACGGAGGTTGAGCGCATCCAGCATATTATTCACCCCAAGCGTAGCACGAAGCGATGAAATACCTAACGGACGAGCATTTTTTTCAAAGGAAAACGTCTTGCTGACAGCTGCGTTCAGATTCCAGTACGCCGGAATAGATTCTGCGTCTGCGTCCCAGACTTTGCGCGAAGGATTGCCAATGACGATACCATTTTGGTCAAGCGCTTCGTCGCCCATTGTGCCGATGTATTGAGCGCGAATGTTGGCAGAAATTCCCAAAAACTCGTTGTCATACTGCACTCGCGCTGTGCCGGAGTGCGGCGGACGGAACCACAAACCGCGATAATCCGCGCGTTTGAGCGGCGTGAAGCTCCCCGTTGCAGGGTCGGTCGTTCCGGCAAGTCCCTGCGCGATTGCATCCAGCACCTCTACATCCATTGCTTCCAAGTATTGATACCCGAAAGACACGCTGATTTTTTGCCATACGGTAAGGGGAATATCACCTCGCAGCGTCGTCTCCAAGCCTTGTGTGTAGGCACGTGCAACGTTGCGATATGAGTACACATCGCGGTTGTCGCTGCGCCCGACGCGGTAAACTTCGATGAGGTTATTCAGGGTATTGCGAAACAATCGTGCATCCAGATTCCACGAGCCAAGTGAAACCTCGCCAATATCCAACGCGCCCATACTCCACATCACGCCAAGGTCAAACGCTTGAGATCGCTCCGGCTCTAGTGTGCTGCCCAGCCGATATGCGCCAATAAGGTCGTAACCCGCCCCCGAAAGACGATTGGAAAATTCTACAAATAACTGACGGAAATCCGGCGCTTTGAAGCCCGTGCCGCCGGAGGCGCGAACTTGCAGGGCATCGGAGGGCTTGTAGAGCAGGGAAAGGCGCGGATTAAAGCTATTGCCGAAGGCACTGGTCGCGTCGTAGCGGGCGCTGAGAGCATAAGAAAGCCAGTCGAGAGGATTTCCCTCCCACTGCCCAAAGCCAACTGCAGTACGGTAGAGGGGTTGGGTCGGGTAGCGCGAACCACTTGCATCGTCGTACTGAAATTCTCCGCCCAGAGTGAAGCGATTGCGCTCATTCCAAAGCACATCGTATTGCACCATCGTTCGTGAGATACGCCTGATCATATTGTCAATGCTTCCGGCTTGCCCCTGTGCAACGTCGAAGTTGTAGATTTCACCGTACATGGAAGCGTATGTTTGCGCTGAAAGTCTTGCCTTACCTTGCGTCCACTCCATCGCAATTGTTGCTGAAGCGTCCTGCTGCTCCACGGTACCTTTATTAGAAGCTACTTGCCCAAAAAATGATTCAATAAAAACACCTTCGCTCGACGTGCCGAAGTAGCGTAGGTTTGCCGAAATATTGAGATTGGAAGCAGGATACCATTTGAAGCGAACCTGAGCCGTGCGGTCGGTGAAGCCGGAGAAAGGAACTGTCAGCGTGTCGCTACCGACTTCTTTGCTCATAATTTGCGTTCGAGAGAAGGGCTGGGTATTCTTGAGATTACCAAACACTGCAAGATCGAAGGAATCGCCACCGTACCCCAGCTCAACCTGTCCTTCCAGCGCCCCGCGTTCAATTGCCTGTGTGTATGCACGAACCGAAAGACCAGCCGCAGGTTTGCGCGTGATGATGTTGATGACCCCTGCAAGCGCTTCACTTCCGTACAGGCTGGACATGGGACCCTTGACCACTTCCACTTGTTGAACGTTCCCAACGGAAATCCGTGTCAAATCCAGCACTCCTGCCACACGTCCAATCATTGGCTGACCGTCAATCAAAATTAAGGTATAATCAGGGTTCAAGCCCATGATTTGAACGCCATTGCGGACGTGATTTGTAACGAGCATACCGGTTTGTTCTTGGAGCATATTTCCCAAATTCACCATGCCTGTTGTTTTGGTTACCGCTTGGTCTATAATTTCCACGCGGACAGGGGAGTTTTTCAAAAGAACTTCATTGCGTGCACCCGTGATGACAACACGCTCGGCGTTGTACGTTTTCGCGCGAGTGGAATCAGATTTTTTATGCGCCGGAATGGTCGGTGTGCGTGGCTGATTGCGTGTCGAATCGTCCTCGCTGCTCTCCATTGCTGCATGGAGTGTTACGGTTGCACTGCTGAGAATACAAAGCAGGGCAGTGGTAATGGCGGTTTTGAAAAATAATCGGCTCATTCGGCGTAAATGGATAATATTGGTCGAAAACAATTCTTCAAAATTGTTGGTGCGCAGTCGTCTCTCGTTTTTGAGCTTAAAAAACGCTCCCTTCCTCACAAAATCAAGAATAGACTGAATTCGTTACACATTTTGAGATGAATTGTTTCTACGATGTTTGGATATACATAGTTGTAAGTACGCAAATCTACAAAAAATGCGAATATGTAATAACATACTTTCGCTTGTTTTTGTATTTTTGTTCGCTTGTAGCACACATTTTCTTCACCAAATCCTAATCAAATGGCAACAAAGCATACATGGCAGCGCAGCAAAGCACTTGGATATTGCGTCTTGTGTTGTTTTTTTCTGAGCGTGTGTGGGCCTGCACAGCCGGAGTTGCCCTATGAAGAAAAAATAGTAATACGCGGGCTTTTGGATGCGGGACAGTTGATTTCGGATATTCAGATTTCGCGCACCATTCCGGCGCTGGAGGAATTTTCGTACGAAAAAATATTTATCGGGGATGCAAAAGCAACAATCACTGTGGATGGGCAGATTTATCCAATGGAACTTCAGCCCCGCAATTCTACATCGCCATCAGTGCCGTACCGCAGCCTTTATCGTGCGCCGAATGTGCGGGTGGTGAACGGGAAAACGTACAAGTTGGAAGTTCGATGGAAGAATCTTATCGCACAAGCACAAACATTTGTCCCTTTGCCACCACAAGTAGATTCTGTCAACGCTCTTGCTTCGATTGTGCGGATTCCTAACGGAGCAACAGCAGTTTTAGATACCGTATTCGAGTCCACTGCTTTTCTTCGTTCGCGTCCAAACGAAGTGTACCGTATAGGAACAACGTTGCACGATGCTGCAAGTGGGCGTTTGCTTTCTGCACGTGGCTTTGGCGAAGCATCCTTCTTTCCAAGCGCAATTAGTGTAGCACTTCCATCGAACACGTGGCGATTAACCACAGCCACCCTGCAAATTCTGACAAACCAGATGAAGACACGGGTTACGATTGAGGCTTACGACGGTGCGTATTATCAATACTACCAAACTCGTTCCCGTAGCGGGCAAATAGGGCTTTTTAGCCCCGGCGGACCGAATATTGATTGGAACGTCACCGGCGACGGCATTGGAGAATTTGTTGGAATGACAAGTATTCAGCGTCCGGCAACTGTCCGTTTGAAATGACAGATTTTAATTGTTGCGTAGAACGTTGATTATGTAAAGTGCTGGGTAGCAGAACAAATGATGCTCTGCTGTTTCTCCTGATTATCGTGTGGGTCGTTATTGAGTAATTTCTATTAACACACCCTTATTATACGTTCGCCCTTCCGGCGTGGTACTGTCAAACGGCGCTTTTTTGTTTTGCTTTGTTTGCAGCCCGGGAAGTGCGAGATTTTTTAACTGAGTATCGTTTTCGGTAAAGCGTCCTATAATGCGGCTTGTAGAGCTGACCTTTGTGCGAAGTGCTTGTAATGCTGATGATGGTGCATTTGCAAGAAGAGTGAAAGTCTCAGAACGACCACTTGAAGGTTCTTCTATGACTTTTACAGAAATAATAGGAGCCTCAAACTTGTTGTTTGTTACATCATCAATCGAAAGTTTGATCGATACATCTTCTCGGGAGACTGGCGGATTGGTGCGAATATCCCATAGATATTGCTTCGGATACGTTGCCCCGCCCTGTTTGGTGTGGAGCGTGAGCGATTCTCTCGCAGTAATTTGTGAAATTTCTATATCCCACTGTTTCAGCCCCAGCCCTGCTGCTATCTGCAAGCCAAGTTGCAAGCCTTGTGGCGTAACGCTACGTTTCTCGGTGTTTACCACTAATTCTTGCAAGATTTCGGGTGTATCGGAGCTGATTTCCACCGTCCGCATTTCTTCCGGTTTGTCAGAAGCAGGTATGATGCGTTGTGCAAGACTAACGCGCGTCGCAGAAATATGCCACACATCTTGCAAGTATGCCAAGACCGCATTCGCTCTCGCTTCGGCAAGACGTTTTGGACTTTGCTCACTTTCCAGCGCCGTGCCCGTGAGTTGCAGTGTTGATTGCGGATATGATTGTAAGCGCTTTGCAACGATGTTCAGCACATGATAATATGCGCCCATTGTAGCCTTTGCCGCAAACGCTGCGTTGGCGCTTGAAACGGCTTTTTCGGGAGAAAAATTAGCAGCGTCGTTGCCGGAAGGAGAAAACTGCTTGTAGCGCGATGGAATCACACTTGAGTTTTCGCCAAAAAAGACCGTCGGGAGCAAGGAAATATGCTGCACGAGTGGAGTTTTGGAAAGACGAATTGTGAAATTATCCGCTGTGAAGCGTAGATTTAATTGTGCGCCAACGTTTTGCGTGTTAGAGTCTGAGGGCGAGTCATCATCGTCGTTAAAAAATATCGGGCGAAGCTCACCGATTTTGGCAGTGAGTTCTTTTTTACGAGACTCTCTTACCTCATCAAGTGCTTTTTGTGCGATTTCCCGCGTTTGCCGGAGGCTCTCCTGGTAGCGCTGCTCAATTTCTTGCGGTGTTTGTTCTGTCGTGCGATAGGGCGAGAAACGCAGCGATGCGCCAAGTCGTAGCGAGGCAATGCTCCAATCAACCCCGTTTACAGGAGATGTGAGCGGAAATGTGTAAAATGCTTCCAGAGTTGGTAATACTGTGCCTTGACGGTTCACCGCCAACTCATAACTTACTCCCCCAACAAGCGCAAGTTGTAAAGCAGAGGTGTTTGGAATTGTACTCGCTGCCCCATTAAATACCCTTTCGCCATTGGAGTAGGTGATATCATTCGGTTCAATAATCCGTTCTCGATATTGATAATTGCGTTGTAAAAACGTTCCTGCTTGCAGACCTGCTGATAGAGTAAACCACTTAAAAAGGCGCAAGACAGCCATTGGTTCAAATGTTATTGCCGAAAGCGACGTTTCGAGTTCATGCCGAATCGTGGCGGTTGCCATTTGCACACGCGCTTGCTCCAATGCAAAAAGATTCGCTCCTAAACCGCTAAAATACGCAACGCGACCACTTACACTAAAGGTGGCAAATTCTCCCAATTTTGCCACAGGATATTCGGCAAAAGCGCTCACGCCAAAGCCTTGCGATGCAGCGCCTCCATACTTCTGACGGCAGCAACTGGCAATGCCCGGAATCGTATCAAAGTTAGCCCGATGCTGATTCCAAAGATATGCCCCACCAATACCAAAGCGAATAGCAGTGGAGTCGGCAACTTGGGCAGAAAGTGCAGTAAATCCGAATATGGTCAGTATGAAAAAGAGTCGTATAAAGCGCATCATTTGAGAATCCCAATTCGTTGTTGAAGAATTTGTGATGGTGTTTGCAATATCAGCATATAAACACCATCTGCCAAGCCAGTTACATCCAGTGTTTGAGAGAACTCACCCCACGTTTGCTTTTCCGCAAAGTAAGTACGGACGCGGTTCCCCAGCACATCCACAAGATACAACGACGTGGTGCCGTCTTCCAAGAGTGAGTACGTTACAGTGATTTTATCCGAAGCCGGGTTGGGTGCAAGCGCTTGTAAAAGTGCGGGCTGTCGGCGTTCGATGAGGCGCGGTGTACCACCTGCAGTACAAACGACCATTGCAACGGAGGAATCCACAACGTTTTGAATAGAGCGCTGCTGGTCTTGCGGGTCGTTCCATTCAAAAGAAAGAAACTCAATCGCCGTTGACGTAGCATTACCAAGTAGTACCGATGCCGGAAGTTCTGCAAGAGTACCGATTTTCATGTTATTTTGGCGAGGGATATTGCGGAGTTCGACCGTTTTGCCGCCGTTACCAAGCAAAACATTGTTTGATAAATCCGACGGGTATGAAAGCGTGCCGAAAGGTGCAAGAACACTCTCGTTGCGTATTCTGAGAAGCGCATTAAAACTTTGTGCTCGCCCGCGATTGCGCCCCACATCAAGATTTTGCGATTCCGTCATCACGAGCCGTATGGTGAGCGAATCGCCCACTACGACGTTGGTGCGGTCGGTCTGCACTGCCACCTTTGTAAATAACATCGTGCTGTCCCGTGCTATTCCCTCACAGGAAAAAGGCACCAAAAGCGTATCGCGCCTACCCGTTAGCCGGAGCGTACCGCGAATGGTCTTGCTCTCCTGCTTGGGCGAAAAATCAAACGTAATGGTTTCGGTTAAATTGGCACGCAAGACAAGCGGAAACTGGTCTTGGCGAACCGAATAGGAATTATCATCATTCAGCAAGCGAAAGTCAGCTTGAAGAATAGTGTCTCTGACTGAACTGCGCACCGTGAAGTATCCACGCTGTGCCTGCCCTACGATGCCGCTTATCTGCACCAACTCCGGCGAAGAAGTCATGTACGGATTGGTGCGAATCGTTTCAAAGGTGTATGTCTGAGACCACTCGCTCACCGCTATCATGTTCTGCGCCCGAACGCGCCAGTAGTAACGCGTAGAGTTTTGCAAGTCGGTCGTCGGTGTGAAAGAAAGCGAGCGTAGTTTTATTTGTTCCGCTACAATCGTTGTGAAATTGCTGTCTTTTGCCACTTGAACGTCGTACATCAACATCGGTGCGGGCTGCTGCCATGTAAAGACCGTTGAAATAGGAGTGTTGATGCGTCCGTTGAAGGGTGAGGAAAGTGTAGGTTTGTCCAACAGTGGTATGCCGCCCCCGATTAGCGTTGTGCGCAGCGTATCCGAGTCCGTGATGAGCAAGAGTGTAGCCCGCGCAAAACCAAGCGTACTAGGAGTAAAAAGAACACCGAGTGAGAAAATATCCTGTGGTGCAAGTGTTCGTGCCGCAAACGGACTTGCTAAGCGGAAATTATCGGGCGGGTCAATCACAGCGCGGCGTAGATTTGCTGCTATGTTGCCGTTATTGATGAAGCCAACATTGCCACTTGTTGTTTGATTCAGACTCACCGCACCCAAATCCAGCGTTTGTGGTTGTGCTTGCAATGCCGCTTGCAATCCCGTCCCCAGGAGCTGTACGCGGTAGGTAGTATCGAAGGTTGCGGACTTGACAATCACCTCCAGCATTGCTTGCTGAAGTCCGAAGGTGCGTGGTGTGAAGCGGAGTTCAAGTGGGAGCGACTGATTCGGTGCAATTTGAATCGGCTGGAGTGTTTGCGGTAAACCGTCAAAAACGGCTCGGCGCAATGTATCCCCTGAAGTGCCCTGAGGTGTTATGGCTAGACTAATTGTACCACCTGCCACTCCAGTATTGGTAATGCTTATGGTTGCTTGGGTTTGGCTGCCAACATTGGTTGACGCAAAATTTAACCTTCCCTGCTCCGGTGCAAAACGCAGTACCGGGCGCTGCACGCCGACACCGACCAATGCTATGGTGGAGGTAATAAAAGGCGATTCGATTTTGAGAATACTGCTCACGGCACCGTCGCGGGTTGGGGTGAAGCGAAGTGTTATATTTGCTTGTGTTGCAGCCAGTTCCGTCGGTGGCAGAACAAGAGTTTGTCCGCGCTGCCCGCCAAATTCCAATATAAAACCCAAAGGAGCAGTAATAGCAAGCGGTGCAAGCATATTTTCAGCCGAAATGGTTAGTGTGCGAGTAGCATTATCGCTGACAGCAACACTGCCAAAATCCAGCGCTGAAGCGGATGTGGTAGCACGAGGCGTAAAACCGCCATTTTGTGTGGCGAGAATCGTACCGTCGTCGCCCACAATCCAGCCGCGTACGGGGCTTGCGAAGTCAATAGCGTACAAGTCAGATGTAGTGCCGCTTAGCTGCTGTTCCCACGTCTGTCCGCCATTGTGCGTGGCAAGAATTAAACCGCCATTGCCGACCGTCCAGCCGTTTTGCTCATCCACAAAGGCAATTCCCCTGAGCGCACCATCGGCGGGAACGAGCTGTCTGCGCCACGTCGCGCCGCCGTCCGTAGTTTTGAGAATAATCCCCGCTTCCAAATTTCCACCGCACACATAACCGATATTTTCGTTCAAAAACGTCATTTTGAAAAGGTTATATTTGGTCGAAGTCGTTTGTCGTGTCCACGTCGTGCCGCCATTGCGTGTGGCGTAGATTGAGCCTTCGCTGCCGACAACCCAACCGACGTTTTGATTAACAAACTGCACATCATTCAAAACAACATCCGGTGCGTCCGCCAGACCCCGCGACGGCGTTTGCAGCACCCACGAGCGCCCGCCATTTGTGGTGCGGTAAATGCGATTACCCGCAGGGAGGCGGTTGTATCCGTGCCGAATTCCGACCACCCAGCCATTCAGCGAATCCACAAAATGTATTCCAAGCAAACTGTCGTTGCGCGTAGGTTCCGTGAACGAAAGCGGTCGCCACGTGTTTCCGCCATCGTCGGTGCGGGCAATCCGACTATACCAGCCCGCAGAAAACGCCGTCCGGTCATTCACCGCCGAAATAGCGCGGTAGAACTGCCCTTCTTGCACAACAGTATCGCGCAGAAGGTTATCAATCGTCCAGAGCGCACCGCTATTGGTCGTATGGTTCATCAAATAATTCCCGACCGCGAGCACGGTTTGTTTGCCCGTAACTGCTATATCGGTTAGTATTGAAACGCGGCTTGTACTTACTTGTTGCCACGAAACGCCACCGTCACTGGTCCGCCATATTGCGTGATGCTCGCCGTTGATGGTGGCGCTTGGAAAAATCCGTGTGGTAATTGCCCACCCATTTCGCGCATCAAAAAACGTGAAGTTGGCAAGAAAGCCGTTGGACGGTACAGGGAAATCACTGGAAAGCGCCCACGTACGACCGCCGTCGGTAGTGCGGTAGAGCTTTGCATTACCGGAAGCGACCCAACCGACGTTTGCATTTACAAAGCGGATTGTGGTAAGGTCAGCCGTTGTATCTGCCGCCGGAACGCGCTGTGCCGTCCACGTTTGCCCGCCATTCGCGGTAAAAAGGAGCGTATTGTTTTCGCCTGTCGCCCAGCCCGTTTGCGGGTTGATAAAATGGACATCGCGAAAACCAAAATTTTTGTCCACCGAGAGGCTTGCTTTTGTCCATGTTTGCCCGCTGTCGTTGGTCGAAAAAATACCGTCACGGGCAGCCGCAAAGCCATGTTGAGGCGTAACAAATTGCACGTCGTTTACGGTGTTCGGAGAGGGAAGGCGTTGCTGAAACCACGTCTGCCCACCATTGACGGTGCGATAGATAATACCACTGCCACCCGCACCTGCGCCATTCAAAGAGTCCAGAAAGGAAACAGAACTTGCAAAAACTTGGTTACTCTGCAGCGCCCAAGTGCGCCCGCCGTCCCGCGTTGCATATACGCCCCCTCGACCGCGAGAGCTGACTACCCAGCCGCGCTGTGCATTTACAAAAAAAACATCGGAAAAATCAACAAAAGCATTGCTTTGTGAAGGCTGCCACGTTGTGCCGCCGTCATCGGTCGTGCAAATATTCCCCCGCTCGCCAACGGCGCAACCGCGCGTGGGAGAGGTAAAAAACAACGCCCGTAGCATAACGCCACGATACGAAAATGACGAGTCTTTGTTTGACTGTGGAAGTGGGCTTTGTTGCTGCCACGGAGTGAGGTTTTGTAGGGCTTGCGAATAAACGCGCCCACTGGAAACCAACACAAGCACACTGAACAGTGTGAGGAGACGAATCATAGTGAACCTTACCTTTCGTTGCTACGGGATACAAATGTTGAAAGCGAGATAGAACCGAAAAATCTTGAACTTCGAGGAAAATTGAACGCGCTTTTGAACGTGGCAAAATAGCATTGTTTTTCTGAACTGCAAAATGGTCATTGACACAACAGAAAACCCGCACTTTTTCCGTGAAGGGAAATGCAATGCGGGTTTGAATATTGGGAAAAAATGGTTTCTAAAAAGAAGATTTTGCAATAACATCTTATGATTTCTTGCGGTCGTATTTGCAGCATTTTTTCAAGCCATCGTATGCAGCATCGGCACCCTTGACGTTTTGCGTGTCATAGCCGGATGCTGCCACTTTTTCTTCGATTTTTTTCATGCTGATTTTGCTATCGTCGTATGTAACATCCAGCATTTTTGTTGACTTATTCCACGATGCAGACGAAACGCCTTCTACGCCCTTGAGAGCGCCATCAATGGTCTTTTTGCACATTCCGCAGTTGCCCCAGACTTTAACACTTTCTTTTTTCTCGGCTGCAAACGCCGACATGGAAAGCGCTACAACACTGAATGTACACAGAACGGCAAGGCGGAATAAATTGGATGTTTTCATAATAGGAAAAAAAATATGTAAAAAATGATTGTGATTTGTGATAAAGGTTTGATGCGCTATTGTGGGAAAAGGTTGAAGCGGCATCACACAATAAAGGCGTTGCAAAAATAGTAAAATAATACTACCTTTGCAATCGTGCATCTGTAAACTAACCCTTCTCTTTCGCAGATGCGTCCACACGCAAACCGGGGTGCCTGCCCCGCTCTATATCAAGTGTATAGCGCAAAAGCAGGCTGAGATTATACCCGTTGAACCTGACGCGGTTTGTACCGCCGTAGGAAGTTTTCGCGGTTTCGTTTTCCCGCCGCACCTTCTCTTCGATTCCCCAGATTCGCCCTGTTTGCTGTGGTTTACGTGTTGTTTCACACCTAAACCCCAGATGTTCTATGAGTTTTTTTGCAAATTTTGTTTCTGTACAGCTCTTTACGAGAGCTTCTCGTAAGCAAGCCGTATTTTTTGTGCATTTTTTGCTGTATGGTTTTGTATTGTTTTTTGCAACTCCTCTTTCTGCTCAAATACTGCGCGGAACCTTAACCGATAGTGAGGGACGCTTTGTGGAAGGCGCACGCATTAGCATTCAAGGCTCCCCAAAAGGTGCTATCTCGGATAGCAAGGGGCGGTACAGCATTCCCCTTTCGCAAGCAGGGACGTATTCTTGTTCGGCATCCTATTTGAGTTTTGCAAAGGTCAGTAAAGAAGTCGTTGTCGGGACAAACGGCGCAACGACGCTTGATTTTATGTTCCGAGAAGCTGGTATTTTGACGGAAAGCGTTCTTGTGCAGTCGGTTCGTGCGTCCGACGCTGCGCCTGTGGCACAGACTACGATTTCCGCCGCCACGATTGATGCGATGTTCTTGGGGCAAGACCCGCAGTATTTACTTGAAAAAGCCGCTCCGTCTATTATTGCGTATTCCGAAGCAGGAACAAATTTCTCAAACTACGGCTCTTTTCGTTTGCGCGGCATTGACCAAACCCGCATCAATATGACGCTGAACGGTGTTCCGCTCAACGACATGATTGACCAAGGGGTGTTTTTCTCGAACATCACCGATTTTACCAATAGTATGCGCTCCGTGCAGGTGCAGCGCGGTGTCGGGGCGAGCAGCAATGGAACTTCTTCTTACGGCGGCT
>JACVZY010000014.1:22920-88071 GCA_014654705.1 Ignavibacteria bacterium
AATTTTGAAAGCCTGAATTTGCGTGAAACAAAGCCCGGAGCGGAGTTTCAGCTTGGTGGCGGTTCGTTTAATTTGCTTCGCGGCAGCGTTGAGATGAGGACGGGAGTAATGCCGAATAATGTTTCGATTTATGCCAAATACACAACCTTTAGCACCGATGGCTATCGCTACAACACAAACACCAAAGCGCAATCGGCATTTGTGTCGGGAGCTTATTTCGGCGAGCGTGATATGGTCAAGGTAACGGGTTTTATTGGCAGAACACAAAATGGACTTGGGTATCTGGCAGTACCGAAGCCGCTTATTGACAATGACCCGCGCACCAATATCGGCGATGCAAGCGACCGCGACGATTTCGGGCAGCATTTTTTGCAAATTGAGTACAGCCGCGCTCTGACGGGGCGAATGACGCTTGCCGCATCGGCGTACTATGGCGGCGCGGGCGGGGATTATTTTGCGGGATTCCGCGACACCGCGCAAAACCTGACGCAAATCAACTATCCTCTTCGGAATGACCATTTCGGCGCACTCGCTTCGCTCACGATTCTGAGTGATGACAATGCGCTTGAAACCACATTCGGTGTTCATGCCTACACGTTTCTTCGGCGGAATTGGGAAACGCTCATGCCCGATTACGCAAGCAATTACTACGATGACCGCACGGTGAAAAATGAAGCGAGCGCTTTTGCCAAAGCAAGCTACCGACTCGGTGCACTTCTGCTCTACGGCGATGTGCAGGTGCGGGCTGTGGGAATGAGCTTCACGCCCGACCAACGTGCGCTGACAACCGTTCCCGTTATTCCTGCGCACACGTGGCTTTTTATAAACCCAAAAGTCGGCGTAACGTTTACTGCATCAGAAAATCTTGATTTGTATGCGTCTTTCGGACGTACAGGGCGCGAAGCTACTCGCTTCGATATGCTCGGTTCGACGCAGATAGTGGATGCCAACATCAATGTTTTGCTGAAGCTGAACACTGTCCGCCCGGAATTTGTGAATGACCTTGAAGGCGGTTTGCGCTTGCACGGAAGAGGCTTTCAGGCTCAAGTAAACGGGTTTTATATGCAGTTTCAGGATGAAATTGCTGCCATTGGTGAGTATATTCCGCAAGGGTTTGTGCAACTTCGCAAAAACGTTCCCGCCAGTTATCGTGCGGGTGTGGAGCTGGAAGGTAATACTGACATTGGAGAATTTCTCCGTGTGAGCGCAAATGCGACGTTCATGGCGGCTGCTATAAGCGAGTACGCTCCGGACAACCTTGTAACACGCGAAGTGTACAAAAATGTTCGCCCCGTCCAAACGCCAAACGTTATGGCTGGTGCTGCCCTTGAGGTTCGCCCATTGGAAACGCTCGCGGCGGAAATACACGGGCGTTATGTGGGCGAATCGTTTTTGGAATTGACCAATAACCGTGATTTTATGCTGCCGGCATTTTTTGTGATGGATGGGCGCGTCACGTGGACGTTTCTGGGCGAACACCGCATCAACCTTGCCGTTCATAATATTTTCAACGCACTCTATTTCACTAATGGCGGTGTAACGGAGTTTGACGGGCGCACAGTTCCGGCATATTTTGTGCAAGCGCCGCGAAATATTGTGGCGACGCTGCATTTGAAGTTGTAGAGTGTCAAAAAGTTGTAGAGTGTCAAAAAAATATTTTCTTTTCAAACCCCGCTTGGAATCTCACATTCAAACGGGGTTTGCTGCTTTGTAGTGTTTTTTTTAAGAATGTGCATTTTTTTTGCAAAGAAATTCTGACTCGTGTGTCTATGGTAAAGAACTGGATAAACACGAGCGCTCTGTGGTGTCCACACATACATTTGATGTCCATTTACAAACATAGAGATTTGCCATGAATACATTTTTGCCCGTGCAGCGTGCTTGCGCTTTAGCATTGGCGCTCCTTGTGAGCGCTTTTTGCACCACTGCTTTTGTGCAAGCTCAAGAGAAAAAAGAAGAAATCAGCGACACAACAAAAAAAGATTCCGCACAACGCCCCGAACTGCGTTACTACGTTAATTACGGCTATCGCGGCTCCAATCCGAGTGCGGTCAATGCAGAACTGACTAAAGCGGGCTATTCCGGTCTGCCAGAAGATGCGTTTGATTTCTCGTTCGGATACAAGCGGTTTTACCAAAGTAACTGGATGTTTGGGTTTGATTTAGGAGCCACATTCGGAGCAACCAATAACCGCCAATTTACGACTTCTTCCTTCGGTATTTATGACCGTCTCTGGGGTGGTTATAGGTTTGTGAATACCGATGCAGTCAAGGTATATGCGGCTGCGGCGCTCGAGGCGAACTTTACGTTTACCAACATTACGAAAATCCAAAATACCTCGTTTGGTGCTTATTTGGCAAATCCGGTCGAAACAAGCCCTGCCCTGAAGCTACGAGCAACGCAGATTGCATTGCCACTCATGCTCAATGCTGAAGTGAAGCTGCCGCGCTGGTTCAGCGAGAACTATGATACGTGGTTGGGTGTGTATGCGGGCTACTCGCTGAATCTTTACTCAGGATTACCAGTGCTTGGCGACGGCGGAGTTCGTTTCACTGATGCGCCCAATCAGCCTGCGGGCGGCTTTATGGCTGGTGTTAGCTTTAGTTTTAATTGGGGCGAGGCACTGCGAAAGCAATTGGAAATATTTGGCGGTAGCGGCAAGTAACAATTTTTAACAAATTTCCTCCTCCACGTAAGTACCTTTATCACGACCGAAAGTAGTATTTTTACGGCACTATGAACCAATACACTTCTTACACCGACGAGCAGCTCGCGTGCCAGATGCAGAGCGCTTTTCGAGACGAACCACAAAAGGCGAACGAGCTGTTCACTGTGCTTTACAGGCGGCATGAAAAGCGCGTTCGCCTCTACGCCGTGCGAATGTTGTCCGATACCGAGCTTGCTCGTGATATTCTGCAAGAAACCTTTGTGCGGCTCTACAACACGCTTGCAGAAGGAAAAGCTATTCAGAATATCTCGGCGTACATTATCCGCACAGCACGAAACCTTTGTTTCAACCTCAAGCGTGATACCAAAAAGACCATTAGCGTCGATGAGTTAGAAATTGCACTTCCCGTCCAAAACGGCTTCGGGCACGTAAACCATGAGCACAACGAACTGCTTGAAATTATCGGTGTGGCGCTTGATTGCTTGGATGACGAATACAAAGAAGCATTTGTACTGCGTTATTACAGCCAGATGAGTTACGAAGAAATTGCTGACATCACCGGCACAAGCGCTACCAATGCTGCCAGCCGCGTTTTCAGGGCGAAACAAAAACTAAAAGAACTGCTGTCACGCTATCGGATTGATATTGAGCGGATGACCGATTAAGTAAGCATCCGCAGCATAATCACAAGAATCGGGAATTTTCGGAAAAACAACCTCTACCACGTAGAAATCACATAACAACCATGTTTGCTCATTTGATACACCAACTTTTCGACGGGACGCTACTGGCTTCAGAAAAAGAACACCTTCTGGAAACAGTCTCGAAAAATGACGAGGCAAAAGTAGAATACCGCCTCCAAGAGCGTATTCACGAGGCTGTACGCCTTGATAACAATGCAATTCTTGCTGCGTCGAACGCCGATGACGACCTTGCTGCAATTTTCGCACGAGTCGAACCTGCGAAAAAGAAGGTTCTTCCCTTGCCTATACTTCCCGCGATAGATGCAAACGCGCCGGAATTATCGCATGAAAAAGGCGGGCAAGCCCCTCCACGTCATGCAGGTTTTGCGCCAATGCCAGCACCGCATAAAACTGCTGAACATAAGAGCCGTCGCCGCTTCGTACCGATTTTGAGCAAAATGTCCTTGCAAGCACTTTGCTTTTGCGTGGTGGGAGCTGTTGCCGCAACCTTTGGTGCGATGCCCATTGGTTATGGTTCGGCGAGATTGTTGAAATCTGAAACTGTGCTTCATTCCAACGGAGAGCCGCATCTTCCGGCATCTGAGAGCAGTCATGCGTTTTCAGGCGTTCACAGCGATAAAGCATTACCTACCCAAAACGATGGCGCCCAATTTTCTCTGCATGGCGTAAATCATACAAGCAGCTTCGCATCTGGTATTATGCTAGCTGATTCAGCCCATGAGACTGCTGTATCGGTGGTGCCGAATGACGGCGGGAATTTCGCGCAAACAATCAACAACCAATCTTCGGAACTACTGCAAACCTGCGTTTTCAAGGGTAAGAAACGCTTTGTTGCATATCCGGGCGATTGGCTTTCCGATGGCGCAACCCCACTTGCCGTCACCACTCTTCCCCGAGCCAAAGCCACAATCCCTATAAAGCCTGTATTCAAGCCATTTCTGGCGCTCACTTCTCGTCTAAGCACAAATGTTTTTCCATCAGGTGGCTACGGCGCAAGTATTGGTGCTCTGTATGCGATTTCTGAGCGCGACGCTTTCGGAGTGGAAGTGGGGGGTACGTTTGGACGGCAGGGCTTCAAATCGGGCAACACAGAAAGTATTCAAAATCTGAACCCAACAGCGTTTTTGGCAAATGTCTATCGTTTTACTTTGCCTGTGGAAGGTACGAATTTGTCCGTTTTCTCGCACATTCGAGCCGGAATTGAAACCACCGGAACGCTTTTTGGGGGAATTGGTTTTGGAGCGCAGTATCAAATAACGGATAAGTTTTTTGTCTTTGGCACTGTCGAAGCCGCCAGAACGCTGTGGAAAGCCCCGACCTCAGACCAATCCTTCAAGTTAGCACATGACGGTATCAGCTTTGGCGTGGCGGTAAAATTGTAACAAGCGTTAGCGTAAATTTGTCTCAGCTGCATATTGTTTTTTTGCCCCAAGTAGGTACTGCCCTGCACTCATTCCGATAAATTCCGATTAAAGGCGATTATCGGAATTTTTTTTGTTCGTTGAAAAATTGCGTGGAAAAACATTTTTATTTTGGAATGAACAAAGAATTTTTTGTAATTTGGATTCAGTCTAAATAAACAATTTGTTTTGTTACCCTAAGCAATGTTAGCTTGGCTGGGGAATGAAATTTACTAATGCACTGTGAAATATGATCTTGTTGCTACTAAATCGCTTGAAAATTGTTGTTCTTTTCATCCTTGTTTTTTCTTCGCCGTTGCTGGCTCAAGATGGAATGATAAAGGGCTTCGTGCGTGATGAAACAAAACCGCTTCCGGGAATAAAACTGGTCTTGCATCCAACAGGTAAAGGGGCAATTACAGACAAACAAGGTCTGTTCATGTTTACAGAAATTCCATCCGGCACTTATACGCTTACCGCTTCGGGGCTGGGGTACAAAGCACAATCCCGCGAAATATCAGTAAATGCCAACACAACAACAACCATAGAATTTGCCTTTTCACAAGCAAATTTTGAACTGCAAAACGTTGAGATTACCGGACGGCGCGAAACCTCGTACCGTAATACGACATCCTTCGCAAGTACCAAGACGGCAACTCTGCTCAAAGATGTTCCGCAATCTATTTCATATGTCACGAAAGAGCTTATTGCCGACCGTCAAGCATACCGCGTGGGCGATGTAGTAAAAAACATGAGCGGCGTAAACCAGTTCTCGATTTACAACGATTTCACGATGCGTGGCTTCCGCTCCAGCGTAGATTTGGTTAATGGTTTACGCTTTGCCAATGGAGATTTTGGCTTTTGGAAGCAACCCCTCACCATAAACATTGAGCGCGTTGAAGTGATAAAGGGACCTGCCTCAGCGCTTTTTGGAAATACTAATCCGGGCGGTACGCTCAACCGCGTTACCAAAAAGCCGCTCGACGAAACGCGACAATCACTCAGTTTTTCTACGGGCAGTTTTAACACATACCGCGCATCGGCTGATTTCACGGGACCAGTTACCGAAGATAAAGCACTGCTCTACCGCATGAACATTGGGTATGAAAATGCGGGTAGCTTTCGCAATCTTCAATTTGCGCGGAATTACTCCGTCGCCCCATCGGTCTCGTTTATCGCGAATGAAAATACACAGGTGAATGTTGATTTTTTCTACAACCGCTCCGAATCGCGCTTGGACAGAGGGCAGCCGACCTTTGGTACACCGCAAAGCATCAATCTTGACGCAACACCTCAAGCTCTCTCTCTGAGCCGTCCCAACGATTATTTGAACGAGGATAACCTTTTTATCACCGCCGGGCTGACACACAAATTTTCATCAAAGGTTGCTTTGAATATGTCATATATCAAGGTGATGTACAGCGAAGATTTGTTGGAACATCGAAACGCGAATGCTTTCGCACCCGACAGTGCAGGAAAGGTAATACCTAATTTAGTACTCATGCGTGTTTTTCAGCGTAAACGGAATTTTTACAACGACAATTTGAGTACATTTTTGAACATTGAAGCTGAGACCGGGGAGATTAAACATAAGATTGTTGTCGGTTATGATTTTATTCAGCAAGAACTTCCCTTAGGCGGAGCACTGTTTGAAGCTGCTGGATTCCGTAATGCCACCAATACAGGCACTATTGCTACCTACAATCCTGCACAGAAGAGTCGTTATCTGCTGGATGCGCTTGGTCGCCCGGTGCCGAATGTGCCGAGTTTTGACCTCACTGCCACGAATCCCTATACATTCGGTGAGGTAAGCCGTTACTTCTTTGCGGCAGGCACCAATGCTGTTGCGCCGACCCACTATTCTGCGCACGGTGTCTATGTGCAGGACCAAATTACATGGAATAAGTTGCGATTACTGATTGGCTTACGGCAGGACTGGTATTTCGACCGCTCAAACTACCTTACGCCGCAAGACAGTACAATCATGCAAATATCTCTTCTGCCAAGGTTTGGTGCGGTGTACAGCTTAACGGATGACGTCAACCTCTACGCCTCGTACTCGCAGGGCTTTCAACCGCAGACAGCCGGTGTTTTGCGGAATCCGCTTGCCGGTGGTCCGTTCGACCCGCTTAAAAGTTCAATGATAGAGGCGGGCGCAAAAGGCGAGTTTTTTGAAAAACGGCTTGGTGTGAATCTTGCTTTGTACCAAATCATTCAGCAAAATGTTCTCGTGAATGCTCTCGACCCCGCTAACCCGCAACGTATGGCGCAGCGCGGCGAAGAGCGTGCCAGAGGATTTGAGGTTGACGCAATGGGACGGTTGCTGCCCAACCTCAGTATCACGGCAAACTACGCTTTTAACGAAGCTATCATCACGCAAAGCTCAACACCCGAACTTATCGGTCGTGCCAAAGAGAACGCGCCCCTGCATCAAGGCGGCTTCTGGGCAAAATATACTTTTGACGACATAGCGCTTGGCGGTGCGCTCGAAGGACTTGGAATTGGTTTGGGCGGTAACGCTGTTGCGGAACGGTTTGTGAGCGATTTTACCTTCAAAATTCCTGCCTATGCTATCTTTGATGCGGCGCTGTACTACACCGTTGGCAAGTTCCAAGTATCGGCAAATTTCTACAATATTGCTGACACCAAGCATTGGGTGGGCGGTTACTCGCTTGTAGCTATTTTCCCCGGTTCACCGCGTCATTTTTTGGCGACTGTAGCATATACGTTTTAACTGTTTCACTTGGAGAACTTAATGCGTAAAATTTTACTTATCGCTCATCTCTGGCTTGGTCTGGCTTCGGGGCTTATCATGCTCATCGTTGCAACAACGGGTGCACTCTACGTTTTCGAGGAAGAGCTTCGCGATGTTTTTCAATGGAACCTATTGTATGTTCCGAACGAATCCCCAAATCGTGCATTTATCAAGCCTTCGGATGCGCTTGCCTCAATGCAACGTGATGTACCTCACGAAAAAGTTCAACAAATTCGTCTTCGCACATTTCCACTTAAAAGCCCCAAAGCCGCTACAATTCTTGTTTTCACAAAAAGCCGCTTAATATATTCGCTGAACCCATACTCAGGCAACATAATAGGCGCTCGCGATATGAAAAGTGATGCCATCAGCGTTATTGTTGAACTTCATACCGAATTGCTTCTGGGACGATTGGGCTTCAAAGATGCCGGCGAGCAGATTGTAAAATGGAATGTGTTGATATTTTTCATCATGCTTCTCACGGGTATTGTGCTGTGGATGCCGATGAATGTGCGCCTGATAAGTGACGGGATAAAAAATGCCCTTAAACATTCCTTTCGCGTGAAATGGAGTGGCAATGTGGTAAAGCGTCATTACGATTTGCACCGTGTGGCGGGTTTTTATTCGTTTGCAGTGATGCTCATGGTGGCATGGACGGGAATTTTCTGGATGTTTGATTCCGTTGAAGATAGTGTTTACGCCGCGTTTGGGGTGAAAAAAGTATTTGAGAGCAAACCACTGTCAAGCAAACCTATATCGAACAAACAAACACCGAAAAAAAACATCTCTGAAAAAAATGACCTGCTGGACAACGCATACTCAGAAGCGCTCCGCTATGGTGAACCGCAGTTGGTCAGTATTCAAATCCCAGCCAAAGACATCGACGCACTCCGCGTACTGGTGCGGTATCCGTACCGCTTTATTCGTAAGCAGAGTGTGCTGTATTTCGACCAATACACCGGCAATCTCCTGAAATCAGACTTGCACGAGAACTACACGACACCCGATAAAATCCGCGTTTCTAATTTTGACCTTCACACCGGGCGGATGTTTGGGCTGCCCAGCAAGATTCTGTGGTTCTTCGCAGCACTTTTTACTGCCAGTTTGCCGATAACAGGGACGATACTTTGGTGGAAAAAGCGCCAGCGCAAGCGATTGCGGCATTCAACAATGAAAAAAATAGTGCCAGAGCAGCAAGCAAATCATACTGTAAGTGTACGCAATACACCAACAACCGTCTAGCAATCAACTTTTACCTATCGAGCCATTCCTTAAACATCGGTGCTTTTTCGCGTCCGACTATGACCTCCTCTTGAGCGGGTGGCAAAAGTGTTAGTTTGAGTTTGCCGTGAAAGCTGCTTGTAATGTGCTGAATAGCCTGAAAACTGGTAATGCACTGCCGATTAACCCGAAAGAAATCCCGTGGATTCAGCATGGATATGAGGTTTTCCATCGTGTAATCAAGTGCATACTTTTTCCCGTCCGAGCCGACAAGCCATGAAACCTTGTGTTCGCTAAAGAAATAAGCAATTTCCTCAGTGGGAACGCTTGTAAAACCGTGCGCTGTCGGTACAAGAAAACGGGATTTGTAGGTTTGGTGCGTACTCGACAGGGTTTGTAATAGTGCAGAAAGTTTATCCGTCTCTAGTCCATGAACGACTGGCAGCCCTTTGGGCGGTGCCCCAAAGACCGTTCTGAGCGTAAAAAATTTATCCAATGCTCGCCCTACCTGTACCTCATCAATCGGCTTCAAAAGATAATCTATGCTGTGTAGTTGAAAAGCACGAATGGCGTATTCATCGAACGCCGTCGTAAAAATCACCGGCACCGGAAGATGAACCGAATCAAAAATTTCAAAGCTGAGACCATCGGCAAGTTGAATATCAAGGAACACCAAATCCAGTTCCGGAGTTCTCTGCAAGAATGGAATAGCTGCGGCAACACTGTCAATCGGCTCGTAAAACTCCGCAATCACACTTGCCTTTTCAAGCGCTTGGCGAACAATCTGCTCTAAGCGCCGCGCCGCACGGCTTTCATCTTCGACAATGAGAATTTTCATAAATTTCCTTCCATTTTAGGCGTGCTCAAGTACCGATACCAGCAATGGATTGTGCGCTTCACTTGCAACAGACAGTAGTGGGAGTTCTACCGTAAAGGTTTGTCCATTTTCTAAAATTTGGATCTGTCTATCGGTTAAAAGCGAGTACCGATGCCGAATGTGCGATAGCCCGACTCGCGTAGAATCTTGGGAATGTTTTTTGCATTGAAGCGTATTTTCTACACAAATAGCATCATTTTTCACTGAAATGCTTATGTGAAGTGGTTTCTGACGCGAAACGATATTATGCTTTACGGCATTTTCTATACATAATTGAATTGCTAGTGGTGGTAAGTGATGGTTCAAAGCGCTTTCCGGCACATCTATGGTCATTCCGAAATTCTCACCGAATCGGAGTTCGTGTAAAAATGCGTATGCTCGCACAAATTCCAGTTCTTCTGCAAGCGTTACAGTTACGTGATTCTTGCTTTGGAGCACATACCGATAGACATTCGAGAGCTGCTGCACAAATCGCACTGCGTCGTGCGGCTCTTCTTCAATGAGCGCCGTGAGTGTATTCAGACTGTTGAACAAAAAGTGAGGGTCTATTTGCTGCTTGAGCGCCGTATTCTGGGCTTCCAGACCGGAACGCTTCAGTTCCTCCGCTTCGGTATGTGCTGCCGTCCAGCGATGAAAAAGAATCATTCCGATATGCACCGTGTTCATGCAGAGTGCTATCATAAGTGCCAAAAGAAGATTTTGCTTGAAAAGCAGTATTTTCAAGGGGGTATCGAAGCCGTAAAGAATCACTTGCGATATGGTAAACATCTCCATCCACAAAAGCGAACTGAGGCAAACGTGAAGTACAATGAGAGTCTTTAAGCGGCGTTCAAACGGGAACCATTTCTGAAGCAGCGTAAAAATTCGCAAACTAACCTCAGAACAAAGCACTGAATAGAAAACCGTCAGCAAAATATCTAAAGGAACTTTGTTTTGAATATCGCAAGCGTACTTGGCGGCAAAATCATCGGTTAAGGCAACAAGCCAACTGAGCGAAGAAAATATCAGCGCTACAAGTGGAATCCAGAAAAACCGCAGCCACGGAAATTGAAATTTTTCCATTACAATTATTCCTTTCCAAGCGCTTTGTCGAGGTCTGCCGCCGCTACGAGATAATCATACACCGCTTGAAAATAATTTGTTTTGGCTTGTGTGAGCGCTAAATCGGCATCGGAGACTTCGATTTGGCGAATAAGACCTTGCGTGTATCGTTGGCGAACAGCTTTGTAACTGCGCTCTGCTGCTTGCACCGTTCGCACTTGTGCGGTGATGCGTTCTCGTGCTTCCTCCACGCTCGCAAGCCCCACGCGCACTTCGGTACCGACGAGATTTTTTGCAAAATCAAACTGCTTCTCGGCTTGCAATTTTCCTAGCATTGCTTGCTGAACCTTAGCATCGGTGCGGAAGCCGGAGAAAATCGGCACAGCAACCTGAAAGCCCACGTAAGAACTGTTGGGAAATTGTTGTTTTGAAAAATCAAAATTATCCGACTGCGAAATAATTTGATACTGCCCAAATGCTGCAAGCGACGGAAGATGTGCGGCAGTGTTGGAGGCAATTTCAGCATCGGCAAGGTCTTTGCGAAGTGCGACCTGCTTCATATCGGAGCGCGAAGTAAGTGCTTGCTGAAGCGCTGCCTCATACGCTAGATTGGAAGAGGCTTGCAGGCTGAGCGAAAGTGAATCGGCGAGTTCAAGCGTTTGTCCACTATCTAAGCCAAGCGTTACTGCCAAGAGCGCCCGTGCGATGCGAATACCGTTTGCTATTTTCGTAAGCATGGGGCGTTGATTTTCCACGCCTACATACGCTCGCAAGGTGTCGGTTTCCGTAGCCAAACCTTTTGCCGCAAGCGAACGCACCTGCGCAAGCGTTTCTTCGCTCCGCATGATACTCTGCCGCAAGAGCCGCTCTTGTTCCTCAGCCATCAGAACGTCGTAGTAGGCTTTTTTGATGTCGCGTGCTTTTTGGACGCGGGCGGCAGTTGTGCTTTCAGACGTGAGTGTTTGTGCGATTTCGGACATCCGCACTGCATGGCGCAAATCCTCTTGGATAATCGGCATATTTACGCTTCCGCTTATCGTGTAGGAATTATACAGCCCAGCACGAATCGGAATGAGTCCGGCATCATTATTCAAACTTTGCAACCCTGCCAACTCTGCCGGATTTTGATTAATGATAAACCGCCCTAAACCTTGCAGAGCATCACCAATTTGAAACAGCGAACCCGGAAAGAAAAAAACGGGTGCTTGAATATTTCGGACATATTGGAACGACGCACTTATCTGCGGCAAAAAACTTCCACGCATTTCGCGCACTTTTTGAGCTGCTTTGTCCTCTTCCAATCGTGCAATAGCGAGTTCGGGGTTTTGTGCTAACCCAATTTTTACAGCCTCCTGAAGCGAAAGCCGCTGCGCTCTGGGGGAAGAAATTTGTGCTACCGCGCTGGTTGAAAAAATTCCCGTGCCAAGAATACTCAACAATAAAACAAGTAAGATATTCTCTGAAGCGGGTATCGTTGAAGAAGTCTTGCCATTGCTTGTTTCTGGGATATATCCATTCTCCTTGTGCTCCTTTGACGCTACGGATTCTGCTGATTCTGCATGACTGTGACCATGTACAGGTAAATGTATTGACCGTGCTCTTGACCCGATTTTATGCGCTAAGCGAAGAGTGAAAGAGCGTAAATGCTCAACATCAACGTACACTGTCGGCACGACCAGCAGTGTCAAGAACATCGAACTTGTCAATCCGCCGATAAGCGCAACCGCCAGCCCTGATTTGAACTCGCCACCTGCTCCGTCTGCTAAGGCAATGGGCAACATTCCTATCACCATCGCAATCGTCGTCATCACAATCGGGCGTAAACGGGTTCTTCCGGCATCTAAGAGCGCGGTGATTACGTCCATACCTTCGGTGCGTGCGGCATTGGTGCGGTCAACAAGCAAAATCGCATTTTTCGCCACCAAACCAATCATCATAATAATTCCCAAAATTGAGAAAATATTGAGTGATTTCATTGCCAGTGCCAAACCCACCAATGCGCCTACCATGGCGACCGGTATGGAAAAGAGCACCACAAACGGGTACACCCACGAGTTGTAGAGCGCAACCATGAGCAGATACACAAACAAAATTGCGGCAAGGAGAGCTAAACCGAGGCTTCCGAAAGCATCTCCCTGATTCTCTAAGTCCCCCAAATAATCCACCTTTACGCCCGAAGGTAGCCGTGCGGCTTTGATTTTTGCTTGTAATTCTTCGCCCATCGTACCACTGGGGCGACCAACCGCTTTGGAATAAACAATCACTGAGGCATTACGATTGCGACGGTCGAGCTGCGACGGCGCGAGTGATTGCTCAACTCTTGCGAACTGTTGCAATTCCACGCGCTGCCCCGCCATATTGGTAAAGGTCAGATTTTTAAGCCGCTCGGTGCGCGAGCGGTCATCTGCATCCAGTCTGATGCGCACGGGATATTCCACCGAACCTTGCGCTCCTGCAAGTCGTATTTTAGTGTCGTCATTTCCCGCAAGCGCTGTCCGAACCGAGAAGCCAACCTCTTCCAGCGACAAGCCGTAGCTTGCCATTTTCTCGCGGTCAATATCGATGCGGGTTTCGGGTTTGCCTTCTTCGAGCGATAAGCGCACATCAGCAGAACCGTTGATAGTGGTCAGAATATCCGCAATAATGCGCCCTGCGGCAGTTGCCGAATCACGATTTGCACCGAATACAAGCACTTGGATAGGAGAATCATCCGCCTGCCCGAACAAGCCAATCGGGGCTACACGTGCCTTCACGCCTGGAATTTCCTGCGCTAATTTTTTCATACGGATTGAGATTTGCTGTGCTTCCTGCTCCGGTTTTGTGCGCTGTGCTTTAGGAGTGAGCGAAACGTCAATGTATGCATTATTGCTAGAGAATTGAGCCTCGAAGCCGCTTGAAGAAGAGCCAACGCTTGTGAAAAGTTTGCGCACTTCCGGCATTGTTGCATATTTTTTTTCGATTTCCCGCACAACGCGATTTGTCTCCTCAAAAGGTGTTCCGGGAGGAAGCGTGATAGAAACGGACAATTCGCCTTTATCGGAGGAGGAAATAAATTCTGAGCCAATAAAGCCAAGCGCTGGCAACATAAACGAGCCTATCAAAAGCGCAAATGCACTCAGGGCAACGACTATACGATGCTTGAGTGCCCATGCAAGCACACCCGCGTACCAGTCCGTAAGACTCGCAAAGCCTCGTTCAAACCAAAGCCCAAAGCGCCCCATAAGTGTTCCCCGTGTCAAATGCTCCAATCGTGAAAACCGCGAGGCAAGCATTGGCGTGAGCGTGAAGGAAACAAAAAGGCTCAGAAGCGTTGAAATAACAACCACGAGTGCAAATTGCCGCATGATATCGCCAATCAAACCCGAAACAAGCGAAAGCGGCAGGAACACCACTACATCCACCAACGTAATTGCCAGCGCTGAAAAGCCAATGTCCATACGTCCTTTGAGCGCAGCTGCGCGAGGCTCCACACCGCGCTCAAGTTGCTGATAAATGCTTTCCAGCACCACAATCGAGTCATCCACCAGAATACCCACTACGAGCGACATTGCCAGAAGCGTCATCAAGTTCAGCGAAAAATTGAAGACGTACATAGCAATAAACGTACTGACGAGCGAGGCAGGAATCGAAAGCATAACAATCAAGGAATTACGCCACGAATGAAGGAAAAGCAGCATGACGAGCGCCACCAAAAAGACCGCAATTTGGAGGTCATGCACAACAGCGTTTGCAGCTTCCAGCGTGAACTCGGAAGCATCTTGAGCAATGGAAAAGGTCATTGCGGGTTGCTCGGAGCGTAATTTTTCAATTTCAGCGCGGACAAGTTCGCTCACGGCAACGGTATTTGCATCGCTTTGCTTCTGAATCAGCACCCCGACGGCATCCATTCCGTTCAGGCGGGAGAGCGTTTCTACGTCTCGTGCACCGTCGCTTACTTCTGCAACATCGCTGAGTTTGACAACGCTTGGCGCGGAGCCATTTTGCTGTGGGGTAGCAAGAATCACCAAATTTTTCAAATCTTCGACATTCTCAAATTTTCCCTGAACGCGAACGCCAAACTGTGCGTCTTTGTCATTAATTCTACCCGCAGGAACGTCCAGATTGGCACGACGAATCGCTTCGGAGACCTGCACGATAGACAAGTTGTAGGCTCGGAGTTTATCGGCGTTGATGTTCACATTGATTTCCCGCTCCGACAAGCCAACAAGCGAAACCTGTGATACACCTTTGATTTGCGCCAAGCGCGGTTTTATCTGGTCTTTGAGTAATTGAGCAAAATCACGGGGCGGTATGGCGCTCGTTACCGCCATACGAATTACAGGAATTGCATCCAACTGAAACTTCAGTACGGCGGGGCGTTTTACACCTGTGGGCAGGTCAGTAATTTCATTGATTTTACGCTGCACGTCTTGTGTGGCAAGATCAGCATTTGCGCTCTGCTGAAACTCCACAAACACCGTCGATACGTTCTCGCTGCTGGTCGAGAAAACACGTTTGAGCTTTTCTGCGCCTGCAACTGCTTCTTCTATTTTTTTCGTTACGGCATTCTCTACTTCACTTGGGTTTGCTCCCGGATAGACTGTTACGACCGTTACGAAAGGCGACGACATTTTAGGTAGAAGCTCGTAGGAAAGCTGGTTGTAGCTAAAAATGCCGAGAACACCCAGCACCAAAAAAATCACGACGATCAAAATCGGTCGTTTGATGGAAAGCTCAGTTATTGTCATAATGGCTTACAATGGAAGGTGTGATAGTGTTTTGTTGAAAAATGCAAGAATCTGGATCAGGTTTGAGGTTGATTCCTTTTTCAGCGCTTCGCTGTGTGTAATTTGAGGCGCAATTACCTATTTTCTCTTGTAACAATTCTACAAATTTCTCCGCATGGTCAATCGTGCAACCAATCAACTCCGAAGATGTTTTCATTCCGTAGAGTCCGCGTATTTCCTGCCTTGTAGAGAATTCTATGAGCACATTGGGTGCGCCAAAAGGACTGATACGTTTCATTGTTAGCGCTGTATTTTCATCAAGCCTTTTTGGGGCAAGACGTACCGACGCAAGTACATCCAGTGGGATTTCCGCCTGCCACCGTAATCCTGTGCGAATAAGCAAGTGTGAATCTTCCAGAACAATGGGACGTTTGATGATAGCCACATAATCTGCAATGAGAAAGAGAAACGTGTATGCGCTCAGAGCCGTGAGCACAAGCGCAGCAGTCGAATTCCATAACATTCCGACTAAAAAATGAGCGCCGACCGCTTCCACAGCACAGATAGTCAACAATACAAAGAAAATCGCTGTATAACCGGATGATTTATAGGTCGAAAAAGAATGCCCGTTTATGCGGGTCTTTTCTGTGATTTCTTCTTCAGAGCGCCAATAGAATGCGTAGCAAAGCATTGATATTTCAGTGGCAATGATATTCAAAGCAGTGCTTTCTCTGCCACCATTCAGCACCAGCGCAAAACTCTCACGCAGGTTCTGCACAAAATCAAAGCGCAGAACGTGTAATCGGCGATATTCGCGAAGAATATGACGAATCTTGGCAATACCAACGACGAGAAGAGCCAGTTCAAGCCCACCAGCAAGATACTCAATGTACACAATCGAGCCGTGATAGGCGGTCGGGATAATAAACCGTGCGGCAAGAATGGATGCAATACCAACCGGAACAATCGTTATCAAATCTATTTTGCGGGGACATGCTACCAAAAGCCAGTATAGAAGCGGTATGCCTAAACAAACATCCGCAAGAATGGCAAGTGAAATCATAGCACCGTTTAGCTGAAATGCTTGTGTCTGGGTTATCAGCAACTCTGCGCCTAGCACGGCAAGGGAGAAGGCTCCAAACAATGCCAATTTGGAGTTTTCATTTCGTATAGGGATTAAAGTCCTCACAGCAGGTGCCTTGTTTTACAAATGGATTATTTTTGTTTTTTCCCAAGTAGGGTAGTTTTTTCCAGCCACTTGTTTCTAAATTTTGCATTTGAGTTGCGTATTGGTGCGATATAGGTGGTTTGGGTAGTTGTTATTCCACAAAAATCTAAAATCATTGTGCGCATGGTCTTTATTCCGCTTTCTCGTAGAAGCCATTTGTAATACCAAACGGGATAGTCCATGGTGCAAATAATATGTGCCGTTTTGTCGGTTAATAACTTGTCCCAAAGAGCAGAATTTTCTCGATACCGAAATGCAAACCCTGGCAGAAACAAGCGATCAAAAAATCCCTTCATAACGGCAGGCATAAATCCCCACCAGAGAGGATAAATAAAAACAATATGCTCTGCCCTTTTGATTTTTTCCCATGCTTGCAATAAATCAGGCTCTAACTCGGTTCGTTTACTGTAGCCAAATTGCAGATTGGGGTTAAAGTTCAGTTCGGAAATAATTATTTCCTCTATTACCGCTCCCGAACTCATCGCACCTTGTTTGTACGCATCCGCCAATGCAAAATTGAAGCTGTTTTTGTCGGGGTGTCCGAGTACAAGTAATATTTTTTTCATCATTCTCTGATTGAGGATTTTTTGCCAATAAAAAGTTGGTTTATCGTGAGCAAGCATGAGCTTCTGCGCAATTACTTCTCGTTCCTACGTGCCCTCAGAACAATATTGACCTTGTGAATAAACACCCAATGCCATATCCACAGTATAATTCCAATCACACCGGCAAGTTGACCGACAAAGTTGGGAATAAAGGACATAATTTGTCCAATAGACCAGCCAATCCCTGTTATCATACCAAAATCCCGGTCACTGCAAAAACCCGGATTCGTTCCTGCTTCTTGCTCTAATGAACGTGAGATATTGATGACGATAAAAAAATCCTCAATGAAATTATACGGTAGCAAAAACATAAACCACACTGTGCGCGGAGCTGCTTTTCTGTTTTGGGGCTGAACCAGTTCCAGCGTTGTTTGCAGAGCTTTACAGTAAAACCCGATAGCGGTAAAAAACACGACCATCAATGTAACGCTTGGGAAGATTCCAAATTCAAGAATCGGTTCCAAGACATCTGATTTTGCTGTGTTTCCCCAATAAGGATATATTCCGGCAAAGAGGATTATGAGTGATAATGAGGATTTAATGACAATACTCATGTAATTCTCAGGTGATTGAGTGGGAGAATTTCTGTTGATGCGAAAGACTTGGAGTAGAGAAGAAATTCTATTTTTCAACGGCAGTTTGGGTTTGTGCAATCACTTCCCCGCCGTTTCGTGCGTTATTCTGCCCACTGACTACCAGTCGTTCACCACGTTGTAAACCGCTTACAACCTCAATGTTTGTACCTCGTTCCGCGCCCAAGACGATACTTTTCATCTTGGCTATCATCTTCCCGTTCTCTGTCTCAACCACATATACGCTTGGGGATTTGATACTACCGACTATTGCCAATCGTGGTATCATGAGCGCTTCCCGTGCTTCATTGGTTCGGCGGCTCAGTTTGGCACTCATACCTACTTTGAACGGATGAGTGTTGTTATTGGGCAGTAAAACTTCGATGGGATAATTATGCGCAGCATCGCCCTTGATACTGATAAATGAAACTGTCCCCGTGAATTTTGCATCGGGATAGACATCTGCCTTTACGATTACTTTGTCGCCCACACGCAGCTTCAATACTTCCTGCTCCGGCATATTGGCGCGAAGTTTGACGGTTGTAACGTCCACGATAGTTGCTACCGGTGCACCCGGCACGAGCATCATGCCCATGCTTGCGGGTCGCTCTACGACTGTTCCCGTAATCGGAGCAGTAATCCGTGCATCATGCAGTTGGCGCTCTGCGGCAATAAACTGAGCCTTTGCATTTTGAACGTTGAGTTCTGCGCCTTCCACTTCAGCTTCAGAGGCGTTATTTTCCTTACGAAGCTGCGTAAGGCGTTCCAAATCACGTTTTGCTTTGTCAAAGCTGGATTTTGCGACGAGATAAGCAGAGTATTTCAGAACGGTATCCACTTTCACAAGCGCCGAACCCGAACCCACGCGGTCGCCCAATTTTGCGTACACCGCTATGATTCTTCCTTGCGTCTCCGAGATAACCGCGACTTCATTTTGTGCGGCTATGGTGCCGTTTACTTCCAGATTTTCAGTAATACTCTGCGCTTCGGCAATCTGTATCGTTACCGTTGGAATAAGCACAATAGGCTGGCTGGCTTTTGCTTCCATTGAGGCTTTATTGCGCAAAAGCAAAAAGACGATGCCGCCTACGAATAGTGCAGCAATAATTATATTTCGAGCAATTTTCATTATGATCAATCAGGATGGGTGAAACTGCCTAAAAACAAATTTGATTATGTGACAAAAATACGGCAAAATGTCGAGGAATGTTGCGCAGATGCAACCGAAATGCAGAAGATGATGGACGAAGTGTCAAATTTTATTACCGATGGGTACTGCGAGATGCTGCAAGCATTGTTTCCACTGAAAGTTGCGTATATTTGCTCCTCCTCCACAAACACCCAATCAAACATCCAATGGCAAAATCTCTCAAACCGCTCTTTACCGATGCAGAAACGCATTTAGCCTACGCCGACCCTGTGATGAAACGTCTCATCGCCGAGCGTGGACATTGCACCCTGAAGCCGCACAAAGACACGTTCTACGTTCTTTGCGATTCCATCATTTCACAACAGCTTTCAGTAAAAGCAAGTGCGACTATTCTCAAGCGCTTCTGCAATCTTTTTCCCAAAGATATTCCTACTCCCGAACTGGTGCTGAAATTTAATGATGAAGATATTCGTGCTGTTGGGTGCTCCAATGCAAAAGTACGTTACATCAAGGACTTAGCAGAAAAATTTCTGGATGGTACTCTAAAGCCAAAGCAATTTTCACGCATGGAAGATGAAGAACTCATCAAAGCACTCACAGCGGTAAAAGGGATAGGACGCTGGACGGCGGAAATGTACCTCATTTTTTCGCTCAACCGACCGAACGTGATGGCGGTGGATGATTTGGGCTTGCGAAAAGCAATGATGCAGTTGTACGAACTTCCCGAAATGCCCAAGCCGGCACAAATGCTGGCGATTGCCGAACAATGGCAACCGTACAGAAGTATTGCGTCATGGTACTTGTGGCGCTCGCTGGATAATGGGTAATGCTTTTGTGGATTCGAGGTCTCATAGAAAAAGCCGCTTCCAATTAAGGTCGGAAGTGGCTTTACCATATACAAATATATCTAAAAGACTTCAGCTCACACGCAGTAACTTCCACATCATCCTTCCATTGGGCGTTTTCAGCACTACGAAGTACATTCCTGTTGGTGCTTGCCCGCCTCCCAGTGTCTCGCCCGACCACCTGAATCGAATTTTTTTCTCTCCGCTCAGGGAACCTGTATCAAATGTAAAAATTTCTTGCCCGATCACATTAACGATACTGACCGTGCAGAGTTCAGGACGGAAACTTTCAGCAAGTGTAATCTCAAGTGTTGTTTCCGATGAGAATGGATTTGGCGAGGCAGCAAAGTTAACACCAACATTTGCTGAGTGGTCTTCTACGCCGGTATTGATAGCTATTGCTCTGCCATCAGGTGCAATATCGCTTTTTATATCGCAGTTGGTACATGGTTTGAGTGTATCGTTTGGCTCTAAGGCAAGGAATGCGGTGTAGTTTGAAAGAACCCGATTTTTTATGCTCATTGCAATAATATCACTAATAACAGCATTTGGTAAACTTGGTGAGGTTTCCATTGCACGAATATAGTTCCCAGCCCAAATTTGTTCACCAAACGGGTCGCCATTGTCCATTTGCTGAGGCATCAGTTCTATGCTTCTGGTTACGGGACTGGAATACACAAAACCGGACATATTAACGACAAATGGCGCTGTTCCGGTAAATTTTCCTGTTTGAAGAATAACGGGAGTGTTGCCAATGCTTGTTGAACCCGTGGCTACCCCACCTTGGGTGAGCGTATATCGCCCATAACAAAAGCCACTTTTCATTGTCGTATAAAGGTCAAGAGAATTGATACTCACATTATTCACGGCTTGGGCAGTTTGTGAAACAACATTATCAAACGTTCCGGACCCAGAGCGTATGCCTGCATAGGAACCACCTGTTATTCGTGCAAGGTTGGTATAGAGATAAGCGTTGCCGTAATAATACTGCCCATTGGCATATAGATAGCTGTACTGATTATAGACATCAGCTATCATTATGCGTGGAAGCGGGCTTGCGAGTGCTTGCACATCCTTCAAAATTTGATTGGCATTTTGGCTGTTTGTAAACTGGTCACTATTGGAAAGAAGAAAAACAGTAGCATCTGTTCCTTTCGTTGAACTGACACTCTCGGCTAATAGCGCCGGAAGATTGCTATACAATGCCATGAGGCTAATCGTACGAAATGTTTGGTCAATAATTTTTGCATCCATTGGCAGCCACGTTGGGCTTGCACGTTGCACAGAGAGCCGTGAGAAAATGACATTAAATGAATCGCGTTTCGAAAAATTCGTCAGAAGTGTAGATTTTATACCATCAAGCATTTGCTGAAAGGTTACCCCCGTCGTTTTGCTAGGGTCGAAGTCAAGCACCAGCGCTATTTTCTTCGCTTGAACGCGATCAGCAAAAGTTTCCGATGGAACAACCGCCATTTGATAAAAGCCCTCTGCGCCTTTCTGGAAAAAGTTCACGTACACACCATTTTGCAAGGGCGCATCGAACGCAATCGTAAGTGCGGTCGGGACTGACTGCGGAAAAGCCAGTTCTGTTTTCACGTAGTTACCATTCGCGGCATCTACCACAGGCGAAAATTTCGCTGTTGAGTTTTCCAAAACTCGGGCTGCTTTCCAGCGCTCTTGTCCCCATACAAGCACCGTCAACTTTTGTAATGGCACTGCTGATGTGCGAAGAAGTCCCATCGGGAGTGGCGCAGAAACTGTTGTTGCCGACCAATTCATCGGCACAAGATAGGTGATTTTGACCTTCCGCGTACCGCCCCCAAGCATAGGATAGACGCGCAGTTCGTAGTTATTACTACCGTTTTTGGTCAGAATTGACGGGTCGCGGCGGCGACTGACGATTGCTTCATAAATGGACGAAGCAGTCCACCTATCCATAATTTGCGCCCGCATCACGCTATCGCCCACCCAGAGCCACGAATCGGTAACGAGGGAATTTGCAGGAAGCGTAAAATTGAGTACGGATTCTACATTGTAGGAGGAATAGGGATTACCGACGAGAAACGTGCCCTTTGCAGAAAATGTAAGAAAAAGACCATATTCTAAGTAAATTCCACGAGGTCTGATAGTCAAAGTAGCTTCGTCTATAGCACCATTTGTGCGATAGCCACGCTGTGGGTCGTTCACGGACAAATAATCTTGGGCAAAGAGGGCGGACACTGAGAGCAATAACACACACAGAAAAGCCAACACCGCACCAAATGGTGCATTTGAACGTTTTTTAGCACGTTGCATGATACATCTCCAAAAAAAATGAAAAAATTGTAAAAACTGCACCACACTTCCCCTCCTTCAGCCCTGAAGCACAGTGCATGACCGAACTTAGCATCAATGCTTTTACATAAAACAGTATGGTTAGGAAGTTTTAAGCAACTTCCAAACCGCAAGACCTGATGGTGTCTTCAGCATAAGGAAATATAATCCGGGAGAAGCAAATCCTCCTGATTGTATCTCACCGTCCCACCGGAATCGCAAGACTGACTGACCTACATAACCATCAAGGGATATTGTTGTTAGGACTTGCCCCATTGCATTGCAAATACTAAGCGAACACTTTTCAGGCTGCAAATTTTCTTTGAGTGTAATCTCAATACTTGTCTCTGTAGAAAAAGGGTTCGGTGAAATTGTACACCGCACGCCCAAGTCCGGATAATTCAATGCCACTCCAAGTTGTATGCCTGATGATGAGCCGCCACGTTGGTTATCGCTTGTTAGTGTACAGTTCTGACAAGCTCTCAATGTATCATTCGGCTCTAAAGCCAAGAATGCGGTGTAATTAGACAGCACCCTATATTCCAGACTTTTGGCAACAATCTCGGCTATTGCGGCATTGGATGGCACACTGCCGGTAGGAAGTAAGGAACTCATATAGTTGGCAGACCAAATTTGTTCGTTTACACCACCAATCAGCTCAATTTGTGCAGTGGTTGCTACAATCGTTTTGGCAACTGGAAGCGAAGACATAGTTCCCGCAAGGCTTAATATAAAGGGTAAAGAGCCGAGGAATTTTCCTGTTTGGAGAACCATTTTTTTTCCGTCCGTAATTGAGGCTGGTGCTAATCGCCCTACTTGGGAACTAAGCGCTTCCGAAGTAGGAATCACACTGTATCGGCTAAAGCAAAAACCATTTTGCATCGTTGAATACATATCAAGCTGCACTGCCTTATTACCGCTTAATGATTGAGCAGACTGAAGCGCGGCAGCGGAGATTGTCCCTAATTCTCGTGTACTAAAAGCAGCACCACCGCTTATTTGAGCGAGATTTGTATAAAGATAGCCATTGCCATAATATGACCTACCACCAACACTGATACTCCTTCCTTTATCACAAAAATCCAAAATGGTAACCGGAGGTATTTTCTTGACTGAAGATTGCAAATCTTTAACAAGTTGGTTTGCATCAGCGCTTGAAGTAAATCCGTCACTATTTGCAACGAGCAACATAACGCCGTTATTTGCTGCGGCGTAGGTAACTCCATTAAGAACCAAATTCGGTAAAGCCCCGTAGAGCATCATTGTGTTTATGCGAGCAAATATTTTATCAAGATTATCTCTTGTCGTTGCAAGCCAAGAAGCACTGGCAAGTTCAACAGAAAGGCGAGAAAAAACGACATTAAATGAGTCTTTGGGAGAAGCATTTGCAAGCAAACTTTCTTGAAGAGACTTTAGTGTTTGGGCTAGTGTCGTGGAGCTTTTTGTTGCATCGTAGTCAATCACAATACACACTTTTTTAGGGGCTTCATTCGTTTGCAGCACCTCCGAAGGACGAAAAGCCATTTGATAAAACCCCTCTTTTCCATTATGATACGCACTGACATAAACGCCATTTTGGAGCGGGGATTTAGTTGAGAAGGTCAGCTTTTGTGCAACACTTGGCACTTGAAGGTTTGCGCTGAGAAAATTTCCATTAGCAGTATCACGAACAGGAGCAAATACAATATCTGAAAATTCATCAACCTGCGGGGCACTCCACCAATTATTTCCCCAAAACATGATTTTTAACGGTGGCATAAAGGCGGAGGTTTTAAGGAGATTGAGTGGCAGAGGTGCAGAAACTCGATCTGATGACCAATCAAGCGGCACAAGGTATGCAATTTTTATTTTCCGTACACCTGTGGCGGAAATGGGGTACACCCGTAGTTCATAGCGGTCGTTGGTTTTCGTAAATATGGAAGGGTCACGCCGCATACCAACTATTGTTTCATAGATGGACGAAGCAGTCCAATAATCTTTTATTTGTGCTTGCATTATGCTATCACCCACCCACAGCCAAGAGTCTGTAACTATTGCATTAGGTGGCAGACCAAAATTCATAACTATCTCAAGATTTTGGTTTCCAGAGCTCGCCATTGCAGTCCCACGCGGTGAGATTGTTAGAAATAGTCCGAATTCCATATACAGATCTCGCGGGCGAACTGCCACCGTTGCTTCTTCTATTCTTCCTGTCGCTCGGTTAAATCCTTGACGTGGATCAAGAATCAATAGATAATCTACAGCCTGAGCATACATTGTTCCTACTTTAGAAAGAACAATGATAGCTGCGCAGACCATTAGCCTCAAAGCACGTTTGCGCTCCATGTTACACCTCTCTTCATAACGTTGAAAAATTGGCAGTACCATATCTTCGCAGACCCCGAATTGGGCTACTACCATAAAAAAATAACAGGACTTACAGAGGAGCAAGATTCATAACATATTGAAATTATTTGTTGAATATGTAGTTGTCGAGTAAAACAATCCGCTTCTGTCTAAAGACTAAGCAGGACCCAAAAATCTACTTGTGCAAGCATTCGGCTAGAGACAAAGCCAACGATTGGCACACAAAAAACAGTATAGCTGCTTTCAGTTGAGTAAGGACAAATTAAATTTGGGCATAGTTGTCAGGCAAGAGGCTCGCACAAGAACTGCATTCCACGTGCGACATCGACAACTTACAAAATCGTGATAAATCCTCCTAGTAGCTGAAAGTAACAAGTTTCCATGACCAAAAGTCACAGATAAGACATTGACGTACTTGACTTTATTTGGTATGATGCCAACGGATACAGATATGAAGTGGTCTTGCTAAAGCATACAATCAAATCGTTTATTTGTTGCTGCTATTTTTTCTTGCTACCCCAGATTAGGTAAAGATATTTGTAATGTGCAATTTGCATTCGGACAAGAAAAACAGAACTGGTAAAATCGTCGTAAAATAGTATCTTAGGCAATAATCGTTTTCGTTTCTTAATACGGTGCTCTTCCATGAGAACTATCTCCTCAATTTCTATGCTGCTTGTTGCCGTGCTGTTTTTGTACTCGCCGCTTGCTGCACAAGTTTGGAATAATTCAACCTCTGCAAACTGGCAATCGGACTCGTGGTCACTCGGCGGCTCTTTCCCTGGTGCTGCGTCCAACTCGCTGAACGTTTTTATCGCTCCCCTAAGCAACATTACCATCACCGATGCCACACCGCCCTTTCCCATTGGAAATCTCACCATTCTAGCCACTCAAGGCACATTCAGCGTCACACTGAACGGGAGCGGAACGCTGGTTGTCAACGGAGATTTGACGGTGAACAATACGCTTGTTATCGGTAGCGGGCTACGGCTTGTGGTAAATGGTTCCCTTCGCGGAGCAGCACCGATACTTGTTTCCAGCGGTGCATCGTTAAGGCTGAACAGCACGTCCACAACTGCGGTGGAAAGTTCGGTTCGAATTTCCGCGCCTGCTCTATCACCTTACAAGGGAACGGTGGAACTAGGTGTAGGCTGGAATGGAGGCTTTTTACCCGGCGCTGTTTTCGGTGATGAGAAAAGCCCGTTTCAAGGGAGCTTGCAGATAGCGAGCACTATGAAGCTTTCTTCTCCGCTTTATATCGGTGCTGCCGGAGTATTTGATTTTTCCCCTCAAACCAATTCCACAAATATCAGCAGCGGAAATAAACTTATCCTTGCGTCATCAGCAACAATTCTTGGAACGCTGATCAACGTAGGATTGAATCAGTTTTTCGTAACAACCGCATTTCCACTCACACTCGGCAATGTTGGTAACACAACCTTCCCCGTTGGTCAGTCCACATCTGTCTTTGCTCCACTTAACATTAACAACAATGCTTCTCCGGCAACGTTCAGTGTGCAAGCGCTTCCCTTTGTTACTCAGCCAGTTCCTTTTGCAACTGGTAGTGCGGTTTTACGCCAGTCTATCGTTAATCAACAATGGAATGTTTCGCAGCTAACAGGCATTACACCTGGTTTCTCGGTGACCATTTCTCCGCTGTGGGTAGCGGGGCAAGAGAATGCGGGCTTCAATCGTGCAATCTCCGTTGTGAATGCTTTTACCACCACAAACGGTACGGTGTCGTCAGCTGCGAGAGCTGCAGGAAGTGACCCTAATTATTCAGGGTACTTTCGTTCGGGCGTAACCATCACGCAGATTGCTACGAATAACCTGAACAACACGCCCATCCTCGTTTCGTCGCAGCCTGCGCCGGGAGCTATCATTTTCACACCTCCGGCACAATCTTCCGGCGCTACAATTACTATCACTGGATCTCGTCTTGCTCCCGGCGCAGGCGTTAGTATTGGCGGTGTATCAGTTCCGGCAGCAAATGTCACCCTCATAAGTGGTGGTTCTTCCGGTATTGACACGCTTCGCGTCGTCGTCCCATCAAATGCTGCTTCCGGAGATATTACAGTAACTCAAACAGGGGGAAGTTCGACGGCTCGTAGCTATACTATTCCCGGAGTTATGTTTCAGCAGCCATTTATTTACACAGTTACCCCCAATCCAATTCCTGCTGGTTTGGGTGATGTGGAATTAGTCATTAACGGAGCAACTTTTGGTATTCTCACACCACGAGTCGTTGCGGCTGGGAATGACATCACCAGCACAATCACTCCATCGGCAAATACAACAACACACATTACGGCTACGATACCGGGAAATGTTATTCGGAATATCGGAAGCGTAGTATTTACGGTCACAAGTTTAGACCGCTTTCCTGTTTCTACGACAGTTACGATATCCACTGCCCCCGTGCTGACCCTTACAAATCTTACTCCCTCAGTGACCAGTAGCAATCTTCAACCTTTCACTATTAGGGTGAATGGAATTGGTTTTTCTGCCCAATCGCTTTTCACTCTCGGCAAAGATACGCTTCGAGTGATGAGCGTGCTTCGTCATATTGATGGTTCCCTGACAGCTGTAGTCGAAGCTAGACCGGGCATACAAAGTGGAAACCTCACCGTTACGAACCTTAATAAACAAGCGGCTTCTCTGCCTTTTCTTGTCGGCACGGTTGGTGTTTTGGCAGAAGCACCGCCACAAATACTCGTCTTTCCGAATCCTGTGGAAGATATTGTGCTTGTGGAGGCGCATCGTCTCTCGCCCGGAAGCATTTTCATCACAATAACGAATGTGTTTGGTCAGAGCATGCTTTCTGCGGAAGAATCCGTTATGAGCGGACAATACCATCGGTCTTTTAATCTCAGTGGCTTGCCATCAGGTGTGTATTTGCTAGAAGTTCGAGACAGAGTGCGGCGTGTGGTTCAAAAAATTCTGAAGAAATAAACTCTCGTGAATTCAAGAAGTCTTTCAAATTTAGCAATAGAAAAAACTATTGCATGGCACTGAGATACATCATTGATATTGGCTAACAAATTCCATTTTTACCATACTTGCAATTTTCTCCTTTGAAAAAACTTCAATCCTCTATTATTCAACTCTTTGCCTACTTTTATGCGATTTTTATCATTTCCACATTTGGTATTGTTTCCGTTTGTTGTAGTTTTTTTGCTTTCCACCTCCTCTCTCTTCGGACAGACAAGTCCTGCTTTTTTGCAACTAGATGATGCCCTATCCGACGGTAAAGATATAGAATGTAGCCGCTTGCTGGCAACGAAAGCAAACAATGCGCAACTTACGGCGCTGAACCCTCTTGCTCCTGTGCGCCGCCCCTATGACATATTAAAGTATTCTTTGTTTATGGACTGGACAAACCCATTGTCCTCAACAGGTGAAGTAGGAGACCATCGTGTTTTTTTCGGCTCCAATACCATTATTCTCCGCATAGATTCCTCCGATGTACAATCTATTGTGCTCAATGCTGTGCAAATGGCAATAGACAGCGTATTAGTAAACTCAGTAAAATATGACCGTACAATTACGGTTAATGCCGAGACGCAAGACTTTTCCATACCTCTTGCTAAAACACCGAAACAGGGCGATACAATGACATTGGTAGTCTATTACCGAATTACTTCTATGCAAAACTCTACCAACCTCTTTGCGCCAAGTGGCTTTTACCTTTACAGGAAATATCGCAGTATTTATACATCGACTCGACCTTCCGGTGCGCCTGATGAATATATTCCTGAACGCTTGGCTTATACAATGAGCGAACCAATCAATGCCCGCTCCTGGATGCCATGCAATGACGGACAATATGATAAGGCACTTATGGATATTACTGTTCGTGTGCCCGAAGATTATTCCGTAGCATCGAACGGAAAACTAAACGAGATAAGAAGAGACCCACAAACCAAAACAGCAACGTTTTATTGGAAGCATGAATATCCTATTGCACCTTATTTAGCCAGTGTCTCAGCATCGGTTTTTCGCCAATTCTCCGAAAAAATCCCACGTGTATCCCTTCCTTTAGATAGTCTGGAGATAATGTATTATGTGTGGGAGCAGGATTATCGGGCGACAATAGGGGACGGACGATACAATGCACGGAAGGCGTTTAGCCTGAACTCAGAGATTCTGAGTACCTATTCCCGGCTCTTTGGTGAGTACCCATTTGAAAAATATGGAGTGGTCGCTTTACAACCATTTGCCGCGGGTGGAATGGAGCATCAAACAATCACTGCTCTAACAAGGACCACTTTGAAAGTAGCTGATTTGCAATATTACGGAAACGACTCGTTATTTTTTCTCTATCAATACAATGTTCATGCCCATGAAGCCGCCCACCATTGGTTTGGTGATAAAGTAACGTGTGCTACATGGTACGATATTTGGTTGAATGAAGGAAGTGCGCGATATGCGGAAGCATTATGGCTTGAATCAAAGCTTGGTAAGAGAGGATATAGTGCTAGGTTGAATCTAGTCAAAACCGCTGCATTGTCTGCAACAAGACCAATTTATTCAACATCTATTACCAATCCAGCAGACGTTTTTACATCTGCCATAGCTTATAGTAAACCAGCATGGGTACATCATATGCTGCGGAGAATGCTTGGAGATGATAACTATTTCAAGGCAATTCGCACATATCTAGACCGTTTTGCTTATCAGACTGCAACTACCGAAGATTTTATCAAAGTATTTAAGGATGTCATTCCAAATCCACCTGTACCATTCGATACCTTCTTCAAGCAGTGGATTTATCAGACTGGGTATCCTGTTTACAATATTTCTTGGGATTTGCGACCATCCTCCAATGGTTATGCCGGTAATGTATCCTTGGTTCAATCGCAGACAGCTATGAATGGAAGTGATGTTCCCAATGTTTTTGCAATGCCCGTTACGTTGACCTTTGTCAGTACTGATGGCAAGCGTGAAACACGACGCATTATTAATACGCAGCGTACACAAACGGAAACTATCATTATCCCATTTGCACCTGTACGGGTGTTAGTAGATGAAGATGAAGATATTCTCCGTGTTGTAAATAATCAAGCCACTGCTGCTCATGCTCCTGAGACTACAACTCGTTTGGCACTGGCTGCCTATCCACAGCCCACTCAAGTCGGTTCACCAATGACCATTCGCGTTGATGTGCCACGTTTGGAGAGTGTTCGTGTTGTGGTATTCGACACTTTAGGTAAAACTGTTGAGTCTGTGCATGATGGGTTCCTACCGCAAGGGACGTATTATTTCGATTTACATACTAATATCCCACAAGGTAACTATATTGTGCAAGTAACATCCGGCACAGAGCGGCAAGCCCAATTGATATCAATTGTACGGTAAATATCTTCTGAGCCTTTTTACATAAATTTCAAACAATTATCATAACAAAACCCCGCTTGAGATTTGAAGTCAAGCGGGGGGGTATTTTTGAAAATGTTTTTTAGCACTGCTGTTTTAGCGCTGCTTTTTCCCTTTCATCGGCGGCGGCGTATAGGTAAAAGGAACTTCGGTATCGAAGGATGTGGGCTTGGAAGGCGTACCGTTCAGCGTGTTGCGCATCGAAGCACTAATGCTGAATTTGAAAGTTCCGCTCATTTCTTTGGGCTGCTTGAGCAATACGCTCCGAACTTTGAAAATGGCAGTGTATAAACCATTTCCGAGGTCTTTTAGGTCGGAACTTACCAGTTCCACATCTTGCGTATTTTCAAGCGTTGCACCTACAATACTGACATTTTCTATGCTTTCCGGTGAGCCAAGTTTGCCGCCCACGTCTATAATAGCAGGGCTGACTTGAATACCGCCAATTTGAAGTCGGAGTTCCGTCCAGTCACCATCTATGCCTGTTACGGCTGCTTTTGTTATGTCAATATCCGGTTCACGCTGCTTGATGGGCTGTTCTGTTTTGGGCAGAATCTCCACTTCTTCGCCCGTAAAGGGTGAAATCCACGTAAGGCGTACCCATGCAGACTTTGCTTTCGCTTCCAACGGAAGTTTTGCTGTTAAGCCAACATTTGAAGCGATAGGCTGCGGATTGGTGCTTACCCCTACAATCGTCCGAAATTCGCTGGCAGGAATCATACCTTGCGAATCAGGTTCCAGAGCGAAGGGTAGCGTTCCACCAAAGTACATAGACTTCATGCGCCCTTCCAGCACACGGCGATTTTGCGCAGTAAGTTGCGTCGGGAAGATACGCATAACTGTTTCTTCCTGCGTTTCGTCGCCTTGCGAGGTGTGCTTCATACGAACGGTGTACTGTCCTGCGGGGAGAGCCTGAAGCGCACGGGCTTTGAATTCGATAGACTTCCCTTTGTCTGACGCGACAAGATTTGCAGCCCCTGTGGTGTTGTCTGCGAGCGCCATCGGCTCCACAACAAGCGGCGTAGATTTTCCGTCCGCGCTGACAATTTCACCTTTGGGCAGATTGTTGCCGTAAAAAGGTCCTGCGGTGAAGCGGAAGCTCGGCGTGAGACGATCGAATAAATACACATCCTTCGGCAGTGCGATGTTTGCTTTCACAATCGCTACGGGGGGCTTCGTTACGCGGACGTTGATTTCCATTGCACCGGCATTTTGAGCGAAGTACTGCGATTTATTAGGCGCAATGAGTTTTGCCATATCTGCATAGAGGTCAATTTTTCGGCAGATTTCTTGCACCATAGATGGCTCATTTGCACGTTCTTTGCGAACTTTTTCTTTTGATTTTTCCATTTGAGTAAAAAATGCCTTCGCCTCGTCTTCGTTTTTGGCAGCGATAAGCGCGTCCATCTGCGGTGTGCCGTAGCTTTCCAACTCACGCTGAAGCATTTGCTGTACTTTGCGCAGTTTTTTCACGGTGAGCTGCATCGAGCCGATATTCACGCGGGCATCATCGGAGATATCGGCAAAACTGGACGCTTCTCCGCTTACGCCCATAATGCGATTGGTGCGAGAGCCGAATCGGAGTTTATACCAACCGGGCTGTGTGGGTTGAAAATTTACCGTGAAGACACGTTTAGTATATTTCCCATTTTTTTGGACAGCAATTTTTTCTGTTTCTGTGAGGTTGTAGCTGAAAGTTGTGTCTGCTCCGGCAACGCTTGGGGTGAGCGAGCGGAGGAGCGCTTCACTGGCGGCATTCTGGAATTGCCGCAGATACGATGGTTTGCGCCATTCATTGGTGTGCTGCATTGCCGCTGTATCTAGCACCAACGTCATTGCACCTAGTGGCTTCCACCCGGCTTCATTCGCGCTGTCCTGCGGCGGAAGCTCAGCGGCAGCACTTCCAGAGTACAGAATTTCGTAATCAAGACTTTGTGCATTCGTCAGTCGGCGAAGGAGAGCGTAGTGATTGATGCTATCTTGCTGCGTCGCACCGATATTTGCGCCTGTGCCATCATTGACCCCTACTTCCACATTGTAGGTTCGGTGGCGTTTGTAGGGGATACCGCTCATGCTGACGGCTTCTTCAGAGAGCAAGGATATTTCATCATTGATGCGGGAGGTGAGATTTTCGTTGCCCGGACCGACCTGCATTTGTCCCAAAATATCCTGAATAATTTCGCGAGCTTCACGCTCGCGTTTTCGTAAGTGGTCTTCTGCTTCGTCGCGCTCGACGATGATGATTAAAAGTTCCAAAATCACCGCCAAGTACAGTACAAAATAGACCTTTCCGGCAGAACCTTTCGACATGGCAAACCTCGTTTTTTTTTTGAAAAGTAAAGTATAAAATTTGAAGATTGAATCGCGAACAACCGACAGCAAATTTGGGTACGGTGGCGAGGCATAATGCACTAGCAAACTCACCACCGTAATCCAAACGGACAAAGAACTAGCCTGCGCAGCTTAGAATCAAGCGACGTTCAGAAGAATATCATTTGGAAAACAATATGAAGGGCGTACAAAGGGCTACACTAAACCGTTGTACGGTTCGGCTAGACCGTTGCGCGGGCGGTCTGCTGTGGTCGGAGGGAATCGGAGTGAAGCGAGCCGGAGCGGAGCGAATCAATAAACTTTTGTGTGAGTGCATCGGCTACACGTTTCTCCACATCAGGGCTTTGAGCGTGTTCACGAATTGCGTCCATAATGGCGCGTTGCATTGCTTCATTGCCAACGGACGACATCACCAGAGCAACATTCTGCGTGTTATTTTCAATTCTTTTAAGCGACTCCGCCGAACTACCCTCTTCGCGTTGGAAAAAGAGCGTGAGACCGAGTGCAAAAAGCAACACACATTCCAGCGAAATCGAAGCAACGATAAGGCTTGGACGGGATGCCGGAATAAAGCGCAGACCACGCAGACCGATAACCACAATCATCAAGCCCGCTCCAGCGTAAGCAAAACCCTGCACATTATTACTGCGATTCACAGCAAAATACTCGCTCATGTAGAGTCGTATGCCGGAGAGCAGGCGGAAATGATTTTCTTGCCAAGCGCGGGCACGCTGTAAACTGCGAATCGAATGTTCCACCGAGACCGAGAATGCTTCACGCATACGGCTAATGAGCGTATTGCGCACAAATGCGTGATGACCATTAGCAATAGTCGCGGTATCGAACAACGATTCGTCCGCATAGCTGGAAAGTGCTTGATTGCGTTCATTGTCGGTGCGCGTGGCATCCCACAGTGTTTGCAAATACGCTCCCACCCGCTCCGGTGCTCTCTGGGAAAGCATTGCCACTTCGGTATCGGAAAGCAAGAGGAACTCAAGAAGTTCGTCAGAAAAACCTGTTTGGAAGAGCAATTTTGTGCGGGTCTCGTGGAATGTGCGCTCCACAAATGCAGCCATCAAGCCAATACGAGAGGGTAAAAGAAAGGTCAACACAACAGCAATGAGTAAAGAAATCGCTAAAAGCGGTACCGTCAATGCCCAAATAGGTGTGATAATGACCGCTTCATCGCCCATGAATGGCGATTTAATGAGCCATTCGTCCTCTGCTTTTGCGTAGCCATGTTGTTCCCGGTTGCGGGCTGTGGGCGTGAAGTCCAAAATAAATTCGCCGCTTGCATAAGCACGGGTAATTTCTTTTCCAGCAAACTTCGAGCCTTCGCTTGTGGGGCTGGCATAGACATCATTAAAATTTACAATCGAAATATCGCTTGGAGTAAGCGTCGTAAGGGCGATTTGCTGCGAGAAACGAGGAATAATACCAAAGTAGAGTCCGCTAAAAATAAGGGTGGTTATCAGTCCAAAAACTGCAAAGTGAAGTATATTCGCACGGGGCGCGGAGGCAGAAGGGGCGGTATGGTCAGATGTGCGGGATGGCTGGGAGAAGGTCTTGCCGTAAGACTTTGCATTGCGTGGCAGTGGTTGATTGTCAGCAAGCGTGGTCGGAATGGCATCGGTGAAGGATTCCATTGGTACACCTTTTGGGAAAAATTCGGGAAAATTGAGAACTGTGTGGTAGTTGTTCTCCCCAAACGCACAGGATAAAAAGCCTTTCAGCTATCTTCTGCGATACCCGATTTTTCGTAGCACTGGCGTACCGTCCGGCGAATAATGTTGCTATTACTTGAGCACCGTTATTACAACAGTGTTTCCACAGCACCAATAGCCGCCAAAACAAAAAGCAAGATGAGAATAATCCGGGTCGAGAGAACAATTGGTCTGAAAGTTGGCATTTCAAAATGGAAAGTGAGTGTTCAAAATAAGCGATTACATTTACCCTTTACTCAAAGCACGTGCCAAAAAAATATCTTTTGTTCGTGCTAGGTTTTATGAGCTTTCCAAGAGTATCGTGCTCAGAGTGTGAAGGAAATATGGCACTTGAGGGCAGATGGAGTGTCAGACTGTCAGACGAGAAGTGTAAGAATAATCTGACACTTTCACTAGCAGAAACGGTTCGTAATAGATTTCACAATCTTGAAAAAATATGTTGGTCAAAAATGTATAAAGCAGCATATTATCCGACTTACTTTTATTGACATTTCAAATCATTCGAGAGAGTTGTATTTTCATTCCACAAATCTGAATTTTTACTTAAGCAAAACTATGTTGCGCTCATTATCTCTTCAAGCAAAGCAACCGTTTCTAAACAAGCAAATGCAGTTTACTCTTCGAGTTGGGTCTATCGTAGCAATACTTTTCCTCATCGGTATTATTTCCACTACGACTATAAACGCAGTGGGGCTATTTGCACAATCTTCCACCACTCCGCAAGAAAAAGCACTCCAAGAAGCTCTTGAAAAAGAGCGGCACACGCGCAATCTTTTTCTTGGCAGCGGGCTTGGGGCACTACTTCTTGCCTTCGGTGCTGCTTTTGTAGCGTTACGGTCTCGCAAAGAGGCTTCCGTGCTTAAGAACACTTTGGATGTGACGAGTAAAGAGTTAGCCGAAGCCAGTACACATCTTGCTTCCACGAGTCAGCAACTCGCCGAAGCAAGTCAATTTCGGTTTCAAATGCTGAACATCGCATCGCACGAACTGAAAAATCCTCTTGTTGCCATTGTGAATTTTGCAGAGCTTTTGAACGAGCCGGATATGACTCCTTCAGAGCGAAGTGTTATTATCGGGCAAGCAACGGGAATGGCAGAACGGGCGCTTGGCTTAATTACTGCGCTCTTGGAATCGCATCGTTTAGAAATTGGTCAAGTTCGGGCGCATATTGGCAATGTTTCGCTGCTGCCTGTGCTTCACAGCGTTGTGGAGTCGTATCGTGAGTTGGCAAAACATAAGTCTATCATTATTTTCAATGAATACCCTAACCCCAGTTCGACAGAAATCAAGGTGAAAGCTGATGGAACCATGATGCGGCAGGTGCTTGAAAATATTTTATCCAATGCCGTAAAGTTTTCGCCGTTCAATAGAACTATTTTAGTTCGTGTTTTGAGCTTAGAGGCGGCAGCGGCGCTAGAAATACCCATACGCCCGAATAACCAAGAAGCACTTTCTCAAAACAGCATCAAACAAGCAAGCAAGCGTGTGCGAATTGAAATACAGGACGAAGGGCAAGGCGTTTCGGCGGAGGATATGCAAAAAATGTTTGGCTTGTTTACGAAGCTCTCCGCCCGACCGACCGGAGGTGAGAGCACAACTGGCGTGGGATTAAGCATCGTCAAGCGGATGGTTGAAAGCATGAATGGTCGAGTTTGGTGTGAGTCCGAACTGGGCAATGGTGCTACATTTGTCGTCGAGTTTCTCGCTGCTGAAGCGTGAACTTTTGCTTCCTCGGCACGTGTGATTCACTTTCCTTTCCACATGATTTTTCTTAATTTGTTTTTTAGGAGACTGCGTAATGACGTACAATGCAGATGCAATAATTGTCGGTGCCGGTTTAGCTGGCTTAACGGCAGCAGCGGAACTTGTGGACGCAGGCAAACGTGTCATTATTCTCGACCAAGAGCCGGAGCAATCGCTCGGTGGGCAAGCATTTTGGTCATTTGGTGGACTGTTTTTCGTGAACTCCCCGGAGCAGCGCCGAATGGGCATACGTGATTCGTATGAACTTGCATTGCAAGATTGGATGGGAACGGCGGGATTCGACCGCAAAGAAGACCATTACCCTCGCAAATGGGCAGAAGCGTACGTGGACTTTGCTTCGGGTGAAAAATACTCGTGGCTGAAGCAGCAAGGCTTGAAGCTATTCCCTGTTGTAGGCTGGGCGGAGCGTGGCGGATACACTGCCACCGGACCCGGCAACTCAGTGCCGCGCTTCCACATTACGTGGGGGACGGGACCCGGCATCTTAGAACCTTTCATTCGCCGTGTGCAACGTGGAGTGGAGCGGGGCTTGGTGCGATACTGCTTCCGTCATCGCGTTACCGAACTCATCATGACCAATGGCGCAGTCCATGGCGTGCAGGGAGAAATTCTTGAGGCAAGTACTGTGGAACGTGGAGCGCCAAGTTCACGCACTGCTGTCGGTGAATTTAGTTTCCATGCGCCTTCCACGATTGTAACATCGGGTGGCATTGGTGGGAACCACGACCTTGTTCGCAAAAACTGGCCCCCACGCATGGGTACACCACCGAAGAAAATGATTCAAGGCGTTCCAGACCACGTGGACGGCTTAATGCTCGGCATCGTCGAAAGAAATGGCGGCAACATTATTAACCCCGACCGAATGTGGCATTATCCAGAGGGCATACAGAATTACGCGCCGATTTGGAACCGCCATGCAATCCGCATTCTGGCAGGACCTTCTCCCCTTTGGTTCGATGCGACCGGTAAGCGCCTTCCGGTGCCGCTTTTTCCCTGCTTCGATACGCTCGGCGCTTTGGAATACATCGTAAAATCAGGACATGAATATTCATGGTTTGTGCTGACGCAAAAAATGATTGAAAAGGAATTTGCACTGTCGGGTTCTGAGCAAAACCCTGATTTGACGGGACGAAATATTCCCCTGCTCCTCAGGCGTGTTTTACCCGGCGCCCCCGCTCCGGTAGAAGCATTCAAGGAAAAAGGCGAAGATTTTGTCGTGCGAAAAACGCTGCCCGAACTTGTCAAAGGAATGAACGAGCTCACGGGCGACAATCTGATTGACTATGCAGATTTTGAGCGGGAGATACTCTCGCGTGACCGCGAAATGGACAACGCTTTCACGAAAGATGCACAAATCATGGCTATCCGCACGGCAAGGAATTATCGGGGCGACAAACTCATCCGCGTCGCCACGCCGCACAAGATGCTGGACGCGGCGGCGGGTCCGCTTATCGCGGTCAGGATGCACGTGCTTACGCGCAAGACACTCGGCGGCTTAGAAACTGACCTTGAGGGACGTGTGCTCAAAAACGACGGATCAATTCTTCAAGGCTTGTACGCTGCAGGTGAGGTTGCGGGTTTTGGCGGTGGCGGTTATCACGGTTATCGGGCGCTTGAAGGAACATTTTTGGGCGGGTGTATGTTCTCCGGTCTTGCCGCAGGGCGTTCGGCCGCTGGGAAATAAGAAATCGGCGATGAAGAAAATTACCCATCGTTCTTGTATCAATTTCTTATTGTTTTCTTCTTCGAACTTAGGCAAAAAAGTCTGTTTCTCGAAGTACACGTGGGCTTTTATCCATGATTGACCATACAAGACAATGCAAGCTATGACTATTCTGATGATTGACGATGACCGACGGGTCTTAGACCTGCTCAAACGCTTTCTCTATGAGGAGAAGTATTCCATTATCACAGCCGAGAATGGTATGCAGGGCGTAGAGGCAGCAAGAAGACACGCACCCAAAGTCATTTTTTGTGATATTATGATGCCCGAACTTGATGGTTTTGGTGTTCTGCAAGCACTACAAAGCGATATCACTACGAGCAAAATTCCATTCTTTTTTCTAACATCCAAAATTCAACCCGAAGATAGACAGTTGGGAATTGAAGCAGGAGCTACGGGGTATCTGGCTAAACCTACATCGCGCAATCAACTCTTAGAAGCGCTTCGAGAGTGCAGCCTGATTTAGTTATACAAGAAGAGCCAGAGTTGAAAAACGTTCTTGTTTATGAGCGGGTCAAAAACAAGTGGTCAAACTTTTCTTGGTAGCACGGACATTCTTGTCTGTGTAATTCTTGAACATTGCTTCAAACCTCACAGACAGGAATGTCTGTGCTACCGAAACCAAAGAACTTAAGCAACTTATTTTTCTGACGTTCCTTACGTGGATTGTCATGGTGCTCACCGCCGCTTGGCAACGAGCATATCGCTTGTGAGAGTGATAATTTCAAGGTCATATTCCTCTGCCTGCCAAGTCGCACCTTGATACGACTTGCCTTCCACACTCAGACGGAGCACACGCTCCCCTGCCCAACGCCACGTGCCATTAAAGAGAAGTGGTCCGTCGGCAGGAGCAATACCGATGTAGGTAAATTTTCCGTTTGCAGCAAATGTCATGCCTGTGCGCCCGCGCGAAATAGGCAGCGCGTAGCCCTCAGGACGGTACACATCGCCCGCAGGGTTTGATTCTTGATGAGAACTCCACCATGTTGTTTGGAGAAGCGATTCATCGAAAGCAGGTTTGATGGTGCTTGCAGAAGGCGTACAGGAAATGCTTGCAAGAGTGGACAGCACAAGTGCCGCAAGAATGCCAAAACGGAGAAGCATGGTATTGATAAATAATTTGTTGAAAATGATAGAACTGCCAATAAGATACACAAACACCCCAAAAGTCACATCATGCACACAATTGATGCTTCGTTTGATTCTACGCTCCTTCTAGCCACGCCCTAAAATCCCGTACCCTCTCACGGCTGACCAGCACTTCCCCACTCGCTTGCGGAATGAGTTTGAGTGCGAGCCGTCCGTTGAAATATGGCTCTGCCTCTGCGATTGCGCTGGCTTGAACGATGAATTTTCGCGAAATCCGAAAAAAAACCGTTGGGTCGAGAAGTTCCGTGAGTTCGTCGAGTGTTTGGTCAGCAATGTGCCGCTTCCCGCTTGCCGTGACAAGGGTAACGATTTTTCCTTCCGCCTCTGCGTAGGCAACATTTTCTGTGGGAACAATAACAATTTTCTCACCCGCGTGCAGCATAAAACGGGTTTTGTAGCGTTTTTGCATTGCCTTGACCGACGCACTAGTTTCTTGCAGTGAGGCTTGAAGGGCGCGTTGCCACTCGTTGTTGCCGTGGCTCGTATCAGTCGCAAACAGTGCCTTTTGCTGTGCAAGTTTTTCCAGTGCAGCCGTGAAGTCCACATAGCTAAAGGGTTTCAGCAAATACGCAATACTGTGAACCTTGAACGCATGAAGCGCGTATTCATCGTAAGCAGTCGTGAAAATAATCGGTGACTGCACAGCAACATGATTAAAAATTTCAAAACTAAGACCATCCGCAAGATGAATATCTAAAAGAACAAGGTCTGGTGCTGTATTCATCTTAAACCATGCGACGGCTTCTTTCACCGAATCCAGCACATCTACAACCTGCATGGAATCGTGCTTCTCTCGCTCGTAGCGTGTGAGAAACATCCGCACACGCTCGACGGCTTCTTGTTCGTCTTCAATGATGAGAATGTTCATAGCAGTTCAGTTTGTGCTTCTTTATTGACCTGTTCGGCAATACTCCACAGCCCGCTCTATGACTGCATCGCGTGAGCGTTCACGGATATTGATTTTTACAAAAATATCAACCGGAACTCCCGCTTCAAAATTATAGCCTAGTTCTTTGTCCACATCGTGGTTCGCTGTAGGAGCAGACACAAGAGCCTGTTCGCGGGTAATCCGCCCAGCAGGTATAAAACACTTGGTTGAAGAAAATCGGTACGTCCAGCCGTTCGGAAGCTGAAAGTCAGCCGGATTGCCGCTTCCGCCGCCTGTGTGGTCACCTATCAGTCGAACATGGCTAAATTCCGGTGCTTTCATGGATGCTGAAAAAAATGACGACGCGCTATACGAATTACGGTCGGTCAGCACCGCCACGCGCTTCTCTGTAAAGCGTTCGCCCGCCGTGCTTGGGCTAACGTATGCCTCAATAGGAGTGCCGTAATCAGTCGCTCCCAGCCCTGTTTTTTGTACCTCCGTCCACACGTGCGCACGGGCTTTGGCGAGAAACGATGCGAGCAGTACGCCATTTGCACCGCGACCGCCACCATTGCCACGAATATCAATAATAATTCCCTCTACACCCGCATCTTTGCAGCGTTTGAAGGCATAGCTGATGTTTGTCGTGGAAAGATTATTGCTAAAACTGGTATAGCGAATGTAGCCATAGCGTTTGCCATCACGCTCAAGAATGATAAACGGAAACCCGTTATTCGACATTTGTTCATTGCGGAAATAAACGAGGCGGATGATTTCATCGTCAACATTCGTGCTGTCTTGAAAATAGGGTCGCGCCCGCGAGATATTGAACGGCGTAAATAAGTTTGTGTGGTCATCTTTCAGCTCATTAAGCGCGTCACGCAGGACAGCAAAAAGTTCCTCGTTGCTCGTGGCTGCAAGCGCACGTGAACGATAATTCGTGCGAACAAGCTGCCAATCCACCCGTTTAAATTCAAAAAATGGATACCTGTCGCGGACAGTACTCCACAAGGTGTCGAAGACCGCAGCATTATCGGCACTGGGAGTGGGACTTAAAAGCAGCAACTCGCAGGAACTCAGCGCAACAAGGAAAACGAGCGAAAGAACAACGGCGACGGCTTGAAATCGGAGATTGAGAAAAGATAATTTCGTCATTATTGTTTGAGGGAGAAATAAAGAAGATAAAAAATATGATGAGAAACGTGATGAAAAATGCACCAAGGGCAGTTATAATCTATATTGCAGCACGATGGCAACGCTGTGCCGTGCATTTTCGACGCGATTGCGAATTGTAGCATTGTAAAAATCCCACGCATAGGAAAGCCCCATTGTATTGCCGTTACTCAGTTCCAGATGAACAGCATTTCGGAGCGACAGCATTGGATAATTGAGAATGGAAGCCACGCCGAGGGTAGGCGTGTAGGCATCACTGAGCGATTGCGTAATGCTGCTCACCGGAAACGTTGTGATGTAGAGCGGTCGGGACGCAAAACCGACAAGCGGCAACTGCGCTTGAATGCTGGCATACAGTCGCTTATCACCAACAGTAAAAGTATAATTGGCGGCGGCGGCAAGTGCAAGATTGAGATAGATGTCCCACGACACGCTACTATTACTGTACAGCGAATGAACGCGCAGTTCGGCATCAAGCGGAATCGCCGCGCCAAGATAGATTTGGAGGGGGTTTGAAGCGATAGTATCCGAGGCAACATTCCAGAGCGCACCACTGGAAATTCCTGCACGATAGACCTGCATATTGGCATTGCTCCGCCCGGGGTCGCTTGTGGGAAAGAGTGTTCCTGTCGAGAACCCTGCCCGCAGATAGCTTTGCCGAGCATCGGCGACATCTTCATACCCCAGAACAACCCCGAAAGAGTTGCCGTTATATCGTAAGGGAGAATGAACTTTATCTTGAACCGTGTGAATATTGAACGTGGGAGCAAAGACCAAGGAGCGGCGAGGCTCATCCGTGGCGGCGCGTTGCGTCTGTGCGCAAAGATGCCCAGATGATAAATTCCATACTAATATGCACATTACGACACTGGCACATATTTTTTGAAGCAAATTGTTCATGAACAGTAAAAAAGTGAGAACGGAAGACATTACTGGATGTAAGTTACTCAAAGAACGGCACACGACAAAGACTGTATTTATGAGCGAAGCAAGGGAACGCGAACGGTAAAGGCATCGTTTGTCCGCAGCACGGTCAGTGTTTGTTGTGCTAAATGTTCATACCGCGCCGTGATATTCGCCAGTCCCACCGATGACGAAGCATCTTTCTCGCTGCGCTCTTGAAGGTTGTTCTTTACTACAAGGCAGTCTTCCCCATCGCTGACAATCTCTATCGTGAGCGGTTGCTTGGGTGAAACGATATTATGCTTGACGGCGTTTTCAATCAAGACTTGCAACGTCATGGGCGGCAAGTGCAAATCCTCCGAAGTCTTATCAATCCTCATTTCTACGCGCAAACCCTCCTTAAATCGCATTTGCAGCAACCACAAGTACGATGCCACAAACTGAAGTTCCGTGTGCAGCGTAACCGTATCGTGTTCGCTATGCTCCAGCACGTACCGATAAACTTTAGCAAGCTGCTGAATAAAATCGTCCGCCGCCTCTGCGTCCCTGTGAACCAGTGATGACAAGGTGTTGAGTGAATTAAACAAAAAATGCGGATTCAGTTGGCTGCGGAGAGCTTGCAATCTCGCGGTCGCGGATTCATTTTTGTAGCGTTCAATATCTAGTTCCGCTTGGTTCAGAAGCCGCACGTAGTCTCGCCCGCGCGTTAAAATGAGGTATGCCGTTGTTACCATCAAGCCGATAAGATTATTTACAAAACCATCAAAAAATGACAAACCGTCGTCGGTCAATGCCGTAAACGGCAGCCCCAACGCATTGACAAGGAACAGAGTCATCAAATATATCATCCGAACTTCGCGCCACAAATAGCTGTTTTGCGAAATACCCGCCGCATCTTCTAAAAATGCATCCTTAGAAAAATCGCCATAGACTTTTTGGTAAAGCCTCTGCCGGAGCCACATCACGGTTTCGTGAATAAGATACGTCATCACTATCGTCCAACCACATTCCAGCGCAAAAAGCCATACCGGACGCGACCAGTCTATGAAGCCGTTATTGTTGCTGTCGGCTATGATGCGAATCACCGTGTACACAATGACTGCCACAATGGGCGGCGCACCAAAGCGAACAGCAGCGCGTGGATAGGTGGGGTAAAGTATGTTTGTGGAAGTATTCATATCATGGTGCCGGACTTGTCGGAGCTTGCGAGTGAAGAATATGCTGGATAACAGCGCTACACACTCCAATGATAGCACCGCCAATCAAGCCATAGCCTAAATCCGGCTGCATCGCCGGCATTGCCGATAGCGGTAATTCAGCAAAAATTGGTACAATAATTAGCCAAACAAGTGCAAAAACAGTATTCAGTGCGAGGCGGAGCATTGCCTTAAAATGAGTGGCGAAATGAATGGCAAAGCCTTGTTTGCGCCATTTATTCAAGCGTAGGGCAAATTCAAAAACATTCCACGCCAAGAGCGCCAAAAGACCATACCGTAAATAAATTTCATACGGTAGAGAAGATTTTTTTTCTTGATTGTTCAATCTTCTGATAACCCCATCCGTCAAGCTGCGCGAGGCAGAAAAACTGTTGATGTTGGTCAAAATCACAATACCATAATGCTGGTTCGGAAGGATATTGAAGGTAGCGCTATAATTCCTAGTCAAGCCCGAATGCCTGACCGAATGTAAACCATTCCAATCACCAATCGAAAACCCCATACCGTAGCGATTGGAAAAAGGCTGGTGCATTTGCTGTAATGTGCTTGCACTCAAGATGCTGTCGCCGTTTATTTTGCCGTTGTTCAAAAGCACCCGCAGAAATTTGCACATATCCTCCGTATTTGAGGCGATATCTCCGGCTGCAATTCCGTTGTTGTTATAGGTAAATGTGCTTTGGATTGGGAAGCCGAAAAGGTACTGATACCCTGCGCGCAGACCGTGTTGCTGTGTTTGTTGGTATGTGGCAAACGTATTGTTCATGCCGCACGGTGTAAAAATATACGTGCTCACATAATCGGCATACCGCAGCCCGCTTGCCTTGGTGATAAGCTGCCCCAAAATTTGATAATTTAGATTTGAGTACACGTGCGTTGTGCCTATTGCCGCCTCGTTAATAGTCAGCGAGAGCAGATAAGCACGGTACTCTTGTTCTATTGCTGATTGCTGCTCGCTTTGTGGAGTAAAAAATCCAGCATTTTTCGGCAATCCGCTTGTTTGATTGAGCAAATGGCGCACGGTAATCCGAGCGGAAAGAGCGGCATTGCTCGTCTCAAACCACGGCAAATAGTTTCTCACAGGTTGGTCTAATTTCAACTTGCCTTGCTCCACCAGTTGCATAACGGCAATGGCGGTAAAGGGTTTACTTATCGAACCCAGCAAATAATTTTCGTGAATTGCACGTTGCGACGACGCGCCCACCTTTATACTCTCGCTCCCATATTCCTTGATGAAGACGATGCTATCGTTATTCGTGATGCCGATGCTCACATTCGGAATACGCCAGACTCGCATTTCCTGCTCTATGAAACTATCAATTTCTTTGAAGGTGTTTTGTGCTTGTATGTTCGTTCTGCCTAGAAAAAGAAAACAAAACGCGAGGAGAAGTGCGAAACGAAACAAGAGTACTTTTTTCATGGTTATTACGATTTGGGATGAATGTATGATGCGTTCGCACGCAGTACTACTTTTGCTTGATAGAACGGGAAGCCGTAAACGGATACCAGTAGATATTTTCAACAAATCGGTCGCCTTCTTTTCTTTGGCGGGCAAAATAAAGACGCTTTTGTTTTTGATGCACAAACGGACAGAACTCTGCCACAGCTGAATTGATGGGCTGTCCTAGATTTGCTGGCTTTGACCATTTCCCATTTTGGTTGTAACTGATGTACAAATCTACGTCGCCGAAACCGGTCGAATCAGTCGAAAAGTAAATGAGATAATCTTCTTTTGGCGAAATGTACGGGTTCGATTCTCTAAAATTCGTATTGACGGGAAAGCCTAGATTTTCAGGCTTTTGATACGCACCTTTGACAAATTTGGAAACATAAATATCCGACAAGCCGACACCGTTTTCGTTTGACTTCATAAAATAGATATTGCCGCTATTCGCCATAGATGCAAATGATTCGGACGAATCTGTATTGATGACATTACCCAGATGAAAGGCTTCACTCCAGCCTTTGGGAGTTTTTTTGACTGCCCAAATATCAAAACCCTTTCGTGCGGGCATTGACTGGACGGGTCGGTTAGATTGGAACAGAATCGTTTTTCCGTCAGGACTGAAAACAGGATCAATATCTTTCCATTTACCGCTATTGGTAGAAAATGAAGCAGGCTTTGGTGTTTGCCATGTACTGCCCACCAAGCGAGATGTCAGAATAATAAGTGTATCGCGCTTGCCCTTAGATTGCACCCAAAATGCTTCCTTGCCGTCTGGAGAAAGCGTAAAACCGAACACGCCGCCATCGGAAATAAGGTTTGGCTCAAAAAGAATGGGTTCCGACGTTGCGGCGGCGGCATTTTTTGCAGAACGCATTGTTTGTGCCGAAAGATAGCCGTATTGCACAACGACAAGCGCGAGGCAATGAAGGCAGATTTTCAGAAAGATATTCATAGTATTACTCATGTTTTATACGGAAGAAAAATGACATTGCACAAAACTATGCCGTAAATAGTAGATAGAAACTGACTTTTCGCTGAAAACCACTTTATTACAAGCCGATGACGGCAATCAAGAAAGGTTGCAGCTATTGAGCGACAATTTTACGTCATTCAGCGATAGAATAAAGATTCATCCAATTTGCCTGAAACGGTAGCATACTCAAAACACCAACGCACTTACTTTTCACACTTCACAATGTCGCCGCAATAAACGGTTACGTATTTGACCGTTTGATCAAGGAACTTGCAGACAGACAATGGTGAAAAGCACGAAGGAAAGAAATTGTTTCATTACGGCATAACGGATTGTGTCAAAAAACTGTTTATTGCGGTAAACAACTACGACTGCATTCACGAAAAGATACACAGGGCGTTAGCGAGTGATGCCAACAATCTTATCCACCCAGCGCAATGCGTCTGTGTTAAGGAACTGAAATTTTCCTTGAGTATTCACCTCTGCAGTCATCACAATCACCAATTTTTTCTTGGGAGCGATAAAAACGTATTGTCCTCCATGCCCATCCATAGCAATCAACGAGCGTGATTTGTAGAGCCACCAGAGATAGCCAAACTGCGCCGAATATACATCCACATTACTTATTTCTGTAGTCATTTCCTGAATCCACGCGCTATTCACAATCGGTACACCATTCCATCGACCACTATCAAGGACGATTTGACCAAATTTTGCAAGCTCGCGCGGTGTGGTCAAAATTCCGAATCCACCAAACGTTACGCCATCGCGGTACTCTTCCCATTTCAAATGTTGAACCCCAATTTTGGAAAACAACACATCTTGTGCCCAATCTCGCGTCCGCTTCCCTGTGGCGTGTTGAATCACCGCAGAGATAAGGTGCGGACTACCGTCGGTGTAGTGAAACTTCTCACCGGGCGTTGATTCCAGCGGTCGCTCTAAAATAAAATTAACGCTATTATCAGGTAACTGCCGCAGTAATGCTTGCGTCTGTCCCGAAAGACCGTCGTTTTGAAAGTCAATGCCCGACCTCATCGTCAAAAGATGACGAAGTGTGATTCTACCTTTATCGGGATAGTTTTTTACTTCCGGTAGCAGTTCACCCAGCGAGTCTGAAATCGCCAGTATCTTGTGCTGAATGGCAATGCCTGTGAGCAAGCCCATTACTTGCTTCGTGCAGCTCCAAACAGCGCGAGGAATGATTGCGTCGTTTGGGTCTTTCGTGTACGATTCAGCAACCAGTTTTCCATTACGAAAGACGAGCATACTGCGCACTTGCCAAAGCGCATTGTCCGTGTGAAACTGCCGATAGATATCTGCAAGCGCCACCCCGTCAATGCCTTCATTTTCAGGCGTAGAGAGCTTCCAGCCGTCGTCCATGCGTTGCGGTTGATACGAGACAAACTGCGTTTTAAGCATATCTTCTTGTATGCACGAACTAAGCATACAGGAACTTATAAGACCGATCATAAATACCAGATGTGTTGTTTTAATATGCAATAACTGCTTTCGAGTCAAAGTATGAGATATTGTACGCTGCATTGAAAATGATAGAAATATCTTGAGTAAAAAATGATTAAAAGGTCAAAGTCAAGCCATGACGCAGCGCAATCCACTTTGGAGAATAATAATAGGCGTCAATATCGAAGGTGTACGAAAGGCGTATTGGCTCGCTAGCGCCCGAACTATTTGCTTGCCACTGCACTTCCAAACGGGTTCTGGTAAATTGATTTACGCTTCCAAATCCGATATTTTGGTGCAAATAGCGCAATGCCTCCGCAAAGCCTAAATCAAAAAAGTAGGGATTCCGTACATCAGGCGGACGCGAGGTAAACCCCAGCAAAGAGGTCGTTCCCATAACGCGCCAATTACTTTCCAATACCTGAAAACGATATTCCACCGCCAAGCCCGCGCTTAATTGTGAAAACCAGTAGCTTACTCCGCTCTGCAAGTCGGGATACAATTGATAGGTATAATCGGCTGATAGAGCACTACCAATGAAAAACGATGGTGCAACGCTCCACTTATAGAGCCATTCCCCAGGCATAAAGTGTATATTGACGCCCAAAATTCCTCTGCTGAATACCGCACCAGCTCCTACTTGTGATTTCAGCGTGGACACCGACCCACTACCTTCCCAAGCCCATTCGTGCGCATACTGAAGCTGCGGTCCCGTAAAGACATGACCACCATTCTGCGATTCTTTGATTTGCAGTAGTTCAAGGGAGAGTTTATCACGATGGTGCAAACTATCGCTTTGGCTCAATGCTTTCTGCGAAAAATACACCGAAGCAAGGAATATGAAAACAGACAGGATTGATTTTTTCATGACCATTGTGAAAAGAGTATCGGTAAAGTGCATAATTGACTATCAACCCAGAGCAGAAATTTGCTCAGAAGCGCTGGTAGGCAGTGGGTTCACGAAATCTTTATCACGAGCCTTGCCAAGCGACTTTAGCCCAAAAAGCGGACGCAAGAACGCCACGCGCCGAATCACTTCCACAAGTGCAAGTGCAATCACGTATGTGCCGAATGTAGAAAGTGCAAACTTCACCCAAAGCCCCATTTGAAGCGGCAAAATGAAATATCCCAACACAAGCGTAATCGTTTGATGCAGAATGTAGAACGGCATAACCATTTCGTTGGCATAGCTCAGGAAACTGTTCGTAAACTGCAAGTAATGACGTGCCATGCCAAGAAAAGCGCATATCCACGCCCAATAATTCAGTGCTTTCAAAAAGCGATACGGAATAAGTTGAAGCGGAGTAAAATTATCCTCAGGAAGCCAGTAAAAAATATAGCAAATAACCGTACAAACAAGCCCTACCGACAGTGCCGTCCAGCGCTGACGCTGGAAGAGATTGCGCACTCGTTCGCTGGAAGCAATCACAAAGCCGCAGGAAAACATGAGAATTGAAACCGCATGATTGTACCAGTCCCACGTGAGATTATGCGTTACGGGAAAATATGTTTTTAATTGCTCAAATAGCCCGAAAACAATCGCCGGAAGCAAGAAGAGAAACGGCTTGGAGAGCCAATCTACGGCACGGTTTATTTTATCTTGTGCAGATTGAGTGCGCAGTTTTGCGAGCAGCCCGATAAAGAGCATCGAATAGACCAAAATATACACAATAAACCAAAGATGATGCCACGAGATATTACCCGCAGTGCTGCCTTCGCTGTACGTGCCTTGTGTGAAAGCATCGCGCAGCCACCATTGCACGTAGTCAAGGGTGGTGTGCCCCTTCATTGAGCGTTCCACCCAGATTTGCGGCGGGATGATAAATGCCATACCGAAGAGAAGCGGAATACCAAGCCGTTTCCAGCGCTCACGGCGGAACTCACCGACGGTGCGCTTTCTGAGAGCAAAAAACACCCCGGCACCGGAAATGAGAAACAACAACGACAAACGCCACTGCCCCTGAAAAATCATAATGTGGTCGAGTAGGCTCGTCGTTTCAACATTCTTGATGTGAAAGCCCCATGTATTGAACATCATTCCCGTATGGAATGGTACAAGAATACAAAAGGCGAGAACGCGCAACCAGTCAAGGTCGTAGGAACGTGGTGCAGTAGCAGTTTGGGGAGTCATTGCTTTTGCTCAAAAAGTGAAACGATTGAGTTGATTATCTACCCCAAATCTACGTCAGGAGATAGTAAATAATCGGAGCAAAGCGAGTGAATTGTCGAAAATGAAGAGTGAGTTGTCATTTTCGGTCTGCAATGTTCGCCTTCTACTACTATTGCAATTCTATTTCTATGTTCTTCCCACTACGCGTACATCACTCACGCCATCGCCGCGCTTTCGCACCTGAATTTGCGTCGTGATGCGCTCTTTGAGCATTTCCACGTGCGAGATTATCCCGATAGTTTTGCCGCGCATCCTGAGGTTTTCGAGTGCTGTCATTACTTCTTCCAACGTCTGAGAGTCAAGCGTTCCGAAGCCTTCGTCCACGAAGAGTGAATCTATGCGGGTTTTGTGGCTTGCTAAATCGGATAGCCCTAATGCCAACGCTAAACTCACTAAAAACGTTTCGCCTCCTGATAAACTTTCAATTGGACGTACTGCGCCTGCTTGCTCATTGTCAATAATGGCAAGTTGCAAATCTTCTTCCGGCACTTTCAAAAGCTCGAAACGCTCGTTTAGCCGCGTAAGCTGTACATTGGCAAGTCGCACCAAACGCGAGAGCGTCAGTCCCTGCGCAAATTCACGGAACTTGTCCCCCTTTGCCGAACCAATAAGTTCGTTCAATGCCTGCCAGCGAGATGTTTCCTTACGCTGCAATTCGATTTTTTCTGCAACATCACTCGAAGAGCGGCGTTGTTCTTCGTCGTGGTCGAGCTGCTGCTTCAATGCGCCACGCTCTTCGGTCATTTGGGCAATACTTCTCTGCAATGCTCCAAAGCGCGATTCCGCATCGTGCTGTGAGATTTCCCCCAAAAGATTTTTTGAGATTTCCACATCATAATTTTTGACAATTTCAGTGAGCGCGGTTTGTGCGGTAAGAAGTGCATCGTGAGCAGCTTTAATGCGATGTTCCAGCTGTGTAGCTTCATCGGCAAGCAGTAAAGCGCTGCGGAGATTGTTTTCATCATCAAAGTTTAATAACAAACTTTCTTTCTGAATTGCTTCCGAAGCCCTTACAATCTCGCGTTGCACGGTTTCTTGACGGCTCGACAACTCCTGCACTTTCGTTTGCAATGCTGTGAGCGTGGTGGCAGCCTGTTCGCGGGATTGTTCTGCCGCCACAACTGCCTTCTCGGCAGCATCAATCTTAGCTTTCAGGCGATGGCGTTCTGCATTCGGTTCTTTGGTTCCAAATTTTTCGTTGCGCTCTGCTTTTTGGGCGTTCTGTATTTGCTCTTTGCGAGCAATTTCCTCTTGAATGCCCGTCAATACTTGTATTTGCTTTTGAAGCATTTCCTCAACTTGAAGCACGGTCACAGCGTGCTGTTCGGCAGCGTGGCGCGATTGCTGCTCATCGTCGAGATTCTTTTGGTACTCTTTGGCGCGTTCCTTCAATTTCTGAATCTGTGTTTGTGCGGCGTTGACAGTTTTGGGCAATTCTTCACCAAACTCAGCGAGATGCTTCTCGTACTCGGCTTTTGAACGCTCAACCTCCTGCGCACAAGCATTTACGCGCTCTTCTATCGTTGGCAGCGTATCCGCCAGCGTTGTACGATGCTGCTCCGCTAGTGCAAGCGCTTGTGCAGCTTTGGCAAGATTGTCATTCACCACTTCAGAATTGGTACGATGTTCGTGCAATGCCGATTGCACTTTTTCAATAACATCTTTTGTACGGTGCAATTCTTGAAACTCTGCTCGCTTGAGTGTGTATGTGTGCTTCAAGTCATCGGTATTCTGAAGTGAAGCACTGATGAGGTGCTGAGAAGTATTTGCGGCAAACTCCTCTTCCAACTGCGTAATTTCTTTGTTCAATTCCTGCAATGCCTCATTGGAAGCTGCTAGGAGACTTGTAGTGCTTGAGAGTTTACTTTGCAGCTCATTAAATGCTTTTGTTGCAGCCTTCACTTCAGACTCGCATCTTTTCAAGGCTTTTTCCAGTGCCGAAGGCTCTGCCTCTGGATTGTGTTCGGCAAATGGATGATGTTGCGAACCGCAGAGCGGACAGGCTTCTCCGGCAACCAATCTCGCTCTGTCTTCTTCGTACTTCGCAATGTACCGTGCCTGCTCAAGCGCAATCTGCGCCAAAGACCTCTTTTCCTCAAGATTTGTAAGGTTTTTGTTTGTATCTTCTTCCTGCGTTTGCAGTGTTTTTATTTCATCTTGCTGTGCCGCAATTTTCTCCGCTAAACCGAGTTGCTGCTCGGTTTTCTTGGCAACGCCTTCTGCAATGCGCAGCAATTCTTTTAATGCCTCTCCCTCGTTGCGGCATTGTTCCAAGAGTTGCGAAATTTGCTGTAAGGATTTCCCCTGCAATGCCGATTCTATTTCGTGTTCAAGTTCTTTCGTTTTTTCTTGCTGCTGCTGCTGTTGCTTGAGTGCTTCCTCGTGAACCTTTACGCGCTCGTGAATTATATTCGCATTCAATGTTTGCTGGTTTTTATGCTCTTCCACCGCCGCACGAGCCATTTTATGCTCGTTCTGAGCCTTGACGATGTTTTCATACTCCACTTCCAAACGCGAGACGCTGTTTGAAAGAGCTTTATCCTTTGCATTCTCTTGAAGCCACAGCGCTAGTTTTTGTGAACCTTCGCGGGCTTTATTCGCTAAGGTGTTGCGCTCATCGGCTTTCTTGCGTAATTGTTCTACCTCATTTTCCGCAGCTTGCACTTTTACGCGCTCTTCGGCAATGTGTTTCTCCGCCGCTTGCAATCGGCTGTCCAGAGCTACAACCGCATCAAACAAAGGCTCGGCTTCAACAAGTTCTTGCTTTGCTGTTTGTGCCAATTCTTGCTGTTCAGAAACAAGATGTTGTAGGGTTTGCAAGGCTTCTTGAGCTTCAGGCAATGCAATTTCTTCGATGCTTTTTCTTTGCTCTTGGATGGCTTGAAGTTCACTGCGTTGCCCGTCAAGCACTGCCAGCGAGGCTTGTAAAGGTACTGCTTTGCGGTGACGTTCCAAACGCTGCTCGTCACCAATCAGGGCTGCTTTTTCCGTTTCTTTTGTGCGGAATTGCCCTTCAGCTTCCTGTTTTTTTTGGAAAAGCTCGGCGCAAAGTTTTACCCAGTCCAAGGCAGTGCGAAGCCTCTCCATTTCTTGAGTCTCAGCGTTTATCACATCAGAACGTTCTTGAATACGAGCTTGCATCTGCAAGCACTCGTCTTCTGAGAGGATGCGTATATCGCCCAATTTCTCCGTAAGCCGCTTCAAAAGCTCTTCCTGTGCCTTTGCTTCTTGGTATGCCCGTGCAGAAATTATTGAATATTCTTCAGTCCCTGTCATTTTTTCCAACAGTGCAGCGCGTTCTTTATCTTCACCCTTCAAAAAATCGGCAAATTTTCCTTGAGCAAGCATTACCGAGCGTAAAAACTGTTCGCAAGAAAGACCACACAATTCCGCCACTTTCGGAGGAACTTCCGATTTTTTTTGTGTAAGAAGCATTCCTTCACCAAATGCTTGACGAAGTTCCGACAACTCCATTTTTTCCTCTTGTAATTCACCATCAGCTTTTTTATAGGCGCGTTGCTGCGACCATTTGGCGCGATAGCGTTTACCTGACACTTCAAACTCTACTTCCGCAAAACATTCTACTGCATGCCGAGATAACATCTCTTCAGGGCTATTTTTTTTTCCAATGCCGTAGCGAACTGTTTTGCCGTAAAGCGCGACGGTGATTGCGTCCAGAATAGTCGTTTTTCCCGCGCCAGTCTCGCCCGTGATAAGAAACAAGCCACTTTCAGCAAGCGGCGTATCATCGAAATTGATGAACTGCTCATCACGCAGGGAATTGAGATTAGCAAAGCGAACGGAACAAATTTTCATGCGGTTTCCCCCCGTTCATTCAAAAGAGACAGTAATTCTCGGTATGTTTGCTTTAGTTCCAGTATTTGAGCGGCTTCCTTACCTTCTCGCTTCAAAAGTTCCTCGAACACAAATTCGCGGGTGAGTTCTTCCAAACGCGTGTCGTCATTGCCCGCAAAGACAGGCACAGTACGCTTTCGCTCTTGCACCACACGCACAATAAGCATTTGTGAACCATATAGCTTTGTTGCCAATGAGCGAAAATGCTCATCGGCGTTCACACCACTAAACAAACCTTCACTGTTCGGCACAATGCGGAGTTCGACAAACGTTGGAAGCGTATATTTGCTTGCGTCATAAGATTTCAATGCTGCTTCAACTTCTTCCCACGTTCCCGAAAAGCGCACCAAACGCCGAAATGTGGGAAGCGGCACAACTTCTATACTAGCGGGTTGGGAGGGCAAACACTCGACGATTACTACTTGCTTTGCATCATCGCGTTCGCTAAAGTCCAGTGCGACTGGCGAACCCGAATACCGCACCCGTTCTTGCTTGCCGACTGTCTGAGGACGATGCAAATGACCCAGCGCAACATAAACGAGAGCTTCGGGAAAAGCATCTGCACCGATTTGCCCCAAATTCCCAACGTGAATTTGCTCTTTATTGTCCAAGTCGCCCGTGATGCCGCCTTGTGCGAACAAATGCCCCGTTGCGATAATAGGTAAGCCTTCGGTATTCATCGTTTGTGCGGCTGCAACGACTTTTTCGTAATGCCCACGAATTCCCGCTATAAGACGCTGCGAGCGTTCAGAATCGCTTTCACCCGGCAAGGAATAGCGCAAATCTTTATCCCGCAAAAACGGCACGGCGCAGCAGTACCCAATCGTTGTACCTGATGTGTTTTTAACTGCAATAACTTCATCGGCAATGTTTTCCGTTGCCCCGCCCACAACGTGAATGTTCATTGCCTCCAAAAGGTCACGCGGTGCGTTCAGCGCGGCGGGCGAATCGTGGTTGCCGCCCGTTATGATAATTGTGCCGCAGCCCGCTTGTACGGCGCGTGTGAGAAAGGAATAGTATTGCTTCAAAGCAGACTGCGGAGGCGTTCCCGTATCAAAAACATCTCCGGCGTGAACAAGAGCATCTATACGGTGTTCGCGTATCAGGTTCAAAATTGCATCCAAGGCAGCATCGTGTTCGGCGGCGAGGTCTTGCCCGTGCAAGCGTCTGCCCAAGTGCCAGTCGGCGGTGTGGAGGAATTTCATGGAGAAGTAAGGAAGTTCTTGTTTGGAGATTTCATTATGGTATAGAGAGCAGAGCGGGATTGATGACAGTCAAACCCGCTTCCGAGGCTGCACGAAGTAATTCCCCGTCCGACGCTACGACAATAATCGCATCAGAAGGTGAGCAATAATGAACCAGAGAAAGTGCTGATGCCAAATGCACCGCGTCTGCACCCCGCAGATAGTAATTTTCTACGATGGCAAATGATTGGTCAATAATTGGGCTATGAATTTCAATTTGCAAAAAACGTTGCCAATCAGTCTGAACAATGGTGATGAGGGACTCAAGCACTGATCGTTCCATTAGACCACCGCGAACACGCCGTCCCAACGCTGCACAAACTTCTACCACGCCCAAAACAGAACACGCAATGTAGGCATTAGATCGAAGCAACTGTTCCACCCATTCCGTGCCTTGTTCTTGCTGATAGCGTTTTACCCAGGCACTTGCATCAAGATAGTACAGCGTCATCGTCTATTGCTCTCCAGCATTTCCGATAACGACGGTGAGGAAGGTGCTAATGGTTCAAAAGTCTGTATGCTCTGTGGCGAACGAGTTGGGAACTTGACAAAACCGCTTCCGGCGAGGCGTTCAAGAAGTGAATTGCTTGGAATTGGTTCTAATTCTTCAACATAATGCAGCACCTGAACTAATGTCATATCGTTCATCGCGGATAATTTTTCGTTGAGTGCTTCTCGTATGCTCATGGCTGTTTTTTGGTTGTGAAAAATGATACAAACCGCTTATCTACTAAAATAGTGCTGACGAACTTCAAAGCAAAACTTAATTCCATGGTGCCAGTCGGGACGGTGTGGAAGAATTTCATGGAAAGAAATATAGTTTTTTGAAACCGAAATCGGTGAAGGGGTTGATGTCGCGGGCTTTCATGGTGTCGTTGCGTCTGAATTAGGTGGGTAATGATATTGGTACAAAAATATTTGTGTTATATACGATTTTTGGGGTATTTTCAGGAGAAGAGTATATGCAAGTTTGATGTAAAACGATAATTTTAGTGGCACTGTATTTATTTTGATATATATGAGTAACATATTGATAATACTGTGCTTATTAACAATCTGTGCTTTTGAAGGGATTGGGCAAGTGTTTATTCCGAAAGCACAAATCCCAACAAAGAAGCGGCTTATTGGTACGTGGAAAAATAGATATGACCGAACGTCTTTTATTGTTGTGTCCAATAAGCAATGGTCAGAGATAAAGCAAGGAATTAAAATTTCTAGTAATTATGAAGTATTTGATTTCCCACCTGGTTACCAAGCACAGCCTAATGAATTTGGTGAATATATCTGGCTAAATCCTCAACCAGATAGTCTTGGAAAAGTACCGAGGTATGTTTATGTGAAATTTCTTGATGCTGCTGGGTTACGCATTGGTGAAGAATCAATAGGAGGTGGTTGCATAAATGAGTTAGGGTTTGTTGATTTTGACAGAGTAAGAGTCAAAATTTAATATATTGAAAAATAAGCAGATACAGCCCAATAATTGATGTTGTTTTTACTACACGCATTATAGTAATACAAGCGATATTCGCATAGAATCCAAGTATTCACGAGCACTTCAAGGCAAATCAATAAAATTACATCCAAAGCCATATCTCTTTCAATAGACAACAAGGATACGGAATCCCACGAAAACCTTCTGGACATTCTTAGAAAAAGTTCAGAGGTTGCAAACTGTCTTATATTTTTATGCAAGGTTTTATGCGGTAATATTCTTTTGCGCCTACCCCATATAAGCCTCACAGCTACAAAACACAATCACACAGCCCGCACCACCTTCAACTCCCCCCAATGCGTCGTGTACCTGTGCGAGCGCTCGTCCGTTGCGCCTTGCCATGCATGGCTTCCCGCGCGGCTTCCCGTAATAGAAGAGCCGGAAGCTGCCAGATGAAGCGCATCCTTCCCGAAGCGCTTATTGAGCGTATCCATGATGTGCATGATGCTTTCATGCCGCGTATCGGGTTGGCTGAAAATGTCTGTTTGAACGCGGTTGCGCGGAGTGAGTTCGCAGAGCGTCACACTTGCTTTTTTGTAGCCCTGCCCTTCCTGAGCAATCCTGTCCACAAGCATAGAAGCGGCGTTCACAAGGTCAATCGTGGAATCAGTCGGGAACGGCAGTATCGCTTCCCCGCCATTCGAGAAATAGTCTGCGGAAGAAAATCGATTCGTGCGCACGGACACCGACACGCAAGCGCAGACAAGACCCAAACGGCGTAGTTTCTCCGCTGCGCGCCCCGTGAAGGAGGCAACGGCTTCGTGGAGCTGGTCTAACGACGTGACTGCATGGCGAAACGAGCGCGAGTGCAGAATGGAGTGTTGATGTTCGTTGGTGCTTTCCAGACGCACACAGGAAATGCCGCGCAGTTCGCGTTGTGTGCGCCAGCCAACGACCGTTGCGCGTTTGCGTACCCATTCTTCAGGAGCATTTTTGAGGTCGAGCGCTGTCGTAATGCTGTGCGCCCTGTATGCTTCCGAAAGTTTTCTGCCCACGCCCCACACATCGCCAACGGGCATCGTGGCAAGCATAGTATCAGCAGTCGCTTCGTCCAAACAAGCAAAGATGCTGTTTGCGCTGGCGTTCTTTTTTGCCATTCTGTTTGCTGCTTTGGCGAGTGTTTTCGTTGGTGCGATGCCAATGCTGACGGGAATGCCTGTCCACTGCCGTACTGTGCGGCGAACCTCTTCCGCAAAGGAAAGAATTTTTTCCTTGTTGGCGGCGTAATCGTCTCCTCGCAGCAAACAATCAAGGTTCATAAACGCTTCATCAACGCTATACACTTCAAAACATTCTTCTGGCAGAAAACTTGCAAGTACGTCCATCACGCGACGCGACATATCGCCATAAAGTGCAAAATTGGACGAGAACACGTGTACACCATGCTCCTCAATCAGCCGCCGCCACTGGAAATACGGCGCACCCATTGGTATTCCGAGCGCTTTGGCTTCGTTGGAACGCGCAACAATACAGCCGTCGTTATTGGAGAGCACGACGACAGGTTTTCCGTTCAGACGCGGGTTAAAAACTCGTTCGCAGGAGGCAAAAAAATTATTGCAATCAATCAGCGCAAAAAGAGGCATGGAGAACAAGGAATACGAGAAGTTTAGCGGTTTTCGAGCGAGTGAATAACATAAGTTACCACGCCCCAGACCTCGAAATTTGTTTCTGCTGTTATTTCAATTGACTCGCCTTCGTTTGGTTCCGGCTCCAGAAATGTGCGTTTCCCCACACGGCGCAAGCGGCGCACAAGCAAGTCGCCATCAAGCGAAGCGATAACAATGCTACGGTCAACAGCCGTGAGCGAGCGGTCAACGACCAGCAAATCGCCCGACCACATTCCTACGTCGTGCATTGCATCACCTTCCACGCGCACAAAAAACGTCGCCGAAGGCTGCTTAACGAGCATAGCGTTCAGGTCAAGTTTTGTCTCGAAGTGGTCATCGGCGGCAGGTGTGGGGAAGCCCGCTCTCACGGAACCGAAAAAAATAGGCAGTTCCAGTGCGTCTCCACGATGAGCCGGATGAATGGATGCGACTTTGAGCATAACGATAAGAGAAAAATATTCAAAATAAAGAATTGTAAAAATGCAGCAGTTTGGCGGAATACCATGCTCACAAAATGATGATTTTTGGGCATGAAAACAAGAAGAAAATTGATTTTTTTATTGCCTGAAAGCAAGAGAAAATCAAACTTCTTTGCTCCGTACCTGCTCAATAAAATACGTCCTCATCATGCCTTTGCCCTTAATTTCCATTTCACCGCGCTCCTCAAATGCAAAGCTATCTTTGCTGTCCTTGAGCGCCTCATAGACTGCCGACGAACAATGCACACGTCCTGCCTCGCCGTGGGATTCCATGCGGCTTGCAGTGTTCACAGTGTCACCCCAGAGGTCGTAGGCAAATTTATTTTGCCCGATAACGCCCGCCGTCGCTTCGCCACAGTGCAGTCCCACGCGAATCTTCAAGTCCACACCCAAAAACTCTGAACAGCGTTCTATTTCTTGCGCCATCTGCAATCCCAGTTCTGCCATTGCTGCCGTATGGTCTTTGCGAGAATTTAACAGACCACCCGCGACCATATAGGCATCGCCAATCGTTTTTATTTTCTCCAAGCCGTGTTGCTCCGTCAGTGTGTCGAAGGCGGAGAATACGACGTTCAGCATCTCAACCAGTTCTTTCGGACCTACGCTTGCGGAGAGTTTGGTAAAGCCGACAATATCAGCAAAAAGAACACTGACATTCGGTAAACCATCAGCGATGATACCTTCGCCCTTTTTGAGGCGGTCGGCAATCGCTTCAGGGAGAATACTACGGAGCAACTGATCAGACTTTTCGCGCTCGTGCTGCACTTGGGCTATGTATTTGTGCTGTTGGCGGCGTATGTTGTAGAGTTCATAATGAAACTTCAGACGGGCAATAATTTCCGCTTTTTGAAATGGTTTTATCACGTAATCCGCACCGCCTGCCTCAAAACCCTTTACAATGGCTTGCGTATCGTTCAGTCCGCTCATAAAAATTACTGGAATGTCCTGCGTTTCTTCAAGGCTTTTAATTTCCTTGCAGACTTCGTAACCGTCAATATCCGGCAAAACAATATCCAGAAGTACAATGTCCGGCGCATGGTCGGCAACCGCATCCAGAGCTGCATTGCCGCTTGTTACCAACGTCAAATCAAACACTTCATGGTGCAAAATTGTTTTCAAGATAGAAAGATTGGTCACAGAATCATCCACAATAAGGAGACGTGGTTTGTGGGTATCCTGCTTAGACATCTCTTCGGCAACACTGAAGGCGTCGGCTCGAATGCTCTCCAGCATAGACATATCCCGCTGCTGGACGCTGCTTTGGCTTTGCTGCATCGTGTCCACTTCTTCTTCAAATTTCAACAAGCGGCGTTGTAAACGTTGCAAATCTTCTGCAAGCCGCATATTATCATGGCTTTTGTCGGCGTCAGTTTCTGGATGTTCTCCTTCGCTGGAAATATCTTTCTTAATTTGCTCAATCGCACCCAGCATCTCGGTCATGGTACTTTGCAAGGTATCTTTTTTTTCCTTGCGTTCGGCTAGCGTTGTAAATGCGCCCGCCAGCTTCGTAATATCCGTTTGCGCAGAGTGCGCCGAAGCAAGACGGCGTGTTACTTTCGCGGTCTGGTTGGTAACGATTTCAGGAATAGATACATTCAGGGTATCTGCTTGATTTTTGACTAACGCCTGCAGTTCCTGAATGGGCTTGCGAAGGCTCTGCTCGGTGAGTCTGGGAATATCAGTAATTTCTTGCGTCAGCGAATCAAATGCAGAAAAATAATTTTTTAGTTCACCGACAGCTTCTTCCAGCACGCGATGGCGCTCATCGGTTTCGATTTGGCGATGTTTCATTTCCTCAAGCATCTGGCTGACGCGCCCCAATGCTTGTATCAAGAAATGATACTCTTCAGGATTTTGCTCTGAGCTTGACGCTGGCTCTTCTTCATAATCGGCATATTCCTCAAGTTCTCTCTTGTCATCGTAGTTCGCCCTACCCTGCACAGCATTGGATAATGACTCCAGTGTTTCGTTGATTTGCTTTTGTATGAGGTCCAGTTCGGTACCGAAAAGATTCGTAAAATCTTCGCGTAAGAGCTTTGGCAGCGCAAGTTCGAGTGCGTCGAAACTTGCACGGAACTGTTTCTCAAGCGTTGTTTGCAGTTGAATTTGTAATTCATTGGCAATATGCTCCTCCAATCGCTCACCAATACTTGTACTGAGTTCTGTATGAAGGCGGTTTTGCTGGGTTTCGGATTGCTTTTGGAGTTGCTGCTCCAGTTGGCTTTGGATTTCGACTGGTAACTGCCTGTGCAGTTCTACCAGCGCATCGTTCAGCATGGACATCGCGTATTTCACTTCCTCCGAGGCACTCTGCGCATGGCTTGTTTGCTCTTTCGCGGTGGATTCAATTAGTGCTGTGGTACGCTGTGCATGAATCATTGCCTTCGAGAGCGCCGAGCGTATTTCGCTGGAATAATTTGCTTGCTCAATGAGCGCAGTAGAAGTAGTGATGGCACTCGAACGAAGTTGAAAAAGTAGCCACAAGGATAATCCGGCAAGAACCATCAATATCCCTAACATTGGCAGTGCCCAAAAAAGGAGTGTTTCGGAGGACATAATCGCGTATCCTTGTAAAAAATAATTGTTATTTGTTTGTGCAGTTGTTGTTCTATCTCTGTTGTTCAGATATAACAGAATCAAAATATACAAATACAATGCCACATCTGCCTGTGAAAATAAGGCTTTCATCGCAAATTCTTCACAATAAATGCTTCATCCCTATCCATTCATTGCAGAATATTACGGAAAATAGTATTTTCGCTCTTTGATAGTAGTGCGCATACCGAACCCCAAATGGAGAGAAACGATTGAGAGAAACGATACATTCATTTTTTAGCCAGATATCACGCCCTTTCGGACGGGAATCCGTAATTTTACTGTTGCGGATGTGGCTGGGACTGATCATGATTTACCATGGCTCAGACAAACTTTTTCGCAATTTCGACCCCTTCACAACACACCTTACGACCTTTGGTATTCCGCTTTCTAAATTTGTTTCCAGCTTTTTTACCGTGTCGCAGTTTGCAGGTGGAGCGTTGTTATTTTTGGGCTTGTTCACTCGTCCGGCGCTTGTTTGCATTGTACTGACGGTGTTTTCAGCAGTTGTCGAAGCGCTGTTTTTTGTGAACTACGACCCTTTTTCTCGCAAAGGTGAGCTTGCGTTTACCTACACTATCATCAGTTTCGCTCTTTTGGTTAGTGGTCCGGGTTTGTATAGCCTTGACCATTATTTAAGCCGTTTCAAACAAACCGAAGAGCATGATGAACATCTCTAACTTTTTGAAATCACCGTTTGTATATTTTTTCTTTTACACCATGAAAACACGAATTACTTTCGCTTGCGTGTCCTGCTTGCTCGTGTTCTGCACAGTGCATAGCTATACGGTTCTTGCCCAAGCACCTGCACCAAAACCGTCGTCTCCTGCTGCCCCCGCCAAAGCAGCAGAAACGATTAAAATTGGCATGAGCATTGTCACGAACGACCCGACAGGAAACACGCAACTTCAGGGCGCACGCATGGCTATCGAAGAAATCAATGCTGCCGGTGGAGTTTTGGGAAAAAAGATGGAGCTTGTTCCGGTGTATAATGAAACACGGAACTATCCCAAAGCACAAGCATTTATCAACAGTTTGATAAGCGATGGCGCGAAATATATCATTACCTCCGGCGGTTCGGGGATGACAATGAAAGCAGCTGAAATCACGATTCCGAATAACGTGTTGCTCATTACCGGTTCGTCGTCGTCGCCCAAAATCAGCGACCTTGCGGATAATGACCTTGTGTGGCGTACCGTACCGTCCGATGCTTTTCAAGGGCGTATTGCTGCTGTTTATATGGATTCTCTTAAGGTACGCACTGCGGGCTTGATTTACCTTGACAACCCCTATGGCAATGAGCTTTCCAAAACCTTTCGCGAAGTATTTGAGAAGCGCCGTGGAAAGATTCTTGCCTCGGTAAAAATACCAGACATGACGAATTACGAGAATTTCGATTTCAAACCGATTGCCGACCAGGTATTCTCTCAGAAGCCACAACTGGTCTATTTGGTGAGCTATGGTGAGGAAGGCGCAAAAATCATCAACGCAGCCAAACCGTACTTTACAGGTACTTACAAACCTCAACTTCTGGGCTGCGACGCGAACTACAACAACGACTTTCTCTATGGTGCAGAGCAATCTTTGATTGAAGGTATGCTTGGATTCGTCTATATTCACCCACAAAATTATCCGAATTACGAAAAATTCAACACTGCCTTTGAAGCATACCAAAGCAAAGCAAGCAATGATGCCACTGAGATGTCTGCTAACTCCCTTGCTTCTTTGCTGGGAGCAGTCTCGACCAATTCCTACGGCGCGACGGTGTACGACGCAATCTATACTCTGGCATATGCAATGCTAAAAGCAAAATCTACTGCTCCGGCTGATGTAGCCAAAACGATGCGACTTGTGGCAAACGATAACGAGGGTGCGACGCTTATTAACGTCGGCGAGTTTGCCAAAGCCGCAGCTATACTCGCTAAAGGCGGAAATATCAATTATGACGGCGCAAGTGGCTCTTTGGACTTCAATGATACGGGCGATGTTATCAGCGGCACGTACATTATCTGGAAAGTAAAAGATGGTAAGTTTATCGAAGCAAGTACCATTTCTTTTCCATAGACTGAGCAATGCAATGCGAACGTAGATTCGCATTGCAGGCAATGACAGGCTACCGTTTACACCTCAATAGGGCTGCTTATTTTGAGCAGCCCTTCTTATTTTAGAACTTTATGTGCAAACTCTGCCATTTGTAGATATATCCCCAAACCAAGTGCAATATTGAACGGAAACGTTATACCAAGCGCTGTGGTAACGTAATATGTCGGGTTTGCATCCGGCACAGCAATGCGCATAGCTGCAGTGGCGGCTATGTAGGAGGCACTCGCGGACATGGTTGTTAAGATTGCCGTTCCTCCCAATGATAAACCAGCAAGTGTTCCAAAGAAGGCTCCAAACAATGCTGAAATGAGAGGCATGATAAGCGCAAAAACAACCAGAAACTTTCCCGCGCTTCGGAATTCGCTTAACCGCCGCGAAGCGACAATGCCCATTTCCAACAAGAAAAAAGCAAGTAATCCTGGGAATGCGTCCTTGAAAACAGGTTGCAGCACGCCAATATTTTTTCCTGCTACCACCCCGACAAAAAGCCCACCCATGAGTAAATACACCCCACGATTCAAAAATACCTCGTGCAGCATCTCACGTGAGAAAATACTGCCCTCAGTCTGGTTACGATTACCCCCACGCGCCAGTGCTATACCGATAATAATGGCAGGTATTTCCAAAAGCATAAGCAGAACAGCCATATACCCTTCATAGCTTATGCCACGCGAGTCCAAGTAGCTTTGAATTACGGCAAAAGTTACGGCACTCACCGAACCATAATGAGCGGCAAGCGCAGCAGCATCGGAGCGCCCTAATTGACCAATTTTACGAACAATAATGAATGCAAGACACGGTGTAATAATGCCAATGGCAAGCGTAGCTAGTGCAGGAATAATTAACCCGCCTATTCCAATTTTAGCAAGCTGCGTACCGCCTTTAATACCGATTGCAAGCAGTAAGTATGTACTCAGGATATCGTAAATAGCTTCCGGCAATCGCAAGTCCGATTTCAAAAAACCGGCAAGTAAGCCAACTATGAAGAAAAGTGGTAATGGTTCGAGTAAAGATTCAATCATTAGAGGTTGTGTTAGTAAGCGGCGTTTGCAATGAATGCCCATTATTTTGAAAAGTGCAGTGCAAAAATACACAAATACAGCTATTCGCAGACCAAGAAAAATAATCTCTTTAATTTCTTGCAAATATGCCGCAGAAGTGCCAAATTATATCGCTTCCACTCTTCATTATTACACCACCTTTGCAGGGGACAATTGTTATGAGTACACGCCGCTTGACCACACACAGCATAGCACTTGCTATTCTTATCCTTTTTCAGAGCCTCAGTCTTTACGGAATTATCTTCGCCCAAACAACGCCTGAGATTACGGCATGGAAACTGAACAAAACCGGAACGACGGGCTATGGAGGCAATCCAGCTGATATTCAGAAAGTGCAGTATTCAACGAACTATGTTTACGTCAACGCTTCCGGCATTCCAAGTTATACGATTGGTACTTGGGCAATGAATCCAAACACTGCAGCTAATAAAAACTGGGTGTTCAAAATCCCACGCAACCCGCAACCTCGCTCCGGAACAAAGGTAACAGTCGGGCTTGGCAAAATTGGTGTTTTTGTTAATGGAGTGCCAATGTACAATGCCGATGACGGTATGTCCTACAATAACAACCAAACATGGAAACGAAATGCGTATTATTTTGAAAAAGTGAGCTTTGATGCTTGCTCCGGGCACCCAGACCAAAGTAGCACTTACCACCACCACATCTACCCAACGTGTTTGCAAGCGATAGACGCTTCCAAGCACTCCGCGCTCGTGGGCTTTTCCTTTGACGGTTATCCTGTTTATGGTCCCTACGCATACGCCAACACAAACGGAACCGGCGGACTAAAGCGCATGACACCAAGCTATCAAAAACGCAACATTACCACTCGCACAACATTGCCGGGCAGCACCACTGTCCTTGCCGCTTCGCTCCAAGGACCGGTGGTTTCGACGCAGTATCCGCTTGGTTGTTTTCTCCAAGACTATGAATTTATCCAAGGTTCGGGTGATTTGGATGCTTACAATGGACGTTTTGCTGTTACGCCCGAATATCCCAACGGAGTTTATGCGTATTATGTTACTGTCGATGCAGACCATATCCCTGTTTACCCTTTTATCCTTGGGCTGCAATACTACGGCACACCGGAAACAGCAAGTATCAGTGGCAATGCTAATCCTACCGAAGCAGTAACCGAATACACAGGCACAGTCGCCACGCCAGGCGCAAGTATCTCGCTCACATCGCTTGCATTTGGCTCCACGACGGTCGGTATGAATAAAGTGCTTTCCTACACGATAAGCGCTTCCAATCTGGCTTCAAATGTTGCTATTACCGCGCCAACAGGCTTCGGGCTTTCGACCACACAAAATGGTTCTTTTACCCAAACGCTCACACTAACGCCAGCGAGCGGTACACTTGCTCAAACGACAGTGTTTGTGCGCTTTGCACCCACACAGTCGGGTTCATTTACAGGCAATATCACGAATAGTAGCGGCACGACGAGTTTTGCGAATATTGCTTTGACGGCATCCGCTACTCCCGTTGGTGTTCAATCAGGCAACGATGCTGGTGTTCGGATTTTCCCCAATCCGGCAAATACATTGATTACCGTACAAGTACCTGTGCAACAAAGCGTGCAAGTTAGTATTTCTCTCCGCAATGCACTTGGTCAAACATTACTTTCCGTGCAAGAAACGCAACCCGCATATGGTGTTTTTTCCAAAAATCTTGATTTGACGAACTTCCCTGCTGGCGTATATTTTGTGGAAGTTCAACGTGGTCAACAGAGTATTATTGAGAAAGTTATCAAACAATAACAATACTTCTTTAATCGTACTCCAAAGTTTTTTCCTCCGACGGAAGTCGCATTTGTGATTACCGTCGGACTTTTTTGTGCCGTAAGGAAAATTAGGGTCAATACCTGATTCTAACTCGAAACTTCGGAAATTTTACTGAAACGTCGTAAATGCTTAATTGTAAAAATTATTGTAACAATGGGAATATAGATTTGAAATGCCAATTAAAAGTTAAAACTGGATTGCCCAGATAATCGTGATAGAAGAAA
>JACVZY010000015.1 GCA_014654705.1 Ignavibacteria bacterium
GCAAACTTACGCAAACTCATACAAATAAACATTTTGTACTTAAATTTTGTCTATTTCATTTCGATAAGCTAAAAACAGTGAAACGATAATTTTTCCCTTTCGCAATTTGCAGAACTTCCATAACTTAGCATTCTCTTTACCACCATACCATGCTTCGTCTCGTTTCTATATCGCTTTTGATATTCCTATACACACTCTCGACGTGTCGAGTGTTTGTGTCGTTTCTGCATTATGCGGTGGATAAAGAATTTTATGCCGAGCGTTGTGTAAACAAAGACAAACCTGAATTGGAGTGCGACGGCTGCTGTCAAGTGGTCAAGGAAGTGCAAGAAGAAACGCAAAAAGAGCAATCTCCCCAATCTGCTCCCACAAATACTGACCGACAAACACAATCGGAGGTGCATCATATTTCCCGCTTTACAGACCACCTCCCCTTACCTCAAATTCTCTTGTGCATAATGCCGTACTACCTCGGCAATCATCCTCTTGCCGAAGGTTTTTCCGCTCTCCCTTTCCAACCGCCTCGCGCTTAGTCCGCCATACAACACTATCCAAAGCACTCGTTCTGTAGCCACAGAGCGGTTGTCTTTACTGCCTTTATCGTGTTAGCGCGTTATCCTAACGTGCCGATAATTAGGTATGGCTTCGATTTATTCTATTTCTTGAACAATCAATTTTTTTTACCAACCTCAACTCATGTTGTCTTGGGATAGATACAGTTTTGCTGTGCTGTCCTTTGCAGCTTTGTTTTATATTTTTTTTGTTATACCATGATGACTTCTTTTCGTTCCTTTCTTGTTTGTGCAATCTGTGGCATTGCGCTGTTTGCTTCTTCTTGCCAAACCGTTACGCCGGTAGATAATTCACCCGGCACACTCGCATTAACTGTTACGCCGACGGTCGGCTCACAAGCCTTTGATACAACCAAAACATTTAGTATCAATAATCGCAACGTACGCTTTACGCTGGGGCAAATCTACGTAAGCAATATTACATTGGTTAAATCTGATGGCTCAACGGTAAAACTGACCACGACACCCATTAGCATTCGCTCTGCATCCGCTACGGGCGACACTACCAATGCGGCTGCTATTTCGGTTACGGAGCAAGTTTTGTTTTACCAACATCACAGAGGTACGAATGCAAAAACAGCAGATAATGTGCCGTCCGGTCAATACACAGGCATTCGTTTTACAGTTGGCATTGAAAATCCGACAAATTTGATAGATGCTTCCGAAGTAGCTCGGCTCTCGCCTCAACATCCGCTTGCTTTGATTACCAATGCTGCCGAACGGAACTGGTGGTCGTGGAATTCCGGCTATATCTTTGCAAAAATGGAGGGCGTTGTTGATACAAGTGTAGCAGGTACCGGAACACCTAATGTTCGTTGGTTCTATCACATTGGTTCAACAGGGTTTACAGCACCAATTTCCATTACCAAAAATTTTGAAATCAAAAGCGGTCAAAGTTCAGCGCTCTCTCTAACATTTGATTATGCAAAAGTGCTTGCGGGGATTGATTGGCGCAATGCACAAGATCGCTCAACAATGTGTATTCGCCCTGCGGCGGCATTCCCCAATGACCGCCCGCTTGGTACAAAAATCATGACTAATGTTGCAACTGCTATCACTGCACAATAACATGAACGATAGTTCATTGGCTTTTTTTTCCATTCGCTCTTCACGAGAATCTGACCAAGAGTTGGTAGTACGGTTATATGCCGTGCTACCACTCTTTGTGGTTTTCGTGCTTATGGTTTCGTGTTCACCCGCTACTGAGCCAGTTGAAACACAAGATATTACGCCGTTTGTGATGAATCTTCCGCAAGGATTTCCGGCACTCGCTGTTCCCGATTACGAGCAACCCATGACCCGCGCAAAAGTCGAGCTTGGGCGAAAACTCTTTGCAGACCCGATATTGTCGGTAAACGGCACGGTTGCTTGTGCGACGTGTCATCAAGCGCAGAATGGTTTCACTGCACCCGTTCCTGTTCCGGCGGGAGTGTTTGGGCGGCGGGGTCTGCGAAATGCACCCACGCTCACCAATGTTGCCTACAACCGTTCATTCTTTTGGCACGGCGGCTCGGTAAACTTGCAAGCGCAAGCCCTTTCCAGCCTTGAAAATGAGGATGAAATGGGCAATGAAGCCGATAATATTGTTCGCTCGTTGCGGGCGCATGGCGAGTATCCACGCTTATTTCGGCGGGCATTTGGGAAAGAGGTAGATATTTTGGGTGTGTTGGACGCAATAGCCGCCTTTGAACGAACACTCATTTCGGGCAATTCCCGGTATGACCGCTTTGAACGCGGTGATAAATCGGCGTTGAACGCCAGTGAAGAGCGCGGACGGGCGTTGTTTTTTAGCTCAAGAACTGAGTGCGCGTCTTGCCATGCGGGGTTTAATTTCACGGGCGGCGGATTTGAAGATAACGGCTCACAAGGCGCACAATACGTGGACTTGGGGCGATACATGATGACCGCAAATGACCGCGACAAGGGGAAATTCAAAGTGCCGACACTCCGCAATGTAGAGCGCACAGCACCCTATTTTCACAATGGTGCGTTTCCGACGCTGGAAAGCGTTGTGGCGCATTACAACGCAGGTGGCAAATCCTCACCAAACCAAAGCTCTCGCGTGAAGCCGCTTGGACTCACCGCAGAAGAGCAACAAGACCTTGTGAACTTTTTGAAAGCACTGACCGATGAAGAATTTTTGCAACCGTAAAGTAATGCTGATACTGATTGGTTTCTGTATTGCCACTGCTGTTATAATAAGCTGCGATGTCTCTCACTACCGCAACAACCCGCTTCGTGCCGAGTTCGAGGCAAGTTTACGTGCGCGTGAACCCATCGAACTTGCAAACATCGTGCGAAGTGGCATCCGCGTTCAACTCTTCATGCCGTCGGACACTCTTCAAACAGGCTTTACAACGATGCTCATTGAACTGACCGATTCGGCAAGCGGTAAAACCATTGAAACGGGTTCGGTGCAGATTCTGCCTGTGCTGCGTTCTGCCGTGCATGACCGCCAAACGCCTTTGCAAGCAACTTCCACTACTGCGGTGAAAAACTTCGACCGAATGCGTTTTCCGTGTGATGTATTGCTCTTGGAGCGCGGCAATTATGAACTACGGGTGCGGTTCACGGCGCAAGGAAAAACCGATAGTATAGGCGTTCTTGTACCTGTGCGCGAATCGTGGCGCGTCGCCAAGGCACAAGGAAATGACCAAGTGTCGTACTTCCTGACTTTTGCCGAGCCGCAGCGTCCGCGTGTGGGTGTACAAGATTTTTCGCTTTTTGTCCATCGTCTGAACACAGATAGTAGCGAGTATCTCCCTGTGAGCGGTCTCGCACTCGACCACGAACCCACGATGCCGTCTATGGGGCATGGCTCGGAAGGTAATATTGCTCCTGCGTACCGCACAAATGGTCGCTATGACGGCAAAATCAGTTTCAACATGACAGGCGATTGGCGGATTGATATTGCCGCCAAACAAGGAAATACAACACTTCTGGAAACATTTTTCTTTTTTATTCTGTGAACCTCTCTCCCAAAACATTATCTTTTCACTATGCAATTCAAAACTATTTGGTTTCGCAAAGCTCATCGGTACTTGGGTGTGAGCATTGGTATTCAACTGCTGTTCTGGACGGCAAGCGGACTCTTTTTCGCGTGGAACTCTATTAACTATGTTCATGGTGACCCATTTGTCGCACCGCAAAAGCCGGCTTTTCTGCTGGATACATTGCGACCCGTTCCCGTGAGTACAGCAGTTTCGGCATTACGTCAAGTCGTTCCTACGGTCAAACGTATCAAAGCAATCAATCTGCGTGAGGTGATGAAAGAACCCATGTACGAACTCGAATATGACGCGCAGGAAGGAACCGGTAATGCTGCCCGGACAGTACCACATTTCGGACTTGTTCATGCGACACGAGGCGTAGTTCAACCGATGCTCACCGCCGAGGAAGCGCGAATTGTCGCAATCAATGATTTCGCCCCCAAAGCCAATATTCTCAGCGTAGAGCGCATTGAGTCGGTAACGCCTTCGTCAGAATACCGTGAGAAACCGCTTCCGGCATATCGCATAACATTTGACCACGAAAGCGGCACACACTTGTACGTTTCAGCAGAACGCGGCGTAGTAACGGCGCGACGCAATACACGCTGGCGAATGTGGGATTTCCTTTGGATGCTTCACATCATGGACTTCGAGACCCGCGACAATCTCCACAACTGGTTACTACGCGGATTTTCGGTGTTTGGCGTGATAACTGTCGCAAGCGGATTTCTCCTGTGGGGCATGACAACGCCACTTTTGCGGCGTAAAGCACCCGCTTCAGCAAAAAGAATAAACCTCTAACGAATCAATCTTTTTTGTTCAAACGTTATTCCGTACTCTATGAATTTCCCCATCAATATCCAAACGCCTACACACGGGCGACGTAGCTTTCTGGCTACTCTTGCAGCCGCAGTGCCGACTTTTACAGGTGTGGCGGCATTTGCAAAAAATTCCGATACACCGCCACGGGCTTCCGCCAAAGACCTGAAACCCGTCAAAGACATAGTTGCTTTCAAGCAAGAATTTGCGCGAGCATGGAAGCGGTCGGAGGATTATACCCTAACGGTATTTGAGCAGATGCCGGAGGAAAAATTGCTCTACAAATACACGCCCGAATCGTTCACCTTTGCGTTTCAATTTATTCACTGCATTATTTTTTCGGCAAATCACGTAGCGGTGCGGCTTGGTGTACCCAATCCGTACGAAAAGCGCAAACGTGATGCGTGGGACAACATTTCCAAAGCCGACCTTTCCAAAGAACTGCACGAATTTTATGCGTGGGTGCGAAAAGTCGTGAACGAAGCTCCGCCCAAAACCTTGCTTGAAGAAGAAAAATTTGCGGGCGATACGATTCCGAAATGGCAGCTTCTCTTGGGGCTAGAAAATCACATTATCCACCACCGAGGGCAGGCTATTGTCTATTTGCGTTTGAATGGCGTTACGCCGGAAGGATATGTAGGATGGTAAAAATTTACGCTTTTTTTGCCGTTACTTTTTTGCTGATGCCTGCATTCGCTTCGGCGCAAGCGTTCAAGCGCGACAGCACGGTAAAGGATACAGCTCGCAAACCGCTTCCACGCTACAACATTCGTGAGGAAGTACGCATTTACGGTGAAACGCCCGAACAACGCCGCCTACGGCAACTCACGAAAACCTTTAATGCAACCGACGACGTACTGGAGCAGGTCGAAGGCGTTTCGATGATGCGCCGTGCAAATTTCGCACTGGAGCCGACCATTCGCGGCTACAATGCAGGACAGGTGGCGGTGGTGATAGACGGAATGAAGATGCACAGTGCGTGTGTGGACAGAATGGATCCCGTAACGGCGTACATTGAGATTGAAAATTTGAAGCAGTTAGACGTGTCCAAAGGCGCGTCGGATTTTAATTATGCCCAAACGCTCGGCGGCGTGATGAATTTTATCACCACCAAGCCCGATTTCACACGCCCGTTTGCGGCTGTTGCCGAAACGGGATTTGAAGCCGTTTCCAATCTTTGGCGTGTGCGTGGTGAGGCGAACATTGCGCCCGAATGGTTGCAAGACGGTGAAAACTCCGGCATTGCGGCGCGGATGTCGCTTTCGGTCAAGCGTTCAGGAGATTATTATGCGGGCAATCGCACCCTTATTCCACGCTCGAATTTCGACAAAGAAAATTTCAAACTGGACATCACCAAACGCTTTGATGAGCATCATTCCCTCAACGCCTCAGCAATTATTGATTTTGCCCGAAATATTGGTTATCCGGGTTTGATAATGGACACGAAAGAAACCCGCTCGTATATTTGGAGCATTGACTACAAAGCGCAGAATCTCTTGCGTTCTGTGCCGCTTTTGACGGCAAAACTCTACATGAACCAAGTGCTGCACTGGATGGATGATTATCGTAGGACACAACAGGAAATTCGCGAGCGCGTCGTCATGCCCGATATGTATATGCCCATGTACGGCGACAACCGTACCACAGGCTTTCTGGGCGAGGCGCTCCTCACGGACGGCGCACAAACGCTCAAACTGACGGCAGACGTGTTTCAACTCAATGCCTTTGCAGATATGGCAATGGTGAGCATTTTTCCTGATGTTGCGCCGATGTATTTGCTGAATGTGGGTGATGTCTGGAAGTGGAATTACGCGCTTGCCGCAGAGTGGTTTCGCCCGTTGGACGATAATCTTTCGCTCCGCGTCAATGTTCGTGCGGATTATAGCGACCGCGATATTTTCGATACCTTTGCCAAACAGCAATTTGAAGGGTATTGGGGCGATCGTCCGACCCGCTCACAGCTTTTTGCGGTAAGTGCAAGTGCGGCTGTGCAGTGGCAAGCGACAGACGAAACAGCATTAAATCTACGGTTTGCTCGTGCTTCGCGGATGCCGACGCACATCGAAACGAATGGCTATTATCTGTACAATCCTTCGGATAATGCCATCTATATCGGCAATAATCTTCTGCAACCGGAACGCGCTTGGCAAGCGGAACTCGCGGCAACATTCACGCAAGAAGCAGTTTCCATGAGGCTTACGGGCTTTGCGAATTGGCTTGACAACTACATTGCCGGCTTGACGTTTATTGCAGCAAATCCGAGCAATCGTTTGTTTTCGCAAGCATTTCGGCGGTACGACCATGTTGGTCAGGCATTCATCGGTGGCGTGGAAGCAAGCGGCAGAGCGGCTCTCACGGAATCACTGGAACTGCGTGGAACGCTCACGTGGCAGCAAGGACGAGCAATAGATTTACAAGATTGGCTGCCATTTATGCCACCTCTGCAAGGCACACTACGTGTGCAATGGCACGGAGAAGTAAGCATTTTCGGTGAAACGCTTCCCGTGTGGAGTGAAGTGGGAACACGCTTCGCGGCGGCGCAGAATCAGCCTTCGGCGAAATTACTATTTGAAGACGCAACTCCTGCATGGATTATCGGCGATGTGCGATTTGGTGCGACGCTCTTTGGTCGGTGCGATGTACGCTTCGGCATGGAAAATGTACTGGATACGTTCTACCACGAACACTTTGCTATCAATAATTTGCCAAGTAGAGGCAGAAATATCTATGTGAATGTGGCGTGGCGGTTTTGAACGAGCAGTTATGTGAGACGTGTGCAAGCAGCGTAAGGGGCGGCAATTCTTTTTTCAGAATCTGAATATATGATCAAACAGCACGAAGTGCGAACCATTATACGATTGCTATCGTTATTGTGTGTTTTCGTAGCTGCCATAGCTGTTACACTTATGGTAACTGCATTACGACAGCCTTTGCAACCAACAGTGGAAGCACGAAAGTTCGTGCTGCGTGATTCCGCAGGGCGCGTGCGAGCGGAAATGAGTGTAGATGCAGCGGGCAACGCTTCCCTCTTCTTTGTGGACAGTGTGGGGCGGAAGAAAGCAGTGCTGAAGTGAGGAGGGAAAGTCTATCTGTTATACAAAAGCCCATGCAAACTTACGCATGGGCTTTATTTATTTGAATAGGCGGAGTTCGTGAAGCCTTCTTCGCTTGTGTGGGCATTTGTACTACAAGCGGCTCTTTCATCCACGCAGGAATATCGGCGACGGGATGCGCCCGACGATACCCCGCAATATGCTCACGGATGCTCTGCATCTCTTCGGGACTTGGCTCTTGATTGATGACGGTAAACGCCATATCTTCGGGGTCAGGAATGTAGCCCATAATTTGCTCCAAAAATTATTGTGGCGAAAAGTATTGACGAACAAGCATACTTGCTGCTTCGGTTTCGATAATCATGCGTGTAGATGCACCGATTCGATGTGCGCCCAAGGCTTTTTCATAGTGGGCAACAAGATTCGATTTTGCCAAAAACGATACAAAACCGTCGTAGTCGCGTTCAAAAGAATGCTTACAGGCAAACGCAAAAAGATTACCGCCAACACCTTCGTATTTCTTGCCTTTACCGATGTTAAAGTACGCATTTTCCACGAGATGTACAATGATGTGGTCTCCCCCGTCGCCGAGGCTGAGTAATCCTTGAATAATAGTCGGCTCGTTGGCAATCACCAGCTTAAAAATCTTGCGCTGCGGTCGTTGTAATTCCCCTAACCAATCAAATGACCACCCTGTTTTAAGGTGCTTCTTATCGCTACTGGCAAGCGGTAGAACATACGTCGCTAAGGTTGTTTGTGTAGCAACCTCGACAATGGAATTGGTAAGGCGGTCAATATGGATGGCGATGCGCTTCATGCTACAAATACACAAAAATTTCTCCGATTGAGCAACAAAAAAGCCCGCCGAATGGTGGGCTTTTAGGGTTCAAAAACGTAATTTACAGTAACGAAAACTGGTCTTCCAAGTCCAGCATCAACGCCGTTTGAGGAATTTCATTCCACTCTCGATTTTTGAGTAAACGCCCAGCTTTTTTCTTGTTCACACCGCCCCATTGCTTAAAGAAAAACGCAACGTGAGCCTTTTTGCATTGGTGCTGAACGTCTATTACCCACGATTCTTCCATTGGTCGTGCGCCCGCGCCACTTTCTCCGCCCACGATGACCCAATGAATAAATGCAAGGTCCAAATTTGGTACAGCCTCTAATAAAGGTTCAACACTCAAAAAACGTACTTCGGCAGGGATAGCTTGTAAGTGTGGAATCCTTTCAGCAGCAGTTTCTGGGTTCTCAACTGACGTACCTATCCAAATATTCGGTGGCAGGTTCATTTTCCAGCGTTTAGGTATCATTGCCATCACGTTTTCAGGACGTTTCGTAAGAAGCAACCAATCCAAATATGGTGTTTCTTCAATGAGATGCCAAAGTTTCGAGCGTTCTTCCTCTAAGCGGCGTGATAATCGTTCATGCTCTTCAAAAACGTCGGACATAGATGCACAAAAAACGCGATGACGCTCACGCAATTTCTCGGCTTCTCTATTCCAACGAAGTGGTTCTTGCCAATGTTGTTCACCGAAAAACGACGCTCGGAATTTTTGCCCCACAAATCATGCCCGTAGCGTGTAGCTAAGGTATCTGCGTAACAATTTTTGCAGCCCGCCGATACCTTCATGCAGCCCCACCATGGATTAAAGGTGTGATGCGTCCATTCTATATTTGAAAATTTTGCCATAATGGTTTTTCCTTCGGTTATGATAAGTGTGATTTTTCCTGTACGTTCTAACTCTTTCAGAATCGTTTTATAATGCCAATTAAAAGTTAAAACTGGATTGCCCAGATAATCGTGATAGAAGAAA
>JACVZY010000016.1 GCA_014654705.1 Ignavibacteria bacterium
CGGCAGACTGGCTGCCGCTTTGATTGCTCTGATTTTTAACTTTTAATTGGCATTCGTAGTGGTTTAGCACGTTTTTTTCCTCAGTCTATTTCTGCTCCCACAATTACAAATTTTTCTCCAGCAAGTGCCCGTCAAGGGGATACAGTCATTATTACTGGTACAAACCTTACAGGTACTACAAGCGTACTTTTTGGTGGAGTGGCAGCTCAACGTTTTACCATTATTTCGCAGACACAAATTAAGGCTATTATTAGTTCGGGTAACAGTGGCAGCGTAAGTGTTGCCAATCCATCAGGTATAGCTTCCTTATCAGGATTCACCTTTATTAGTTCAGGATCAGGCTCTTCATCGAATGGGGGGAGTAGTGGCGTTTCCCCAGGAGGAGGAATAACACCTGTTACTACATTACCTAGCCCAACAATAACAAGCGTGAGTCAAACATTTGGTGAATTTGGCACAAGAATAATTATTCGCGGCACAAGGTTATCGCAAACGCAATTCGTACGCTTTGGGGGTGTGCCCGCACAGTCATTTTTTGTGGACTCAGACACGCAAATCACAGCAATTGTCGGTAACGGCTCGTCAGGGCTAATCTCCCTACAAACAGTTGATGGAAATGCCCTATGGTCGGAGGCGTTTACCTTTACACCTGCACTTCCACCGATGATTACCGGTGTTACGCCACAACCTGTATTTACAGGAGATGGTGATTACACTATCACAGTAGCAGGGCGGAATTTATCTCCGAGTAGTTTATACAGCATCGCACCAGTATTATCGCCAAATGACATTTTTCCAATCAGACTAATCTCTGCCAGTTCAACAAGTGCCATTCTTAGCGTTCCTCTCGTACTACGTAGAGTTGCCGATTACAAGGTAATGATTCGGAACGCAAGTTTTTCTGCGGCAACTATCTACACAGTTCAGCTTGGGTTACCGCCAACGCTTGGAGTTTTAAGTGTGGCAAGTACAATCGCGAGTTCACTACCATTCACAACCATTCTAAGTGGAAATAATTTCTTTCGGCAGTCTGCTACTATTTCAATAAATGGGACTTTGGCAAAATTCAATATTCTGAGTTCGACGAGAGCTTCGGTAGAAATTCCTAAAGAAATGAATACTTTTGGAAATGAGAATCTGCGCGTCCGATTGACAAATTACGACACTCAGTTTACAGAAGCTACTTTGCGCCTCAACGCACGACTAGCTCCATATATTGTCAATGTTCGTTCTATATGGCTTGATAATGGTGTCTTGCATTTAATTATTGAGGGGAGCGGATTTATCGGGACACCACGGGTCACATTGAATGGGCAAGAATTGCAAGTTATTAGCTCAAATCAGACAACACTTGAGGTATTCGTCCCAGAAACTCTAATTGTACCATCTCTATTGGCGTCTCATCCTGTCTTATTGGTAGAAAATTTCGATTTGCAGCGATATGGATATAGAGTTGCTCCCACGATATTTCAGCAGACCATTACAAGTACTTCTATCCAATCAGACACACCACCTTTAGCTTTATATCCTAATCCGACAAGCGATTTCATTACCGTTGAAGCCGCGCCGAAGTGTGCTTCCAAGCCGCTTCGCATCACGCTTCGTAATGCGCTGGGTGTGGTAGTGATGACACTAGAAGCACAGAGCACGGACGGGCTATTCCGCAAGGAATTGAATGTCGCGCATCTGGCACCCGGAGCGTACTCAGTGGAAACACTCTGCGGCGGAGAGCGTCTTGTGGCAAGGTTTGTGCGGTTTTGAGGAATGTTGTTGAAATAGTACAAACCGCAAAAAATCAAAAAATCAAAACGGCTCAAAAGCAGTGCTTCTGAGCCGTTCTTTGTGGTCCCGACAGGAGTCGAACCTGCGACACCAAGTTTAGGAAACTTGTGTTCTATCCAGCTGAACTACGGAACCGATAGTCTTAATGAATCATATCCGTTGGGTGCAAGAAAACACGCCTTCCGGGTGCGCTAAAGGGTTCGGCATTAAAGAGAAGTGTGGCAATAATACCCTTGACTTCGCTCATTTCTACGGGTTGCTGACCAGTAGCGATACACCGTTCGATGACTTCTTCTACGTGGTCGTGATTGAGCACGCTTAACTGCCAGAGAAGAAGAATATAGCCAAACGCTTCCGATGAGATAAACATCTTCTCAAATTCGTGAAGGATTCGGAAAGAACTGGTGCTCCCCTCAAGGGCAATATTTGCAAATTCTTGCATACTGGCACGGTCTGCCAGCCAACTAAATGCCGTCGAAATCTCTGTTTGCGAATAACCTTGATTGCTCAGAGTAACAACGGTTTTTTCGTTGATAGCATGATTACTATGCAATTCCGCCATAAGATAGGCGATGATATCGATGATGTTCTCGCGCATACGTCAAAAACTTAGCATGGCTAAAAGTCTCAATAAATTTACTGCTGAATATAAAAGTCTTCCAAGCGGCTCATTTCCTTACGCTCTTCGTCTGTCGCATCGTCATAACCAATCAAATGCAGCGTTCCGTGTGCAGCCAAGCGCATGAGTTCATTGGTGAGCGAAACACCATATTCGTCGGCTTGGCGGGCTGCAGTGTCAAGGCTGATGTAGAGTTCGCCGTCAATTTCATTTTCTTCCAGTGGAAACGTGATAATATCCGTCGGGTAGTCGTGTTGCAAAAACTCTTTGTTCATTGCGTGAATTCTCACATCGTCCACAAGTATTACATTGACAGAAGCAGATTCTATCGGCTTTTTATGCCATTTTTCACCACGAAGCACACGTTCTATCACGTGCTGCATTTTGGCGCGAGGAATTGGCTTCTGTGTTGTGTCGTTGAAAATGTGAATTTCAAATTTCATCACAAATGTTTTTCTTCAAAGATTTGCATTAAGAGCATAAAACCTAGCTGTGGGTGTGCTATCTTATTCCATCGGTAAGAGCATTTCGGCGACCGAAAGTTGCATCGCCGACATCAACAAGCGTGGATCAAGTTCAGCAAAATCAGCAGAAAGGTTGCTCCGGCGAACATTGCTGAACATAGAGCATGTGCATTGCTTCCCGACAATCAAGCCCGAAATATGTGTTTCATTGGCAGAAACGAAAATAAGTTCATCCGGCTCGAAGACCAGAAACGCCGTACAATCGTGTAGCTCGAAGTATCCGTGCTGCGTCTGGGCTATCACAAGCGCACCGCGCCTGTCGTCGCCAAGTTCGACGTTGTTCGAGACGTTGAGCGTAAGTGATTGCCGTGTTTGCGCATTAGAAAGCGAAAACAAATACTCGCCGTCGTGCGACTGCGGCGTAGCATCAACAATTTCGCTAATACGGCGAATATCGTCGGCGCTAAAGGAAAATGATTCTGAAAATGTTTCCATACTATTGATTGGGGCTATTCTTTCGTAGAAAAATTCTGTATTTTTGCTGTTCTACGTTGGTTTGCCGTAAAGGTTGCTTTGACTTGCGCATACTCAAACAAGGCTTTGTTGGAGCAACCAAAGAACGACCAACATAAGAAATTTTTACGATATAATCATAACTGTCGCACGGATTTCCGCCGTTTAAGCGGGAAGAAGTTTTCCCTAAGTTTTCCACACACACGTAATTTTTACGCACTATGGCATCTATTATCACCCTCACTCTCCCCGACGGCTCGAAACGCGAGTACCCGCAAGGTACGACTGGCTTGCAAGTCGCTGTGCGGACTTTTTTACCAAAGGACGGTGAATGCGATGGCTTGGCATGAAAACATAGAACACTTGGGATACAAATTAGAGCCGCATCCGGAGTTTCAGGCAATAACAAGACTGATCTTGCCGCAAGGAGCGAAGTATGCACAGGAATTGAATATTTCCACGGGAATCGTTTTTGCCGCGCTCTACGATTTGCTTGTGTCGGCTGCATATTACCAAGAATCCATCGCTAATGTTGGCTGGATGTACTGTGCAAAAGTCTCGCCTAACGCTCCAATACTCACGTTTCCTTTTGTCAATGCTTGCCCTGTTTGTACAATAGCAAACGGCGAAATCGTGAAATGTACGGGGAACAAGCCAGAATCGGGAAAAATTGGTAAAATCACTTCTGAAACGCTCCTCCGCTTACTAGAAGAGATTTTTCAGATGAATGGTCAAAATTGTATCATCAAAACGGGTCAAGAGCCGATAGATTTCGTTATTACCGATACCGAAAGAAGAGCGTATTTGCTGGGTGAAATCAAGGCTGCACCGCTTGTTGTCTTGCCGCTTGCCGCCGATAGCGAGGTTTGGCAGGAATCCAAGCCGCATGGTATCGTTCCTGTGCAGCACAAAGATAAAGCAGCCGTTAATTCCTTAGCAAATACGCCACTTTCCATGCTTATACCAGTGCGTGACCGTGACAGATGGTCATATCGGCGAGTACCGTTAGGCGTGAAGTCCGATAAAAACTGGGCTTTTGAAGGTTTCGCATCAGCTCTTCAGCACGACGGTACATTTTTCCGCGATTATCTGCTTTTCTGGAAAAATGCGCTGAATGTGTACGAAACCAAAGACCGTACACATCCTCTCTACTGGCTCACGAATGGCTGCGGCAGTAAAGGTTCTATCAACGTTTCCGATAGCAAAACCAGTGTTGGCATGGACAGAACAGATGACATAAAAAAGGGCATTTATCAGCTTCTGAAAATTGGTGCAGAATCTCGAAAAAACGACTTGCCATATTCGCTCACCATCGCTCTCATCTCCAATATCCACGCTATTCGCCACTACGACGACTATTTCCAGCCCGTCGAGGATCTTGTCTGGGGCTATGATTCGATGCGCGATAAAGGCTTATTTCATCTTTACGACGGCTTATTTTCGTTTACGCGCAAGAGCCTCAAAACTCATTGGTTATCAACAATTTTCGCCTTCACCGATGACCGTTCATAACCACATCGCCCGCAGCGTTGGTGCGGAGGTGCAACAGCGCATTGACGCACTCAAAATCGGGCAGAAAATGCAGGATTTACCCGAGGAACTCTGGCATCCAAGTTTTCGCTACTACGTCAAAGAAGACCCGAATCGCAAGGGCGGTCCGAACCTTCGCATGATGCGACTCGACCCTGAAAAGCCATCGCTGACCGTTACGGGCTATATTTTCAACAAGTTCGTTCATCCATTTGAAAACCGCTTTATTACTGTCCGCGAAGCCGCGCGTTTACAGGGCTTCCCCGATGAAGTTCCGTTTTGCGGAACACTGACAAGCTCACAGCTGCAAGTTGGTAATGCCGTGCCGGTGCCGCTTGCACGAGCAGTTTTAACGGCGGTAGCGGAAAAAGCTCATCTGCTGTCTATGCGCGAAGTTCGTGCGCTGAGTTTGTTTAGCGGCGCGGGCGGCTTCGATATAGGTGCGGAGCGGGTAGCAATTCACCAAACACGGATTCGCCCACTTGTGGCGTTGGAAAATTGGAATGATGCTTGCGAAACGCTACGAAACTATGCGGGTTCGCGGATAAATATTGCCCAAAACGATATTCGCACTGTCGCTTCGCCGCTTGATTTTTGGCATGAGAAAACTGGCTTAGATATCTCTCCAAACCTTGTGTATGGCGGTCCGCCCTGTCAGGCATTTAGTCAAGCTGGCAAGCAAAAAGCTGATGATGATGAACGCGGTATGCTTATCTTTGAGTTCGTGCGGTTTGTGAGCGATTTGCAACCAGAATTTTTCGTTATGGAAAATGTTGCTAATCTCAAAGGCGTTGCTGGTGGTACGCTCTTGAAGCGTGTTGTAGTAATGTTCAAGGAGCTTGGCTATAACCTTGACATGAACGTTTTGGACGCAACACACTACGGTGCAGCGCAGCGCAGGAACAGGCTTTTTATCATTGGATGCCGCCAGAGCCTCGGTAAAATCGCACTTCCTGAGCCAACACACGGCGAGGTGGAAGGTTCGCTTTTTCCACTCAAACCAATACAAACCGTTGGGCAAGCATTTGAGAGGCTTCCAAGCGCGTCGTTTAGCAATGCTACCACAAGCACCATTGACGAAACTCTCTATAAAGAACATCTTGAATTATTGTAATACTATTATTTTCCCAAATTCAATACCATGAACATCACCCTCACTCTCCCCGACGGCTCGAAACGCGAGTACGCAAGCGGCTCCACAGGTATGCAGGTCGCTGAATCCATCTCTCAAGGACTTGCCCGCAATGCAGTCGGCATTTTCTTGAACGACACACCCAATGACCTTTCCACGCCGATTACGGCAGATGCGAATGTGCGTATCGTTACCTTCGACCAAGACGAAGGCAAGCAGATTTTCTGGCATTCCACTGCTCACCTTATGGCGGAGGCACTGGAAGCACTCTATCCGGGCGTGAAATTTGGCATTGGTCCCGCAATTGAGCAGGGCTTTTACTATGATGTGGATTTGCCCGGCGATATGAAATTATCCAGCGAGGATTTGCCCAAAATTGAAGCAAAGATGGCGGAACTCGTCAAGCGCGACGTGCCGTTCCAGCGCCAGGATATTTCGTGGGACGATGCTGTGAAGTACTTCAAGGAAAAAGGCGATGAGTATAAATTGGAGCTGTTGGAAGGCTTCAAAGGACAAGGCATCACGCTCTACAAGCAAGGCGAATTTACGGATTTGTGTCGTGGAACGCACGTTCCGTCAACAGGAATGCTCAAATTTCCCAAACTGCTCTCCATTGCTGGTGCATACTGGCGTGGCGACTCGAATCGTCAAGTTTTAACGCGTATCTACGGCATTGCCTTCCCGAAAAAGCAAATGCTGGAAGACTTTGTGAAAATGCGTGAAGAAGCGGAAAAGCGCGACCACCGCAAATTGGGCAAAGAATTAGAACTGTTTATGATTTCGCAAACTATCGGCGGTGGGCTTCCCGTCTGGCTTCCGAATGGTACGATTTTGCGACGTTTACTAGAAAATTTCTTACGCGATGAGCTTATCAAACGCGGTTATCAAGAAGTTATCACACCGCATATCGGCAATCTCAATATGTATCGCACTTCGGGGCATTATCCGTATTACTCTGATGGAATGTTCCCGCCAATCCAATTTACCGATGAAACGGGACGTGAGGAAGAGTATTTGCTCAAGCCAATGAACTGTCCGCATCATCACCAAGTTTATTCCTCAAAACCGCACAGCTACCGCGATTTACCAATTCGTCTTGCAGAATTTGGTTCGGTTTATCGCTATGAGCAGTCCGGCGAATTGAGCGGACTCAGCCGTGTGCGCGGATTTACGCAGGATGACGCACATATTTACTGCACACACGAGCAACTCAAAGACGAACTTATCAATGCCATTGAACTGACCCAGCTTGTTTTTAAGACCTTTGGCATGGAGGTGAAAACACGCCTTTCCTTCCGAGACCCCAGCAACACTGAAAAATATGCTGGCACAGACGAAATGTGGAATCAAGCGGAGCGCGAGATTCAGGAAGTTGCCGATATGATGGGACTCGATTACTTCGTCGGCGTAGGTGAAGCAGCATTTTACGGACCCAAGTTTGACTTCATCGTCCGTGATGCTATCGGGCGCAAGTGGCAGCTTGGTACAGTACAGGTAGATTACGTCATGCCGGAACGCTTTGAATTGGAGTACGTCGGTGCGGACAACGCTAAGCACCGCCCTGTGATTATTCACCGTGCGCCCTTTGGCTCAATGGAGCGGTTCTTGAGCATTTTGATTGAGCACTTTGCAGGCAATTTCCCCTTCTGGATTGCTCCGGTGCAAGTGAGTGTGCTACCGATTACGGACGCACAAATTCCATACGCACAAGGACTGACGCAACGCCTGCTCGCCCTCGGCTACCGTGTGAAACTTGACGACCGCGCCGAAAAAGTGAATCGCAAAATCGCGGAATCCGAGCAGAAAAAAGTACCGTTTGCACTGGTGATTGGCAAAAAAGAAGTGGAAGACGGAACAGTGGCGGTGCGCGAGCATGGCGTGGGCGATAAGGGCGCGATGAGCGTGGATGAGGTTTTGGAGGTGTTTGCGAGGTTGAAAAATGCCTGAAATAATAGCTGCAAAAACTCGTGCGCCAATGAACCGCACACTTGTCTTGAGCGATACAAATCGTGTATCGCTCAAAGGCTTTCTTTGTACGCTTTCTAAAGCTCCATCGGCGCACGATATTCTTGATAAAATATATCACCAAGACTGCCAAACCGCTCTCCAACACTTACCTTCGGGCTTTGTGGATTTGCTCGTCCTTGATCCACCGTATAATCTCACCAAGTCTTTTAACGGCACAACCTTCCGAGCCAAGGATAAGGATGATTACACAGCATGGATGGAGTCGTGGTTTCAGCCAATGATGCGCCTTTTGAAGCCAACGGCGAGCGTGTATATCTGCGGTGATTGGCAGTCGTCGGCAAGTATTGTTGCCGTTGCGGAAAAATATCTGCACATTCGCAATCGCGTCACGTGGGAACGCGAGAAAGGGCGGGGTGCCAAGACAAATTGGAAAAACTGTTCGGAAGATATTTGGTTTTGTACGAAGTCCAGCGAATACACCTTCAATGCAGATGCCGTGCGACTCCGTAGACGTGTCATTGCACCGTACCGCGAGAATGGCTCGCCAAAAGATTGGGAGGAAACTGACGACGGCAAGTTCCGCGACACCGCGCCGTCAAATCTCTGGACAGATATAAGCGTTCCCTTTTGGTCAATGCCCGAAAACACTGACCACCCAACACAAAAGCCCGAAAAACTTATCGCAAAGTTGCTCCTAGCAAGTAGTAATGAGGGCGATGTGGTGCTGGATCCTTTTGCGGGTTCTGGAACAACAGCGGTGGTAGCGAAAAAGCTGGGACGGCGGTTTGTGGCGATTGAGCAAGAGGAAGAATATTGCTTGTGGGCGTTGCAGCGACTTACAAATGCTGAAGGCGACGCAGCAATTCAGGGTTTTTCAGATGGTGTTTTTTGGGAGCGCAATTCCCTTGCCGCACAGACCAAATCCCAACAAACAATAACATCAGCGACACAAAACGGCAGCACATCAACACTATTTGAAATGCTACAACCATGAAAACCAGTACAATATTTTTCACCGATGAGTACAAATGCCAATTAAAAGTTAAAAATCAGAGCAATCAAAGCGGCAGCCAGTCTG
>JACVZY010000017.1 GCA_014654705.1 Ignavibacteria bacterium
TATAGTGCAGAAAACTTATCTACACTACCTGTCCAAAAAATGGGGGGCAGCTCAGGATGTAACGAAAAACCCGTTACAATCATTGTTGCAACATCTACTTTGTCCCTCTTTTTTCTCCTAAGTGCAACCAAGAAAAACATTTGCACCGAACCATGCTTCGACAAACTTTTTTTCGGTACGTGCATTTTTTTTACGATTTTTTGACTTTCAACGAAGTTTTTTTCTTCGGCTTACAAAACGTTTCTATCCTTTCTTACCCCGTCATCGGGGACGAGGGTTTCGTCCTCGCGCGGCGCTCCGGCGAAACCCCCGCCCCCGTGTATTATTCGCTCCGCTCAACTCGCTCCGCTTCGGTTTTTTCTTTCCTCGCTGCGGGAAACTCCGTGCGCGGGGCGCACTCCGCTTCCCTTGCATCGGCTTACCAATTCGGCATTCAATGCTATGCGCTCCGCGCCGTGAACACCGCTTCTCATGGTGACATCCTTTTGTACTTCTGTCGGTCGCCGATGTTCCCCGCGCCTGCGCGTGTCCATCGGCGAATATGTTCTCTCAAGCGGGGCTACGAAGCCCCTTCCCTTTGCCTCAGCGTCAAAATGTATTATTCGCTCCGCTCACCTCGCTGCGCTTCGGTTTTTTCTTTCCGCGTGCGGGGAGCCGGAACGCGCAAACGCGCGTCCGTCGCCCCGCGCTTGCGGCTCAACCAATTGGCATTTGTGCTTGGATTTCGTATAAGCGGCATTGTTGCCCTAACCAAACGTGTGCGCACGTGATGTCCGCTTCCCAACGTCGGCGCTGTCAACCATCCTGCCACGAGACAACCATTCTACCAGCGCCTCACCGCTTGCCAATGCGCTCCCCGCCGCCGCCTTCGGTCGGGGGCGCGTTGGCTGCGTTGGTCGGGGAAACCCGCCCACTGCCGCTCGTACCTCGCTCAATGGCTTCTTCGTGTGGCGGATTACTTCTCCGCCAGCGTGGGCGACCAGTGGGGCGACCGCGCCCCCCCAAGAACGCCCGTCCCCCCCTCCATCGGCTCGAAGCCAAATGTTGTCGCCACCGCTAACCGCTCTGGCTTTTCCGTATGTGCCTCCGGCAGGTGCAATGCGCAATGCGCCGACCGCTCCTTAATGTGTGTATCGCGGCTGGGGAAACAAGCTGCTGAACGCACCGCTTTTGGCGGCAGCGTCCGCCCCTTGTTCCCCGCCGTTTCATTCATCGGCTTTGTGGTTGTTACGGCTATCGCAATATTCTTGCACGTCGGCAAGTGCCTGAGCATAACGCTCAGGTCGGCTTTGTCGGTTCCGGTAGTGGGGTGGTCCGGCTTCATAAGTGCAAGATAGCTCAGTTGTCGCTCCGAAGACTCCGCTAAAAATCGTGCAAGGGTAAAGTGCACGGCGCTCCGAAGACTCCGCACCGCCCTTGCACAATTTTTCCAACCGAGCGGGAGGCACTTATTCTCGCCGAACACCCCACTACCTCAAACGGAGGTTTTTATTTGTTGGGTTCGGTATCACTCTTTTCCTCTACTACTATGAAGTGCGTAACAAAATACCATTCCCCAAGCGGTCAAGCCGTCCATGCGCCGCATTTTGCTTCCTTCTGTGCTGCCGTTGCTCAAATGCAGCCAAGCGCAGTGCAGTTGCGTCCCAGCCGCAATAGTTTCACCGATTGGGTTTGTGTGGTGCATTTTACTGATAGCCAGAGCGCCCAGAAATGCGCCCGCCGTGCCGGTGATTGCGTTGGGTATGCTTGTGCTGTGAGACATGAAGACGGCGTGTACTTCGTTTCCGTGCCTGTATTGCCGCCTAGTGTTGCTCTAGCGTTCCCTTTTGACCTTACAGCGCCGCGCAGTGCTTGGAGTTGGCTTGGTATCATCGGCGCAAATAAACGTCTCACACAGCACCGTCGCAGTAAATTCCAGCGTAGCACCATTAACATTGCGCCCTCATACCACTGGTTGCATGGTTAATTGCTCTCGCCCGCCCCGCCGCTTCGTGCGGTGGGTGCTTTTTTGCTCTCCGCTTGGGGGCGCTGCCGCTTGCGCCCCCGCGTTTATGACCGCCGCCGCTCCTCTCGTCGCTTTCCGCGTCGTGGCGGCACATTGTTTCAGCTCTCGCACGTTACCGAAAAATTATGAAATGTATTATCGCCGGAAGCCGCTCCATTCGTGATATTTCTATCGTGCGCCGCGCACTCAAGGAAGCACCGTTTTTTGCATCGGTCTCCGAAATCGTTTCGGGCGGAGCGCTGGGCGTGGATGCTCTCGCGGAAATTGTTGCCGCAGAATGGGGCTTGCCCTGCACGATTTTTTTGCCGGACTGGAAAACATTTGGCGCTGCCGCGGGACCAATTCGCAATCGTCAGATGGCGAAATATGCTGAGGCGCTTGTCCTTATTTGGGATGGAAAATCCTTCGGTTCAGCTTCAATGCTGCGCGAAGCGACAAAGCAAAAATTATCCATTTGGCAAGTGATTCATCAAGGAGCGTGAAATTTTCTTATGGCATGAAGCAGAATTTTCTTAGTAAATTACTAAGAATTTTCTTATATTTGTACTCAGAAACAACGCGGCACAAAGCCGCAATCATTCATCTTATCAGGAGACAGTTATGTACACAGATTTTGTTATTCGCCACGTCAAAGGCTACGGCTTTTTGCCGATAAAAGTAGATGCGGACGGAAAGGAGGTTTTTCGCGGTTCATTTTATAGAACACTCTTGGAGGCTGCGGCTGCACTGGAAGCACTGGCATAAAATAGCATCGGCGCTAGTGGTCAGACTAGCGCCGATATTTTCCCACATCATTATTGAATTTGAGGTACAGCAATGATACGGACGATAGAGTATATCGAAGCGCAAGATAGCGAAGTCCCCGATATGACGCAAGAAGAATGGGACGGCATAGACGCGCAAGCCCAAGCAGACGAAGAAGTCTGGAATGAAGAACGGTACGCAGAGTTTATTGACTGGCACAGCAGCAATGAATCGGATTGGAGGATAGCAGTATGAAAATAGCACGAGAGGAACTTGCGCCCCGCACAGGACATATCAATATCCTCCCCGAATTATTGGAGCAAACGGGAATTGCACAAATTCGCCGCATTGAATCAATGCAAAATGAACCGCTCCAATTAAACGCATTGCATCAGTTACAGTTTGATGGCTGGCTTTGGAAGCGTGAACCATTTCGTGAGTGTATTCGTGCGCACTTTGGCTGTGAGCCGGAGGAATTGAAATACCGCGACTATTCGAGAGCGCGTATGATTTTGAGCGACATCAGCATTTTTAATCAGTTTCATTATGAACCATCTAACCCAAAAAACTATGGAAACGACTGAGTTTACATCCGTAGAGGTCTTTGACCTTATAGAGCGAAATGGCATACAGGTAGCACCAAATCAAAGTATCGTGGGAGCGTTCTTGAATTTCTTCAGCGATATTAAACGGTGGCAAGAGCAAGCAGCAACGCTGACAATAACAAGCGTTGAACAAAAAAACGAAATGAAAATTGCCCGCCAAGCGCGTCTTGCATTGAAAAATATCCGTGTTGAGGTTGAGCATACCCGCAAAAAGCTAAAAGAAGATAGCCTTCGCATCGGGCAAACCATTGATGCCATTGCGCGAATTTTGACCAACGAAATAGCACCCATTGAAGCACATCTTGAAGAACAAGAAAAATTCGCTGAACTTCAGGAAAAGAGACGGAAAGCGCAGTTGCGGACAGAAAGAGAACTGGCGCTAGAGCCGTTTGCGGTGGAAACAAAGCACTACAACTTAGAAGAAATGTCCGAGGAATCGTTTAGTTCACTGCTTGCCTCCATTACACTTGCCTTTGAGCAAAAGCAAGCGGCACTTGCAGCGGCAGAAGAACAGCGCGTAGCACAAGAAAAAGCAGAAGCAGAAGAGCGTGAGGCTATGCGCAAAGAAAACGAGCGCTTAAAAGCAGAGGCACTTATTGCCGAAAAAGCCAGAGCAGAAGCGGAGCAAGAAGCGCAAAAAGAGAGACTTGCGCGGGAGAAAGTCGAAAAAGAAAAGGCGGAAAAAGAAGCCGCCGAAAGAGCCGCACAAAAAGAAGCGGAAAAAGCACGGCTAAAAGCGGAAAAAGCAGAGCGCAACCGCCCGGACAAAGCAAAGTTGCTTGCTTTTGCACTGGAAATCAAAATGCTTTCCGAAAAAAGTGTTGAAATCCAAAGCGCTGAAATGACATCAATGCTTGAGAGCGCCCGCCACTCGTTGCAGGTTGTGAGCAAAAACCTGTCCAAGCAAGCAGATGAACTATAACATACGTTCCAACTCAATTTTTAACAAGTCGCACGAGTACAAAGCAACCGTAGTCGTGCGACACATCGAAAGACGGCAATGGATAAAAAACCGAATCCAAAAGATTTTGGCTATGAAGGACAGAATCACTTCGAGGACGAGGGCGGGTGGACTCTTGAAGGCGGAGAAGAAGCATACACAGAAGCGCTTGCACAATGGGAAGCGCAACAACAATAAATATATTTTTAACAGCCGCCAGAGAGTAATTCTCAATGGCGGCACATCGAAAGCAAATACAATGGCTACGAAAAAATCCACCTACGATGAAGTATTCGACACAGAATCCGAGCAAATTGCTCAGGTCGAAGAAACCGAAGCACTCGCGCCGCTGGATGCCGTCACGAGCGACGGGCGCGAGAAGGAAACCGAACTGAGCGCGTCGCCCGTTCTCATCAGCAAAGAGCGGCTGAACGCTATTGAGGATTCATTGCAAAAATTGGAAGCAATGGAAAGCGGAATCGCATTGAACGCAAAGTACCGTGAGTTTGACGCAACAGGCGAAACGGTGCGCGGTGTTTATTTGGGAATGAAAACCATCTTCAAAAAAGACAATGGCGAAATGAAACCGATTGAGTGTGCATCGTGGATTGATAGCACAAAACAAGTCTGGATTTGTGGTGCAAAAATTCTTGTTTCCCAATGCTCAGAATTGCCGCAAGGAACGCCCGTCGAGATTACCTACACGGAAAAAGTCAAAGTAGATATGGGCTTTGCCAAGTCCTTTGATGTTCGCCCACTGTACTAACCATTCACTCACCGCCCCACGCTTAGGCGCAAGCCGCAGCGTGGGGCAACTTTTATACAAACCCGACCAATTTTCCTCAACTGCCATGCCACGACCACAACCCTTTACGTTCCCCAACACCATCCGCTACGAACCGCGCACAAAACGGAATGTCATGCGCAAAAGAGGCATCGGTGCAAGCGAAATCCCTGCCATAGCAGGACTTTCCGAATTTACTTCGCCCCGCGATGTATGGCGTGAGAAAACAGGACTGGCAGCGTTTGAAGGAAACCAAGCAACGCGCATCGGTAATTTTTTTGAACCGTACTTTTTTGCGTATCTGCAAACCTACCACTTTGACGGGTTTGTTATGCAACGCAACAACGGAATCTATTTCCAGACCGACCACGAAGCAAAACCCCTGCCGCACTATTGCACCCCGGACGGCTTCGCTGTTAATTTCACTACTCCCAAGCCTGTGCTCATCGAACTTAAAGTGTCTTCCTACTTCAGCAAAAAACGTCTTGCTTGTGCTGAAGCACAGGTACAATACACGATGCACCTTCTGGACGTGGACGAAGCAAAAGTATGTGTGCTGCAAGGTACAAAGGTGGATATTGTCAAGATTCCCCGCGACCGTGAGGAAGGCAAGCGTCTGTATGCATTGGCGCGGGAGTTTTGGGAGTATTTTGTGGTGAAGGGGGTGGAGCCGTGAGGGGGTGGTTATTCGTTGTGTAAAGTATGAGCGCGAGTAATCATGAAGGTTTCTAGTCACCAATCTTTGCCTGCAAAAATTCAATTAGAGACTTCCCAATATTAACAGCAAATTTTGCTTCATCGTTATCCAGAACCTCAGAATTTGGGTGAGCAAGACTAGCATTATTTCTTAGTGTTCCCATTGCATCAATGATTGTAGCGCTCGTACGAATAATTCTTTTTACTTCCTCTTCCCTTGTTCCCAAATTATTCAGTTTAGAATGTTTTTCAAGTAATATCTTGAATAGCTGATTTGCAGTTGCATCATTATCGTAGCTAAGAGCATTGGCAGCACATAAATTTTTTAGGTAGCCATGCAAACCTGTATGTACCCTGTCAAAAGCGCTTATTGGCTTACGTTGAGCCAGCAATACCTCGGCATCTTTTAGTGCTTCGGTCACAACCTCGCTTGCGGTTTTTGGAATCGTAGTATCTACGTTGATACCATTAACTTCTGCTTCAAGTTGTTCAAGTATAGCTTTGTCTTTTTGCCTTAGATATTTGGCAATTTTTTCAAACTCAATAAATTGCTTTAGAGAACTGGGTTTTTGGGTCAAAATACGTTTCACAACCACTATGACATTACCCTTATAATCATCATCTCCCCAATGCAAACTTCGTAATAAGCGAGGATACTCTTTAATAAGGTTAGAGGTTGAGGTAAGCATACCTATTTCAAGCCAATCACCCTCAACAAATGTAGCTTCAATAGCCTTTGAAATGTGCAAAGTCTTTTTATCTATGTCTAACATAATGTCCTTGTGAGTTTCAAATTATTATCATTATTAGCTTTAAGTCGTGGTAGCTGGGAATTCTACAAGCTGCTCTTCAAGTTTTTTTATATCTTCAACTAACGCATTCATTTCTTTCACTGTTGGATCATTGGAAAGTAACCTTTGAGATTCCAGAAGTTCAATCAGAGGTTGTGACAAAATATCTTTGTAGTAAGTGATTATTTTACGGAGTATAAACCGTTGCTGCATATTTGAAAATTGATTTTTTGCATTGTTAAATGATGCAATGAGAAATCTATAATCCTCAATTGCACTTCCGTATAGATGTAACTCATTGCCGCCACTTAAAAAATGACGAGCTAAATCTTTGTAATTTAATTGTGATAAATCGTTAGGAGTGGTACCTAAAAAGCCGCCTTCCATGTGACGAAATGTATTTCCCAACAACTCTGTAATTACATCCATACCCCGAACTATTACTGGCTCTTCTATAAAACTAGAACTATTATCTTTCCGAGTTCCTTTCACATACGAAAAACTTGAGATTATCCCGCGAATTTCCTCAAACTGCCGAATCAAAAACTCAAAGTTTTCCTTGTTTCGCTGTTCTTGTATTTGCTCTCTTTGTGCCTTGAGAGTGAAATATAGTAGCCATATTCCAATTATTCCTACAAATGGTGCTGTTATCCCGCCGATAGTCTGTCCCACATTTGCAGAACTTGTAGTATAAAAATTTCCCCATCCACACCGTAACGTGTACAAAAATGGTAGAACTACAACTATAAAAATCGTACTAATGGCAATGCCCAAATATTCTTTATACCATTTTCTGAAATGCTGCGACAGACGGATTTTGCTTGATTCTGGTTGTATATTTTTTGGTTGCATTAAAACCTCTCTTCTTATTTGTTTCTTGGGTGGTAAATTCTTTAAATTTACTGTAAATCTTTAATCCCTATGGAACTGAGTCTTTGTGCCTCTCTGCTTAATGAAAGCGAGTAGTTTACCTCACCACCGAAATCTTTTCCCGCCACTCTGCATTATTGGTCTTTATCACCAGAAAATATGCTCCTTGTGCCACGTTCGCCAGCGAGACCCGAATACTCTGATCACCCGCAGTGTGATAGAAATGATAGAGGATTTGCGAGTTGCCAAGCATATCAAGCACTGAAATAATGACGGTATCGGCTGCATCAATGCGGAAATTCACCTCACAATCTTTACTGGCTGGAATGGGAGCAAGACGCAAGCGATACAATGATGGCTTTGCTACAACTGAGGTAAGTGATGTACGCGAGCGACGTAACGAATCCAGAAATCGTTGGTTAGCGGCATTGGTGGCGCGTCCGAAAGGTGCATACGCTACTGTTCCGGCACGGCTACTGTTGTAGTCGCTTAGATTTCCGGCAATATTGTCTGGCACTGCATACGGACGCGCTCCACTGGCATCATCGGAGGTACGGACAAGAGGAACTATGCCCGAAACATCTTTTATGGTGAGGCCTGCTGAGAGCGCATGGATGTTGCCTTCTGTGCCGTATGTGGAAGTCGTGACGCGCTTAAGCATAATCATATCACTTTCTGCTATGTTGAATGTACCACCGTCGCGTGTGAAATAGGTCATATTGAGCAGCCCCACCATTACAACGGTATCACCTTGCCATTGTGCTTCGTCAGCAGCATAAGGTAGTATAATAATCGTTCCGGCACGAAGTTTTTGCCAAAAAGGGATATTGGCAAAGTGAAAATAGCCGGAGCCGGAAGTAAAAGGGTCGGTTGTAAATGTATTTGTTGAGGAGATAATGGCAAAGTCTCTCAATGTGTAGCCCTGCATATCAAACCCATCTTTAATTACCGTTAGCTCTACCGTGTCGCCGATAGCAGACTGTTTATTGCCACCATTGAAGTATTTGCTTACGACCACATCCTGGGCAACAAGTGGAGTAGTCATCAGTAGTGCAAGGAGGATAACAAGACGCATGGGTTGAGAGAATAGATTGTAGAAAGGATAAAAGTTCGTTTTACTTTCACTGAATTAGCCACCCCTGTTTTCGTAGAAAATCTTCAAAAGCATTAAAATACTCAGGGTTAAATTTTGCAGCAATGGGATATAGTTCTTCACCTGCACGGGTTAAAGCTCCTTTTGGTGAATGTAAAAAATTCAAAG
>JACVZY010000018.1 GCA_014654705.1 Ignavibacteria bacterium
TTGCTGCGGTGGCGGAGGCAAGTTGGTCAACTTCATCTTGTTGATTGCCGGTCCTCGGCTCACGCCCGACGTATTGACCACAAGAAACAACGAATATCCGCTAAAAAGGAACGTCAGCAGGAATAATGCGCCAAGAAAACCACGCCTCGTAGCAATGGGAATAGTGCGCTTCAGTTCCGAAGTGCGAATAAGCGGCTTAGAGACTTGCTTTGGAAGCAAACCTTCAGATACAGTACGCGACGCAGCAGCACGAGGGACTACTTCTTGTCGTTTCTGAAGTGCCGCCTCAAGGACACCAAGCTGCCTACTATAAAATTCCTCACTTGCCTGAAGCATAGTGCTGGGCTTCGTGATAAAACGGCGTAAATCCTGAAGTGCAATGAGGTCGTCCAACGCAGATGGGAAGCGGCGCAGAAGTCCGTCCAGTTCACGACGCTCTGATTCTGTAACATCATCGTACAGGATGCTAATCATCAAGTGTTCGAGACGCTCACGGTCTCCGTCGGGTGGAATGGCATCAATTTTCATGGATTCTGTGCTCCTTCGTGGACATTTTTAAGGAGAATTTGGAGTTTTTTCATCGCCCTGAAATGGAGGGTTTTCACCGTACCATCCGTTACGCCAAGCGCGGCAGCAATTTCTTTGAACGGCATATCTTGGAAGTGCCTTGCCCGAAAGACCGTTTGCTCCGCAAGCGTAAGCGACTGAATAGCCCGCTCTATCTGCATTTGTAGTTCGTCTGCTTCAGCGAGTGTCATAGGATTGGCTTCGGGAGCGTGGTCTATGAGCACGTGAGTGTGCTCAAATTCTTCGGTGAGACTTTCTTGGACAAGTTCACGCTGTGTGCGCTCTGATGCTGACTTTCGCATATCCAACCACGTGCGAAGCGCGACCGTCCTCACCCACGCACCAAATGAGGCATCCCAATGCTCGGATTCGCCTCGGAAGGAACAGATATTGAACACAAGTTTGAGCCAGATTTCCTGCGAAAGGTCTTCCGCCGACGCATTACCGCTAAGGCGGGCAGCGGCGGCGAACACAATGCGCTTGCACGCTGCATAGAGCGGGCGAAACGCATCATTCTCACCGCCAACGCAGTAGCGGCGCAGAAGTTCAGGGATATTTTTTTCTTCGTGATTCATTGCCACAGCCATTCTTCAGTTATCGTAAACGGAAAACAATAGGAATACTTACCCAACATTCAACAGGTCTGTTATTCTGAATAGCAGGCGTGAAGACAGAACCCATCACAGCTTTGGCAGCAGACTCATTCAGCAATTCCGAATCGCTTTGCCAGATGATGTATTTCTTCGGAACACCAGTTTTAGCGATAAGCACACGAATACTGACTCTCCCTTCAATGCCGGCTCGTTTGGCAGTCTCAGGATAGACCACTTTTTTTTGCAAATCTTTAATATCAACGTATGGTTCCTTTTCTACCGGATAAAACTCGCGCGGATCCGGCTCTTCTTCCTCTCGGACTTCCACGGTAATATCGCTCACAAGCGCTGGAAAACCGTCATCAAGACCATTACCGCCATTCAGTTTTGCATGGAAGATTTCATCCACGTTTGCAAAGTCAGGTAGGTCTGCCAAAGCTTCATCTGGCACCGGAATCGGCGTTCCGGCACGGGCGAGAGGAGCATTCGGAAGCGCGGGTGGCGGTGGCTGGACAACTTCAGTGACAGGTGGTGGTGGCAGGGTCATTATCTTCGTGCTATTGATAACGGGGGCAGAGTGTAGCGACAAGTGATTTGCCAGCGCAAAAACGCTATACCCAACAAAAAACAGCACCAGAAGCGACATGGAACCCCAAAAGCCCCGTATGGTCGAAGTACGAATGTACGATTGGAGTTCCACAGCGCCATAGCGATTTGGCGTCATTGTCTGATTATTCAGACGGGAAGGAATGTGCATCGTCATGGTAGCCTCCACAAAAGCAGTAAGAAATATGGGCGAAGTAGCCCTTTCCTACCATGACGACGTTTTTTTGAGAAAGGTTGACAAGCCACAATATTATACGCGAAAAAGCTGTTTAACCTCAATACTGAAGCTATCCACAACGACTTGTGAGCAAGTACTTTTTCTCCTTATGCTTCCGCAAGCACCGTTTCATGAGTTTCTTCAGGTGCTTTATCGCCCGCAGTCGGCTTCTCTTCGAGGCTTGAGTTCTTCTTACTTGCCAGATAGGTGTACATTGCCGGAATGACGTAGAGCGTCAAAACAAGCGAAAACATCACCCCACCAACAACGACAATACCAAGCGGAACACGGCTCTGGGAGGCAGCTCCAATGGAAAGTGCAATAGGAAGTGCGCCAATCGCCGTTACCAAGCTCGTCATCAAAATCGGTCGCAGACGTGCCGCAGAGCCATCCAGAACTGCTTCTTGCAACGTTCGCCCCTCACCACGAAGATGATTACTAAATTCCACAATCAAAATCCCATTCTTCGTTACCAAGCCGATAAGCATGATAATCCCGATTTCCGAAAAGATATTCAGCGTCTGGTTAAATACCCACAACGACAGAAGCGCACCCAAGACCGCAAGCGGCACGGTGAGCATAATCACAAACGGGTCGCGGAAACTCTCGAACTGTGCAGCCAGAATGAGATAGATAAGCAATAACGCCAACACAAAGGCAAAACTCGTGTTAGAAGCGCTCTCGGCAAAGTCGCGCGAAGCGCCTGTGAGCGACGTACTGAAGCTGTCGTCTAATATCCGCGCCGCTATTGCATCCATAGCCTTCACGCCGTCACCAATCGTTTTGCCGGGTGCAAGCCCGGCTGATATCGTTGCGGACTTGTAACGATTATAGTGAAATACTTGCGGTGGATTAGAAATTTCCTCAAATTTCACAAGATTATCCAGTGGAATCAGTTGACCACGGCTGTTGCGAACGTAGAATCCTTGCAGAGCCGACGGGCGGTCGCGGTCGTCGCGCTCCACCTGTCCGATGACTTGGTATTGCTTGCCGCTCATCAAAAAATATCCAAAACGCCTATTGGAAAGAGCCAGTTGGAGCGTGTTCGAGATGTCACGCACCGAAACACCGATTTCCGTCGCTTTCAAGCGGTCAATCGAAACAGTCAGCTCGGGCTTGTTAAACTTCAAATTGATGTCCACCGCTTGAAATGTCGGGTCTTTTTGCGCTTCTTCGAGGAATTGTGGTAATTTACTTTTCAGTTTTTCAAAATCAAGGTTTTGGATAACAAACTGTACCGGCAGACCAACTGAGCCAAAGCCTGTGGAAATTGTCTGCTCCTGCACCGGTATAGCTCGTGCTGCATTGAAACCGCGCATTTTTTTACCGATATACTCTGCAATTTGCATCTGTGAGCGCTTGCGCTCTTCCGGCGGCGTGAGTTTGATACTGATAAAACCTGCATTCACAGCACCAACCGACCCACCACCAGCTGCGGTGATACCAAAGACCATTTCATGCTCCGGCACAGAATCCATCACGAATTGCGCGGCAGTAGAAATGACATTTTCCATCGCATCGAAACTTGTGCCTTCCGGTGCAGTCATCGGCATACGGAGCCATGATTTATCCTCAAGAGGAGCAAGTTCGCTTTTGAGCGTGATACCGAGAAGATAGATAGCACCAAAACTGACAAGTAAAATAATTATGCCCCACACACGATGCTTCAAGAAGGTTCCTAACGACCGACGATACGAGCGGTCGAGCCACTGGTAAAATGGTTCGGTCATCTCATAGAACCGCGAGCGCTGGTGGGAGCTGGAAAGTTTTGCACTCAAGACAGGCGTAAGCGTGAGCGAAACAAAGGCAGAAATCAGCACCGAGCCTGCAATGACCACGCCGAACTCACGGAAGAGTGCCCCGACAAAGCCCTGAAGGAAAATCACGGGCAGAAAGACAGCCGCTAACGTGATAGATGTAGAGATGACGGCAAAAACAATCTCCGTCGAACCCGCACGAGCGGCTTCAAGCGGCGACATACCCTGTTCAATTTTTTTGTAGATATTCTCCGTTACTACAATACCGTCGTCCACCACCAGCCCCGTTGCCAGCACGATAGCGAGCAGCGTCAGGACATTGATGGAAAAACCAAAAATGTACATGATGAAAAACGCACCAATAAGCGAAACCGGAATATCAATGAGCGGACGCAGCGCAATTTTCCAATCGCGGAAAAAGAGGAATATCACAATAACCACAAGTACAAATGCAATTGCAAGCGTTTCCTGCACTTCCTTAATTGAGGCACGAACCGAGCGACTGCGGTCAATACCAACGGCTATGACAATATCTGGCGGCATTTCACGCTTAATAATCTCAAAGCGGCGATAGAATTCATCAGCAATATTAACCAAATTTGCACCGGGCTGTGGAATAACGGCAATGGAAACACCCGGTGAATTGTTACGCTTTAGAGAAGATTCCTCATTTTCAGGACCAAGCTCCGCACGTCCAATATCGCGGAAGCGAATAATGCGATTCTCCGTCTGGCGCAAAATCAGGTTGCTAAAGTCTTCCTCATCGTCCAAGCGACCGAACGTTTTGACGGTCATTTCGGTCTGATTACCATAAATTTTACCACTTGGAAGTTCGACGTTTTCACGATTCAGAGCATCTTGTACATCTTGAATGGTAAGATTATAGGCGGCTAGACGAGCCGGGTCAATCCACAACCGCATAGCATAGCGCTTCAACCCAAAGACCAGCACTTGGCTCACGCCCGGAATGGTTTGCAGGCGTTCTTGCAAAACGTTTTCCGCATACGCCGAAAGCTGTAAAATGTTCATGGAACGGCTTTGGACGGGCATAAAAATTATCGGGTCGCCGCTCGCGTCCGCCTTTGTGACCACAGGCGGCGCATCGATATCCTGCGGAAGCTGCCTAAGCGCCTGCGAAACCTTGTCCCGAACGTCATTGGCAGCTTGCTCTAGGTTCGCCTCTACGTTGAATTCCACAGTGATACTGCTTACCCCCAGAGCGCTCGTGGACGAAATTGTCCGCACGCCCTGTACCCCGTTAATTGCTTTTTCAAGCGGTTCTGTGATTTGTGACTCGACAATCTCAGGATTTGCACCTGAATATACCGTGCGAACACTGATGACAGGAGGGTCAATAGCGGGAAATTCGCGCACACCCAAAAAGGTGTAGCCCATTATGCCAAAGAGGGTGATGACAAGCGACATAACAACTGCAAAAACGGGGCGCTTGAGACTTAGACTGGGGAGATTCATGGCGGGGTGGTAATTAAATTGTAGAAAAAACTTCGGCAGGGTCGTGTTCTCACATCAAGACTCAGACACGGATTGGAAAGATTGCTACGGATGCCCACATCCGTTTGTACTCTACCAATCCGTGTCCTCCTCTCTTTCATTTTTATAGTAGTGCTCAAGTTAGAGATTATGTTTTTGAGTATATGTACCACAGGTTTGTTCCTGTGGGCGTTGCAGCGATTTCACTCAAAAATTTATCCCTCAAAACTTAGCACTTTTTTAGAATTTATACTTCACCGAAAGCCCCGGACGGAGCGAGTTTACCGACCATTTCAAGTCTTTGACCACCGGCATAATCCCAAAGGAATAAAATACTTCAGGGTGAACAGTCAAACGGTCAATAATCGGAATGGCATAACTTATTCCGGCAAAAGGCGCGACAGTAAAGGTATTCGCATTGGGTAAATCACCCGTTGACGCATTACGAGTGCGGAAGGGTGTAGTACCGGAGAAAAAGCTGCCATCGCTTGGTTCCAACAAAGTTTCTACTTGGTAGTATTTGGCTGAGTTGACGAAATTTAGTCTCACGCCGACGTGGACGGACAACCCCTCCCACACATTATAGCTTACCATTGGCTCCACACCTATCATTTGGAGCGTATCATTGATGGTATATTCGCTTACCGCATTGGCAAACGTACCGTCATCACGCCCAACGCGGTAACTGGCTCTCGTAGCAAGACGGACATTCTGCGTTGCATAATTAGCTCGCAAACCCACCGAAAGGCGGTCATCAATCAAGTACTCCATCACGATACCAAATGCAGGATTCCAAGCGTTTGTACTAGAAAATGCTGTTGGTTCATTCGTGCCACCTGTACGCGGCGTAAATATCGGCACATTGGGCAGGTCGAGGAAATTCACATTGTGCATATCCAGACCGTATGCGCCGTACAGCCCAAGCGAGAAACGCCGCGTACGAACGCTTTGCGCCTCAAGCGTGGGAGCAATCCACGCGCTAAGTAGAGTGAGCGCAAACGCCAGAAAAAGCGCGGTTTTGAAAGTGTTGCGTTGCATAGATATTGAAAATTGAGATTAAAAAATTTCGTTATTCAATGCCGTGCAGCCCGCCCTAAAGCAGGCTGCACGTGCAAGAGATTTAGCGCACAATCTGAATCGTTTGGGTCGCTTTGCCTTCGCCGGAGCGCAGTGTCAGCAAGTACGAACCGCTTGGAAGCGTTGCAGTAGCAACGCGAGCAGTATGCTCGCCTGCCTTAATGCTACTCAAAAGTTCCTCGCGCACAGTTTTGCCGCTAATATCGCTCAGTGTCATGGTAACATCGCCTTCATCCGCTTTGCGGAAGGTAACAGTAATACCATCCGTAGCCGGATTAGGGCTGCTCCGCACAATCACCAAGCTGGCTTTTGGCGAGAAAAATAATTGTTGTCCGCCTGCTTGATTGAACTTCGTCAGCAGGAAACTGCCGGACGGCTGCAAGAGCACCAAATCCCCTGATGCCGGGTCGGCGAGTTTGATGGTGTTGAGCATCGTTACGGTCGAACCTGTCGCGCTACCAATAGCCGCACGGAAGGTCGGCGTGATAATCGTATCGGTCGCACTTCCGGTGGGTATAGCGAATACCACAGTCCGCACGGCGCTTGCCACCGAATTTCCGGCAGCGAGGCTCGTGAGATTAGTCGGCTCAAGCAGCGTCGCATTATAGCTTATTGAAGCCAGCAAGAAACGCCCTGTGGGAATACGGTGACGGTTACGCACTACTATCGGCATCGAAACTGTTTCGCCTTGTGGCGCCGAATATACCGCGCTTGATTGCCCAGCAGCAACTTGCAAGAAGGCTTGCGGAGCACCCGTCAGAGTAAGCCTGCCCGATACCGTACTGATATTGGCATTCGTTGCAAAGGCATCTTCCAAACGCAAAACCGTCGTGGTATCATTACCAAGTTGCGCACGGTAGCGCAGACGCGCCATGACTGTATCCGTGCCGTTCGGAGTAAAAGTAAGACGCACCACGCGCTGATTGTCATAGACACTACCTGTCGAGGCAGCATCAAGCGGTTGCAGCACGGTTGCATTCAAACGCAAGTTAGCGTAAATGGTCGTGTTCGCTGCCAGATTACGAACACCGCGAAGAATTATCGGTACTGTAATATCGTCGCCGATTTGCGCCGTCGCATCTACTGTCGCCAGCGTTGCGCGAGCTGCGGCGGCTTCGGCGCTTGCACGCAAGTCCACCGTCATCACGGGAAACTCAGCATTGCTGCGCACTACGAGGCGGGCTTCTTTTTGTCCGCCCGAAGTCGGAGCAAAAAACACTGTTGCCGTCGAGGAAGCGTTTGGAACAATTCTTGTGCCGGCGGGAATTTCTCGCAGGAGGCGGAACTCACTCGCATTCTTGCCCTCAAAGGAAACACTCGTTACCGTAACGGTTTCACGCCCTGCGCTGCGAATGCCCAAGCCTATCGTCGAAGACGTTGCGTTCGGCGCAGTTGTCGCAAAGAACACGGTCGAAATCGGCACGGCAAGGCGGCGCAGTGCATTACCACTGCCCAAAAGCAGAACAGTTTCCGAGCCGGGCGCTTGGTCGTGCGCAACGGTCATTGTCCCGATACGAGCACCCACATCTTTCGGACGGAAGGATACTGTGAGCGCAAGACTTTCATTCGCTGCCAAACGAATCGGGAATGCTGTGCTGACGGTAAAGTCACTGCCATTCACACCTCCAAAATCAATCCGCGAAATACTCATGCTGGCTGTGCTGCTATTGCGAAGCGTGATGCGCTGTGTCGCGCTTGTATTCACACTCACCAGCCCGAAATTGAATTGGTACATACTCGGCGTTGTATTGATGATGTCGGTTGTTCCTCGTGCCGTTACTTGGACTGCTCTCGGAATACCGCCAACACTACCAACACGCAATCGAGCTGAATCTGCTTTATCGCTGAACATAAAAATATCAACCAGCTTTTCACCCGCTTGTGTGGGCGAGTACGCAATCGAAAGCTGCTGCTGTGCTCCGGGCTGCACGGTGAAGGGAAGCGATGTCAAGAGCCTAAATTCGGTACTTTGCACAGTGTTCAGTGTTGCGTGTACGAACGCTGCTCGCGTGACGGTTATCGGCTCTGTGCCCATATTCCGCAAGGAAACCAGATTCACCACTCGTGTCGCACCTATTGGCACAAGACTCAGAGGCGGCAACGTGCCGGTAAGCGAGAACGGTGGTAAGCGGTCAAAACGGCTAAAGAAGCCGGTTGTTCCAGTCAAATCTACTCCGACATCATTGTAAAACCGCAAAAGATTCGTCGGGCGTTGCCCTTCGCCTACAAGCGGCATTACGTCTGTTACACCATCGTAGGTAATGCGCAATCCGGCATCACGTACACGTGGCAGACTTGGCGAAAATGCGACCTGTACGGCACTTGTCCCGTTAGGGGCAATCGTTATGGGTGTTTGGGTCAGAACACGAAATTCACCGCTTGTACCATCCACTGACGGAGTAATGTTTAAGCCTGTTATTGTCAACGGATTCGCACTGATATTCGCTAGGGTAACGGTAAGAGTTTTGACCGTACCAATGGTAACAGGCTGAACCGAAACAACCGTTCCGCCAAGACGAATAACGTTATTGAAGTCTAAGCCTGTCGCAAGCGGCGGGTTAGTCCAGAGAACGCCGCCGGAGCGGGCTGTAGCAGTAAGCTGCGTCGTGCGCTGGAAGGAAACAATACGTGGCGTATTGAGCGCGGCAAAATCGCCCGGGGTGTAAACATACACCAAACCCGACGGCGGCGCAATTTCGGGGAAGAGATCGCACCTATCAGCTGCGGCAGTGGCAGGCGAAGAAGTAAGCCAGTCGTTGAGTTGAAAATTAACCAGACGGCTGTTAAAATCTGACGGATTTTTCCCGCGCAGACCTACCTGCCCACGTATCAAGAACCCGTCCAATGTATAGTCCATTTTATCGTATGCCAGTTCAATACGATTGCTACCTTCGTATAATCGAATCTGAAAATTCAAATCAGCGTTGGGGTTTGGACCGGTATTTGTGAATAGTGAAGCACGTTTCCACTGCACGACAAAGATGCGGTTCGGCTCTGCACCTAGTGTGGCATATCGAATTGTCCCATCGGGATACATCAAAATATCTGATGCAAATGCGGAAATAATGCCTTCGGCAATGAGAGGCGCGTTTGCAATGGGATCAACGATAGCACTGCCATTATCAAGCGCTGACCCCGAAGCGGTCATACCCAACGCCAAAAAGCCATTGGAGACCAGACGAACACTCGTGTAGGTATTTTGACCAAACTGGAAGGAAAATGGTAGTGGTATATCCTTTTCTTCGTCATCCACACTCGCTCCGGCGGTGGCGAAAGGAAAATTATTGTCCGTAATTTCGGTATAGGTCTCGCGCTTGGTAGAGAACCGATACCCATTGGCTATCGGCGTACCTGCACCACTTGTGGGCACAACGCCATCGGACATTCCCACAAGATTAAAATTCGCCGTGCGCTGACCCGTTGTGCCCGCAGTGAGCGTAAAGCGGACTTGCCGTGTGGTCGAGGCTCCCGGCTCAAGCGTGGTGCCATCAAGCGGTGTCACCAGAGAGAATTCACTTGCATTGGTTCCCGTGAATGCCTGTGTGGCAGCTGTTACGCGCACATTTTGATTGCCGATGTTAGAGATACGCACCGTAGCTGTGGTGGGCACAGGGGTTGTACCAAAATCAAGCGTCGGCGAGACGGCAAGTTGCGGCGTGGAGCCTGATGCTAATTGGAAGAAAATTGTAACGCGCTCATAGTTCACGTACGAACCGGAACGGTAGGTAATAAGAAAATCCGCAAAATCCAATGCTCCTGCTGATGCTGTCGCACCGGGCTGAAGTTGAATAGTGAACTCAGCATCTTTGCGCTGCCCTGTAGCCAAGTTACCGATACTGACCGTCGGCTGCAATGCAGTAATCGTAGGGTCAATGGGAGTAAGCGTAACGCTCACATCGGTCGCATTAGAAAGAACATTTTTTACGCCGAGGATAAATCGCTTCGGCTCGAAACTTGTCAATAAGCCGTTCACCGCATCAAGGCTATTACCCGCGCCAACGATGCCCGGCAGTAGGTCGCCGTCACCGTTCAGTGTGCGGTTGATGTTCAGCGCCCTGTATGCATTCATGCGCCCGAAGTACGACGACGGACGCGCAGAAGCGCCCGGGACAAGGACGTTATCGGACGTACCGCGAATCTGCTGGGTTACTTGCTGTGGAGTCCATTCCGGGTGTAGTGTGCGCACCAATGCTGCCACACCTGCTGCCAAAGGTGAAGCCATAGAAGTACCGTTAAACGATTCATAGCGGCTGCCAATAACGGTGCTAATGATGCTGCTTCCGGGTGCAAAAACAGAGGTTTTTACACCGAAATTAGAAAAGCCGGACGGCACGTCATTTTCGTCCGATGAACCGACGGACATTACATTCTCAAATGAAGCCGGCATAAAAATATCATCCATGAGTGTACCACTATTCCCCGCCGCTGCCACGACAAGCGTACCGAGAGCTGTTGCCGTATTGATGATATCTTGTTGCGCTTGGCTAAAGCCATTTGCGCCGCCCCACGAGCAATTCACGATGTGGGCGCCCATTTGTGCGGCATAAAGAATACCTTCATAACCGAGAATAACACTTGTCGAATTTGCGGCATCTTCCGTGGCTTGCTTGATGGGCAGAATACGGCATCGGAAACCCGAACCTAAACCACCCGCAGTATTATTTGCCGTCGCTCCGGCAATACCCGCCACGTGCGAACCGTGATTGAGTCCGTCTTCGGTGTCAAGGTCGCGGAAGGGGCGTGGACGAGGGTCGTTGTCAGGGCGATAGATTGATGCAGTGCGATCTGTAGCGGTAACATTACCGATAAAATCCCAGCCACGCCAGTCATCTGTTTTGCCGTTGTTGTCGTCATCCACACCATTGGTTCGTTTGTCGCGCCCCATAGCGTCCATGCCGGATTCACCCGGATTAGTCCAGATATTATCTTTCAAGTCTTCATGTTCAATATCCACCCCGCTATCGCAAATGGCAATAATCGTTTTTTCGCTGCCTTGCGTGATGCCCCAGGCTTTTTCCGCCTCAATACGCGCCCAGTGGTACTGCTTTGTGAAAAGCGGGTCGGTGGGGGTAACGCGGTCTTGCATCTGCTGATAGATATAAATCGGCTCGGCGTATTCCACTTCAGGATTTTTAGCAAGGTCGTTGCAGAGCTTTTGCACATCCACACCCGGCTCGAAGCGCACAGCATAAAGACGACCTATGCCGTACGTGTCTGATGTGAGCATAGCACCGCTATTGTGCGGCGTGGAAACGGGGCGAATCTCGCGCACATTCACGCCTTCCAGAGCGGTCATCAGCACGGATGATTGAAAGGTCTTTGCGCCTTTGCCCATCACAAAAAGTTCACGGGTCTTCACATAAATTGCGCCTTTTTCGTAGGTGCCTTCTTTGAGCGGTGCCACGCGGCGTGCCTTGGCGAGTGTGTACATTCCACCGCCAAGCGAACTGCCGGGAATCAGCGTCAGACGTTTCACTTGGAACACGGTGTTGGCACGGGCATCCTTCTTGGTACGCGCGGGCAGCGCATCAGAAAGGGAAGTTTGCGCAAAAATTTCGGAAGCGAAGGGCAAAAGGAATACCCAAGCCATAGCGAAACGCAATGTTGCAGACCGCGATGCACGAGAGGTCGCACCAGTACGAGGTTGATTCATTGAACTATCCTTTGGAAAGATGGAAAAATCACAATGTGAACGATTGAAAAGGTTATATGCTATCTGGGCTGGTATCGTCATGAAATACATTACGTTAAGGGTATTGACAATAATGGAGAACATGAGACAAAACGAGACAAAATTCTATTGGACGAAGCGTGCTGTTGGGTAGTGAGTGTGTAAGACTTGGAAACTAGGGAATTTTTCGCATAAAATCAATATCAAATCACTGACAGCGCACATTTCTGATAAATTTCTCTCCGAAAACCGTTTTTGCGTATTCTTCCTTTGCAGAGAATGTTTGTATGATTATTTTGAGCCTACTTTAGAAAAGCCGCAATTTTATGCGTTTTTCGGCGCGTTTTTCAGTACTTAAACTGATTTTTGCGCACATTTTTTTGCGAATTCGAGGAGAATTATCCATTATGCCATTTATTCGTTCTATCTCCGGAGTACGCGCCACCCTTGGCGATGCGCTCACGCCATTTGTAGTGGCAGAATATACCGCGGCGTTTGCCTCGTACTTACCACCGGGCATTGTCGCTGTCGGGCGTGACGGCAGACCATCGGGGCAATGGATTGAGAAAATTGTCTGCGCCACACTTGCCGCCTGCGGGCGCGAAGTGCTAGAGCTTGGCATTGTGCCTACGCCCACCGTCCAACTCTTTTCTGAGCATCAGGCTGTTGCAGGTGGCATTTCGATTTCTGCATCGCATAATCCGGTGGAGTGGAACGGCATGAAATTCATCAATGGTGATGGTGTTTTTCTTGGAGCCGACGAAAATGCTGCCTTTTGGCACTGCCTTGACGAGCGGCGATTCCGCTTTGTAGCCGACCAGCACGGCGAAAGCATGACCACGCACCAAAATCCCGCCTCGCATCACACCGAATCCATTATGCTGCTGCCCGTGTTCTCCAATTCCGGCAACGTGGAACTTATCCGCAAGCAGCAGTTTCGGGTTGTCGTGGATGCCGTCAATGCATCAGGCTCACACTTTATTCCCTATCTGCTCAAAGCATTTGGTTGTGAAGTTATCCCACTCTACTGCGACGGCACGGGCGTTTTCCCGCACACGCCAGAGCCAATACCGGAAAACCTTGGCGATTTGGCAAAAGCGGTCTTAGAACACAAAGCCGATTTCGGCGTTGCCGTTGACCCCGATGCAGACCGCCTTGTACTTGTGGATGAGCGCGGGCGCGTAGTGTTCGAGGAGTTTACAATTGTTATTTGTGCGCTCTCGGCTTTGCGCAACAAGCAGTATTTCGGCGAAAAAGCGGATGCGCCAGTTGTGGTAAATCTTTCCACGACCCAAGCCATTGAGGACGTAGCCGCACACTACGGCGTGAAAGTCATCCGTACTCCCGTCGGCGAAATCAATGTCGTCCGAGCGATGATGGAGCATGAAGCGCTTATCGGTGGTGAAGGCAGTGGCGGCGTGATTCTGCCTGCTTGCCATGCCGGACGAGATTCTCTTGTCGGCACGGCATTGGTGCTGCTTCTGCTCGCACAAGTCAAGCAGGAGCGACCCAAAATGACCCTTTCCAGCGTTGTTGCCGCACTGCCGCATTATTCGATGGTCAAGCGCAAAAAAGAATTTAGCGGCAACGTCCATGACGTTTTTGAAGCAGTCAAAACTGTGTTCCCAAGCGCCGAAATCAATACTGAAGACGGGCTTCGCCTGACTCTCCCCAATAAATGCTGGGTACATCTTCGCACATCCAACACCGAGCCAATTATCCGCGTCATCGCCGAAGCACAAAGCGACGAAGAAGCGGAAAAGATTGCAGAAGCGTGTATGGAGAAGATTCATTGACATTTTTCCTTTCCTCAAAAAAACACTTCCCGTGAGCAACACCACCACCCGCATCATCGTTGCCGTCATCGCCGCACCCATCATCATCGGTTTGGTAGTTTTGGGCGGCGTTTGGTTCTGGCTTTTTGCCGAAGCGCTTGCTATTCTGGCACTCAAAGAACTCTATGACTTAGGCAAACACACCTCCGCCTCGCCACAGCGCGTTATCGGCTATGTGGGTAGCTTTTGTGCAGGTGCATATTTTTTTGTGGTAAATGCTCTTCCGCCTGCGATTGCGAACATCGTATTTCCGGCATTTGTTCTTCTTTTTGTGCTTGCTGTTTTAATTATCGAACTCCTGCGCAACGCCCCGCACCCACTTTGGAATGCTGCTATCACGACCTTTGGTGTGTTTTATGTAGGCTTTTTTCTGACGAGTCTCGTGGGGCTGCGTATGACCTTTAGCGGTGCTATGCTTGACCTGCCCGTCATTGCCCCATTTCTTACTCATCTTTCGCAATCGGAACGTCTCGCCCTCGGCGACCAATGGGGTGCATGGCTTGTCTTTGCGACGTTCATTGCCATCTGGACGTGCGATTCACTGGCATTTTTTGCTGGAAAAGCCTTCGGGCGACACAAACTTTTCCCGCGCGTCAGTCCCAACAAGTCGTGGGAAGGTGCTGTGGTGGGCTTTCTGGCTTCGTCGGCAGCATTTGTGGCGATTGCGCATTATCTATTACCATTTTTACCGCCGCTTCATGCGGGAATTATCGGCGCTTTGGTGGGAATTATCGGGCAGTTTGGCGATTTGGTTGAGTCCCTCTTTAAGCGCGATGCGGGCGTGAAGGACAGTTCCAACATCATTCCCGGGCACGGCGGAATTTATGACCGCTTCGATGCCGCCATGTTTGTTGCGCCAGTTGTGTATGTTTATGTACATCTCTTTTTGCTTCTTACCCCATGATTGCCGCTTCCCCACAAGGCTGGGCACACACTATTTTTCGACGCTATCTTCGCTCCCTTGTCAAAAAACGATTTCATGCGCTTCACGTGCTGGGCGATGTGCCGAAGGTCAGCAGCGACACCCCCGTTCTCCTTCTCCCCAATCATTCTACGTGGTGGGATGGCTTCTTTCCGTACGTGCTGAACGACATCGTTCTCAAGCGTGAGTTTTTTATTATGATGCTCGAACACCGACTGCGCGAATTCTGGTTCTTCCGCTTCGTTGGCGCGTTCTCTATCAATCAACAATCTCCCAAAGGCATCGCCCAATCGCTTGATTACACCGCCTCGCTGCTTCAGGGCAACCGCCTCGTTGTCCTCTTTCCCCAAGGAGAACTCACAGCATGGGGCAAGCGCCCGCTCGGCTACAACAGAGGTGTGGAGCGGGTGATACGGAAGTCTATTGAACAGGGCAAACGGCTTGCCGTCATCCCACTGGCAATGCGCTGCGAATTCCTTGCGGATGAAAAACCGCACGTGTTCTTGCTCTGCGGTGCACCCATTATCACTGACGCAACCACTCCCCGAAGCACAGCCGACGAACTGGAGCGCCTCGAAACGGCACTCTTGGAGGAATTGGAAAGGCGCATCACGGCAGGGGACGTTGGGGAAATACTTTTGTAAAACCTCACTACTTTAAGCCCTCCACACTCAAAAAAAAAAGCCCCGACACGTTCAAGCATTGTGCTTGTGTGTCGGGGCTTGCCCTATCTATCATTCACTCGCTGCGAAGGCGAGCGTGGGAGAGAGATTTTTCTATGTGAAATTCTAGCGAAACAACCGCGCGTCGCCCACCTTGACGGCAGACGACACGGGGTACTGATTGGATATTAGCGTTTGATGAGTTTATCGGTAAACCGGCGCTCTCCGTCGGTCATCTCGAAGAAGTACACCCCTGTATTGAGTGCGCTCACATCAAGTTGCTGCGAGAATCTGCCTGCGCCGACTGCTTGCGTGAAGAGTACAACAGTGTTCCCAAGAACATCCGTGATACGAACACGCAACTGTCCTGCTTTTGGTAGATTTGCCTCAAAGCTGACCATATCTTCCATCGGGTTCGGATAGACGCTGCCGGACATAACCTCGACTGTTTGCACTTCACGAACACTTACAGCAAACGCGCCGGGGAGTGTAAATGAGCGTCCGTCAGGATTAACAATCCGCACAGTTGGGTCGCCCAAGAAGAAGCCCGCTGGAGCAACTGCCGTAATTTGGTTTGCACCAATGTTGGTAATGCGGAGCGGTACGCCGCCTACGGTAACGGTTGCGCCTTGTTGGAAGTTAGAACCGTTTATCGTGAAGGTAACATCAAAGTTGTACTGCGGACGCAATGCGCCGGGCGATACGCTAGAGATAATCGGACACAAGGAGCAAAGGACATTCACCGAAGCCTGTGCAAACTGCGTGTCGGGGTTGATTATCTGTACAACAGCATTGCCTTCTTGGCTATTGACACCTGCCGGAACGAATGCCGTTACTTGCGTTGGGCTTGCACCCAAGATTTGCAGCACCGTACCGTTGTAGCGGATTTGGAAGCCTGCCAGTGGTTGCCCTTGCGGCGTTACACCGAAGTTCAGACCAGTGACCGTAATGACAAACGGCGTACCGGTTGCATTGGTGGTCGAAGGCGACACCGCAGTGATTCTCGGACCGTTTGGCTGACCAATCGTAAAGGTTGATTCAGCTTGCAGACCGTCAGCATTGGCAAGTGTTATCGGGAATACACCCGGCGTACCGTTGAATCCGGCAGCTATTTGAACAATTACCTGCGTATCGGATGTGGAAACAATCGGTACTTGTGTGCCGTTAAATCGTACCGTTAGTCCTTGGCGGAAGCCCCTACCTGTTATCGCTAACTGGAATGGGAAGACCGAAGCTGCTGTTACGTTTTGACCGGAAACAGCACCACTTGCCGTCAGGACGCTTGTAATAGCAGGCGAAGGATAGCCGACATTAAAGAGCGCTGCTGCATTGAAGCCGCCGGGATTGCTCACACGAATTTGGAAAGTACCAAAATTGGTGAGCATACTTGCCGGAATCAATGCGGTAATCTGAGAGGTCGAGCGCGGCGGATTGGACAGTACTTGAATCGGAAGGAAATTGAAAGTCACATCCGCATTCAAGAAGAAGCCCGAACCTGCAATCGTGACCACAATCGCAGAAGTACCAACAATCGCACGTGCCGGTGTGATACTATTGATAACAGGTCTACCCGGATCGCTGATGGTAATTGTTCCTTGTACTTGCTGACCGTCGGAGTTCCGCACAACGATTGTGAGCGTTTGCGGCACTTGATTGAGGTCTGCAGGGACAAGCACGCGAAGTTGTGTTGAACTTGCAGAAAGCAACGTCAATGAACGTCCATTTGCTGTTACTGTCGTACCGGCTGCACCGAAGAAGTTCGTGCCGTTGATAGTAGCAATAAAGGCGACACCGCTCGCTGAGGTCGTGCTTGGCGTAATACTTGTCAGGGTCGGTGTACTTCCGGCAACAAGCTGGAACGGAATGTTCGCCAGTTGACCATCGGCGTTTAAGACGGTGACAAAACGTTGCCCGACCATATTATTGAACGTACCGGAAATCGTAGCGCGAATCTCCGTAGCCGAAACGCTTTGGACAGAAATGCGCGACGACGGGCTAATAGCCTGCGGCGAGTTACTCAGCGAGAAGTACACGCCTGATTGAACTTCTGTCGAACCAGGGTTCAGATTGATATTAAAGTTCGAACCACGAATGATAATCGGAATATCCTGACCATTAACAATAGCAGAGTTTGGTGTCACACTGCTGATTGTTGGAGCTACATTATAGGTAAAGAGCTGGGCAGAAGTACCGACACCACCAGCAGTTGCAATCGTTACCGAACCAATTCGCTGCGTAAGCGACGAACCGGAAATCAGAACTGTCATCTCCGTACCGGCAGCATTGATACTCTGCACCGTGCCAGCTACACCAGCAACGTTTACAGTGAAGAGATTCATCAATGTACCAAAGTTCGAGCCGCTAATCGTAAGAATCGTGCCCGTTCCACCGGATGTAGGAGTAAAGGACGAAATGCTTGGCGGTATACCAACGGTAAAGATGGCAGTGGATGTACCGAAGCCACCTGGATAGCCTGGTCCCGGAGGACGCGAAACCGTAACCGGTCCCGTAACTGCGCCGGCAGGAACAACCACCGAGATGAGATTATCACCAAGTACGGTAAACGTCGTAGCAGCCGCACCATTAAACGATACACCATTAACACCGGTGAAGTTCGAGCCGCTTATCAGCACTGTGGTGCCGGGTCCGCCCGTAGCAGGAACAAATCCTGAGATAGCGGGGAACACCGCAGATGCAGAAATAGTAACAATTGCGGATGTAGAGGCAATTGGTCCTGCGCCTGCTGTTGTGCTAACCACGAGTCGTACCTGTGTAGTCGGAGCAGTTGGATTCGTCCATGTTACTGTTACACCATTCAGTCTGATGCCAGCTTGGTTGACAAATACACCAGAGGAATTACCGCCGACACTAAAGGTGTTTCCACCCGATACGGCTTGTGCGGTTAGAACAACCGATGAGTTAGAAAGCGAATTAGCCAAAACACCGAATGCGTCAAACAAGCCAAGATCAACGTTGAACGGAACACCATTAGCGATATTCGGGTTATTACCGTTAATGCCCTGTGTACCGGTTGAGGAAATTTGACTGAATGCCAACGCTACCGGTACACTTGCGCCCGTTGAAAGGGTAATGGTTGCCTCGGTAGAAAGAATCACACCATAGAGAGGTGCCAAATTCTGCGGTGTCAAGCGAACTACAACGCTAATCGGTCCTGCAACCGTAGGGTTACGCCAGTTCAGGACAACATTCTGTATGGATGATTGGCGAGCACCAAAGACCAACGGAATCGAGGAGTTCCCGTCAATTGTTACCGTCTCGGTTGCAGGAGTTACACTGACAATAGAGAGCTGTACCGGCTGACCTGAACCTGTTGCCAAGACATCAGCTTCATTGAAGAAACCGAAATCAATATTGAACGGACGACCGCTCGGGATGTTACGGTTGCCGCCATTAATGCCAATACCACCGATAGCCGTAGTGGAATGACCGGTACGAGGTCCGATGCTTGCATTAAACGATGTTCTCGTTGCAATAGAACCGGTTGTGGTAATCCACACCTGTGCGGTGGTCGTCAGAAGCGTCGTCTGACCGCTCACTGCTGTCAACGTTACAATCGCAGCTCTCTGACCAGGGGTATTTGCCGTGTAGAAAATACGCGGGAAGAGCGAGCCAGTACCATCTACTTGAGAGACTGCCGTAGCTGTTGTACCGTCCATCGTAAAGACTTCGCCGGGGTTAATCGGATCCGGTGCGATGGAAAGTTGTACTTGTGTGGGCGATGTTGGGCGAATAACAGCACCGTACTCAACAAAGGAAGCAAAATTCACACGAATTTGCTGACCGCTCGTTATCGGTGTACCGGCACCAAAAATACCACCATTGAAGCCATTCGTACCGGTTGCCGCCGCCAGAAGATCACCCGAATTTACCGAATATCCAAGTCGAGTCGGCACGGGAGCCGTACCGCTCGTGCTCAGCACAACCGTTACGGTTGTCGAGCCGATACCGGGTGCAGAGAGAGTAATAAGTGCCTTGGTAATACCACCATTAACTGGAGGATTTGTCCAGTTAAATATTGGGAATATGAAACCACCAGTAGCACCTAAAGCAACGGTCTGAGGGTTGATAGCACCATTCGATCCGCCCGGTGTGGTCGAGAAAATTGAACCCGGATTATCAGGATGAACAGCGATACTAGCCACAACCGTTGTAATATTGGTCGTAGCAGCTAAGAAGTTTGAATTAGAGAAGAAGCCAAAGTTAATCGGAATACCCACGCCACCGGTGATGTTAAATTGCCCCAAACCGCCGCCATTGAAGCCCAGTGTACCATTGCTGGAATTTTGGACTTGGGTGTAGGCGATGGTGGAAGCACGAAGCGGTGGAGCAAGAATTGTTACTGTTAGCGTTGCAGAGGTCAATGTACCTCCCACGCCATTCCAGAACAAAAGCGTTGCTTGTGTGCTTGCTTGATTGCCGGGATTAAGCCAGTCAAACGTCATATTCGCCGATGTAGCGCTTATAGGATTGCCGGGCAGCGGAAGAGTCGGACTTAACACAAGCGGTGTTGCAGCACTTCCTGTACCGGTGGTATTGAAAATTGCCGTACCACCCGGAAGAGCAACAAGATGCGCCTGTATGTTTGTAGCAGCCAGAACAGGTGAGCGCTGGTTCAGACCATTAAACGAACTGATACGCAGTGTAAAAGGCGTACCACTCGTAATTGTGAGATTACCCGCAGCCGGACTTGCAAAACCATTTGGCGTTACGGGATTAAAGCCACCGGATCCATTGATTGAGAGTGAATCAGCTGCAACGATAATCGCAACCGGCGGATTCAGAACAACAAACGGCGTGTTGCTGTACGACGTAACAGGTATTGCATTCGATGCACTGTAGTATGTGCCGCCAGCTGCCCACGTTGTATTACTTACACCACCCAAGGCATTGTTGCCCAAGTTATCATATCCGGAACCATTCCAACGTGCGGTAAAGGCGTTCGTGCCGATAAAACCGCCTGCTTCGTGTAATTGATCCCACGAAAAATCGAGCCTATCACCAACGGTTGTACCACTGGCTTTACCAACATTCCACTGAACATTCACTTTCTGAGGATACGTTGTGCTTTGGTTCGTAATGATAGCTTGTGCCGAAACTGTATAGTCATCCGACACACCACTGGTGTTTGTTATCATCAACGGCGTAAGGAATGGCGAACCGAGAGGAGCAAGCGTAGTAGTAGTTCCGACAAGGAATGTCCGGCGTGCACCGGCTGCAATAGGCATTGTCAGACTAGAACCAAGTGCAGTTTCAATGAAGTTATTATCCCGTAGAGCTGTGATGCCTGCGGATGTAGCATTCACGCGGAAATTGACTCCGGGCATGAGGCGGATAGAACCACCACCTGCTGCAGGAGCTTGAGATGTGCTATTCAGCGTTAAGGTATTTGCGACAACAGTTGATGTGGTAAGCGTTACAAGAGGATTCGTAATCGGTCCCGTTGCGGAGTTTACCGTCATTGTACTTAATTGATTACCCGCTCCACCTGCCATGCGTACGACCGATTGACGCGGCGAGGTAAAGGCAAGATTTGATGTAGCGCTACCGGTGAGCGTACCAGCGGCAGAGGCTATAAAACCACCAACCGTATTATTGCCAGTAAAGCTCAGGGTATTACCGCTCATGTTCAAATTTGCGGTGCCTTGCAAAAGCAAGCGACCAGCGATACCATCGGTAAGAGGATTCACACCTTGGAATGTCGCGCTGGTTCCGGCAGCCATCGTCATTGTAGCATTAGTAACTGTCAATGCACTAAGGAATACGGGATTGCTGAGTGAAGCATCGAAATGCAAATTCGCAGCAGCAGGATTATTGTATTCAATGCGGGCATCAGTCGGTGTAGCTGCCACAGCAATCGTGCGGAACATACCCATAGTGGTCGGCATATTCAGCGGAGCATTCATCGTAAAACGTTGCCCACCGCCACCTGTCAAATCAAGTGCGCCATTGAGAATGTTAACCGAAGCACCCGTTGCCGTCACAGAAGCACCGAGAGAAACCATATTTTGGTTAAGATTAGGGAGCGGTGCACCCTTAGCAAAACCTTTATCTATTTCAAGTGTTCCACCAAAACCGAAAGTCGCACCGGCAGCACCGAGACGCTGTGAAAGTTCGACTCCATTGCTAACGGAACCTTGACCCGAATAACGAAGTTTTGACGTTGTTGCCAAATACGCAACCGGCACATCCGGCAACGCTACCGTAGTTGTAATAGCACCGGCACCGGAGCTTTGCATCTCCAGCGTACCTGTTGTGCCAATCATAATGCCGGAAGGACGGTTCACAGCAATCGCGGCGTGGGGAGCACCAGCAGTCTGACTAATAGCCATACGCCCTGCTACAAGAACACGCCCCGGGTCGGCTGCTACGGAAATTAAACCGCTCGTTACGCCGTCAGCCAGCGTCAATGTATCGGCGGGGCTAACATACAAACCAAAATCATTATTTGCTTTGATAACATTCAAACCAACCATGCCAATCAAAGACAGATTGCGGCTTGATGCCAAGACAACTTGCGCATTGATATTGTCAATGAGCAACGTTCCAAGCTGGCGATCAACAGCCGCGTCGCCGGTGAAGCGGAGAATGGACTGACCTTGACCACGCAACCATAGCTCTGTACCGACGTTGTTGTTACCGATAATAGTAGCACCAGCGGCAACATTCAACGTAGAATTTTGTGAAACCGGAGCTGTGCCAACAAGAACCTTTTGATTGGGTTGGAAGAGCCAACGACCGGATGTAACACTATTGACACCGTTCAGATTGACATCGCCAATAATAGAGAAATCCCTGTTTGCACCAGTACGGTTGACAACAACACTAGCACCAAAGGCAGCAACAGGAGCTGCTGAGCCCCATTGGTTGGTAGCTAGGGGTGTGCTGCTTACCGCAAGAGCCGAATTTTCCGTGTAGGTCACAATTGGCGGCGGTAATGTAGTCGAAATAGGCGAATACGGGTTAATGGGCGAACCGAGGAGTGGTACGTCAGGCGAACCGTATTGCAACGTGGTCGTCATACCTTTTGTAAATGTACCACCTGCCATATTAAGTGTTGCACCGCTGGCAATAATCATGCTGGCAGTAGCCACATTGACAGTATGGTTGAAGGTTGAAGGAGCATCCAGACGCAGCGTACCGAAGACGATACCGCGCTCGAAGTTACCTGCTACCGTCGGAGTAATATTCAGATTGGTACCAGCCAGACGCAAAGTGGAGTTTGTAGCGATATGGAGCGATTCTCCAAAGAATGTGCTCACATCACCAGCTATCATTTGCTGCGCAAGATTCAGCGTTGTTCCTTGCGTGAAGGACGGCGAAGCACCACCCATGACAGTTAAGCGTTGAATGGCTGTTGGAATATTGGTAGCAATTGACGGTGCATCGACAGCACGGTCAAAAATTGCCCAATCATTGATGCCTGGAGGTGAAGCGCTACCGGGAGTACCATTAGAAGACGAAGCCCAGTTCGTAGTCGTACCCCAATCGGTATTGTTGTTACCGACCCAATAAATTGGAAAGAGCGCGTTGGAAACAATAAATGGTGTATTTGACAAGTTTCCGGTATAGGTTGCCTGCAAGGTGCGCGGCGGACCAAAAACAGGAAGTGTTGTTGGCAGAACGTTGGCATAGGATGTACCAGCCCAGCGTCTAATACTTGTCAGAGCGGAGTTGCTCGTGAGGGATGTATTAAATGCAGCTGGTTCATCCAGTAAATTCCACTGGAGGGTAAGCGGACCGTTGTAAGCAGCAGCGCCCTTGCTGACCGTCCACTGTGCATTCACGCTACGTGTAAGAAGGTTTGCCGGAATTGCCGGAACATTGACGATAGCTGTGGTCACACTGACGGTATAGTTTTCAGGAGCGGTAGTGTTATTAAGCGTTACAGGAAGATAGCGTGAAGCTACTCCTGCGCCCACATTTGCACCTATAGGGAAGGTGTAGGTAGCAACGCCAATATTCTGTACAATAAGACGACCACCGCGAGAAGCGTCAATAAAATTCCCTGCCGGAGAAGGTACACCAGCAATATTCGAGTTTGTGAGCGTAAGATCACCCGTACCAATTTGCAAAATTGCATTATTGGAGAACGTTATTGCCGGAGCATTATTAATGGTCAGCGGTGTCAATAACGAAACGAGATAATCTATCGGTGCGGTCGGCATAGCAGCAGGCTGTAAATAGAGATTGCCAATAACCTGACCGCCGGGCGCCATTCGCAGATACGAACGAATTTCCTGTGATTGGAATTCAATCTGTGTACCTGTATTACCCAATATACCGGCTGTATTTGTTGCGGGAATGTGCCCACCTTGCCCAAGACCAACGCCGGCAGGATTTGCACCAGAGAACCGTAGCAACAACGAACCACTGGCAACAATGTTTCCTGTATTATTCAGGAGCAATTGTCCATTTGCATTATTAGCAACTGTCTCGTAGGCAGCAACGTATGTTGAACCGTTAATCTGAACTTGACCGTTCACCGACAGGTTACCGGTATTGGTAACGCCGAAGTGGTTAAAAATCGTCAGTGTGCTATTAGTGGTACGAATAGTAGTAGCGGCAGGATTATTATAGACAAATGCCGAACCCGTAGCAGCGGCAGAACCAGCAATATAGCCGCCGGCAGCTAATGTTACGTTCCCATTCAGAATCATTCTATTTCCATTCATACCGATACCGCCGGAAACAAGATTGAGATTCCCGTTTTGCGTTACCGGACCATTGAGCAGAATCAGATCCAAATCGGCAGCAATTGGTCCAAGGCGATTCACCGTGATTGAGCCGTTCATTGTAGGGGGAATTTCTTGCGGTGTAGTGCCACGTGCCATCAAGCCCGGATTTTGGGCATCTTGATAGTCGGCAACAGAGGTAGCATCCGTATAGAATGTATTTCCTGCCCCGGGCGTAATCTGTGGTGCATTCCCCCAGAATTGAATTCGCCCGCCGGAACCGATCACAAGCCCTGAGGCAGCACCGGTTGCAGCAGTATTGGTATTGCTAATTGTCGAACCAGTCGAGAGGATAAGTGTTCCGTTGACGATTAAACGACTGGTTGTAAAATTTCCGATGTTACTGACGGCATTATTCCGTACAGAAACAGTGCGTCCGGCTGCAATGGTAATCTGACCACCTTGATTGATACCTGCTACTGCTGCTGCATCAGCAGCTTCAATACCACTTGTAGCAGAACCAAAGACCTGCATATTGGACGATACGCTTAAATTGAGCGAAGTAACACGATTACGAAGACGAGTAACCATTGCCGGAGGCGTAAATGCCAAATCGGAGGTTGTCGCACCAAGTGGTGTTGCTAATGCAATCTCTTCATAATTAAGCTCAATCGGCATGGCAGGATTATCAACGGTTGTAATTGTACCGCCTGCTATCATACGACTAGCAGCCATAGTAACAATTGTGTTAGCCGGTATAGAAAGAACCGACACAAGATTTTCTACTGTGAGCGTTCCAGCAAGTTGATAAGAGCTACCAGCAGTCATTTGGGTAACCGCAGAAACACTGCGGCGAACGGTAAGATTTCCGAGCGGTGTTGCCGGTATCTCTGCTGTGCCGCCTGGAGCGGGGATGGTTTGCGTAGCATTATCAGTGCGGTCATAGATGAGCGAGCCGCGAGCACCAGTTTGAGCATATTGAATTGCTCCAGCGGCACTTCCATATGTGCCACCCGACATTCGCAAGGCACCACCATCTTCGATACTAAAATTTTGGGCAACGGCGTTGCTAACAATGCCGAAAGGAATTAAACCTGTGCTGCCTACTGCAATGCTTCCGAAGATTCGTGCGCTCACCGGCGTACCGCCGGCATTTGCAGCAATCGAAACTGTTACATTGCTACCGACAAAAAGAGTCGAATTCGGCGCAACAATAAGAGGCGCATTGAGGTTATCAGCAACAATACCGTTGAGTTGTAGCACAGAAGCTGAGCCATCGCTTAGTGTGATGGTAACCCCCGACTGAACGACAACCCGCCCAACCTGAGCGGTAATACCGCCGATATTAATCGTTACGTTACCTGTAAGATTATCAAAAATAGCAATGTCATTCACGCCTGGAATACCAGCACCACCGGCACCACCCGAGGTAGCACTCCAATTAGCGGCAGAATTCCAAGTGCCTCCACCAATGCGGAAGAATGTTGCTGCTGTCGCAATATTCGCCGTAGCGAAAAGTACCAGGACGAATACCATAGCCTGCACCGCAGAGCTTCGCGCTGCGGTACGTGTCGCCTTCAAAACAGTACGCAGCGTACGCTGGAGCAAGGATACATCCTGCTTCATCGCATCCAAAGCCTCAAGCGAGGGACTCGCGGCTTTGGCACTTGCACTGTCCACGGCGCGTCCGCTCAGGGGGCGCAGTGCTACGCCACGAATGGGCGAGCGCTGCTGAGCAGAAGTGTGTAGAAAGTTCATAATTATCTCCAAAAACAAAAATACTTGTGAATTGAAAAAGAGGGTTTTCTGTTTAGTCGGTTTCTGTAAGAGAAGCCGTAAGCGAGCATGGGGCTTAAAGGGACTTAAATGAGCATGAGGCTTCAGGAATTGTACAATTGCATGAGAGAATAATCATCTAAAGCATTGTACTTTAACACTACTATCTCACTTACCTCACGTTATTTGTGGTGCGTGGCAAAGATACGCTTTATTTCACAGACTGTGCTATGTCTTTGCATATTTTTCCACAAAATTTTCCACATTCCTCACAATAAAACATTCCATAGAGGAAAGGCTGTTCACAGCACAAATTGAAAATGCAAAAAATGTGCCAAGTCATTTTTCTTCCAACGAATCTACTCATGTCATTCCTATTCGAGTGATACTATCGTTGTGGGTAGAGACGCGATACATCGCGTCTCTACGGTATAGAATCTACGTCATGGATGACGAATCTATCGTCCGAAAGGGAATAAGACACGAATGATATTAAATAGGACTTTCGCCAACCCGCGTGTTTGTGGGCAAGAGGTTCAAAACCCTTGTTTGGTACGTCATTAATTAATCAATACCCTTTGTCTTCTGTATCTGCGAAAGTCCTATTAAAAAAGAGCAAAGCGCAGAAGGCTATACCTTCTGCGCTTTGCTCTTAATTACTTTCAACAAACAGTATGTACTATGATTCTTACGATTTTTACATCATTTCTACTTTTTAAGCATCATATGGCAACAATTCAGGGTGCGCCGCAAGCAATGTATTGATTTCCACCAGCAGGCGCTGAATGGACTGTAAGCGCTCCGCTGCAAGCAAGGTGCTATATCTGCGAGTCATGCTTAGCGCGAGTGCGCCCGTTGCCAAATCAGCACGGGAAAGGCGCTCATTTCGATGAATTTTGACGAGAATCTCACGAATCTCATGCTCAAGCCATTCTCCGGCGTGACCGGTGGTCTTGGTAGCATTGGAAGCTGCGTAGGCTGTCATGGTCGTATTCCAAAAATTAGTATGTAGAAAAAAAACAAAAACCACTAGGAGATAATGTGCTTTGACGCTGCTCTGCTGTTATTCTAAAACAGCATAACAAAAACTATATTCTCTGGTGCAAATATCGGAAAATTTCACGTTCTGTGATAGTATCGCAAAGTAATTATTTTTACTGACTAAAAGTCATAATGTTTTCGGAAAAATTTTTTCCGATGACTTTTTGCAAAAGCAAAAAAAATCGAAAGCTACTGACCATCCACAAAACCTTGCTTGGCATAACATTTGATTGATAAGAGAGCAAGGATTTTACCCTTTCAATCACAATGCCAATGGTGTGTTTCATGTTGATACTTCAACACTTTTTTTCTCATGGGCTGTCTCACTTTGACGGCAAAGCGAGGGCGCTTAGTTTATTCACACACAACGCAAGTATGAAATCACTGTTTCATTTTTCTTCACGGAGTGTGAGGCTTTTTCTCCTTGCAGCGCTTGTTGTCATGCTGTCTTCATGTCAAAGTGCTATTCGCTTCAGCTCGGCGGTAAAGGGTAATACACCTTCATCCACAGCTACTTCTTCGTATTCTACTCCCAAAAGCCATGCCAGTTCAAATCATAGCAGTTCAAGCAAAATATCCTCTCATTCGATCTCAAAGGCTTCCATTCCACTTTCTATATCGCAAGAACGCCTCTTGACGGCTGCCGAGCGCTGGCTGGGCACTCCCTACCGCTATGGCAGTACCACCCGCACAGGAACAGACTGCTCCGGATTCGTTATGCGCGTGTACGAGGAAACGGGTATGAATATTCCACGAAGCACAAAAGACCAGTTTACAAGCGGCATAGCAGTTGAACGAGAAGAACTCAGTGTGGGCGACCTCCTCTTTTTTAACACCAACGGCGCGGGCGTTTCTCACGTCGGTATCTATGCCGGAGCAGATACCGTTATTCACGCATCCAGTACCTACGGCGTTGTGAAACAGTCTTTTTCGGACACCTATTTGGCAAAGACCTTCATCGGAGCACGGAGAATGAGAAACCAAGAATAACGGCGTACTTTGACACCCGAAAAAATCCTTTGTTTCTTGGCGTTGAACGCCTAAATTGCGCTGTGTTCAGAATCATTCTCACAATTCTTCTTCCAACCATTTTCTGCGGGAGTTCAGGGCTATGCTTGAAAAATTACAGCGCAGTTTCACGACTGAAAATTACACCGAAGAACGCTACGCAGCACTGCTGAAAGATATAGACCAAACACTCAACACGACGGTCGAGTTCCGCATTTGCGAAATGCCACTTTTTCTTTCAAGCGGTTTTGCAAAAAAACTTGAAGATGCTGCGGTTTCGATTTTACTGGAATGCGTCACGCCGGACTACCTCGCCTACGCAAAGCCTTCGCTGGAAGAGCGCTATACCGTTCCCAAGCAACACCCACACCCGCTTTTTGGCATTGTGGACTTCGCTGTGACGAAAGATGCAAGCGGCGAATACGAGCCAAAACTCATTGAATTACAAGGTTTTCCTTCGCTTTACGGCTTTCAGCACATTTACTCCGTCAAGGCAATGGAGCATTTTCAACTCGACCCACGCCTCTACTACACCCTCAGCGGCAAAACCCCCGACGAATATCTTACCACACTCCGCAAAAATCTTCTGGGCGGTCATAATGTTGAAAATGTTGTTTTAATGGAGCTTACGCCCGACAAACAAAAGACCCTTCCCGATTTTCGTGCGACCGAGCTACTCACAGGCGTTCGCGCTGTCGATATTTGTTCCCTCAAAAAAGACGGTAATAAACTACTCTACGAGCGCGATGGCAAGTGGACACCGATTCATCGCATCTTCAACCGTGCTATTATTGACGAACTCGACGATGCAAAAGCTGTCATTCCTTTTAACTGGACAGACGATCTTGATGTAGAATGGGCAGGGCATCCGAACTGGTACTTCCTCATTAGCAAATACTCTATGCCATATTTGAAACACAAAAGCGTTCCGAAAACACACTTTTTACATACTCTTTCCGAAATCCCGCACGACATTGAAAACTATGTTCTGAAACCACTCTTTGCCTTCGCGGGCAAAGGTGTAAACGTGAACCCCACACGAACTGATGTGGAAAATGTTCCCGCCGTCGAACGCGACAAATGGATTCTTCAAGAGCGCGTTCACTATGCTGAATCGGTCTATACGCCAGAGGGCATGAATAAAGCGGAAGTGCGTATTCTCTGCATCTGGGAGCCGGACGCGGAGAAACCTGTTCCGTATATGTCGCTTTTACGCTCCGGTCGTGGTGCAATGCTGGGTGCGCGGTACAATCGCAGCCCGTGGACAGGAGCGTCCAGCTGCTTCTTTGGTGATGAAACAATTTTCGGGTAAAACTTCAGGGCAAAGTTCTTGTCTTTTCACCACTTTGCTGCCTCTCTACTACAATCATTCCTTTATGCCTACACCAAATTTCCCGCCTTCGCGTACAGGCTGGTATGCCGTCGCTATTTTGCTTCTGGCATACACCTCGTCTATGATTGACCGCGTTATTCTTGGCTATCTTGTCGGTCCGATTAAGCAAACCTTCGGCGTCACCGATTCACACTTGAGTCTGCTGATGGGCATCGCCTTCACACTTTTCTATACGCTTTTGGGAATACCCGCCGGACGGCTTGCGGATAACGCCACACGGCGGAACGTCATTGCAGGCGGTATTGCACTATGGTCGCTCGCAACGGCATATTGTGGCATGGCAAAATCATATATTCAGCTCTTCATAGGACGTGTAGCTGTAGGCGTTGGCGAAGCAACGCTTAGCCCAAGCGCATACTCACTCATTGCCGACCTTTTCCCGCCGGAAAAGCGTACCACCGCAATGAGTGTTTATTCAATGGGCATTTCCATCGGGAATGGTACAGCGGTCATACTCGCGGGCACAATTGCGGGATTTGCTGCTACTGCCGGAATGATGACGCTTCCCATCGTGGGCGAAATTCATGCATGGCAATACATTTTCTTTCTCGTCGGCTTGCCCGGACTTGTTATCAGTTTGCTCTTTTTCACCGTCAAAGAACCCGCCCGCATTGGCGCAGACAATATGCGCAGTGTCCGTGTCCGCGAGGTGCTGGGCTATCTGAAACAACACAAAAAAGCGGCACTCTGCCACACGATTGGCTTCGGGATGTTTTCCATATTCAATCAAGGTGTAGGCTTTTGGTTTCCTGAATTTTTCCTGCGTACTTACGGCTGGAAGCGCCCCGAAATAGGACTTTGGCAAGGTTCGACAAGTATTATTTTCGGTACGCTTGGTCTATGGGCTGGTAGCCGTCTTGCTGCATATTTCTTGAAGCGTGGACACGCCGACGCAAATATGCGCGTCATGCTCACGGCGGCGGCGTGCTTGCTCCCCGTGGCAGTAATTATGCCTCATATGCCCACTGGCACAATGGCGGCGATGTGTTTTGTGTGGACGGGATTTTTTGGGTTTATGCCCTACGGAGCGGCTCCGGCAGCGATTCAACAACTTATGCCGAATAAAATGCGCGGGCAAGCCGGTGCCATGTTCTTGTTTGCAATTAACGTGATGGGAGGCGGTACGGGACCGTTTATTGTGTCATCCTTCACTGACTTTGTTTTTCACAATGACGCAGCACTGCGGTATTCGATGAGCATTGTTGCTGCACTGAGCCTCACAGGAGCAGTGGTGCTGTATAGAATCGGGTTAAAACATTTTCGAGCAAGTCTTGCGGGAGTAGGCACGACCACAGAATAACAAAATAATAGTTTACCAAGCCTCAACGCTTGCGAACGCTAGAAGTCGTTGTTGTGGCTGTGGTGGCACTAAGACTGAGATGAGCCATTGCCGAAGCGGGTAGGGGTAGAATCTCGCGTAAAAGTTTGCGCAAGGCGCGGTAGGTAGGAGCCATTTTCCGAAGCGGTGTGTGCGTTGCCAGCACCCCGATAACACCACGCTGCACGTCTATCCACGGACTGAATCCCAAACGTCCCTGAGAGCTAAGTTCACAGAGAGCACCTGGTGCAAGCAGTATTGGTGAGGGTTCTACCGCAATACGCCAGACACCCACCCCATAGTCTGCTTTTGGGCTTGTGTGGTGCATACTTACATCCGCAGGGTCGTAGGCTGCTTGCTGAAATTGCTTCATCACAGGCACGCATCCCGCTTGATTACTCAGCATTTCGCTGATTGCGGTTTCAGAAAGAACTCTCCGCCCATTCCACACTCCTTTATTCACGAGCATTTGCAAGAACCGTGCGTAGTCTCGTGCAGACGACTGTGCGCCACCAGCCACGAGGGGATTTTCAGTCACGCCCAACCCATAAAAATTGGTGTGTGTCATTCCAAGCGGCTTTGCAAGACGCTCTTGGAATAATTGCGCCCACGGCTTGCCACCCGCAATCTCGACAATACGCCCGCCTACTTGCATAGAAGCACCGCCATATGCAAAGGCAGTACCAGGCTTGTATTTCAGTCGTTCTTGGCAAATAGCATACGCAGCATTTTTCATAGTGAGATTCATGTCCCGCATAACGGGTATTTCCCCGGCAAAGCCCGATGTATGCGAGAAAAGCTGTCGGACTGTTATGGTGGCTTTTGTGCCTGAGAGGTATTGCAAATACTTCCCAATGGAATCGGAGAGCGACAATTTATGTTCATCCACCAAGGTTAGCAGCAACGCCCCAGAAAGCCATTTGGAAGCGGAGGCAATTGGCATCACCGAATCCGCAGTTAGCCCACCAAAACCTTTCTCATAAATAATCCTGCCATCGTGGATAAGCACAAGCGCACATCCGCCGTCGAAGTGGGAAAGTGAATCGCGCAGGAGCTTATCCACACGCGAAAAATCGTAGAAATGGGCATCAGGAGTTTGGGAGAGCACATAAGGCACTGACACAAAATACACAGACAAGAGTGTCTGTGCTACGAAGAAAAAAAATGTGCGAAGCCGGCTACACCTGCTTTGCAAGCCATTTTTTTGCAGAAAGCTGCCAATATGCGAGAGCTGCGCCAAGAATATATCCAATTAAAATACCGTACCAAATTCCGTGAACTCCAAACGTCATCCAGCGTGATAGAATCAGCATTGTCGGTGCTTGCACTGCGAAAAGTACAACAACCATGAGCACCATACTTCGCTTCGCATCGCCGGCGCCCGATATGACACGTAATGCTAAAATAAGAACGACAAACCACGGGTACGACAGCGCAGAAACACGCATATACGCCACTGCTCCATGCAAAACGTTTTCATCACGGGTGAAGAGTTGTGCAAAATACTCACCACCGAGAAAAACTGCAAGCCCTAAAATCACCACAACAATAATCATTTGCACAGTAGCAGCACGGAAAAATTTGAAGACACGCTCCACATTTCGCGCTCCCAAGCATTGCCCCGTAAAGGTTTCCATTGCCACACCCATAGCAAAAATGGGCATAAAAACGAAAAAATCTAATCGTAATCCAAGCGTGTAAGCCGCGGCAGCAGTTGTTCCGAAACCGTTATGCAGCGTCATCGAAAGCGCCCGCGAAGCCCCAACGGCGAGATATTGCAGCGACGAGGGTATGCCGATGGAGAGAATTGCTCGTGTTGTCTGCGGTCGCGGCAAAGGCAGTTTCCATCTGACGCGAAAGCGTGTCGCACCACGAACAAGCATGTACATTCCCAAATACGCCGCACCCACATTGGCAAGAGTCGTCGCCAAGCCCGCACCAAACATTCCCAGTGCCGGAATCACTTGTACGCTTGCTATGCGCACACCGAAAATGAGTACGGGAGCGAACACAAGATTGAATACGGTAAAAGCAACAAGCGTTCGCATAGCAAAGCCGGAATTACCCGTTGCCCGCGCTGTGACATTCATTTGATAAATGAGATTACTAAAAGGCAATCCCGCCAACAATACGGGCAAATACTCATGGACATACACGAGAGTTTGCCCCCGCACACCGACAAGCGGCAGCAGAAAAGGCAACGCACACTGCACCGTCAGCACGAGCACACCCGACATAAACAACACACCCGCCAAGCCCTCGACAGCAACTGCCTCAGCCTCTTTTTCATTTCCTTCGCCCATTCGCCGCGCAATAATGATGCCCGTACCAATGGTAAAGCCACTTCCTGCCGTAAAAATGAAATAATTTAATTGCTCCGAAATGCCGATAGCGGCTATTGCCGATGCTCCAAGATGGCTAATAAAATAGGTGTCTATCCACGAATAGACAATCGTCAGCAAAAAACTGAAGACGAGGGGAGTTGTGAATGACCACAACGTCGGCGTGATTGCTCCATGCAGAATGTCATTGCGGGTTGTTGATTGTGCTTTGCCCGACATAGATTGATTCCATTATCCAAAAAATACTTCTGCACGAAGATAGCAAAAACTAGATATTTCCTATTTGCCTCGCATCAATTCGCAGTGTATTTTTGGATAACTGTCTCGGTATTTTTCCATTTACAAACTTCATGCAAACATTAACGTTTACTCCTCTCGCCTCTATTCCCGCCTTCGATGCGGGCTTGGCAGAGTGCCTCAACATCATCACACGCCACCAATCCTTTTGCATCGTCACGCACGTCAATTCCGACGGCGACTCGCTTGGTTCGCAGCTCGGACTCACGCACCTTTTGAGGCAACTTGGCAAAACGGTGCATTTGGTCAATCCCAGTCACGTACCAGAGAACTTGCGTTTTATCCCCGGCAGCGAGGAAATTCGCGTCTTTGAAGCGGAGCGTGACGCAGCGCTGCTTGCAAGTGTGGATGTGCTTTTTGTGCTGGACGGCAACAGCCCCTCCAGAATGCGCGGCATGGAAGAAGCAATCATAAGCTCTCCGGCAGTAAAAGCGGTCATAGACCACCACCAAGAACCCGCTCAATTTGCCGACACCTACGCAATAGATACCAACGCCTGTTCGACCGCCGAACTTATCTACCGTTTGCTGGTGCTGTTTGAAAAACGCGACGGCAAGACGTACTGCACAAAACCACTAGCCGAAGCACTCTACACGGGCATTATGACGGACACCGGTAATTTCCGTTTTCCACGCACCACGCCCGATGTCCACCGCATTATTGCGCGGCTTATTGAAGTTGGCGTTGATCCGTATTATATTTTTGACAGCGTTTTCAATCAAAACCCGATGAACCGCGCACGGCTACTGGGCAAGACGCTCGCTACGATGCAAACCTATCACGATGGGAAGTTGTGTATGATGCTCGTGAGCCACGCAATGATGCTGGAAACAGGCACCAACGTTGACCACATCGAAGGCTTTGTGGAGCAAACGCTTGGCTTGCAAGGCGTACAAATGGGCGCAATCGTTGTGGAACTAACGAATGAAATCAAGATGTCCTTGCGTTCCAAAGGCGTAATTCCTGTGAACAAAATCGCCCAGCATTTTGGCGGCGGCGGGCATATTAACGCTGCCGGATGCCGCACCACCTCTATGAGTTTTACAGAAGCGCAGGAAACGATTGTACGCCTCGCAAGGGAGTATGTAGCATAAATTTTTGCACCATTAACATTTCCTTAACATCCTTTAACGTCTGCTTAACAGCCAAAAAGCTAGTGCCTCCGTATATTTGCGGGTAGAGAATCAACATACCATTTCTTTCCACAATTTTCGGAGCTACATCATGTACCCCAAGACACAATTTTCGTTTTCTCGCCTGAAAAGTACAGCGTTATGCGCCATGGCGGGAATATTTTTCACCACAGCCATTGTCTTTGCACAATCAGCACCCCCACCTCCTTCGGCACCGGACGCGCCCAAAGCACCAAAAAAACGCGGTAATGTAACCATCATCAAAAACGGTGAGGTTGTGTATTCTAGTTCCGAGGGCAAGCCAGGCGATTGGAAGCGTCTTGAATCTATGTTCGAAGACGGCGAAGGCGACAGTATTCGTACTCGTGTACAGTCAATTGTACGAGAAGTAGGCAAACGCGTTCGTGTTAGCTCGACTAACAACACAATGACGATTATGATTGACAAAGACGGTGATGGTGACAACGACCGCAATGTAACGATGCAATTTTCTGGCGATGATATGGAGCGCTGGGGACGCGAATTTAGCCGCTCATTTGGTAGAGGTATCAATCAATTCCACTTCGACACGCGCCCCTTCCAAGACATGGCACGGCACTTCCGTTTCTCTATGCCGCATCCGCCCAAAATGCCTCACGCACCAAACGTCTGGCGCTTTGATGACGATGATTTCGAGTCCAAAAAAGCAGAAGATTTAGCCGAGCAAGCTAATGACCTTTCCCGCGAAGCAGAAGCCGTCCGCAAAGAAGCAGAAGCAATGCGCCTCGAAGCAGAAGCAATGAAAAAACGCGCTGAAGCACTTCGTCTGGAAGCCGACGCTCGCAAAAACAAAAAATCTGACAGCAAAGACGACAAATCCAGCAGCACTAAGAAAAAGTAAGATCTCTCATCGTTGCTTATACGCTTTTGTTCTCGCGGCACTGTTCGGCACATTATCGCCGGAGAGTGCCGCGAGTGTTTTTAGCAAAATAGGACAAAGGAAAAATTTGTGCAGAAAGCGTAAGTTCGGCATATTCGCGCTGCAAACGCCGTCAATTTTTATCATTCTCACCGCTATGAACCCCATTCTCGCCGGAGCAATAGACATCGGTAATACGCGAATCAAGATTCTTGCCGACGGACAGTTTTTCGCCGCCGACCTGAATACTAACTGGCAAGAGCCAATGCACAAGTATTTATGGAATTTTTCCGGCAAACAGGTTTTGTTTGGTGTTTCGTCGGTTAATCCCGATGTGTATGCCCAACTTGAAAGCGAACTCAAAAAGCGCAGCAACGTCCGTTGGAATCCGCTTGCCGATATTGTTCGCGCTCAAACGCTCATTGACGTTTCGGGGATACAGGGTATCGGTAGTGACCGCGTACTGAGCCTGATTGGGGCATTACATCATAATCTTCAGCACAATCCCACGCTTGTCGCGCCGCTCATCACAGTTGACTGCGGGACGGCAGTAACTATCAACGCTGCCAACACACGGCGTAAATGCTTGGGCGGGGCAATACTTCCGGGCGTAGGAACGCAATTACGCGCCCTGCATCATTTCACGCAACTCTTGCCCGAAGTCGAACCCGGATTTGAAGATGCTACTTCCGGCACAAATACGGCGCAAGCAATGCGTATCGGCGTTGTACGTGGTATTGGCGGGGCAATTAAAGAAATAGTCGAAAGCATTGTCGGAAAGGAATTTCAGGGCGAAAGCCCGCTCGTCTTCATCACAGGAGGCGATGCCGCTATGGTGCAAAGAGCACTTGGCGACTGGCGCTTACAACCACAACACGAGCAGCATTTGGTGCTCTACGGCGCAAGCGCCCTTATGTCGCAATGGATGCAAGAATACACCGCCGGAAAGCAGTCTGCAAACGAGTTGACAAGCGGTTTTGCGCAAATAGTAGCATGAACTCAGAGGAGCATAAAAGCTCATTCCATAGCAACGATGCTACCACAACCGCTTCATGGCACGGTTGACAGAGCAAATTGCGAAAGATAAAAAAAAATGATACATTTGTACTTGTGAATAACGACACTCTTCATACCGAAACCAATGTGCGAATATCGCACAAGCGCCGATTATCGCGGCTTGGATTATCAAGGTTTGCAATACAACCTTCGTGTGATAGATTTCTTTCGCTGAATATGCGCCCTTTGCTTGACATTCCCTTTTTGGATGTTCACAAAGGGTATTTTTTTGAATCTTCCTCATCTCGCGCTATGATGACTGATGCTCTACGCAATGATACGGATTTTCTTCTCTCTAATCCTGCAACAGCAGAAAGCATCCTTAGTTCTCTACGAAATATAGAACAGGGTGTCAATCTTGTGGAAATCACCACCGAAAGCTGGGAAGAAAAAGATTCGTTCCCAATTGTAGGGGTTATCTCAATTGCAAATCATACCACGAATAACTTCAATCAATAACCCATGCCAAAACGCACCGACCTCCATACTATCCTCGTCATCGGCTCCGGTCCTATCGTCATCGGGCAAGCCTGCGAATTTGATTATAGTGGCACTCAAGCCTGCAAAGCCCTACGCGAAGAGGGTTTTCGCGTCGTGCTGATAAATTCAAATCCCGCAACGATTATGACCGACCCAGACATAGCGGATGCAACCTACATTGAACCAATAACATCGGAGTACATCGAAGCCATTATCGCCAAAGAGCGCCCCGACGCGATTCTTCCGACCGTCGGCGGACAAACGGCGCTCAATGCCGCTCTGGAATTGCACCGCTTAGGCATTTTGGAGAAATATGGCGTGGAGCTTATCGGCTCAAAGCCGGAATCTATCAAAATGGCGGAAGACCGCGAAGAATTTCTCGAAGCAATGAAGCGTTGCGGCTTGGAGATGCCTAAAGGCGGCTTTGTGAACTCACTCGTAGAAGGCTGGGCGATTGCAAAAGAAATCGGCACATTTCCGCTTATTATTCGCCCCTCCTTCACGCTGGGCGGCACAGGCGGCGGCATTGCCTACGATGCAGAAGATTTTGTCCAAAAGTTGAGCGCAGGCTTGGAAGCAAGCCCTGTACGGCGCGTTCTTGTGGAAGAGAGCATCATCGGTTGGAAAGAATACGAACTCGAAGTAATGCGGGATACAAAGGATAATTGCGTGATTGTCTGCTCCATCGAAAATTTCGACCCAATGGGCGTTCACACCGGCGACAGTATCACGGTAGCGCCCGCACAAACGCTCACCGACCGCGAATACCAATTCATGCGCGACGCAGCACTGGCAATTATGCGCGAAATCGGCGTGGAAACAGGTGGCTCTAACGTACAGTTTGCCGTCAACCCCAAAGATGGGCGCTTAATTATTATTGAGATGAACCCCCGCGTTTCGCGTTCTTCGGCACTGGCATCGAAAGCAACGGGTTTCCCGATTGCCAAAATCGCAGCGAAACTTGCCATTGGCTACACGCTGGACGAAATCACGAACGACATCACGAAGAAAACGCCAGCCTGCTTCGAGCCGACGATTGATTACGTGGTCGTGAAAGCGCCGCGCTGGGATTTTGAGAAATTCAAAGGTGTTGATGACGAACTTAACGTCCAGATGAAATCGGTTGGTGAAGCAATGTCCTTCGGTCGCACGTTCAAAGAAGCGCTCCAAAAGGCATTACGCAGCATTGAGAAAAGCCGTTACGGTTTCGGCTATGACAACGCCTCGTTTCTTGAGCCAATTTCCACCTTCCGTGTAGATAAAGAAGTCCATTTGAAGCGGCTTTTCCGTCGCAAATCCGATTCCATTTTCGACCTCGCCGAAGCACTCAGAATGGGCATGACGACCGACGAAATCCACGCAGCAACAAAGTATGACGTGTGGTTCATTGAGCAATGCCGCGAAATTGTGAATGAGGCAGAGCAACTATTAGCCGATTACCGAGCTTTCTCAAATACCACTCAGAATTTCCTCGCAACGCTTGATGCCGCGCGACTTTTCCACCTGAAGCAATACGGTTTTTCTGACCGCCAATTAGCACTGCTCACCGGCACAACAGAAGCCGAGGTACGCAAACACCGCATCACGCAAGGCATTAAGCCTGTCTTCAAAACGATTGATACGTGCGCCGCTGAGTTTGAATCCGAAACGCCGTATCACTACTCCACCTACGAACAGGAGAACGAGTCGGTGCGCTCTCCGCGCAAAAAAGTAGTAATTCTGGGCGGCGGTCCAAACCGCATCGGACAGGGCATTGAGTTCGATTATTGCTGTGTGCAAGCCGTTTTTGCCTTGAAGCAAGCGGGCTACGAAGCAATTATGATTAACTGCAATCCCGAAACTGTTTCCACCGATTACGACATTACCGACAAACTATACTTTGAGCCGCTCACGCTGGAAGACGTGCTGAACGTGCTGGAACACGAGCAGCCCGACGGTGTCATCGTTACCTTCGGCGGGCAAACTCCGCTCAAACTCGCCCATGCTATTGATGAAGCGGGCTTCCGTATTCTCGGCACATCGCCCGAAGGCATTGACCTCGCCGAAGACCGCAAACGTTTTGGCAAACTTATTGATGAACTCAAAATTCCTTGCCCCAAATACGGTACGGCGACAACGGTTGACGAGGCAATCACTATTGCGGCGCGTATCGGCTATCCCGTACTCGTGCGTCCCAGCTATGTGCTAGGCGGACGCTCAATGCAGATTTGCTACAACGATGCTTCCTTGCGCGAATACATGAGCCGCGCCATCAACGTCTCGCCGGAGCGCCCAATTTTGGTTGACCAATTTCTGGAAAATGCTTACGAATTTGATGTGGACGCAGTCTGTAATAGCGGCGAAGGCGACGCAAAGCGCATCGTAATAGGCGGCGTGATGCAGCACATCGAAGAAGCCGGTGTCCATTCGGGCGATTCTTCGTGTGTGCTGCCGCCGTACAACATCACCAACGAGCAATTCGACCGCCTCATTGAGTACACCCGCACTCTAGCACGGGCATTGAACGTGGTGGGCTTGATGAACATTCAATTTGCCATGCAGGACGACGACATTTACGTTCTGGAGGTCAATCCCAGAGCCTCGCGTACGGTTCCTTTCATCTCCAAAGCGCGTGGCGTCTCGCTGGCGCAAATTGCAACATGGCTAATGGTCGGCAACTCCTTCGGCGACGAAGGCGTTCCTGCGATTGATGATTTCTCGTTGGCAACGAACCGCGTGGCGATTAAAGAATCGGTGTTTCCATTCAACAAATTCCCGAAAGCGAATTTGTACTTGGGACCCGAAATGCGCTCCACAGGCGAGGTGATGGGCATAGACACTACCTTCGGCAGCGCAATGATGAAAGCGAATATTTCCGCAGGTATCAACATTCCGCAGACCGGGCGCATCTTTGCTTCGCTCTGCGACCGTGATAAAACCTCACGTGCAGCGCAAATGATTAAAAGCTACAACGACATGGGTTTTGAAATTCTCGCCACGCAAGGCACGGCTGATTGGCTCAAGAATCACGGCGTGGAAGCCGCAACACTGCTTAAATACTACGAAGGCAGCCCGAATGTGATTGACCGCATTGAGCAGGGCGATATTCACCTTGTCATCAATACGCCCAAAGGCGAGAATTCCCGTGTGGACGAAATGGTGATGGGACGCGCTGCGATGAAGTTCAAGGTGCCGTTCATCACGACGCTGGCTGCTGCACAAGCGAGTTTGAAGGGGCTTCAGTTCATGCGTTCCGGCGGAACGGGGCAAGTGAAGCCGCTTCAGGAGTATTATGCGGAGTAAAGAATTCACGAAACAGTAACATAGCTCAAATACTATGAAAGCCCGATTATTACTGGTAATTCTGATGCTGATTGCACCATTGGTTATGCTCTCCGCGCAACCAATGCTACAAAATTCGCTTCTTTGGCGGATTTCCGGCAAAGGGCTTGTAAAGCCATCCTATTTATATGGAACAATTCATGTAATCTGTCCGCAAGATTATGTATTGCTTGGGCAAACGATTGAGGCGATGAACCGATGTAGGCGTATTGCTTTTGAAATAGATTTGTTCAATAAACAAGAGGCAACGATTATTGCACAACAATATATCAATTCTCAGCCCAATAACTACAAACGTTGGCTAGGTGAAAAAGACTACGAACAGGTGCGGCAATTCATGGCAACAACCGCTAAAATTTCTGATACAACATGGATGAAGGTACGACCTTTTGTTCTTGGAAGATTGGTTCTAAAAAAAATGATGAATTGCATGGAACTTGGCGCAGAACAAGTTGTGTGGGGTATCTCAAGACGTGATAACGATAAACGTGGTTACGTCCATGAATTTATCGGTTTGGAAAATGCCGCAGACTATGAGAAATTGAGATTTCATCCTACCGAACAAGATTCCACAGAGGCTCGCTATCTTCACCGATGGATCTGTCATTGGAAAGAGTCTCAACAAGCTATGCAGCATCTTGTCAATCTCTACAAAACCGAAGATATTGCCGGAATGCAAAATCTTTCAGAATTTATTCCATATTCCAAAACACAAACGGATACGAAGCAGGTTCAAAAGCAAAAAGTGGTTCTCGTGGATAACCGAAATCGTCTATGGCTTCTACGCATGGAAAAAATGATGCAAGAAAAACCGACATTTTTTGCTGTTGGTGCAGGGCATTTAGCCGGAAAAGAAGGTTTAATCACACTCCTACGCAATCAAGGCTACAACCTTGAACCAATAACCAAACGCGAACAAGTTCTTAATTTCAAGTAAACATTTTCCATGAAAAAAACACTTCTTTCCATATTTATTCTCTCATTTACTATTGCGTCAGGTTCGTGTATAGCACAAACACGCGACTCGCTCGACCTCAAAATCGCGCAAATGCTTCTCGTCGGCTTTCGTGGTATGACACTTGCCGAAAGTGACCCATTTTTACGTGATGTGAAAGCAGGACGTGTGGGAAGTGTGATTTTGTTCGATTACGACGTTCCAACGAAAGAATACAAACGCAATATCGAGTCGCCCCAGCAAGTACGAGCACTCACGGCGCAGCTTCGCAAAGCCGCCAGCGAAAGTGGAACAGGCATTCCCCTTTTCGTTAGCATTGACCAAGAAGGCGGCAGGGTAAATCGCTTAAAACCACGCTATGGCTTTCCCGCTTCGGTTTCACAGCAATATTTGGGCAAATTGAACAACCCTGATTCTACCCGCTTCTATGCAGCAAAGACCGCACAAACACTTGCTGAGAATGGTTTCAATCTCAACTTTGCCCCGTCTGTGGATGTGAACGTTAATCCCGACAATCCCGTTATCGGCAAGGTAGAACGGAGTTTTTCAGCAGAACCACGAGTCGTAGCCGCTCAAGCGGCGATTATTATTGAAGAACATCGCAAGCAAGGTATCATCACGACGTTGAAGCATTTTCCCGGACATGGCTCATCGAAAGCAGATTCGCACAAAGGGTTTGTGGATGTAAGCGATACGTGGAAGCCTGATGAAATCAAACCTTACGCCGACCTCATTGCCAAAGGCAACGTGGATATGATTATGACTGCGCATATTTTCAACAATCGCTTAGATGCGAATGTTCCGGCAACACTTTCAAAGCGCATCATTACGGGAATCTTACGCGACAGCTTGAAGTATCAAGGCGTGATTATTTCCGACGACATGCAAATGGGCGCAATAGCTGACCACTACGGGCTTGAGACAGCATTGGAAAAGTGTATCAATGCAGGCGTGGATATTGTTTGCTTCGGAAATAATCTTCAATATGACCCAGATATTATTACGAAAGCGATGAGCATAATTAAACGTTTGGTCGTGGAAGGAAAAATCCCTCGCACAAGGATTGATGAATCATACAAGCGAATTATTGCACTAAAAAACAACATCAAATAATCAACACCATATCATGCAAGACTTTCACATAGGCAAGCATACTATCGGCACGGCTCACAAACCCTTTGTTATCGCTGAGATGAGCGGCAATCATAATCAATCGCTTGACCGTGCGCTAGAAATTGTTGAAGCAGCCGCGAAATCGGGCGCACACGCTATCAAGCTCCAGACCTACACGGCGGACACAATGACGCTTGATTTGCAAGACGGGGATTTTTACATCAGCGACCCCAATAGCCTTTGGAAAGGTGAATCGCTGCACAAACTCTACCAGCAAGCATATACACCGTGGGAATGGCACAAGCCTATCTTCGACCACGCACGGAAATTGGGATTGGAAGCATTTAGTTCGCCATTCGATGAAACAGCAGTGGATTTTCTGGAAGAATTGGGCGTACCGTGCTACAAAATAGCGTCGTTTGAAAATACCCATCTGCCGCTTATCCGCAAAGCAGCGCGGACGGGCAAGCCACTTATCATCTCAACCGGTATGGCAAGTGTTGCAGATCTGGACGAAGCCGTCCGCGCCGCACGAGAGGCGGGCTGTAACAATTTAATCTTGCTCAAGTGCACCAGCACCTACCCCGCAACACCGGAGAACACGAACCTTCTCACCATTCCGCATTTACGCGAACTGTTTGGCTGCCACGTTGGGCTGTCTGACCACACGATGGGCATTGGCGTATCGGTAGCTTCGGTGGCGCTGGGGGCGCGAGTAATTGAGAAGCATTTCACTCTTCGTCGTGCGGACGGTGGCGTAGATTCGACATTTTCGATGGAACCGGAAGAAATGGCAGCCATTGTCATTGAGTCCGAGCGAGCGCACCAAGCACTTGGCGCAATTACCTACGGCGCAACCGAAAAAGAGAAGAAATCGCTCCAGTTCCGCCGCTCGCTCTTTGTTGCAAAGGATATGCACGCAGGCGAGACTTTTACGGCAGAAAATTTACGCATCGTTCGTCCCGGAAGCGGCTTGCCACCGAAGTTTTACGAGACACTACTCGGTAGAACCGTAAAGCACGACCTCAAAAAAGGTACGCCCGTGAGCTGGGATATATTGGGATAAATCATCCCGGCATCAGAGGTAAACACGGGTTTTGAAGAACACACAATTCATCAAAATCCGTGTTTACTTTTAGTTTCATTCTATTTATTTAGCCAAACGGCTATCCACGAATCGCTTTCCACCACTCAGAGGCATTATGCTGCACAAACTTGTTCTCGGCACGGTTCAACTCGGTATGCCCTACGGTATCAACAATACAAGCGGGCAGCCCAGCAATGAAGAAGCGTTTACACTATTGCGCGAGGCGTGGACGCTTGGCATACGCACACTGGACACCGCCGATGCTTACGGTACGGCAATAGAGCGTATTGGTGATTTTCACGCACATCATAACGCAACTTCTTCGGAACGCTTTCGTATTATTACAAAGTTTCATGCCGACTCCGGCACAGAACTTCTCACAAAAACGCCTCAAACCCTCACAAAACTTCACGTCCCATCGCTCACCTGCTACCAGTACCATCGCTTTTCTGACGTTTCAGCGTTTCCGCATATTCAGAACCAATTACAAACCCTCAAAGAACAGGGCGTTATTGAGCGCATTGGCGTTTCGGTCTATACAAACGACGAAATTGCCGCCGCCGCCTCATCACCGCTGATTGATGTGATTCAGTTCCCTTTCAATCTGCTGGACAATATGCGTCTTCGGGGCGATGCAATGCGACACGCCAAGGATTGCGGAAAGGAACTGCACACACGCTCGGTCTTTCTGCAAGGATTATTTTTCAAATCTCTGGAGGATTTTCCGGCAAAACTAGCACCGCTTCAATCTGCTATTCAACGCTTGCACAGGCTTTGTAAAAGCAGTAACTTTGCTCTTCGCACAATGCAAGAATTGGCGCTCAATTATGCGCTCCACAATCCGCTTATTGATGCTGTTCTGTTTGGCGTGGAAACAGCTTCCCAGCTTACCGAGACACTTGGTGCTGTCCGCGACAATTTTGACCCCGCGTTGGCACGAGAAATCGACGCTCTGACTGTCCCAGATTACCAGTTACTGAACCCAGTCCATTGGTCGTCATAAAAACATTCCATCAACGATGAATTTTGAGAGAGATTTTGCATGGGTTTCGCCAAAACATATAAAGCCATTTAACCGAATGAAATTATTATGACCAATATCGTCGCCATTGTCCAAGCCCGCATGACTTCTACACGTCTGCCGGGCAAAGTCTTGAAAGCACTTGGAAGCAAGCCTGCATTGGCTTATGTTATCCATCAGCTTTCGGGCGCACAGCGCGTCAACCATATCGTCCTCGCTACCAGCACGGAGGACAGTGACGAACCGCTTGTACAGTGGGCGCGACGAGCAAAAGTTGATTGCTTTCGCGGCAGCCTCGCGGATGTGTTAGACAGATACTATCACACAGCCCTGCACTGTAAAGCAGACGTAGTAGTGCGCATTACCGCAGATTGTCCGCTTCTTGACCCGACCGTTGTAGATAAATGCGTTGAACGTTTCTTGCAAGGCGATTGCGATTATGTATCGAATGTCAATCCGCCCACCTTTCCTGACGGTTTGGACAATGAGGTGATGAGTTTTGCAGCGCTGGAACGCGCATGGAAACAGGCTTCTCTGACGGCAGAGCGTGAACACGTGACACTCTACATTCGCAACCACCCTGAACTTTTTCGTTTGGCAAATGTTGAGAACTCCCACGATTACAGCAAAATGCGCTGGACCTTGGACACGCCCGAAGATTATGCCTTTCTCAACCGCGTTATTCAAAAATTAGAAATGAATCATATTCGGGAGCACAGCCCCCGTTTTACCATGAATGAGGTATTGGAATTATTACACACTGATAAAAGTCTTCTCGAAACCGCTACTGCACCAATGGATTTTGCAGAAAAAGAGCGGTATTTTTCTTCGCTCCAGCACGACTTTATGCCGCGTTTGTGAGCTAATCATCTCACTTTCTTCGCACTTTTTTCTTTTTTCATGGAACGCATCACAAATTTCACAAAATCCAATGAATATCGTGCCCGCATTCACGACCTTATTCCGGGCGGAGCACACACCTACTCACGTGGCGACGACCAATTCCCACAGCTTTCCCCAAGCGCCATTTCGCACGGCAAAGGTGCTTATCTCTGGGATATTGACGGCAACAAATACCTCGACTGCCCAATGGGATTGACCTCTGTCAGCCTCGGACACGCCTACGAACCTGTGCTGGAGCGCGTCCGCGAGGAGCTATTGCGTGGCGTAAATTTCCAGCGCCCGTCAAAAATTGAAGGCGAAATGGCAGAAAAATTCCTTGCCCTTGTGCCACAGCACGATATGATAAAGTTTGCCAAAAACGGCTCCAGCGTTACTACGGCAGCCGTAAAGTTGGCGCGAGGTTTTACAGGACGCAAACTCATTGCTTTCCCCGGCGACCACCCGTTTTACTCCTTTGATGATTGGTTCATCGGCAAAACCGCCTGCGACAAAGGTGTTCCTGAAGAATTTTCGGCATTATCAGTCACGTACAAAGGTTGCGATATTGAATCACTCCGTGAACTTTTTGCCAAGTATCCCGGGCAAATAGCAGGCGTGATTACTGAGCCGGAACGTAATGCCTGTGGCAACGGCTGTGGCTGTGCGCACGGACAGGAAGCACCCAAGCGCTTTTTGCAGGAAGCTATTGCACTCGCGCACAAAGAGGGTGCGCTTTTCATCATTGACGAAATGATTACCGGCTTCAAAACACACTTCCCCGGCACACTTGTTAAATACGGCGTGGAACCTGACTTAACTACGTGGGGCAAAGGCATTGCCAATGGTTTTTCCTTCTGTGCTTTGACGGGTAAAAAAGAAGTGATGGAACTGGGCGGCATCCGCAAAACAGGCACAGAAAAGCTCTTTCTCATTTCCAGCACGCACGGCGGCGAGACGCACGCAATTGCGGCAGGTCTGGCAACGATTGACGAGTTTGTAAAGCACAACGTTGTGGCGCACAATCACGCCATTGGTGATGCGTTTATTGCAAAGAATCGCACCGTCATCGCCAAACATGGCTTGGAATCATACGTTCAGGTTGTGCCGTCGAATTGGATGCCGCTGCTGACCTTCAAAGACAAAAACGGTGATGTTTCCAACGGACTCCGTACGCTTGTGATGCAGGAAATGATTGCGCGAGGTGTGCTTTTCCAAGGCGCATTTGTGCCGTGCTTCAGCCATACCCGCGAGGATGTAGATTTCTTCGCCGCAGCACTAGATGAGTCGCTGGAAGTCTTCAAGCGCGGGCTGGAAGACGGCTACGAAAAGCATCTTGTGGGTGAAGCAGCAAAACCTGTATTCCGCAAAATTTTGTAAACTACGACCATTATCACGCAATTTTCTCAACAACCATGATTGATACATCCCTCCAACGCTGTACGCGCTGCGTTACACCCGAAACCCACGAAACAATCACCTTCGATGAAGAAGGCGTTTGTAATATTTGCCGTGGGCAAGACATTAAAAACCAACAGATAGACTGGTCGGCTCGCAAGGTGGAGTTGGACGAACTGATAGCCCAGTATCGCGGCAAGTACGATTACGATTGTATCGTACCGTGCAGTTTCGGCAAGGACAGCACATGGACGCTGCACTACCTTGTAAAAGAATACGGTTTGAAGCCGCTCGTCGTGCGGTTCGACCACGGATTCTATCGCCCCAATATCAATGAAAATGCGAAGAAAGTACAGCGCAAACTCGGCGTAGATGTCCACCAGTTCACACCAAATTGGAAAGTCGTCCAAAAGCTCATGTTGCAATCGTTCTTGGAAAAAGGCGATTTTTGCTGGCATTGCCACACAGGAATTTTCTCGTACCCGATGTGGGTAGCCCTTCGATACAATGTACCGCTCATTTTCTGGGGCGAGCCGTCAGCAGAATACACCAACTATTACAGCTACGACCAACCGGAAGAAGTGGATGAAAAGCGCTTTAACCGCTTTGTCAATCTTGGCATCAATGCCGACGATATGTACGTCCGCTTAGAAGGACAAGTGGACAAACGTGATTTAATGCCGTTTTCATACCCGCCACTCAAAGACTTACGACGCTTGCAGTACCGTTCTGTGTGCTTGGGTTCTTATATTCCGTGGGATGTACAAAAGCAATCAAAAATCATCACGGATGAACTCGGTTGGCAGGGTGATGAGGTAGAAAATGTACCGCCTGAGTACAACTACGAAAAAATTGAGTGTTATCTGCAAGGCGTTCGAGATTACATCAAGTACATCAAACGCGGCTATACACGCCCTACACACCTTGCCTCCATTGACATTCGCAACGGGCGCTTGGACAGATATCATGCGTTAGAAATCATTGACCAGTACGAAGGTAAGCGTCCGCCAAGCCTTGATATTTTCTTGGAAATGGTAGGACTGAGCGAGGCAGAATTTATGGAAGTGGCGCTTGGACATCAGGTTTCGCCTTATCATCACGACCCATCAAAAATCACCCCGGGCAAAAAACTTGCTGATTTTGATGTCTGGTCGCGTGAGGGCGCAATGAAACGCGAAGACGCAGAGAAGCAGATTTCACGCTGGAAAGAGCGGACACAACAGGCATAAAATATATTTCTTGTTATCATTTCTATTATGACCACAGTCCATCTCGTAGATACCGGCGTAAACAACCTGCTTTCCATCTGCAATGCACTGGAAATGGCTGGCGCAAATCTCGAAATCTGCCGTTCGCCAGAAGAATTAGCCGGAGCAGAACGTCTTGTGCTACCCGGAGTCGGCGCGTACAGAGACTGCATCGGCGGCTTAATCAACGGCGATTTTGTACCGATTCTGAATGAACTTGTTTTTCAGAAAAAATTGCCCATTTTAGGCATCTGCGTCGGAATGCAAATGATGGCACGGCGCAGCTACGAAGGCGGCGAATACGAAGGTTTGGGGTGGTTTGAGGGCGATGTGGTCAAGATTCAGCCCGGCGATTCCTCGCTCCGGGTTCCCCAAATCGGCTGGAACACGACGACGTTTCGCACTGGAGAACCGCTTGCAATCGGACTTCCGGCAGATCCTGATTTGTACTATGTTCACTCGTATTACCTCAAGTGCGATAACCCCGACGATATTGCCGCGACGTGTGATTACGGCATAGCGGTTACATCGTCAGTTCGCAAAGGAAATATCGTCGCCACGCAGTTTCATCCTGAGAAAAGTCAAGATTTTGGTTTACGCATTTTGGAAAACTTTTTACGATGGAAACCATGAGCCTTCCAGAAAAATACTCGAATGACGAAATGGAGCGCATTCTGCAACGCGCTCTTGCAAAAACTTCTTCCGCAAATGTTTCGCGTGAACAGCTGATGGAAGTGGCAAAAGAACTGGGTTTATCGAACGCTGCTATTGAACAGGCAATCAGGGACGAACTCACCTTCGGTGGCATGGAAGAGGCAAAAGAGGAATGGCTTGCGAAACGACGTAGTGATTGGAAATCCCATCTTCTCACATACGTTGGCGTAAATGCTCTTACGATGGGACTTAATTTCATGCAGGAAGATGGTCATTTTACGTGGGCGCTCTGGATGCTTTTCGGGTGGGGAATTGGGATGGTTTCTCACACAGTGGACACCTTCTTCCCTAATCAAAAAAAGCTCGAAAAAGGAGCCCGCAAGATTCTGCGCAAACGCGGCAAATACAACGAACTTGGGGAATAAGTGATTGCTCGCCCCAGAATAAACTCAATTACCAACAAACACCTTTCATGCTCAAACGCCGCTTAATTCCTAAACTCCAGATGAAGCAAAGTCGCTTTGGTACGGAACAAATGGTACTTGTCACGACCGTACAATTTGATAAAGTCATCGAAGTCGGCGATCCCGTATCGCAAGCAAAAATTTATCAGGCGCAAGCCGCCGACGAGTTGGTGTTTCTTGACCTTGACGCTACGCCGAACTCGCGCAAGCCGATGGCACAGATTATGCGCAAAGCCGCCGAAGAAATTTTTATGCCGATGACCATTGGCGGCGGCGTGAAAACATTGGCAGATTTCAGGCTTATGTTGGAAAATGGTGCCGATAAAGTTGCCATCAATACCGCAGCCATCGAAACGCCAACGCTTATCACCGAAGCCTCCGAGCGCTTTGGAGCGCAATGCGTCGTAGTGAGCATTGATTTCAAACAGGACGAAACGGGCAAATATGCAGTCTGGACGCGCTGCGGCAAGGAACAAACCAATCTCGACCCGCTCGAATGGGCGCAGCAAGCCGAAGCGCTCGGCGCAGGCGAACTCATGCTTACGTCCATTGACCGCGATGGTACTCGCAAAGGATTGGACGTAGAAATGACACGCCGCGTAGCAGAGAACGTTTCCATTCCCGTCATTGCGGCGGGCGGGTGCGGCGTGGCGGCAGATTTCATCAACGGCTTTATCGAAGGCAAGGCGGATGCGGTTTCGGCAGGAACGTATTTTTGCTTTCAAGACCAGAACCCGATGCAGACCCGCGCCCACATTGCGAATGCCGGAATCCCCATTCGACTCCATACCTAAGGAACGTCAGAAAAATAAGTTGCTAAAGTTCTTTGGCTTCGGTAGCACAGATATTCTTGTCTGTGAGGTTTGAAACGATGTTCAAGAGTTACACAGACAAGAATGTCTGTGCCACAAAGAAAAGTTTGACCACTTGTTTTTGATCCATACGTGAGTATCGAATTTGAGAACAAGGTGAGAGACGAAAATCCTTGTAGATACCTTTTTTGACCAGAATTGTATGCGCCAAATACGACTATTATTGATGATACTTGCTGTTGCTCTTGCAGCACAGATAAGCCTTTTTGCCCAAGATGTGCGCGTTCGTGCCGTGCTGGACACTACTGCACTGCGTATCGGCGAGCAGACCGCACTGCGGCTCTCCATCGAACACTCGCCCGGTGTAGTGGTGCAATTCCCCTTTATTGCCGATTCTCTCGTGAGCCGTGTGGAAGTAGTTGACCGCACTGCCATTGATTCCTCTCAGCAAGGCAACGGAAGCGTTCTGGAACGCCAATCCTTTACCATCACATCGTTTGAAGAAGGTTTGTACGACCTACCCGCGCTCACGTTCACCTATCGCAAGCCCAACGACCCCGCAGAATACAGCATCCAAACCCAAACGATTGCCCTTACCGTCACGAGCGTTCCACTCGCACAGAATCAGGATTCAAGCGGAACAGCGCCAGAGAGCACGGAGAATATACGCGACATCAAGCCGCCGCTCTCCGTGCCACGCACATTCATGGAAGTCGCGCCGTATCTGGCTGCTGCACTTGCTGTCATCGGAGGAATCATTTGGACTGTCTGGTACATCCGCAAACGGCGTGCCAATGCTCCGTCGGTACTTGAAGTGAAGCACGTTCCCCAGCGCCCTGCGTATGAAGTCGCAATGGAAGCGTTGGAGCGCCTCCGCGAAGAGCGCCTCTGGCAAAGCGGCGCAGTGAAGGACTACCACACGCGGCTAACCGACATTTTACGAGTCTATGTGGAAGAAACCTTTGGCGTAACGACGCTCGAAGCCACAACCGACGAGATTCTTGCGGAACTTCCCACAAAATCATGTCCCGCAAGCATTATCGAAATGCTCCGCTCTGTACTGGAAAAAGCTGATATGGTCAAATTCGCCCGCTACGAGCCGCTTGCCGACGAGAACGAACGCAGCATCAGAATTGCAACCGAACTCGTACAAATTACCGCACTCAAAGAACAGACAACAAACGCATAACGACTGGAAAAACGCCAAGCGCATAATTGCTTGCGAACGCCACCACCCTTATCAACAACCACTATGGATGCCAAATCTTTCCACTACGAAGTCTTTTTCAAAGGTGGTGCCCGATTGAGCGTCGCCGGTTATCTCCACGTCGGACGGGAATCGCACCTCATCTACGAAAGCACCGCACAAGGCTCGAAAATCGTCGCCGTGATTTCTTCGGAAGAATGTCAAGCTATTGTCCGCAAAGACGCACTCATGGATGTATCTGAAGATTAGAAAACTAACGCCGACACTTCCCTTTCACCGCATCTGCACTATTCGTTCGGCAATTGCATGCGCTTCAATGGCGGAGGCTTCAAGAACAGACAAGCTCTTGGGGTCGCGCCGCGAAAGCCCTTTTGCATAAGTAGTATCGTAATAGTGCAGAGTGAGAGCGGCACAATCTTTCAGATTACCATTATCTAACGCCTCAAGCGCCCCTTTCGTCGCTGCACCGCCCAGACGCTTCTGAATCCGCAGCACCGATTCCTTCAATTCCTCTATGGTAAACTCCCCATAGATTTCCGCTAGATACCGCAAACGCTCTTCCGTAGGCACTTCCAGAATGAGCGTTGGCGCAGTGCGCATTTGCTCCCACAGCGTTGCGGGGATCATCAGCCGTCCCACCATGCGGCTTTCATCCTCTATCCAAACGCAGCGCGAAGCGTTCATCTCCCACAACGCCGTACCAATGCGGTTTTCAAATTCTTCCTGCGTTGGTGGCGGCTCTTCGCCCAACGCGCCGAAGGCAGAACCTTTATGGTGCGCCAGTGCTTCCAAGTCCAGCACTTGTTCGCCGCGCTCTCTAAGCGCTTGCAAGACAAGCGTTTTTCCTGAACCCGTTTTTCCGCCAAGAATGGTAATCTCACGTGGTTTCTCAAGCGTATCCAGTGCCAATCGGCGATACGCCTTGTAGCCGCCGCGCAAAGTGAAGACCTTATACCCCACCAAATCCAGAAGCCACCCCACGCTACCGCTTCGCATACCGCCGCGCCAGCAGTGGACGAGAAGCGTTTTATTATTTGGGTTAGCAGAAGCAGCATTGATGCGCTCTGCGGCTTCCACGAGTGAACGCATTTTCACACCGACCATATCCAAGCCCAGCATAATTGCGGCTTCGCGTCCTTGCTGCTTGTACGCCGTGCCCACGATGACGCGCTCTTCATTGGAGAAAAGCGGCAGATTATGCGCCTTAGGCAAATGTGCGCGGTCATATTCCGCCGGAGTTCGCACGTCTAGAATCGGCGCACCCGTTTCGCGGGCGAGAGTGAGAAAGCGCTCTATTGATAATGATTCGACCATAGTGTTACAAAGAATTGTTCTCTCGATTATTCGCTTGCATTCAAGCGCTCTTTTGTGGCGTTTTTACGAGAAAATGTGTAGATTTGCCGCTACAAACATACCATTTCTTACCCATACTTCCCTACTTGCTCATGTTTTCACGGCTCCGCACTGCATCTACGCTTGGCGTTGGCGCGTTTTTGGTTGAAATAGAAACACACCTTGAAAATGCGCTCCCGGCGTTTGTGGTTGTGGGTTTGCCGGATTCTGCTGTCAAGGAGTCGCGCGAGCGCGTCTCGGCGGCAATTAAAAATTCGCACTTCGTTTTTCCCAATAAAAAAATCACCGTTAATCTCGCACCCGCCGACGTTCGCAAGGAAGGAAGCGCCTTTGACTTGCCTATTGCGGTCGGGATTCTGAAATCAATGGGCATCGTTTCGGCGCAAGATCTCGACAAAACCTTGATTCTGGGCGAACTGGCGCTGGACGGCACACTCCGCCCCATTCACGGCGCATTGCCAATAGCGATTACCGCCAAAAACGACGGGCTTGTGCGTGTGATTCTGCCAGCGCAAAACGCTGATGAAGCAGCCGTTGTGAGCGGTGTAGAGATTATCCCCGTTCAGTCTTTGCGTGAAACAGTGGAATTTTTGAATGGTGAAAGCCGCATCACACCTCGCTTCATTGACCCTTCGACACTCTTCAACCGCAAGGAAACGTATTCGGTGGACTGGAACGACGTAAAAGGGCAGGAAAACGCCAAACGCGCTCTGGAAGTGGCAGCAGCAGGCGGACACAATGCAATCATGGTGGGCGCTCCCGGAAGCGGCAAAACGATGATTGCCAAACGCCTTCCGACAATTTTACCCCCGCTCACGCTCGACGAAGCGCTTGAAACCACGAAGATTCATTCGGTAGTAGGCTTGCTGCCGGAAAATGATGCGCTGATTACCATTCGCCCTTTTCGCGCACCACACCACACCATATCCGACGCGGCACTTGTGGGCGGTGGCGTAGGCGTGGCGCGTCCGGGCGAGATTTCGCTGGCGCACCACGGCGTGCTCTTTATGGACGAACTGCCCGAATTTGCCCGGAATGTACTGGAAGTGCTGCGGCAGCCGCTTGAAGACAGGCGCATCACAATTTCGCGTACCAAGCAAACGATTGAGTATCCGGCAAATTTTATGCTCGTCTGCTCCATGAATCCTTGCCCCTGCGGAAATTTCGGCAACCCGCAACACGAGTGTTCGTGCACTCCACAACAAATTCAGCGCTACATGGCAAAAATTTCGGGACCGCTCTTAGACCGTATAGATATTCACGTGGACGTTACGCCCGTCAAGTACGACGACCTCTCGTCCGTGCGGCAGGGCGAGACTTCCGACCAAGTGCGTGAGCGCGTCGTGCGGGCGCGTGAGGTGCAGAAGCGCCGTTTTGCGAGGCGCAAAGGCGTTCACAAAAACGCCGATATGAGTTCGCAAGACCTTCGGAAATTTTGCGCTTTGGATGCCGACGGCGAGGCACTAATGAAAAAAGCTATGACCGTGATGGGCTTTTCCGCACGGGCTTTCGACCGCATCTTGAAGGTAGCCCGCACCATTGCTGACCTTGCCGACCGCGATAATATCTTGCCGCAGCACATCAGCGAGGCGATTCAGTATCGGAGTTTGGATAGGCAGTATTGGAACGCTTAATCAACGACGAATCACAAATTACGAATTTCGCATACCACAAATTTTCATGAATACATCCCCCAAATCCGGCTTCGTTGCTATCATCGGCGAACCCAACGTCGGCAAATCTACGCTGATGAACGCTATGCTCGGCACGAAACTCTCAATCGTTTCGCCGAAGCCACAGACCACACGCCGCAGCGTTCTCGGCATTTTCACCGAAGGCACGGAAGAAAGCGGTACGCAAATCGTCTTTTTCGATACGCCCGGCATTCTTTCCAAAGCCACCTACGAGCTGCACCGCTCCATGCTGGACTTTGTGAAAACGTCCATCGAAGGCGCAGATGCGGTCTTGATTGTGGTGGATGTGCAGAAATTGGTGGATAAGCCCAAGCCCGCACAACGCCAGCAGTTCGGAAAAGCTAAACCAGCCCCCGCAAGTCCGCCACACGCCAACGAGCGCGGCGCAAAAGCGCTTCAAACCCTGATGATGCGCCTGCAAATGCGCCTCGAAACAGTAGATAAGCCGATTGTGATTGCGCTCAACAAAATGGACGCGCTGCACGACAAAAAGCTCGCCCTGCCTGTGATGGACGCGCTGATGAAACTGCCCTTCGTCAAACACGTTGCGCCGATTTCTGCGCTGGAAAACAAGTACGTGGACGAACTTTTGCTAAAACTGAAAGAATTCATGCCGGAACATGGCTTTTTCTACGATGCAGAAATGCTTTCCACACAGCCGCAGCGCTTCTTTGTGAGCGAACTCATACGCGAGGTGATTTTCATGCGCTACCGCGAGGAAATACCGTACTCGACCGAAGTAGGCATTGTGGAATTTAAGGAGCGCGAGCACGGCAAATGGTATATTTCGGCGGATATTGTGGTCGAGCGCGACACGCAAAAGCAAATCCTCATTGGCAAAGGCGGCGCATCGCTGAAGGAAACGGGAAGCCTCGCACGTAAGGCGATTGAGGAATATCTGGAATGTTCGGTCTTTTTGGAACTCTTTGTGAAAGTCCGCGAAGACTGGCGCAATAGCTCGGCGCACCTGCGGTCGTTTGGGTATGGGCAGAAGTAATTTTCATTCTCTATTTCTTTTCGTTATCTATGCTCCTCCATCGCTTTTCATACTTTCGCAGTTATGCGGTGTTTCTCTTTTTGTGCGCTTTGCTGACACAGAAACTCGCGGCACAAGGACCTGTAATCACGAGGATAGAAACAAGCTCTAGAAGTTTTAGTGGAAATAGCTGCTTAATTGCTGGTGCGGGAACGAGAGTGACCATCTACGGCAGGAATTTTATCCATCCCTCCCTTGTGTACATTAACAATGTTCTTCAGGCAAACATACTGTGGATTTCTAACGAGCAGATAGTTTTCGTTATATCGGCACTTGCAACAGGGTTTCTTGAGGTACGAAACCAATTGGGAATTGCACGATATTGCACATGGATTGGTGTTGATAATCCTGCTTCAAGTACACAGGAAACTGATGCAATAAGCATGGATATTTATCCGAATCCTTCAAATAATACAGCCCAAGTCCGATATTACCTTGCTCAAGCAGGTTTCGTCAGTATAAAAATTTTCGATGCTCAAGGCAAGTTTCTCCAAACGGACGTAGAAGAATTGCAGCAAGCAGGCGTACACAATTTGCAGCTTACCCTCAAGGCTCTTCCAAGTGGCACTTATACACTCGTTACAGAGATAAACCGAATTCGCACAACGAAGCCTTTTGTCATTGTTCGATGAAGCGTTTAGGAAAAAATCTAAACGTGCGTTTCATTTGTAGCAACCATTTTTGTTTTTCATGACACAACCACCATTCATCTCATTTCTCGAACACCGCCTGACACAGCCGCTTCCGGGCTACGACGGGCAGCGCCGTATGGCTCCTTTTGCCAAGACCATCTACGAGCCGCCGACGGATATTGACACCTACAAGCAAAGTGCTGTTCTGGCGCTGCTTTTCAATAACCACGAAACCGCACCGAATGGTGCTGCGTCAGCGGAACATCTGGAAATTTTGCTCACCGTCCGCAGCAGCGAACTCAAGAACCATAGCGGGCAGATTAGCTTCCCCGGCGGGCGCAGCGATGCGGGCGAGACTATCCGGCAGACCGCACTCCGCGAGACCTGCGAAGAAGTGGGTGTCGGGCGTGAGCGCATAGCGCTTCTAGGTGATTTAACGCCGCTCTATGTGCCGGTGTCGCGCAGCATGATTTATCCTGTCATTGGCTTTCACGACGGCAAGCCTGAAACCCGCCCCAATGCTGGCGAAGTAGAAGAAATTTTTTCGGTGAGTTTTGCTGATTTACTCAATCCGGCAAACATTGACCGCAAGCCGTGGACAGTGCTGGGGCGCGAAGTCGAAGTACCGTTCTGGAACGTCGGCAAGCAAACTCCGCTCTGGGGCGCAACAGCAATGATGATTGCCGAAATCGTTACGCTTTACGAAGAATTTACTTCCATCGGCAACACTTGAGAAAATCTTGTGTTCGCACTCAACATTTAACATTCAAAACTCAATATTTCCCCCGCGCAATGAACCCGTTTCCTTTTACCTTCAAGAACCCTGAATTATTCTGGCTTTTGCTTGTGCTGCCTTTGCTTGTCTATCGCTATTGGCGCGTCGGGGCGGCACAGGGAGAAATACAAGTCTCGACGCTACGCGGCTTCGAGGGCACGAAACCATCACTGCGTCAGCGCGTTCGGCATTTGCCGTTTATTCTACGTCTGCTGGCAATCGTGTGCTTGGTGGTGGCGCTTGCCCGCCCACAGTCTAGCGCACGGGGGCAAAATGTAGAGACCGAAGGCATCGATATTGTGCTGGCGATGGACATTTCCGGCTCCATGCTGGCAGAAGATTTTAAGCCCAATCGCATAGAAGCCGCAAAGAAACTGGCGGTAGAATTTATTGATTCGCGGCAAAATGACCGCATCGGGCTGGTAGTCTTTAGCGGTGAGAGCTTCACACAATGCCCGCTCACGACCGACCACGACGTACTCAAGAACCTCTTTGGTGCTATAAAAAGCGGCATGGTGCTAGACGGCACTGCTATTGGTTTGGGACTGAGCACAGCAGTAACGCGCCTGAAGGACAGCCAGGCAAAAAGCAAAGTCGTGATTTTGCTCACCGACGGTGTAAATAATGCGGGGTCGGTGGCTCCGCTGACGGCAGCCGAGATTGCGCGGACCTTTGGCATCAGGGTTTACACGATTGGCGTGGGGACGTATGGTTTTGCGCCGTACCCAGTGCAAACGCCGTTTGGGATTCAGTATCAAAATTTGGAAGTGCAGATTGACGAAGACGTGATGAAGCAAATCGCCCAGATGACGAGCGGCAAGTATTTCCGCGCCACGAGCAACACAAAACTGCAAGAAGTCTATACCGAAATTGACAAACTGGAAAAGACCAAAATACTCGTCACAGAGTTCCGACGCTATTCAGAAGAGTTTTTTCCGTTTGCCATTGCAGCTGCAATCTTGCTGTTTATGGAGCTTGCCTTGCGAAAAACAGTATTGCGGAGTATTCCGTAACGCGTAGGATTGCTCAAAAAATAATGTAACAAAAAAATCCCTTTGGTGGCACAGACATTCCTGTCTGTGATGTTTGAAGCGATTTTCGAGGACTACACAGGCAAGAATGCCTGTGCCACCAATGAGAAATTGGATTCCTTATTGGAGGCATTCTTCGCGTTCGTTGTGTGAATTTCCGAAAGTACACAAAAAAAGTATTTTTCAGATACTTTCTTAGCTGACACGACGACCTTGCATCGTCAGCCAATACACCACAAATGCGACAATAAAGCCCGTGAACCACGAAAGGCTAAAAAGCGGCTCTAGCGCAGAAATCCATTTCCCCGCAAGAGCAAGGACAACGCCCGCGACCACAGCCAGCATTGCGGAGGGATTATAGCCCGCACGGTACGAATACTCACCGCTCGGTTTGTACATTTCGGCAAGGTTGAGTTCCATCTTGCGAATAACGAAATAATCGCAGAGCATCACGCCCAGTACCGGTCCCAGCAAGCCACTCACGAAAATAAGCGCGTTGCTAATCTCGTCCAAAAGCAACCACGGGCAAATCGCCACGCCGATAAGCCCTGCTATTAAGCCGCCCATACGGAAACTGATTTTTTTCGGAAACAAATTCGAGAAGACATTTGCCGGAGCAATGACGTTTGCGGCAATATTTGTGCTGAGAGTTGCGATAATCATTGCTATTTGTGCAAAAACAACGACAAACGGGCTTTGAAACTTCGATACCAGCGTTACCGGATCCCACGGAGCATCCTCGGCAATCAGCACATCGCCAAAACTGACCACTGCCGCGCAAGTCACGAAAATTCCCACAAACGAATAAAATATCATCGTTCCCGGCAACCCCATGAACTGCCCCGTAATTTGGTCGCGCTGCGATTTGGCAAAGCGCGTAATATCAGCAATACTGAGCGACATCGTTGCCCAAAAACCTACCATTGCCGTGAACCACAAAATATAATTCCACAACTGGCTTGCCGTGCTTTGTGCTTGCGTAGCGTCTATTATGCTTGAGTAGATGTACTTGTTGTTCGCTTTGTCAGAAGACTGACTTTCAGCAGGCTGACCATCAGCTGTGGTGCGCACTTGCACTCGCACGGTTCGTTTACCAGCGCGAAGTCCTGCGTTATCAATGTTGTTGCCAGCCGCTCCATCAAGCACAAGCGTTGTATCACCTGCAAAGGGCTTCCAACCTGAGCCGACAGATGACGTATTATCGCCCGCAAGCGGAAGCCAGTATTGAAACTCTTTTGCTTTGGGCGCTCCGGCGAGATTTTTGATTGGTTGAAGTCGTAGAGTGATAGTGTTTGTGGCATCCGTATTTGCCGGAATGGTAAGCGTTGCCGTTGCGCGTTGGAGCTGCTCACCTTGATTGAGTACCGTCATAAAGCCTGACGCGCTTTGGTAGCCCCAGCCTATCAGCACCAAACCAATCACAATCAGAATCGGCGCGGAATAATCTTCCAGCCACTTGATGCTTTCGGTGCCTTTCCAAATGAAGTACATATTGACCACCCAGAAGAGCGCAAAAGCAACAAACTTGCCAACGCTCAGTCCCGAAGCAGCTTCTGCACCCGTCACGGCGTTCCAGATAGAATAAAACGCCAGACCGCCAATCCACGTTTGAACGCCAAACCAGCCACACGCCACCAAACCACGCACAAACGACGGCGCGTAAATCCCTTTCGTACCAAATGCCACGCGACCAATCACGGGAAAAGGTACGCCGTAACGAACCCCTGCATGACCATTTAACGCCATCGGCAGTGTGATGACAAGATTTGCCAGCCCGATGATAATGAGTGCCGCTTGCCACGATAACCCAGACTTCATCATGTACGAAGCCAGAATATACGTCGGGATACAAACAGCCATGCCCACCCAGAGGGCGGCAAGATTCCATCTATTCCATGTTCGCTGCTGTTCTGGAACAGGCGCCAAATCTGGGCTGTAAAGCGGCGACTGCGAAACGTCTTCGGTGAGGCGTACAATGTCGTGATTCATTGGGTTTTGAAAAAGATGGTGACGTTTTCGTGAACTGCGGCTGTGTCTTCCCCGTTTCGGCTGTTACTTGCAATGCGCGTCGGCAATACCAATCGCTTCTGAAATTATTGCCAAGCCCTCGTCAATTTGTTCTTTCGTCACCGTCAGCGGTGGTGCGGTAAAGATATAATTCCACCGTACAAAGGTAAACATACCGAGTTCGCGGATTTTGGCTGCCACTTGGTTCATAATGGCATTATCTTCGGGTTTACTGCTGTTCCAGACTGCCATCGGCTCTTTTGTTTCGCGGTTTTTCACCAGTTCAATACAGCCCAGCAAGCCTGTATTGCGGTAGTCTCCAATAGACGGGTGTTTTTTCTTCATTTCCTCGACGCGTTCCTCCATGTAGCGCCCCATTTCTGCGGCACGTGCCACGAGGTTTTCGTCCTCATAAACTTTTATCACCGCAAGCGCCGCAGCGCATGAAACCACGTGCGCCGAATAGGTCAGCCCCAGCATAAGCGGTTTGTCGTCGAAGTACGACGCAATTTTATCGGAAACGATGATGCCGCCAAGCGGCACGTATCCTGCGGTGATGCCCTTTGCCATTGCCATAATGTCCGGCACAACGCCGCTATGGTCAATGCCAAACCATTTGCCCGTGCGCCCGAAGCCGCTCATTACCTCGTCGGCAATCAGCAATATCCCATGTTTGTCCGCAAGTGCACGTAATTTCTGCCAATAATCCGGCGGATACTTAATGCAGCCCGAAGAGCCGGACTCGCCCTCCATCAAGATTGCAGCAATCGTTCCGGGTCCCTCAAATTCAATGACACGCTCAATGTGCGACACGCATTCGCGCTTGCAGGTCTCAATTTTCTGCGACCACGGGCAACGATAGCAAAACGGATCTTCGACATGAACAAAATTCGGTGCTTGTTGCGCGTCGCTGGCGATTTTGCGCGGGTCACCTCCGGCAGACATCGCACCATACGAAGCGCCGTGGAATGCACGGTAGCGCGTGATAATTTTATGCCGTCCAGTGTAGAGCCGTGCGAGCTTGATGGCGTTTTCAACCGCTTCTGCACCACCCAAGGTGAAGAACGTTTTCGTGAGATTGCCGGGCGTGATTTCCGCCAGTTTTTTGCCCAAATCTCCCCGTGCTTTTGTTGTCATACCCGGATAGACGTAAGAAACATCCCTCATTTGTGCAGCAATGGCATCGGTAACACGCTGGTCGCCGTGCCCAATGTTGACGTTCATCAATTGTGACGAAAAATCAATGTATTTTTTGCCATCATAATCCCAGAGATACACTCCTTCGGCACGCTGAATATTTATTGGAACTAATCCCGCTTGCTTGGACCATGAAAAGAGTGTGTAATCAAGGTTATTACGAACAATTTCGGCTTGTTCTGCCGGCGTGAGGTTACTTGTGTGTGAAGGCATACATTTGGAATAAACTGGGATAAGTAATTTCGATTGTGGCTCAAACTACAAAATCTCTCCAAGAATCCAATACCAAAATTCAGCCATCGTCGCACCATTTTATGCAGAGTACATTTTGTGACGACAATAAAAAATTCACTCCCGAAATTCCTTTGGAAATTCACCATTATTTTTTGTAAGTTCTTCACTCTTGTTTGTTCCACTCTATTTTAAGCGGGCTATGGCTTCTCTCCTCATCAGCAATGGAACTGTTGTCACGGCGGCAGACACCTTCACGGCGGATATTTTTATCGAAGACGAGCGCATCAGCGCAATCGGCACGAACCTCAAGGTGCAAGCAGACCGCACAATTGATGCCACAGGCAAACTCGTATTTCCGGGCGGCATAGACCCGCACGTTCACCTTGATATGCCCTTTATGGGAACGTTTTCGAGCGACAGCTACGCGACCGGTACGCAAGCTGCATTACACGGCGGCACGACAACGGTGATTGACTTTATCCTCCAAACGCAAGGTAAATCGCTGCGTTCAGCATTGGAAGAATGGCAAGGACGCTCGAACGGCAATTGTTACAGCGATTATTCTTTTCACCTTGCCGTGACGGACTTCAACGAACGCACCAAACCTGAAATTCAGGAAATGGTCGAAAAAGAAGGTATTACGTCCTTCAAGACGTTTATGGCGTACAAAGGCGCACTGATGATTGACGACCGCCAAATGATAGGACTGATGGAAGAAGTAAAACGCTGCGGTGGTCTTGTCACGGTTCACGCCACACACGGCGACATGATTGATTACCTCATTGACAAACACCGTTCGGAAGGCAAACTTTCGCCTTTGTATCATTATCTGTCGCAACCCGAAATCACCGAATCGGAAGCATCGGAGCGCTTTGCAGACATGGCGTATTATACGGGCGTTCCGGCATATATTGTGCATCTCACCTGCGAAGGCGCACTGAATCACGTCCGCGATGCCACGCGGCGCAACCAAACCGTTTTTGTCGAGACGTGTATTCAGTACCTTCTTCTGGACGCTTCGCTCTATGAAAAGGACTTTGAAGGCGCAAAATGGGTGATGAGTCCGCCACTACGTCAGAAAAAAGACCAAGATGCTCTTTGGGCGGGTTTGAATCAAGGACTGGTAAGGGTTGTGGCAACTGACCATTGCCCCTTTACGTGGGAGCAGAAAAAAATGGGCGAACACGATTTTTCAAAAATTCCGAACGGACATCCTGCTATCGAACACCGCATGGAACTTCTCTTTTCAGAAGGTGTTCGCACGGGCAAAATCAGTCTGAACAAATATGTGGAAGTAACCTCCACCAACGCCGCGAAAATTTTCGGAATGTTTCCCCGCAAAGGCACTCTTTCTATTGGCGCAGATGCGGATATCGTGATTTTTGACCCGAACGAAAAGCACACTCTTTCTGCCAAAACGCACCACCACAACACCGATTACTCCGCTTACGAAGGCTGGGAAGTGACGGGCAAATGCAAAACCGTGATTCTGCGCGGTCGCGTGGCAGTAGATGAGGGGAAAATGCTTCTTGAAAAAGGCTATGGGCAGTTTCTACGCCGCAATAAAACGTCGCTTATCGTATAACGCAGCCGTGTAGCGCACCAACAGACTTACAATAACTATCATTCTCTTCACGTACACATCCTAATCATTATGCCACGCATCATCAAATCCGGGCTAATTCAAATGAGCCTTCCCAAAACCGAAGGCGAAGGAACGATTCAAGAAATCGTTAATGCAATGGTGGATAAGCATATACCCTACATCGAAGAAGCCGGGAAACAAGGCGTACAAATCTTGTGTTTGCAGGAAATTTTCAACACGCCCTATTTTTGCCCCGGTCAAGACAAACAGTGGTATGCGTCCGCCGAAATGATTCCGGGACCAACCACCGAGCGCATGGCAGAATATGCGAAAAAATACAACATGGTCATCATCGTGCCGATTTACGAAAAAGAGCAAGCGGGAGTATTCTACAACACGGCAGCAGTAATTGATGCGGATGGAAAGTATTTGGGTAAATACCGCAAAAATCATATTCCGCACACATCAGGCTTTTGGGAAAAGTTTTTCTTTAAGCCGGGTAATTTAGGCTATCCGGTGTTTCAGACGAAATACGCCAAAGTGGGCGTGTACATTTGCTACGACCGCCATTTCCCTGATGGTGCGCGGTGTCTGGGGCTGAACGGTGCGGAAATTGTCTATAATCCATCAGCAACAGTTGCGGGTTTGTCGCAATACTTATGGAAATTGGAGCAGCCCGCACACGCTGCTGCGAACGGCTATTTTATGGGCTGCATCAACCGCGTTGGCACGGAAAAGCCGTGGAATCTGGGTAAATTTTACGGCACGTCGTACTTTGTTGACCCACGCGGACAAATTTTCGCCAGCGCATCGGAAGATAACGATGAATTGCTTGTGGCGGAGTTTGATTTAGACATGATAGACGAAGTACGCGCTACATGGCAGTTCTTCCGCGACCGCCGACCGGAGACCTACGGCAAATTGGTGGAGTTGTAATCCACAACAAGCGCGTCATGGAGTGCGGAATTTTAATTCCGCAGCAAGCATTAAAGCGGGTAGCGTATGCTGGCGGAATTAAAATTCCGCACTCCGCAGGAAATACCCATGTTGTATTCCTTTGCGCTTTTTGCGTAAATTCTTTGCCTGAAAATTTTCCAAACCCCAATCCTTCGTCGTTATGCCACTCGAAAGCCAGCGCCTCGCGCCTGAAGAATACAAACGTAATTTTGCAGACCTGCATCCGCCCTTTGAACTCTTAGACACGGCGTTTATCGAAGCAAATCGTTGTCTCTATTGCTACGATGCGCCCTGCACGAAGTCCTGCCCAACGAGCATTGACGTGCCGCAATTCATCAAGCAGATTTCGACAGGAAACATCAAGGGTTCGGCGGAAACGATTTTTTCTGCAAATATCATGGGTGGCGGATGCGCAAAGGTGTGTCCCGTCGAAAAGCTCTGCGAAGGCGCGTGCGTCTATAATCTCTTGCACGAAGAGCCGATTGCCATCGCCAAACTTCAGCGTTTTTCTACCGAACAGGCAATTAAAGAGAAGTGGAAAATTTTTGAACGCAAGCCCTCCAATGGCAAGCGTGTTGCCATTGTGGGTGCCGGTCCGGCGGGGCTTGCCTGCGCTCATGCACTTTCGCTGGAAGGCGTGGACGTTACCATTTTTGAGAAAGAGGCAAAAGGCGGCGGCTTGATGACCTACGGCGTAGCGGCGTACAAGGTCACGCCGGAGTTTTGTGAGGATGAAGTTGATTGGATTTTGTCCGTGGGCGGCATCACTATTCAGTACAACACGGAAATCGGCACGACAAAAACGCTTCAAGACTTGCAGCGCGACTATGATGCCGTGTTTGTGGGAATTGGCGTTGGCGTAGCGCGTCATCTTGGTATTCCGGGCGAAGAATTGGACGGCGTTGTGGACGCAATCAAGTTTATTTACGACATTCGCACAAAGGATTATTCAGAAATTCCCGTGGGAGACCGCGTAGCCGTGATAGGTATGGGCATGACGGCAATAGATGCAGCAACACAATCGAAACGCCTCGGCGCGAAAGAAGTGGTGATGGTCTATCGGCGCGACGAGCACGAAAAGTCGTGTACGGATGCCGAGTTAGAGATTGCCAAACTGGACGGTTGCTCGTTTGTCTGGCTTGCCGCGCCGAAAGAAATTCTTGGCGAGCATGGCAAAGCAACGGCTCTGGTATGCAATATTGTCCGCCTTTCCGATGAAGCCGATGCCTCGGGCAAACGAGCGATTCTGCCGACAGGCGAGACGATGACGATTGAAGCGGATATGATTATCCGCGCTGCGGGGCAAATTCCTTTTGAGGAATTCGTGCAGGGCGCGCACATCCAGAATAACGGCGGTAGAATTTCCACGAGCGGTCTCCAGACAACCAATCTCAAAGGCGTATTTGCTGGCGGCGACTGTGTGAACGGTGGTAAAGAGGTCGTGGATGCCGTGCAGCACGGAAAGGATGCAGCAAAGGGCATACTGGAGTATCTGAGTTCCAATAAATAATCAAGCAAATTCTCTCGAAATATTCCATCGTACACAAATGGCAAATCTACACTCCACGCTCCTCGGCATTTCTTCGCCAAACCCTTTCTGGCTGGCTTCTGCACCGCCGACAGACAAAAAAATCAACGTCCTTCGCGCTTTTGAAGCAGGCTGGGGCGGTGTGGTCTGGAAAACGCTGGGCGACCAAGTGAAAAATGTGTCCTCGCGTTACGCTGCCATCAACTACGGCAACCAGCGCGTGATGGGGCTGAATAATATCGAACTCATTTCCGACCGACCGCTCGACATCAACCTCAAGGAAATACGCGAGGTGATGAAAGAATTTCCCGACCGTGCAATGGTGGTATCACTCATGGCAAACACGAATCGTGAGAGTTGGCATGACCTCGTGAAGCGAGTGCAAGACAACGGCTGTCACGGGCTGGAACTGAACTTCGGTTGCCCGCACGGAATGACCGAACGCGGCATGGGTGCTGCTGTGGGACAAGACCCCGCTATCGCCAAAATGGTCGTGGAATGGGTGATGGAAGTTGCCGAAGTGCCTGTGCTGACGAAGCTCACGCCCAACGTTCATTCGGTCGTGCCGATTGCCAAAGCAACGCTGGAAGCAGGCACAAACGGCTTCGCGCTTATCAACACGATTCAATCGCTGATGGGCGTTGACTTGGATACATTCCTTCCGTATCCTGACGTGGGCGGACACACCGCCTTTGGTGGCTATTGTGGTCCGGCAGTCAAGCCGATTGCGCTCAAAATGCTCACCTCATTAGGCATGGACAAAGCAACCGCCAACACGCCTATTTCCGGCATCGGCGGCGTTACCACATGGCGCGATGCTGTCGAATTTATGCTGCTTGGAGCGGGCAACGTGCAGGTTTGTACGGCAGTGATGAAGTACGGCTTCCGCATTATCAACGATTTATGTTCGGGAATGTCGAATTGGATGGACGAAAAAGGCTTTACTTCTACGAGTGAGTTTGTGGGCTTATCCATTCCAAAAGTAACAGACTGGGAAGAATTAGACCTTAATTTCCACATCGTTGCTAATATCAATCAGGATAAATGTATTCACTGCGGATTGTGCTATATCGCTTGCGAGGATGCTTCCCATCAAGCTATTTCTCTCGAAAAAGGCAATCCATATAATACGTACAGCATCAAGGAGGAGGAATGTGTCGGCTGTAATTTGTGTAAACTAGTCTGCCCAGTCAGCGAGTGCATCACCATGCTTGAGCAGCGTAAAGGCGCAGAGCACCTGAACTGGAAAGAGTTTCAACGCCTGGGCTTACCGCTCAATGAGCATTAATGCGTTTCGCACAAATAACGTTCTTCGCACAGAGCAGAAAGAAAAGTATAAAAAATGTAATTATTGGGGATAACGATGGCAATAGTAAGAACTATTTTCACACGCACTGCTACTGGTTTCTGGGAAACAATCCAGTTACTTCGTTGTTGAAAAATGAAGGTTTTACAGCAGTCTTTTTTCGTTCCTGCACTTGCCCCCTCATCTCATGACACTCGTTGTGAAAATGCCAATGTTTGTGTACTTTTGCCACAAGCTGTTTTGTATCGGTGTGGGATTGTGGTTTGGGCGTATGCTGCCTATAGGCCTGCTTACTAACTCAACAGTCGTGATTCCTTTCTTCATGTAACAAAGATTCAAACCAATATGACCGCACTTTTTCGGTCTCTTCAGCAAAAATTGCTGATTAGTTTTTTCGGCGTGACTGCATTAACGGTTCTGATTTTGGGTATTACCGCCTATCAGGTTAGCAAGTACGCACTTATTCGTTCTATCGGGCAAAGCTATGCCGACATTGCGGCAGCAGCATTGGATAGAGTTGATCGCACGATGTTCGAGCGTTACGGCGATGTGCAGGCTTTTGCCGTTAATCAGGTATCGGCTCGGTATCTGAGCAGCAATAATCACCGCGCGGAATTGCAATCATTTGCCAACACTATGGTTACCACCTATGGCGCGTACGATATGATGATGATTTGCAATACACAAGGCAAGGTCGTCTGCGCTACAACCGTTAGTTCATCGGGGGCAACCGTCCAAAGTGAGTCATTGCTTGGCATGGATGTCAGTACTAAAGAGTGGTTTAAGGCTTGTATAGGCGGGCAGATTGGTAAAGGGCAATCGTATTTCAGCGACCCAATCTTAGACTCGACGCTCAAGCCAATATTTGGAACAAGCCTTTATGTTATTCCCTTTGCATCCCCGATTCGAGATTCCAGCGGCACAGTCGTCGGTGTTTGGCTCAACTATGTGAGTTTTGACCGCATCGTACGAACTATTATCAACAGCACTATCAAAATGGTGCGAGAACAAGGCTTTGCGTCGTTTAGCGTATCGCTGATGGATCATAACGGAACTACCATTGATGATGAAGAGCGGGATTTGATTGGTGTCTTTAACTTTAAGGGTAAGTTTATTGCCGTTGATAAAGCACTGGCAGGCTCACCGAAAGGATATGAACGCGAAACAAGCCAGCGTACAGGCAGAGACAGGCTCATTTCCTATGCAACCTCGCAGGGTACGTCGGGCTTTAAGGGTATGAGATGGGTATTTCTTGCATACGGAGATGCTAGCGATGCATTGTCATTGGTGACGACTATCCGGAACGCATTTATTCTTGTTGGTGTCATTGTTTTACTGATTGCTATTGGGCTTGGTTTTATGTTTGCCCGCAGCATTACGCGCCCTATCAAACGCCTAAACGCTTCTGCCCAAAGCGCTGCGGCTGGGAACTACAGTCTGGATGTCCACGTACAGACCGGCGACGAAATCGAAACCTTAAGTAACAGCTTTGCCGTTATGTTGCTCGGCATCCAGCAATCTCTTGAACAAGTTCAACAGGAAAAAGCAGGTGTAGAGCAAAAAGTACACGAAGCCGTTGCCCAGCTTCGCGAGGAAAAAGAATATCTTGAGCGCAGTATTGATAAGATGTTATCTAAAATGGAGGATTTTGCCAACGGTGACTTTACGGCACGTATTCATTGGCAGCGCGAGGATGATATTTCGCGGTTGTATGAGGGCTTTAACCTTGCTGTTACCATTATGCGCGACATTGTGCTGAATATCCGTACCAGTGCCGAAGAGAATGTGATAGTTTCCACCAATATCACCAGTCTGACAAACGACCTTTACCAGCAAATTGGCTTACAAAGCGAGTATATGGATGAAATTGCGACCGCAACTGAGGAAATGAACACCATTATTGCCGAAAATGCTCGCAATGCTACCATTACCGCTCAAGCAGCCGAACGAAACGGTTCGATTGCCAAAGAAGGCGGTGGAGTCGTCGCCCTTACCGCAGAAAAAATGCACCGTATCGGAGAAGTGATGGGCGCTTCAGCTCGAACGATTGAAAGTTTAGGAAACGCGAGCCAGCAAATCAGCGAAATTATTGATGTCATTAACGATATTGCCGACCAAACGAACCTTCTTGCGCTGAACGCCGCCATTGAAGCGGCTCGCGCCGGTGACCAAGGGCGTGGTTTTGCCGTCGTTGCCGATGAAGTACGCAAACTTGCCGAGCGCACGACGCAAGCCACCAAACAAATTGGTTCGATGGTGAAAGATATTCAGCACAAAACCCACTCCGCCGTCACTGATATTGAGCTGGGTAATAAGGTTGTGCAAGAAGGTGTTCAATTTGCAGAACGCGCAAGCAATGCGCTGAATGGCATCGTTGAAAGTTCTGCGTCCGTTCAGCAACTGGTCTTGGAAATCGCAACTGCCAGTACACAGCAAACTGCCGCAAGCGAGACTATTGCTCGCCGTGTCCATGAAATATCCGGTATGGCGAAGACTTCCTCCGATTACATTCAACAGACCACCAATGCCGTCCAATCACTCAGGGAACTGTCACATCGTATTGATTCTCAAATTGCGCAGTTTATTATGGATGAAGGGCAAAAACAAGACAACAAGCAGCGAAAATCCCTCACCATAAAGTCCTGAGAACGCATCAAATGTCTTGTTAATGGGCTGCATAAATGCTTTGCACGGCTTTTCTTCGCGCTTTTGCACCTGAACCAATTTTTATCATTTTTCCCTCAAAACTATGAAATATTCCGACCTCTCAAACTACATTGGCGGCAAAGCAACGCCCAGCGCAAGCGGTAAGACCCTCGACGTTTTTTCGCCCATAGACGGCAGCCTCATAGCAAAAATGCCTCTCTCGAATGCGTCCGATTTGAACGAAGCCGTTATTGCGGCAAAAAAAGCGCAACCCGCATGGGCTAAAACCCCCATCAAAGAGCGTGTTCAAGTGTTCTTCCGTTACAAAACGCTACTTGAAAAAAATATGACCGAGCTTTCAAAACTTGTTCAGGAAGAAAACGGAAAAACATTCGACGAAGCCCGCGCCGAAGTGGAAAAAAGCATCGAACTCACGGAATTTGCCTGCTCGCTGCCGCAGCTTATTTCCGGCGAATGGCTGGAAGTGAGTGCAGGCGTAGAGTGCCGCACAGAACACGCACCGCTTGGCGTTGTGGCTTCGATTGTGCCGTTTAATTTCCCAATGATGGTACCGAACTGGACGATTCCTAATGCGATTGCTCTCGGCAACGCGATGATTTTGAAACCGTCCGAACTTGTGCCACTCAGTTCCCAAAGAATTGCTGCACTACTGAAAGAAGCCGGATTGCCGGACGGAATTTTTAATATCGTCAATGGCGACCGCGACATTGTAGAAGCCATCTGCGACCATCCCGATATTAAAGCGGTTTCGTTCGTGGGTTCCACCAAAGTCGCCAAAATCGTCTATGCCCGCGCTACCTCAACCCACAAACGCGCATTGGCACTGGGCGGTGCAAAAAATCACATTCTTGTTCTACCGGACGCACATCCCGCGATGACCGCTTCCAACGTTGCGGCTTCGATGGCTGGCTGCGCCGGACAGCGTTGTATGGCTGCTTCGGTCATGGTCGGCGTTGGCGAGGTGAACCATATCGTAGAGCAACTGTGCGAAGAATCGAAGAAAATCGTAGCGGGTAAAAACTTAGGCGCAGTCATTTCCACGCAAGCCAAAGAGCGGATTGAGCGTTATATCACCGAAGCAGAAGCCGAAGGAGCGAAAGTACTGGTGGATGGCAGAAAGACTGTCGTGGCGGGGAGCGAAGGCGGATACTACGTTGGTCCGACCGTCATCGACCACGTGCGCCCCGATATGAACATCGCTAAAGAAGAAGTATTCGGTCCCGTGCTTTCTATCCTCCGAACTGGCACACTCGACGAAGCACTCGCTATCGAAAACGCGAACCCCTACGGCAATGCGGCTTCGGTCTTCACCCAAAGCGGCGGGCTGGCGAGGTACGTAACCGAACACGCCAGCGCGGGCATGGTGGGCGTGAACATCGGCGTACCTGTGCCGCGTGAACCGTTTTCCTTTGGTGGCTGGAACGATTCAAAATTTGGCGTGGGCGACATCACAGGCAAAAGTTCGATTGAGTTCTGGACACAACTGAAAAAGACGACCACGAAGTGGAATCCTGATGCTCGTACGAATTGGATGAGTTAAACGCCTGAATAAATTACCCCTGCCCTCACTCTTCCACACAAAGAAGGATGAGGGCTTTAGGATAATTCCTCCCGAATGGACTCCTTAACGTTTTATATCCTTCGTGCTTCTTTACAAAAACTGGGTATTTGCAAAAGTCTTGACAAGGTACGATATTTGAAACCTTGAATGGAAGTTCCTGCGATTACCGTCTCGTTACCCGTTACAATGTGCATTCCCAAGATATTTTTTTGTATCAGTTCATGCCAGTTATTATCATTCTTGTAACTCTGCTCATACTTCCAGCCTGCGCTCTGGGGCAGGAAACATACACTGTCAACGGAACGGTACTGGACAGCCAAAACGAACAAGCACTTATTAGTGATTATGCTGCGCTTTGAGGTTATATGCGGCATTGGCAATGTAGCTCCGCACACCGTCCGCTTTAATCTTCGGTTTTCTTCGCCGCTCTAAACTTAGAAAATACCCTATCCTGTTCAGGTTGTCATCGTAAGTTTTGTACGCTGACCGTCACTATCGGATGGAAAAGGGTATTATCCAAGAAGCCTACTCCGACTACACCACCGCCTCCGCACACGCCTGAAGCACCGACTGAAAAATCACCAATCCGTCTGTATTGCCCAAGACCGCATCGGCAGCGCGTTCGGGGTGGGGCATCATACCGAAGACGTTTCCTCGTTTGTTCATAATGCCTGCGATATTGTGCAGCGAGCCGTTTGGGTTTGATTCCACCGTAATATTTCCCTCGGCATCCGAATAACGAAAGAGGATGCGCCCTTCGTCTTCCAGCGCCTTTATCGTATCTTCGTCAGCAAAATAGTTTCCTTCGCCGTGCGCAATCGGCATCCTGAGTACGTTCTTTGTGGCAGCATTCGTAAAGGCAGTATCGGTGCGCTCCACACGCAAATAGACATCACGGCAAATAAACGAAAGATTGGTATTGCGCAGTAGCGCCCCTTCCAGCAAACCCGCTTCGGCAAGAATTTGGAAACCATTGCAAATCCCCATCACGTAGCCGCCTCGCTCGGCAAAGCGTACCACTTCTTGCATCACTGGCGAAAAGCGAGCAATTGCACCGCAGCGCAAGTAATCCCCGTAGGAAAAACCGCCCGGAAGAACGATACAATCAAGGTCGTCAGGAATGGACGTGTCTTTGTGCCAGAGTGGAACAGACGACGAGCCTTCAATCAGAGATGTGCCGTAGAGTGCGTCGCGGTCGCAGTTAGAACCCGGAAAAATAACAACACCGGTTTTCATGGGAAGTCGGAAAAGTGTGGAACATGGCTGTTTGTGGAAACTGCAATATACCACAGTTCAAGTATTTCTTCCTCAGATTTTCGGTGCCGGAAAGTGGTCGGCAGAGAACATACCCATCAGCACCTCTGTATCTACGGACACTACAAATTCTTTGCCTCAACATTCAGCACCCAAAATCGAACGCTTATCCGCCTTCACTTGGTAAGGTCGTTATTATCGGTAATTCCACAATAAACGCTGCCCCGATTTGTCCTGTCTCGGGCGAACTTTCGCAACGCACCCTGCCGCCGAGCGCCTCGGCAAAGCGCTTGACAATAGACAGACCTAAGCCCGTAGAATGTTCTCCGGCTGTCGGTTTTGCCGATAGGCGTGTAAATTTTTTGAAGAGATGTACTCGGTCAGCCGTATTGATGCCGGGTCCCTCATCGCTGACTGTAAAACGGGCGAATACCTCGCCACCCTGTTCGATTTCTTCCAAGAGGAGAGTAACTTTTTTATCCAGAGGCGAATACTTGATTGCGTTGGAGACGATATTGTCCAAGACCTGACGGAGCAAACGCCCATCGGTCAACGTCCGAACCCGCTTTTCCGGCAATGTCGTCAAAAACGTAATGTTTTTATCTTCCGCACGCTTGGCAAAGTCGTCGTGGACAACGCTTGCAAGCGCCACAAGGTCAATATCATTGTGGGCAATGCGCATATTCCCGGTTTCAATCGCATTCAAATCCAAGAGTTCCGTAATAATACTATTCATCCGTTCGGCAGTCTCGCCGATGCGTCCCATGTACCGTTGAAGTTCGGCGGGTGGACATTCGCCCGTGCGCTCGATGCTGCGCTCAATGATGGACGATGCCAGCATGATGGACGCAAGCGGATTGCGTAGGTCGTGCGCCACAATACCCAGCATTTCGTTTTTCTCTTTGTCGGCTTGCATAAATGCCAGGTTTTTTTCTTGTAACTGCGTATTTACCTCTTCGATAGCCCGCGCCTGCTCTTGCAGAAGGTCGTTTTGGCGGCGGATTTCGGCGTAGGTCTTGGCAAGTTCGCTGTTAGCATTGTGCAGACGAGCATTTTGGTCATTCATCAAATGCGACATTGAGGCGGCTTGGCGGGTTTGTTGTTCCAGAAGTTCATTCTGCCGCTTGATTTCGCTGTATGCCTCGGAAAGGTCTTGGTATGTTTGCTGAAGCACGGCGTTTTTCTCTTCGAGCGAAGAAAGTTTGACGACCTTCTCGGATGTGGTGCGCTCCAAAAGCTCATTTTGCTTGCGAATTTGCTTGTAGGCATCGGCAAGAACATTGGTGGAGTCCGCCAGCATCCCGTTGCGCTCACGCAGTTCGCCATTTACATCCGCGAGGGCAACGGTCTTTTCTTCCAAAAGCATATTTTGCTCGTTGATAAAATTCAGTGCCTCCATTGCAATCGTTTGCGCTTGTTGCAAGGCAATATTCTTCTCCTGAATTTCGGTATTAACCAAAAGCAGTTCGCGGTTGAGTTCAGCAAGAAGTGAGCGTTGCTCATTTTTTTCGGCTGCATCCAGCGCAACGGTAACAAACGTGGAGAGTGTCCGCAAAAACATCTGCTCTTCCAGCGTCCATCGGCGCGACGAGCCGGTGTGCTCGGCGCAAATCACACCCACAAGCGTCTGCCCGGCACGAATAGGCACATCTAGCATTGCACCGATGCCAAGCGGACGCAAATAGGTCTCGGCAAATTCTTTAGTGTATTCATGCGTAGAGGCATCATCGGCGACAATAACATCCTGCGTATGCAAGCCCTGAAAGTACGCTGGATAATCGTCCATGACAAGTCGCCTGTCTTTTTCGTGGATTCCCGTTATAGCATCATAGAGGTCACGCAATTCCAACGCAACAGTTTCTCTCGACCCCAAGAAACTGCGTTTGCGAATAAGCCACACACTCACACGCGGCACATCCAATTGCACGGAGCCACATTCGGTGATTGCCTCAAATGCTGCTTGGAGATTGCCGTTATGCAATTCGTCGCGTTTAGCAAAATCTATCAAGATATCTTTGTGGCGGGTTAGTTCTTCGATGCGCAGGAACTCGCGCTGCATGAACTCTCGAAGGTCGGTGTTGTTCTGCCGAAGTGAGGAGTTAGCGCGTTCCAAATACTGCGACTGCACCTCCATAATGCGCTGCTGCCGTGTGATTTCTTCATGCTGTATGATAATTTCTTCGCTGGCAGAGGCTATCTGCTCAATCATCCGATTGTAGGAGCGTGTGAGCGAACCGATTTCGTCGCGGGCATCATTGTGAACGGTTACGCCAAGATTACCCTTCGTGGCTTCTTTCATCGCTAGTCGCAAGTTCTGAAGCGGACGCACAATCAACTGGCGGAACATCAGGTATAACCCGACAAAGATAATGACCAGCACCACCGCAAAACCCGCTACCACTGCCAAAGCATTACCGATAGCCGATGTGCTTGTCGTACGCGCTTCCTCCGCCATCCGAACCTTGAGCGTTATAAGCGCTTGCAAAGCCGCACGACAGGAATCATATTGACTTTTACCAATACCTCTCAGCAACTCAAACGCTTCTGTCTTTTGGTTTGTCCGTGAGAGCCGCATTGATTGCTCGTGCATAGCAAGGTATTTTTCCTCCTTGCTCTTGTAATGCTCATAGAGTTGGCGCTCTTCGGCGAGAAGAAGAAGTGCCTTGTATGATTGCTCGTGGCTGATAAAGCGGGCACGTTCTGAAGCCAAAAGTGCTTCTACTTGGCTTATTTGCGGCTCTTCGGTTGTCAGGACGTGGCGATACTCATACACGCGGTAGTCGGCAAGGGCGGCACGCATCCCGTAGATATGCTGCACACCTGGAAGCTGATTAGCATCAAGTTCAGTAATAGTGGACTGAAGAATATGAATTTGTCCTGCCGCAATGAAAAGTCCTGCGGCAAGCGCAAGAAGGGAAATTGCTGCCAAAAGAGCAATTTTACGGGCTATGGAGAGATGGTTAAGTATGCGCATAAAACCTGCCTGCACACAAGAGACAAGTGTCTTGTCGGACGAAAAGAAAGCGGTTTGTAGTTATGATGTTTTTGGGAAAACAGCGTTCGGAAAATGCAGAATATTTCTTAACAAAGCTACGAAAAAATACGGGCTGCGGTTTTTATAGATGCGGTTGATTTACTTCAATATAATAGCGTTTTATTTTGGCAAAGGGGAACGATTTTTCCATTGGATACCAAGCGATTTTCCTGTATTTTCGCCCATGAGGGTATCGTTGCCTCTCTCGCTACTTCCTTCCTCTTTTATTCTTTACCCGCTATGAAAATTCGCCGTGATAATGCCCTCGCTGTCGTCGTGGACGTTCAAGAACGCCTCTTTCCGCATATCCACGAACACGCCGAACTTGCTGCCAATATCGAAAAATTTATTGTTGGTATGCAAATCCTGAATTTGCCTATTGTCGTTACCGAGCAGTACGTCAAAGGACTTGGGAGAACGCTTCCGCAACTTCAGACAGCACTCGCAGACTACTATTCGCCAATGGAAAAAATCTCCTTTAGCTGCTGTGGCGAAAAAGAATTTACCGATTCGCTGGAGAACTTAGGACGCAAGCAAATCCTTCTTGTCGGCATAGAATCGCACATCTGTGTCTTGCAAACCGCACTCGACCTCCGCGAGAAAAACTATCGCCCTGTCATCATCGAAGACTGTGTTTCCTCGCGCAAAGCCAACGATAAACGTCTCGCCATAGAACGGATGCGCCGTGCGGGGTGCATCATTACTTCTCTCGAATCGGTCTTATTTGAACTCTGCGTCGTAGCAGGAACCGAGACATTCAAGCAAATTTCCCAATTGGTAAAGTAATGCACGAAAGGACGAGGGCAAAGGAATGAAGGACGAAGCACAACAACACATTGTGGATGCTCCCGTGCAAACACGGCAGGGCGAAGAACTGGACACAGAGCGCCTTGCAATTTATTTGCACAGCCGTATATCGGGAATGACAGGCGATATTGAAGTCCACCAGTTCCCAAGCGGTTTCTCGAATTTGACCTATATGCTCACCGCAACTACTCGTGGAGAACGGAGGGAATACGTGCTTCGCCGTCCGCCGGTGGGTGCAAACATCAAGTCCGCACACGACATGGAGCGCGAGTATAAGGTTCTGCAAGCACTCCGCACACCGTACCCCAAAGTACCGCAACCGATAGTCTATTGCGATGACATAGCCGTTCTCGGAGCGCCCTTCTACGTGATGGAACGCGTGCAAGGAGTGATTCTGCGCAGCAAAAAGCCGGATGCGCTCGACCTTTCCGCACCCGTGATGAAGAGCCTCTCCACGATGCTCGTGGACAATCTTGCCGAGCTGCACGCCACGGACATTTCTTCACCCGAACTGCAAGCGCTCGGCAAGCCCGAAGGCTATGTGCGCCGTCAAGTGGAGGGCTGGATAAAGCGTTACCAAAATGCCAAAACGGACGAGATTCCCGGCATGGACAGCGTTGCCGAATGGCTTATGGCAAATATCCCCGAAACCTCGACTGCGCCGACACTCATTCACAACGATTACAAGTACGATAACGTCGTCTTTACGACCGATTTGAGCGCCATTAGCGCCGTGCTGGATTGGGAAATGGCAACCATCGGCGACCCGCTTATGGACTTGGGAACAACGCTTGGATACTGGGCGGAAGACAACGATCCCGTCCCACTCAAAATGTTCGGTCTTACCTCGCTGGCGGGCAATCTGAACCGCGAAGAAGTTGTCGCACGGTACGCAGATAAGACGGGACGGGACGTGTCGAACATCGTTTTTTATTACGTGTTCGGCTTGCTCAAAATTGTCGTCATTGCCCAGCAAATCTATGCCCGATTCAAACTTGGCTTCACGAAAGACCCACGCTTTGGGAGCTTGATTTTTGTAGTACAGGCTGGCGCAGGAATGGCGCACAAAGCGCTTCAGAGCGGGAGAATTAGAAACTTCTAAGCATTTTCTTTTTGCCTAAAAATTTATTCAGGTGCAACCTTGTGGGGTTGTGCCTTTTTCTTTTTTTATGTCATCCAGACCACAGGCGGATTACAAACCAAAGTGAAACTTTTTTTTGCAAATGCAGTTTAAGTATTACCCCCCAAAAATCTCCTCCGACGAATACTCTACAAAATTATTTTGGTGCTTTTGAAACCTTCTGCGAAAGCCTTCGTACTACATAACAGATTGCATAAAAAGAGTAAAATTATTTCGTTCATTTTTATTGATTTTGTACGCCATGAAAAAGAAAATTACCTACTGGTCGCTTGGTGGATTAGTTGTTGCAGGAATTGGCTTCTTTGCTGTCAATAGTTTTTCCAAAAAAGAAGAAGCTACACCCGCAAATGAAATTCGCGTTAAGCGCGGTTCTATTACCGACAAAGTGCTCGCCGTTGGCACAATTGAACCGGAAAAAGAGATTCAGGTCAAATCCCAAGTCTCCGGCGTAGTGGCAAAAATTTTCCACGAAGAAGGGGATTTCATTCACAAAGGCGATGCACTCATTGAAATCAAACCCGCCCCAACCCCGCGCGAAATCTCGGATGTAGTGCAAGAAATTGACCTTGCGAAAAATGATGTTGGCATCTTGGGACGCGACAAAGAACGCCTGGAAGGACTGAAAGCAAAAGGAATGGTTGCCACGCAAGAATACGAGCGGGCTTTGCAGCTCTACAACGCCGCCTCACTTCGCCTCAAAACCGGACAAGACCGCTTAGAATTGCTCAAGTCCGGGCGTGTCTCGGCTGGCGGTAAGCAGTATGAAAGCGTTGTCCGTGCCGAAATGGATGGTTATATTTTGCAAAAAGTGGTCAATGTGGGCGACCCCGTTGTGGCGCAAAGCAGCTTTCAAGCAGGCGTAACGCTGATGACGCTTGCTGATATGAAAACACTGATTTTCAAAGGCACTGTGGATGAAATCAACGTCGGGCGCGTCAAAGTGGGAATGCCGATTGTGATGAAAATAGGCGCTTTGCCGAATAAGGAAATCAAAGCAACCGTATCAGAAATCGGCTTGAAAGCAGTAAAAAAAGATAATACGACAACGTTTGACATCAAGGCTGAGATTTCTAAAGAATTCCTCGCACAACTTCGCGCAGGCTATTCCGCCAACGCTGAAATTATCGTTCAGAAAAAAGAGGGTATCCTGACGCTGCCGGAACGAGTTCTTGTCATGCGCGGCGATTCAAGTTTTGTGCTGCTTCCGGGCAAAACCAAAGAAGACAAACCAACCGAAAAACACATCAAAACCGGACTCAGCGATGCCATCACGATTGAGATTTTGAGCGGTATTCAAGACGGTGCCGTCGTGGCAGAACCACCGATGAAGAAGATAGAGAACTAAGCGAAAAGTATAGTGCTCAGTGTTGAATGGTATTCAACACTGGCAGCGAATAAAGGCAAGACCTCTTCATCTCTCAACAATACTGACCAATACTATGTTCACTGCTATACAAGAATTTTTCTTTAATATCCGAACCCAGAAGCTACGGGCTTTCCTGACGATGTTCGGTATTGTTTGGGGGACGGTTGCTATCGTCGTGCTGTTGGCATTTGGCGAAGGCTTCAAGAAGCAAACGGCAAAAAATATGCACGGTATGGGAGAGCAAATTGTCGTCGTTTTCGGCTCAAGGACAACGAAGTCTTACGCCGGATTTAATATCGGACGACGAATCCGCCTGCACGAAGAAGATGCACGAATGTTGGAACAGCGCATACCGGCTATTGCCGTAGCAACAGCAGAATACCAAGAAACGACTACGAATGCCGTGCATGGCGCAAACGTGATGAAACCGGGCATTACGGGCGTGGAGGTGAGCTATTCCGATATGCGCAATGTCTATGTGGAGCAGGGTGGGCGCTGGCTAAATTCGATGGATATTCAAGAGCAGCGCCGTGTGGTGATTCTGGGTGACCGCGCAAAACAATTGCTTTTCGGTGCTGACAATGCCGTCGGCAAGACAGTTATGCTAGGTGCGTCGCCGTTTTTGGTTATTGGTGTTATGCAGAAAAAAATCCAAAACTCCAATTACGGCACACCCGACGAAGAACGAGCATTTATACCGATAACAACCTACCGCACGATGTTTCCTGCTGCCTACGTGAATAATATGCTGTACAGGCTCAAAAATCCGCTGGAAGCAGAGGCCGTAAAAGCGCAGTTTTATGAGGTCATGGCGGCAAAATATCGCTTTGACCCGACGGACAAAGAAGCAGTCTTTCTCTGGGACACCGCCGAAATGGACAAATTTGTGTTCTACTTCTTTCTGGGCTTGAACGTATTTTTGGGCATTGTCGGCACATTCACGCTGGCAGTGGGCGGCTTGGGCGTGGCAAATATCATGTTTGTTGTCGTTCAAGAACGCATACGGGAAATTGGCATACGGCGGGCTGTGGGGGCGCATCGCACTACGATTTTGCTGCAATTTCTTGCCGAAGCAATTCTGGTTGTGATGGCAGGCGCGTTCATTGGATTCCTCATTGCGCTTGGTATTATCAAACTTCTGGCAATGCTGCCCATTCAGGATGCCGTCGGAACGCCCGATTTATCGTGGTCGGTGGCGCTTATTGCTGTCGGGTTGCTGATGGCTATCGGTGTGGCGGCGGGCTTCTTTCCTGCGCGGCGGGCGGCATATCTGGATGTGGTCGAATGCCTCAGAACATGATGCGTACTTTTCTTCTCAACTCATCGAAAAATAATCATGCTTCAAACATTGCTTCAAGATTTTTGGTTCAACATCAAGCAGCAGCGCACACGCGCCTTTCTGACCATGAGCGCCGTTGCGTGGGGCACGATGACTATTGTACTCCTAGTCGCCTTCGGTGATGGCTTGGGGCAAGCATTGGTGCGGAATATGCGTAATGCGGGCAATCAGGTAATGATAGTCTATGGTGGCGAGACGGGCAAAGAGTACAACGGGCTTCCGAAGGCGCGTGAAATAGCACTCCAAGAGGAAGATGTAAAAGTCCTTACTGATGCAATACCGTTTATCGCTGCTGCCAGCCCTACCTACGGGCGCTCGGTGAATTTGCGCTACGGCAAAGAACCCAAAAACACGTTCTGCGAAGGCGTGAACCCTAGTTTTGGCTCACTGCGTTCTATGTATCCGATAGCGGGTGGACGCTTTCTGTCCGAAAAAGATGTTGCCGAAAAGCGCAACACACTGGTTCTGGGTTCGGATATTGCCAAAGATGTTATCGGTGCGGGCATTGATGCTATTGGTAAGAACGTGTATTTGAACGATGCTCCATTTACGGTGGTCGGGGTTTTACAGCCGAAAAAACAAATGGGCATGAGCAACGGACCCGATAACCGCCGCGCAATCATCCCCTACACGACCTTTAAGCAAATGTTCGGCGTAAAACGTTTGCGCTCCATTGTTATCCGACCGACCGACCCCGATAAACAGGAAGTCGTTAAATCCCTTGTCTATCGAACGCTGGGGCGCAAGTACCAATTCCACGACGACGACGCACGTGCGCTTGGTATCTGGGATTTCTTGGAGGGCGAGAAAATGATGAACATTATGTCGCTGGGAATACAGCTTTTTCTGGGGCTGATTGGCTTAATGACGCTGATTGTAGCGGGTGTGGGCATTGCGAACATTATGTACATCGCTGTCAAGGAGCGCACGAAAGAAATTGGTGTGCGCAAGGCGCTTGGTGCGCGGCGTTTCCATATCATAGGGCAGTTCGTATCGGAAGCAATTTTGCTGTCGCTCACCGGCGGCATGATTGGAGTGGCGATGTCATGGGGGCTAGTGCGGTTGGCATGGATGGTTCCAGCGGGCGATTCGGTTGTTGATCCGATTTCTCTTCTGGCGCGTCCTGTGATTCAGGTGTGGCTTATGGCATTTGTTACGTTTGTACTGTCGCTTATCGGTTTGCTGGCGGGCTATTTTCCCGCACGGAAGGCAGCTGTGGTGGAAGCAGCAGAATCGCTTCGGTATGAATAATCAGCATCAGTGCGAATAAAACGACAATAAATAATGAAGCAAACGATATAGCGTTTCCCAAGCTGCTTGAGAAACGCTATATTGCTATATGGTAAGGCAATCTTCTCTGACGATATGCAGCATACCACTCACGCAGCAACAAATTTGCAGTTTTACGCTATGACACAATCACGGCATTTTCATCAAGAGCAAAGCTATCTGCGCGGTACAATTCTTCAATTAGTGCGGTATATCTTTCTGCCGACCGTATTGATCGCACTACTTGTTTGCTTTGCCGTATCTGCAAGCGCTCAAACGCGGATTGTGCCTCTGCAGCAGCCCTCTACGATTGCAACAGTCTTGGCATTTCTTTCGATTGAACCTCTTCAGCAGTCATCTTCATTCCGACAAACACTTCCTGAGAGTAATATTTTCGTTATCCCATTTCGGACAATGGGCAAGCTCATGGTTGTCGAAGCCAAAGTCAATGGGGTGAAGGGATATTTTATTGTGGACAGCGGCGCGCCATTTTTGGTGCTCAATTCCAAGTACTTTCCGCATCTTGGCACTCCCATCCGTTTTGTCAAGGTCTCCGGTGTGACCGGCGATGTGGGCGAGGTTCGGACGGCGACAGTCGGTTCCTTTGAATGGGGCGGTATTAGAGCAAACTCGCTCACTTGCCACATAGTAGATTTACGGCATTTGGAACGTCGCCCGACCGATAGTATTTTTGGATTGATTGGGTTCGAGATATTTCAGAATCTGGAGATGCTGATGGACTACGACGATAACAGAATCGTCTTGTACAAACTGGACGGCGAAAATAATCGCATTGAATATGATGCAGATTATCACATACCAGAGTACATTGTTCCCTTCGCATACAAAGGACACGTACCGATTGTCGAAGCAACTGTAGCTTATCAGTCCTTGCGCTTTGGTATTGACACGGGTGCAGAATTTAATCTTTTGTCCAATGGGATTGACTCTACCATATTGAAGACATTCATCCGCGAAAAAAAGATTCCACTGCGCGGTTCAGGGAAATCTATTTTGGAGACATGGCTTGGACGTGTTGAAGATATGAGGCTTGGCAAGGCATCGTACCTTAACCAGCCGACACTGCTCACCGACATTCGAGAAACCAACGAGACGTTCGATGCCAAACTTGATGGCTTGCTGGGACAACCATTTTTGCGGTATCGGCGAACTGTTATTAACTTCCGAAAAAAAGAGCTTCATCTATGGGATTTTTCGTATTAAAACACTTTCGTCGCAGTTCCCGTATGCATTCCGGGCATCGTCACGCCATAAGGATTTGGCTGGTCGGTGTATTCGTTTGTCTATTTTTTGGGATAGTGCTTCCGAATAACCCACCCTTAGAATCGGAACAATATACATTTCGCTTGTCAGGCTATCCCAATGCCCGTGCGGTCTATCTGGCTGGGGCATTTAATAATTGGAACGAGCGCTCAACGCCAATGCTATATAAGGGAAATGAATGGACAGTATCGCTTCCTCTCAAGCCCGGCAGCTATTCCTACAAGTTTATTGTGGATGGCGTCTGGCGGCTTGACCCTGCGAATACAGAAACAGTAGAAGACGGAATGGGACATACAAATTCGTTTCTCGTCATTCCAAGTGTGAGTGGTGCGACTCAATTTACCGTGAAGGGGTATTCAAATGCAAAAAAAATAGCTGTTGCCGGCACGTTTAATGGATGGAACCCTGAGCGGCACTATTTCGCACGGCAGCAATCCGCGTCCGATAGAGGCTGGACATGTCGCTTGAATATTCACCCCGGATATTACGAATATCGCTTTGTCGTAGATGGAAAATGGATGATTGATTCGCTCAATCCTGTCACCTCAAAAAATGAATTTGGTGAAAACAACTCAGTTCTTCTGCTTCCAAGCAAAGAAGGTAATATTGAATTTTCGCTCAAAGGGTACAGCAAAGCCAAAACGGTTGCTCTTGCCGGTACGTTCAATGACTGGAGTCAGCGCCGTCATCTCTTTTTCCGGCAGGGAGACAAGTGGATTTGCCGTGTTCGATTGCAGCCGGGAGTGTACAGATACAAATTTGTGGTAGATGGAGAATGGATACTCGACCCGGGAAATAAACAGATTGAAGAAAATGAATTCAATACGGGCAATAATGTGCTGACGGTAAAATAACAAATGAGAATAAATGCCAATTAAAAGTTAAAACTGGATTGCCCAGATAATCGTGATAGAAGAA
>JACVZY010000019.1 GCA_014654705.1 Ignavibacteria bacterium
TTCTATCACGATTATCTGGGCAATCCAGTTTTAACTTTTAATTGGCATTATTAGTAATGCTAAGCTCTGGTGGATTAGTTCTGAGTTTCATAACAAGTGCTGTGTTTTCAACATTGAAAAAATTATCCAAAGACGATGCGCATAGTCGTACCACGCCCAGCATATGATTCTACTTCAATTTTCGCGTTGTGCTTCTCCACAATATTCTTGGTAATACTTAGACCCAAACCACTATTACCCACATCTTTTGTCGTAAAAAAAGGTTCGAATATTCGTGCTTTCACTTCTTCATTCATTCCGATACCATTGTCGGTAATGCTAATAATAAAGTGCTTACCTTGTTCTTCAGCGGCAATGCGTATTTCGCTGGCATGAGCCTGTGCCGCATTGACGAGGATATTCAAAAGTGCTTGATTGAGTTCTCCCCAAAACGCCTCCAACGTAAGGTGCGGCGGAATGCACTGTACAATATTCACTTTCGCAAATTGGTAGCGGACAATTGCGACGGTGCGACCGACTTCCTCAGCGACCGTTTGAACGCTTGTTCCGTCGCGTTGATGTTTTGTGAAACCTTGTAGCGCACTGACAATCCGCTTAATACGCTGCGATCCGTCAAATGCAACGGCAAGAGAACCTTGTACACTTTTTATTATTTTTTGGAAGCCTTCTACGGCAGGGCTTTTACGGTCTTCTTCTTCGAGTAAACTCAGGAAATACTTTTCGGCATCGCTCACCTCCATTTGCGCTAATTGGACGGCAGAAAAAAGTGCCGCATTGGGATTGTTAATTTCGTGCATCACGCCTGCCGTCAACATTCCTGCAGCATTCAGTCGTTCGCTTTGGACAAGCTGTGCCTGCGCATCTTTGAGCGAGCGCGTACGCTCCTCCACTACCCGTTCTAATTCTTGATTCCGCTTTGTCAAGGCGTTGGTGCGCCACCGATAGCTCAGAAAAATACCACTCACAATAAATACCAGCATACTACAACGAAACCACAATGTTTCCCACCACGGCGGCAATACCACGACGCGGAGACTCGCACCTACGTCGTTCCAGACACCATCATTATTAGCTGCTTTGACGCGAAACACATATTCTCCCGCAGGAAGAGCCGTGTACTTTGCTTCACGGAGTGTTCCCGCATAGTTCCAATCGTGGTCGAAGTTTTCTAATCTGTACGCATACTGATTTTTTGCACTCTGAACGAAATTAAGCGCAACAAATTCCAGAGTTATAGCTGCTTCATCGTGTCTGAGTGTGATGGATTCCATGTCGGCAAGATATGTTTCAAGTTGTGCAGGAAAGCCAAATTTTTTGAATCCCGTCAGAACAACAGGCGGAGCATAGAGATTCCTGCTAAGACTGTCTGGGTGAAAAACCATCAAACAAGCCTTACTATGATTGCTACCGTCATTTATGCGACCGCCAAACCACAAGCGTCCGTCGGGTGTTCGCACTCCGGCTCGAATCAAAAATTCTGTCATCGGCATTCCATCGGTCGCGTCGTAGCGCCGGAGACTCCCGGTGGCAAGAGTGAGTGCATACAAGTGCGTGGGTGTGCTTATCCACAGTCTTCCTCGAAGGTCTTCCACACAAGACTGTATGGGTATTCCACGCAAAAACGTTTTCAATATCCGTGCGCCTTTTGCCGATACCAGATGCAGCCCCCCACGTGAACCGACCCAGCACATTCCAGCGTTATTAGATGAAGCATTCGGGACAATGCAGGTAATATCACCGTCGGCGAGCCTTGTTGAATCATCGGCTTTTGCTCGAATGTGCGTAAAGAGGCGATTTTGAGCGGTGTACAAATCCACGCCCTGCTCATGCCCAACCCAAAGCGTACCTTGTCCATCGGCATACAGCGCATGAATGCTGTTATTCAGAGGGCGGTAACTCGTAAGAGAGGAAGAATCAGCATCGGAAGCAAGCAAAGGCTGGAAAGCAGAAACGACACCACGTTCCGGCGGTGATTGTTTGTACAGTCCAAAAAGCGTTCCCACCCAAAGTGTACCGTCCTCTGTCGTGGCAATCGCTGTCGCGGAAATTCGTTCATTATTACGCAGTGGTACATGCTTAAAGCCTTCTGAGGTCAATTTTTCGAGTCCGTCGCTTGTGCAAAGTATGTCGCCGGAAGAGGTCTCAAAGAACGCACCAATACTCGTTTCCGGCGACTCATGTGTAAATGCTTTGATAGTTTGAGTAGCGGGTGAATAGCGCCAGCTTGTTCCTGCATTTTGTGCTCCCAGCCAGAGATTGCCGATGCGGTCAGCAAAAAGTGCTGAAAATGGTGGAATATCTTTAACGGGCTGCACAAGATGAAAATGATTGCCTCGCGGAATGTCATTCATCACTCCTTCGCCCAGCCGCGTCCACCAGAGAAATCCCGCTCGGTCGCGGAGAATCGCTGTAACGGGTGCATTTGTGCGACTTGGCGAGGATACATCGGCGAAGAGTAACTCTGATGCAGCTGTTCGAGTATTGACCCGCAGAACACCATTACCCACGCCCCAATACGCAATTTCGCTGGAATCCGTCCAGATGCGGCATTGCTGCGGTTTTCCGGCTTCAGGAACAATGGGAAATGTTGAGGAGGAACGCATTCCGATAGTGTTATGGGAAATCGTTACCATCCGTACGAACACTGCGTTGAGTGCTTGTTTCGGTAAGGAGTTTTCCACCACGGCAGCCGTGATACTACTTTGAGTGCGAATGAGCGCAAGAATTGCACCTTCTGCGCCCACAATAGGTGTGCGTGCATTTGTAGAAGGAGGCATTCGCAATAGTCCACCGGATGTGCCGATAAGGAGCGTTCCGTCGGTATCCGCCACTAATGCGTTGATGCGGCTTTGGGGGGATTTTGCCAATGACGACGAAATACTGTTGTCGCGGAGAAATGCCGTGAACGTGTGCTGTTCGCGGTTGTAGCGTAGAAGTCCATTGGCGGTGCCTATCCAGACCACAGTATTTTGTTTGTTGTCTCCGCTTGTCGTTTCGGCAAAAGCCGTTACGAAGAGCTTTTGAATGCCGTTTGCTTCGGTAAACGTCGTCGGGACATTGTTTTCGAGAAGCGCCAGTTCGCCGACGTTCATTCCCGGGCGACCGGAATGTACCCAGAGTCCGCCACGGCTGTCTTCCCAGAGTGAAGCAATGCTCTTTCCCGCTAACATAGGTACAAAACGGTCGTTCTGCCGGGTCAAGCGGGCTAATCCGGCGCTCGTGCCGACCCAGAGTATCCCTTGTCTGTCTTGGTGCAAGTGCGTAATGATGTTGGAGGGGAGTGATGTTGTATCACCGTTTCGCCGTTGGAAGACACGCATTTGCACACCATCCCATCGGTGCAAGCCATTTTCTGTGCCAAACCACAAAAAGCCATACTTGTCCTGTACAGCGCAGGTTACTTCCTGCGAGGACAAGCCTGGAAGAGATGTTTGGGCAAGCATCCTAACTGGTGTGAAAAGAAATGTAGCGGCGATTATGAGTAACATGATACGTGGTAGCATAGCGTCAAGAAATTTCGAGTAGAGAGGTGTTTGAAAATTGTTGCGCTGTCTATAACTGTATGAACAAATAATTACGGATTCAAATTCGGGTTTGTATCACGCTCCCTTTGTGGTATGGGAAAATTACAATATGTCCTGATAAAGTGTAGTTGCCAACTTTCACATTCTTTATCACAAACGAGCCGTCTTGCTGCACTATTGCTCCGGCGCGTTGTTCCGATTGTGCCATTTCTCCGGTAAGCTGTTGGAGCGTTGCTTGATTGCGTCCGTAGGCATCCGTGAGTTCCTCCGCAAACATTTTGTCACGCGGTATAAGAAGCACCGATGCACCTGCGAGGGCTTTTTTCGTTTCACGATCCGTTACTGTTCCGTGAATAGTTCCCGTTTCAGCGGCAACCCCAGATGTCGCAATCATTAACGCCACAATCCAAAAGGTAAAACTGCATTGAAAGAATGAAACAATCATTATTAACCTCCAGCCAACAGAAAAACAACACGCTCAATTTTCAATTTTGCAAAAAAACAACGTTCACAAAAATTCAATATTGTGAACGGTCGATTTTTCACCATGAACGGCTAACGATATTTCACGCGGATGGAAGCTCAACGATAAACGTTGCTCCTTTACCAAATTCGGACTCACACCAGACCTTGCCGTTCATGGCTTCCACCAGTTTTTTCACAATCGAAAGACCCAGCCCAGACGAATGTTCTCCGCCCGTGGGCTGCGCTGAAAGCCGAGCAAATTTTCCGAACATTTTTTTCATATCTTCTGCATCGATACCCGGACCTTCATCGCGGATGGAAAACCGCACATAGTTTTCATTCTGCACGACATCCACAAAGATATTTTTTCCGTGAGGTGAGTATTTGACAGCGTTGGAGAGGAGATTATCCATAACTTGATAAAACCGAATTTCATCGGCAAGAACGGTAAGGTGCCCATTACCGAATAAATGAATATCGATGTCTTTTTCAGCGGCAGGAGCGGTATATTCTTGGCAAATATTATTCAAAATGCTTGTTGGATGAAATTGCACGGGATGAACGGAGATTCCTCCCGTTTCCGTCGCATTCAAATCCAGCAAATTTTTGAGCAATCTCAACATCCTTACTGAGATATTGTTGATTTCAAGACCAAATCGGAGATACTCTTCTTGTGTAAGTTGGAACTCTTCGGCATTAATAATCAGTTCGCTCAGCCCCATAATTGCTCCAATAGGATTTTTGAGGTCATGTGAGACGATATTCATAATCTCGGTCTTTTCGGCATGAAGAGCGCTTATATCTTCGAGAGCATGTGCCAGTGCAGCTTTCTCTTCCGAAAGGTTGTAATACTCAAAGGCAAGACGGACAGATTCTCGGAGGTCGTCATTATTCCAGGGTTTGGTCAAATAGCTATAGACCTTGCCAAGATTGATGCTATCGGTCAGATCACGTATATCGCTGTAACCCGTTAGTAGGATGCGGATGGCATGAGGAACAATTTCACGCGTTTTGGCAAAAAATTCAGCGCCAGACATCTGTGGCATACGTTGGTCGGCGAGAATCACCTGTGGCGAAAAACCATTGTGAAGCTTCTCCAATGCTTCTTTGCCGGAAGTTGCTGTTTCGACAATGTAGTGCGGTACAAATATCTTTTGGAGCACCTGTATTACCGTTGGCTCGTCATCGACAATCAAGAGTTTATACGAGGACGTCGGTGCGGAAACTTGGTCTAATAAGTCCGAAGGAAATGGGTTTTCTTGCCCATTTGTGCGCAATATAAGCATAAACAAGCCACTAATAAGGGGTTGTGTCCAAAAAGAGTTGTTGAGCAAAGTCAATAGTCATCATATTTACCGCACTCACTGTACTTGCTACGTAGCCATTTCTCTATCCTTACTAATTTTGACAGTGTATGAACCACTAAGCAACTAACTTATCTTTGCATTCAGTGTGTATTCTCCCGGTGATTGCATTTCTTGTTTCAGACTATGAACGACATTTTTGACCGGATTAGGTGCTATAACGGAAAGAACCAGTGAGGCTTTTGCCGGTGCAATTAATCGCGTTCCGCCAGCTTGGGAGAGTTTGAGCATAAAGGAGTCATTGATAAGCGAATCAATAAATACATTGCCTTCGCCCCATTCCAAATCCTCCAGTACGAGAGCACTGGCTTAGGTAGAACCTGCAACAGCTACACATTTTATTATTGCTAAGGTCTCTGAGCGTCCGTTCCAAAACAATGGCGGCACAAGATAGGCTTGGAGACCATCGGCGCTAGGCGTTGCGGAACTCAATCGACGCACGGTAAATTCGCTGCGGTCAAGCATAAGGGCTTGGTTATTGAACCGCAATCTTCCACGAATGGTCGGCTGTGCGGCTTTGAAAATCGAATCTAAACTCCGCGTGGATCGCAAGTACATTTCTATTCGTACAGAGTTTCCTAGCAGAGCATTATTGTCTAAAACCCGCACACCAACTTGTACAAATAAATCGCTCTTTTCTTGGACACGAGCATACCTTTGTAATTCAATTTCATTCGTATCCAAGTCTTCACGGGTGAATTGGGGAAAAAATGTCACATCCGCTGAGCCGACTCCCGTAACGTCAAAAAAACACCCATACTTCCGTGTGCTACCATTAATATTGGTAAAATGACCGCATGCGCACACATTCACATTATTGCCATCCAATGCGAAACTACTAATATAACTACCTGTGAAGCCTGAAATCGGATTCCACGCATTGAGAACATTCGTTCCCACATCAAACGAGCAAACCAAATTCCGCATATTGCCATTGACCATTGTAAAATCACCACCAGCATAGAGCCTACCAAGCCCTCCATTAACAATAAGAAATCGAACAGTGTTGTTAAATTGTGGATTGAAAAGGAGGAGTGCACCAGTGGTAGCATCAATAGCAGCAAAGCGGTTTCGCACAACCGTATTGCCGCCATTGATTGAGGCGTTGGTCGCTTGGTTGAAATCCCCGCCGACGTAAATGGTTGTGCCACTGACCGCAATAGCTAGTACAGCACCGCTGCTGAAGGTTGGAAAAGCAGTCAGAGCGGCATTGAATTGTGCGTTCGCGTTCTGAGGCAGCATAGGTATATGCACAAAGGCAGCACAAAGCACAAGCTGCAAGTGCAGTATTCGTGCACTAGCACGAAATGGCGTTTTGCGCACCATAGGAGGTATAATATTCATAGAAATACCAAAAAAGTATAAAATTGTCATGAGTAATTTTGCTTTGAATTCAAGAAGATGGAGTATAATTACCTACTGTTGAGGTATAGTAAGGGCGTCTTTCAGCCTCTTTTAAGCTTGTCTGTTACTCTCACAGCCTATTAGGTGGACACCTGTTTGTGGACGTAAACAGTAAAAAATCAACATCAAAAGCAAATATCAAAATTATTCCACAAGCCATAAGGAGATAACTTGCGAGTGGTCGTTTTTTTTTGGTGAATGGTATTTTAGGGTAGTGCTAAAATCAAGTTGATTTAGGTACATTAGATTTTTTATTACCCATTCCCAGATCTATGATTACCGAAACATGTCACTACCATTGCTGCCAAGGTGGTTTTTGCAACAATCGTCCGACAGGGTCGTGTCTTCAAAAAGTTGCTATGGTGAATGGAAGCGTGTATGCGCACACGGAAGGATACCACCCAATACTTCCGGGCGCAGAGACCATGATGAAAACACGATAGAACGTGCTTCACATCCAAATGATAGGCAGAGTACCATCGCCATCGACGAATCTATCATCAAGGTTGAACACCGCGCAAATTCACTATAGTAACTCGGTGAGAACATGACCTGGAAAGGACATCTAGGTACGGACGATGAAAGAAGAACACATCACAACAAAACGGGTAGGTCTGTCGGTCATAGAGGTCATCACACCTGCTGACGGGTGAACGGTCTGGGGAGGGAGGGGGGCAGTGGCGGAATATGCGACTATCACGCTACAAACTCTCGTGCGCACACGTTCAAACCCAGTCAACGTGGTTGGTTTGTTCTTCGGTTGTTTTGAGCAATAGATTCAAGAACACGAAAAATGCTTGGCGAAGCGATGTACACTGTCCGGAACGGAGGAGCGTGCCCGGCAGTGCAGATCACATTACGCAACTGGATGGTACTAGGATGGGTATGGTTAGACATGGGAAAGAATGATGCAGAAGCAGAAGAAATGAGAAAGGCACAGACAGGCTATGAAGTCGGCGGTAAAATACATTTTTTTGGGAATGTGTCCAGCAGAAGGTGCTTCAATCGGCTGTGTATTGCCTCACGCCTGCTGGATATATACACCCGAAGAAGTGTCCCAGTGCGACTTGTACCAATACAAATAAGTGTGTAAGCTCAACAGCATCAAAAATTAGCGTCTTTTGCTAAAGAGGGAAGTGTTTAAATTGCAATAACAACATTTTTATTAGCGATTTCTTCTTGAACAACCTACCAAAATACATACGCAATATCCCGGATATGCTGCTCCGCCGCATCTTCTTCCTAACGTTTCTCCTCTTTTCCTGCTCCAATTGTCCGTAATGCCGGAAGAATCGGTTGTTCAAAGACAACAGTCTGAGTTCTGCTGTGCTCAGGGATTCTGATCGGTATTGAAATACCATTGAAGATACAGGGTTTTGTTAGGGGAAAGAATTGCTTGTAAAGACACTCACGTGTAAACTGTTTACCCCACGTTTACATTAGCACAAATGAAAAGTGTTGTCATGCAGTGTACAAAAGTTTACATCCGGTGTACACGCTGTTTACGCTCCGTTGTCACATTTTTACACCTCGTTGACAAATGCTTACAGTGAGTGTACATGATTTTTAGCATTTTTGGGGTGTTTTTAATCAAAAATGACGTTTTTTAGCAAAAATCACGAGAGTGTAAATTGTTTTGTGTAAAAGGCTAGGCAGAGTGAAATATATTCCACCATCATTTTCACATTTTTGGGACAATTTTTATAGCAACCAAAGCACAAAACGC
>JACVZY010000020.1 GCA_014654705.1 Ignavibacteria bacterium
CGAAACGAAGTAATTTCAGATTTCCTACAGTATAAAAAAAGCAGCAAAGGCAACCCGAAATGGTTGCCTTTGCTGTTTGTATAATGGATAATGCAAACTCTTTCTGCCATCCACAAAATTCACTCACCATCCCAAAATCATCATTTCTTAAGATGCCGTCCCATTGAGATCATCATGGGCAGCGCCGCCAAGAACAGTACACCACTAACAATAAAACTCCATTCCATACCGGCGGCAGACGCAAGCACCCCACACAAAATCGGTGCGAACAGTCCGCCGATCAATGTAGCACTGGAAGCAAGCCCCATCATGCCACCATTGCGGTCGGCAGGTGCGTATTTGCCCAGTGCGACGTAGAGTGTTGGAATGGCGGCGCCCGCAAAAACCCCCATCACCACGCGCAAGGGAAAGAGCCATTCATAGTGCGGCACAAATGCTTGGAGCATCGTAGCCAGCCCCAACCACGGCAGCACCCGCATCATTACCCAGACAAAACCACGTTTGTCGGTCATTCGCCCCCAGCGCGGTGCAAAAATCACCATGAGAATTCCCACAATGCCCACTGCTGCGCCTGTAATCGTTGCCAGAAAAGCCGCCGGAGCGCCTTTTGCCTCAATGAAATACGCCAAAATGGACGGCGTGAAATTGAGCGCTGCCTGTACAAGCACGATAGAAAGTAAGATAGAACGCAAAATGGGTGTTTGCCATGCAAAGCGCATGGTATCTTGAATGCCGGGCGCTTCGGTGATGCTGCGTTCATCGGGACTTTCTTCCACATAGACCACCACCACAATTCCGCTCACAAAGCACAGCGCAGAAACAAGATAGAACAAGCTCCTTACGCCGAAAGCGTCCGCAATCGCCCCGCCAATAAGCGGACCAATCACCGTTCCGGCAGAAATAGCTGTTTGAATGAGACTAATAGCATAGCCGCGTTTATTCTCCGGTGCACTTGTGCTGACAAGCGAAATAGATGACGCAATAAAGCCGCTCACACCGCCTTGAAAAATGCGGAGAAAAAACAATTGCCAGACATTTTGCGCAAAGCCCATGAGAAACATGGCGAGCGTCAACCCAAAAATGGCGCGAATAATCATCAATTTTTTGCCGTACTTGTCGCCAAGCGCTCCCCAGAGCGGGACGGTAAAAATAGACAGCATAAATGCTCCTGCATAGACCAGACCAGTCCAACGCTGCGCCTCGGCAAAATCTGTTACGCCAAGTGCACGGACATAGAGCGGCAGAAACGGCAAACACGCATTCATGCCGACCATCGCAATAAACGAGGCTATCCAGAGAACATTGACGTTGCGCTTCCAGAGCGTGGTGTGAGATGCAGCAAGTGAGGACGAAAGTGGTGAAGAGCCGAGCGGTGACGGTGAAGAAGCAATCGGTGATGGTGAAGATGACGAAACCACAGAATTACCATGCCTTGTGAAACATTTGTTTCCACAAAACTACGACATTTTTCTCGGATGTAAAAATGCGCTTCTCAAAAGCCGCTATTCTCCTTGCTTTCGAAGGGTTTCTTCGATTGCATCAAAAAAGATTTTGGGCGGACGCACAGGCTTCATACCGTCGGCGGTCACGAAGGGATGAACTGAGTAACCACTCACAATTTCTTCCACGCCGCGCTTTAAGACATACTCAATGCGGATAGTCGGCAAGCGCTCCAGCGTGTAGGTGGCGTAAATATCCAGCAAATCGTCATAGACGGCGGGGGCTTTGTAGCGGGCGAAAACCTCCAGTACGGGCAGTAAATACCCCGATTTTTCCAATTCGGTATAAGGCAGTCCGCAAGCGCGAAGCAGCTCCGTCCGTCCGATTTCAAAATACACGAGATAATTGCCGTTATAGACGATTTTCATTTTGTCAGTGTCAGCATAGCGGACGCGGACTTGGGAGCGGTGCGTGACGGAACGTTTGTTGTTGTCCATAATGTAATAAAATGGTGGCGCGGTATAGCAAATACAGTCTTAATACCAATGTTGTGAAGGCTCGGCACTTTTGTAAAAATTCGCGTTATGAAAGCAGTGCTGCCACTGCCTCCGCCGTGTGCCGCCCCGAAACGAGTGCGCCTTGAATAGAACCAGTCGTGCGGTGGTCGCCCGCCATGAAGAGCGCGTTTGTTAGCCGCGCAAGGCGTTCCGGTGGCGCAAGCGCGGGAGGCGTTTGGTCGGGCAGAGCGTGTTCGATGTGATACGTTCTCAAGTGCCGCCATGACTGAACTTCTGCGCCGAAGTATGCTGTCATTTCTTTGCGCACGGCAGCAACTAAGGTTTCGTCATCGGTCTGGGGTGAGCCAATGACACTTGCCGACACCAGCGCTTGACCCTTTGGTGCATAGAGCGGCGCGACATTACTGGGAACGCATATATTGTTCACCAAGCCTCGTCCTGTGCCGTTCAGCACGAGCATCGGTTCAGCAAATGGCGCTGTGTCTGCCGCGAAATAGAGACACGTCGTTGAGCGGCTCTTGGGTGCTTGGAACGCGGGGCGTGATGCGGTTGGCATCGTAGAAATGAGATGTGATGCGGTGTGCCAGTTTGTTGCGATAATAACCGCTTTTGCCCGCAATGTCTCGCCGGAAGCTAAGCGCACGACTCCCGCCCCGTCATTTTCTTCCAACGAAGCGACGGGCGAGTTCAAACGAATACGTGAGGAATCTAATTGTAAAGCCATTTGACGAGGTATGCGCCCCATTCCTGCAGCCGGAAGTGTTGCTTTGCCGGAAGCAAACATTTTGAACACAAATTCAAACATTCGGCTTGAGGTATCCAGCTTGCTATCCAGAAAGACACCACCCAGAAATGGCGTAAAGAAGCGCTCTTTGATGCGTTCGCTAAAGCCGAAATTCTTGAGGTACTCGCTTGTGGTACGCTCGCGGCGCTCGAAGATGTCGTCTAGCGAGCTGCGATTCAGCATAGAGCGCAAGGTCAGCATAGCGAATTTATCAGACAGCGAACCAATTGGTGCGAAGAGTGTGGAAAGTGCGTGCTGCGGGTGCTCAAGCGGATTGGAAACGGTCGTGAATTTATCGCCCAGCCAGATTTTTGCTCCGGCATGAAAAGGGCGCAAGTTTAGTTCGCCGTAGTCCAAGATTTGACGCGCTTCGGGGTAGGCATCCAGTAAAATTTGAAAGCCCCTATCCAGCAGAAAACCATCTACCTCGTCCGTTGCTACACGCCCGCCGACGCTGCCGCTGGCTTCGAGGATGTGCCACGGAATATTGCGTTTCGTGAGTTCGCGTGCCGCAGACAAGCCTGCAAGTCCCGCGCCGATGATGAGTACGTCGTGCATGATGGATGTGGTTGAGGGGAGGATGGAATTACTGCTTCGCATGAAGCGACCACAGCAGTTTCTTTTTCAGCAAGTCGTAGTAGGAATTTTCGACGCGCTTGAGCAATTTCACGACGCGCTCCGATTTATGAATCACCACCGATGCACCTTCCTCGATGATGCTCACTGTTTGTCCGTCCGCAACGAGGCTTGTAGCACCGCTTCCGTATCCGGGGGTGAGAATAATTTCTACCGTGTCCGGTGCCACAAGCGGGCGCATCGTCAGCGAGTGTGGCGAGACAGGCGTCAGAGCAATCACAGAGCAGGTCGGCGCAATAATAGGACCGCCGCTCGAAAGTGAATATGCTGTCGAGCCTGTGGGCGTAGAGATAATTAAGCCGTCGGCGTGGTACTCTGCCACTGGCACGCCGTCTATGGTTGCGGCTATGGTCATCATGCGGGCAAAATCTTTTTTGTGCAGTACGAAGTCATTGAGTGCATAGACCATTTCGCTCAAATTATCGTGCCCGTCCAGTTTAACGGTTGTCTCAAGGATAACGCGGTCTTCGATAATGTAATCGCCGTTTTGTAAAGCCGTGAAGCCTTCTTCTAATTCTTTGGCGGAAAATTCTGCCAAAAAGCCGAGACGACCAAGATTTACGCCCATAATTGGCAATTCACTGGCGAGAAATTGCTTTGCTGCCGCGAGCATCGTGCCGTCACCACCAAAGGAAACAATAATATCGACGTGCTTGTCGAAGTCGTCATATTCGATTGCCTCAATAAGCGCCCGCGCCTCCCGGGTAGCAAAACGCGCTACCACATCCGGTTCGGCACAACACTTCATGCCTTTGCTGCGCAGAATACGTGCTGCCAACTCCGTACAGGCGATAGCGTCCGGCTTGGTGGTATTGACAAAAAGTCCGATTTGTTTCATCGTGTGCGCAAATGCTTTGTTCAAATGCTTGGCTTATTGTATTTTTTATTTTTCTTTCTTACTCGGCAACGTTTGCAGAAAACGTGCCAAAATACACAAAAACGATGAAACTTCCAGTCTTGATTCTCGCGTTTCTTGCGCTCTTTTGCCAAGGCGCTGTTCCTGCCTTTGCGCAGCCGCCAGCAGCCGCATATTTCCTCCATCCTCGCCATGCGGACGATATTCCGCTCTCGCGCTATGCCGAGCGACGTAAGACAGTTCTTGCTACGATGTCGGCGAAGTCGCTTGCCATATTCTTTGCGGCAGACGCGCGCAATCGGCAGAATGACGTGGACTACGAATACCGCCAAAGCAGCGATTTCTGGTATCTCTGCGGCTTTCCCGAAGCCGAATCGACGCTTATGCTCATTCCGGGCGGGATTGTTCTGCCAAAAGTGCTGGATTCAACGGGCACGCGGCATGAGGCGCTGCTTTTTGTCAAAAAACGCGACTTATACTTGGAAATGCGCTCCGGCTCTATCACGGGTGCAGACCGCGCCAAAGCAATGTACGGCGTGATGGCGCTTGAAAATGTAAATTTTGCATCCGTACTGGGAATGTTGCTTCAGCCCGAAGATTCCACGTTCAGGCGCGATACGGTCTTTGCAACAACGTTCCCCACAAGTGCTGTTACTGAGCCGCTTTCGGGCGAGGTTGTCAATATAGAGCGCGAGTCGCGTTTGCGTTTGCAAAAGCAGTATCCACGCGCTGTTATCCGTTCCCAAAAGCGTCTGCTGGCAGATATGCGGCAAATTAAAGATGCCGATGAACTCCGTTTGCTTCGCAAGGCAATAGATATCACGCTTTCAGGGCACCGTGAGGCGATAGCGCAGGTAAAACCGAAAGCGTTTGAATATGAAATCGAAGCAGCAATGGAAGGCACTTTCAAGCGGCTGGGAGCGGAAGATGTGGGGTATGCTTCTATCGTTGGTGCAGGAGCGAACTCGTGCATCTTGCATTACACGCTCAGTCGCCGCGAGGCGGAAGCAGGTGAGGTCTTGCTCATGGACTGTGGTGCGGAATATCACGGCTATACGGCGGACATCACGAGGACAGTTCCCGTGAACGGAAAATTTTCGCCTGAACAACGTGAAATTTACACTCTCGTTTACAACGCACAGGAAGCCGCTATCAAGGAATACCGCAAGGGCGTAGATTGGCGCTTGCCACACAGCCGCGCTGTGGAAATTATCCGCACAGGGCTGCTCAAACTTGGCATTATCACGAATCCCGATGATTACAAACTCTATTTTCCGCACGGTTCGGTGCACTACATCGGCTTGGATGTCCACGACGCGGGGAATTATTCCACCTTCCAGCCCAATATGATTTTTACTTGCGAACCCGGCATTTACATTCCTGCCGGAAGCGCCTGTGATAAAAAATGGTGGGATATTGGTGTGCGGATTGAGGACGATGTGCTGGTGACCGACGGCGAACCCGTGATTGTCTCTGCTGCGCTTCCACGCACAGCAGAAGGCATCGAAGCAATGATGAAACCGCCGACATTGCAAACACCGGCACGGCAAATACCAAAATCATCTACAAAAAAGCGGTAGTTTAGAGTTTTTTGACGTGTGCATGGATTTTTAACATCTGAACCCTCCTTCGCTCTCGCGATTCTGCAAAGTCCGCTCAGAAAAGATGGAGACATAAGGGTACGGATACAAACGAACAAAGACACCGAGAGATTGTTCAGGGTGTCTTTGTTGAGAAGAGTTGCTCTATTAATTATAGAGCGGCGGTTTTGTGGAACACAAGTTTGTGAAGCAGAATGGAGGCTTTACAAAACCGTAGATTATCATAATTGCACGTGTTGTTTTGTTTTTAATTTATTGAGTTGACGAATCATTTTTTCAGCACCTTCGTGGAGGCTCTTGGAAAAATCTTCGCTGCTTTCTTTGGCGACAAGCGTGTGGTCTTGAACATGAACGATATATTCGGCGATTTTAACGGAATCGTGCATCCTCTCAAAACTCAGAATAACCTCCGTACTAATGATATTACTATAAAATTTCTCAAATTTCTGAGCGAATGTAATTGCCTCTTCCCTCAAGGCAGGTTTTGCATCAAAATGACGGGCTGTTACTTTAATCTCCATGACTACACCTCTGTGTTGGTAAACCAAAACTAGTAATTAGTGAACTTTGGTATGTGTAATTTACGATACCGATGTACAAAGTAAAAGCAAATAACGCACGTCGGCAAAAAAACTTCACTAAAAAAGATTACTCACAAGATGCCTCTGGCTATTGACTTAACCAAAGCAGTGCAAAAAAAATCTTTGAAAATTAGCGTATCTTTGCAATTTTAGTATCTTGGTTGTGTTTTGCAGATACGCTCTGCATTGCTGCCATCAAACAATCTTTCCTTTTTTTGCTTCGCTTTCCAAGCAACGGAGAAATACATTACACTACGCTACACCTTAGTATTACGCGCTCTCTAGGTATAATGGCTCGTACAATTACCGCTCGCTTTATACAGTGATACCGAAAGTGCTGTGTATTTTTTTCAACGTTTCTTTTCCTTAACGCATTATGCCGAAGCATCATATCCTCTGGGTTGACGACGAAATAGACCTTCTTCGCCCACATATTATTCTCCTCCAGCAGCGCGGCTACGACGTTTCAACCGCAACAAACGGCGAAGATGCCATCGAACTTTTTAAGCGTGAACGTCACAACCTCGTTTTTCTGGACGAGTCTATGATTGGTATGAGCGGCTTAGAAACGCTCTCTGTGCTGAAAGATATTGACAATTCTGTGCCAGTGGTGATGGTAACAAAAAACGAAGCAGAAACCGTCATGGAAGAAGCTATCGGACGCAAAATCAACGACTATCTTACAAAACCCGTCAATCCGGCGCAAATCCTAGCTGCGTGTAAAAAATTTCTTGAGTCTGATAAAATTACCAGCCAAAAATTTACGCAAGACTATCTTCAAGGTTTTACCGAGATTTCGCGTCGCTTGATGGAAGGCTCTACGTGGCACGATTGGGTAGATATTTACACGAAGCTCGTGAATTGGAGCATGGAGCTTGATAAATTCCCTGACTTAGGGCTGTCTGAGACCTTGGCGAATCAGTGGCGTGAATGTAATAATGAGTTCTCGCAGTTCGTAGAAGATTCCTACAAAGATTGGCTGAAAAAGCCCGATGATACCGATTCTCCCTTGCTTTCCCCGAAAATTCTTGATAAATATATTGTGCCTGCTCTCAAGTCCGATGCGCCCGTCTTTTTCTTCATTGTTGATTGTATGCGTTTAGACCAGTGGCTTCTTATGGAAGAACTGCTCCGTCCGCATTTTACGGTACAGAAAGACTATTACTGCGGTATTCTGCCAACGGCAACGCCGTACGCCCGCAATGCTATCTTTGCCGGACTTTTTCCCGATGAAATCCAAAAGCATTATCCTGAATGGTGGGTGGACGGAAGTGGTGATGATCATGGGCAAAACCGCCACGAAAAAGATTTGCTCAATAAGTTTTTAGAGCGCCGCCGCATCAAGCTTCGCAATGACGTGAAGTATGTAAAAATCATTGATACAGACTTCGGCAAAAAAATCGAAGGCGAAATTCTGAGCTATGCGAACAATCATCTCAATACGATTGTCGTTAATGTGGTGGACATGATTGCACACTCGCGCTCGGATTATCCGATTTTGAAAGAAATAGCGCCGAACGAATCTGCATATCGCTCACTAACGCGCTCATGGTTCCAGCACTCAAGCCTGTTTGGTATGCTCAAGGCAATAGCGAGTATTAAAAATGCAAAAATCATTATCACCACCGACCACGGCTCCGTACGCTGTATGCGTGGTGCAAAGGCGCTGGGCGACAAGGACACTTCGACGTGCTTGCGCTTCAAGTTCGGGCGCAATGTCAAGGCGGATAAACGAAACGCGCTTATTATTGAGCGCCCCGACGAGTACCATTTGCCCAAACCGGGCGTGACGACTAACTACATCATTGCCAAAGAAGACTATTATTTTGTCTATCCGACCGACTACAATCACTATCTCAATCATTACCGCGATAGTTTTCAGCATGGCGGAATTTCGCTTGAGGAAATGATTTTACCGGTGATTCATCTCGAAGCCAAATAGCACTATAGTGAAGGCAGAGAGCCGTTATCAACATGATATGCGCTCTCTGCCTTCTTTCACTAAACTCTTTTTCTGCATGGAACGACAGCTACACACAACGCACAATAAAACGGAAACCGTTGACTTGGGCAAAGAATTTGCCGCACGACTTGTGCCCGGTGATATTATTGCCCTTTACGGCGACCTTGGTGCAGGAAAAACCGAGTTTGTGCGCGGTGTTTGCGACTTCTTTAGCGTGGGCGATATTGTTTCCAGCCCAACGTTTACCATTATCAATTCGTATAGCGGCACACTGCCGGACGATGATGACGATGAGATTCGTATTTATCATCTCGACCTTTACCGCATCAATTCTGAGCGTGAGTTAGGTGAAATCGGCTTTGACGAATGTATGGCAGCAGAAGACGCGATTAAACTCGTTGAATGGGCAGAAAAGGCACAAGAAAGTATGCCGCCTTCACGATACTCAATTATTTTTCGACTCGATGACAACGAGGAAGATACACGCCACATTGAGGTGCGTCGCACGGAAAAAACAGATATTATTGAGCCAATCGTTATTGCGTAAGATATTCATATATCGCACTCTGACTATCGTTTTAGACTAAAAAGAGTATAGCACAAAAAATTTAACATTCACACACGTAATCATTCAAATTTTCCAACTACTACTGCCATGGCAAAACAACAACAGCGCATTCAGAGTAAACAGCGCACCAAAACAACTTTTTTCGCCTCCAATGAGGAAGTTACTTCCTTTCAGATGTGGATGCTCATTCCTCTGCTGCTGAATCCTCTGCTACTTATCAATAGCCTCTCTGCACTCCCTTTTAGCGGCATGATTCTTTGGACTGTTTTGGCTGCCGCAGCCTGCTTTTTCACGATACGCGCCCCATGGACGCTTATCGCTGCAAACCCGCTCTACATCATGAACGGCGTCCACACGGTAGATTTTTATATCAAAGCAATCTATATTGCGACTGTCTTTGCATTAACATACCTCTTCACCAAGTCTAATCGCAAAGAAAATGCGCCGTGGCAATTCACCATACCGGAATTGCTTTGGCTTGGCTATATGGTCTGGGGAGCGATTGCACTTACGTGGTCGTTCAATCCCGTACTTGGCTATGAGCGTCTTGTCTATATCACCGCTTTTGGTATCGGTGGTTATATCTTGGGCAAGCAAACACAGTTCTGGAAATCGCGTCTTTTTTGGGATACCTTCGCCGCAACAGCATTGATAGTCGGTATCATCAATATGTGTATGTACTTCCTCGGTGATGATGCGAACGTACCGATGCAGCATATTACCTTAGGCAAACCATTCTTCGATCTCTCGTGGCGCTCTATTCTTTCTTTTGACTGGATAATGTCTGCCGGTCGCCCATCTTCAACACTTGCCTTCCGTGCATATGCTGCAACGTATCTGTCGATGTCGTTGCCCTTTTTGGCGTGGTATATGCTCTCGAAGCACGTTCAGACACTCGGACGATTTCTATTTGCGTCATCGGCATTTGCAGCCACAACGATTATGCTTTTTCATATTCGTGCCCGCTCGGGGTGGATTAGCTTCTTTGTGACCTTTGCTGTGCTTGCTGTCATTTTTGTTATGCAAAAGCGCTGGAAAGAAGTTAAATTCCTCCCGCATACCGTCGGTGTTCTCATCATCACCGCAATTATCAGCTTTTTGCCGCCGAGCCAAGACTTCATTAACAAAGATACCAATCCGCAAAAACTCAAAGGTACAAGCAAAGAATATACCTCAACGGCTCTTGCTACCATGGGGCGCGTTCTGACTTCCGACCACAACGACCGCTTCGATTTCTGGAGTATGTCCAAGCGCATTGCCTTTGAAAAATCTTCCCGCGATAAATATGAACACCCGCTCGGTATTCCGGCATGGATACTGGGCACGGGTATCGGACAGTTTCCGCTCTATGTTCCAATGTACACGCCTATTCTACACAATCTTGGCGCAGAAATTCACAACGACTGGATGCAGTCATTTATTGAGCTTGGTCCTATCGGTTTCTTCTGCTGGAATGGCTTTATGCTTTCGCTCTTGTACTTCGCATGGCGAGAGCGTAAAAACGGTCTGATGTTTGCTTCTATGGGCGGCGTACTGGCATGGGTGTTTGTGACCCAAACTGATTTCGCTACGCCTCGCGTTTATGCGGCTGTATGGGTCGGTGGTTTGGCTGCCATGATTTGCTCCGAAGCCGGCGCACGTCCTGTGCTGTCGTTTAATCTTCGCTTGCCCACGCCGTGGCTCCGCCGTCTGGCAGGGGTGTTCTACGTCTGGGTTGCCGTCTCGTGGGGTTCTATGATGTGGGTTGACCGCCAAATCTATGTGATGCTCACCAAAGGCGAGCCGGTGGATGTGGTAACAGACCGAATCTTTGGAACTGTGAATGGCGACCATAACTGGAATAGCTACCAAAATGCCTTTGGCAAATACCTCATTTTTAGCCCTGCTTCCGATATGCAGCGTGCTATAAGCCAGCAAACCGATAAGCTTTATGCCAATCCCCAGCAAAACGAACAAATGATTCGCGCCATGCAGGACATTGAAAAACGTGTTTTGAAAGAGCTTTTGGTAATGCATCCGAATAATTATCAAGCATTGGGGCGTATGTCGGAAATCAATTTCAAACAAGGAAATTACAAGGATGCTTACGACTGGATTAACAAATATATTGACCTTAAGCGTGATGACTTTAACCTTTACCTCTTCCGAGGGCAGGTTCAATTGGAGCTTGGCGACAGCCTCGGTGCAGGAAAATCGTTCTATCGCGCTGTACAGCTTGGCTCGCAGCAACCGCTCGTACAGGACTTCTGGCAACGTCGCATTTCGCGCAAAACTCAGGAAGAGACTATTAACCTGATGAAAGCACAAGCACAAAGCACAGAAGTGCAAAAATAAATGCCCGTCGGCTGAAAATAATAGTCATATGCAATACAGGCTGTCCCCGATATGGAGGCAGCCTGTTTGCTATTCGACGCTACTTGGAGTAGCGTTAGATTTCTTCCTCTTCCAATTCTTCAAGTGCCGCCGATAATTCTGCAAAAGCGTGTGTGTCGCCCATTTTCTTTGCGGTGCGTAGTCCTGCTTGGTAGATTTCCTTTGCCTTGTCCGGCTCGTCGCTGGCACGATAAACACCAGCCAGCATGTAGTAGGTCGGTACATAATCCGGTTCGTCCGCGCGAAGACGCTCAAACCAGTTTTTTGCCTGTTCAAAATCCTGGCGGGCATTGTATTCCAGCGCAATCGCGTATCGCGTGAAGGTGTCTTGCGGGTCTTCGCGGTGAAGTTCGAGGAGTTGTTCGAGACGGTTGTTCATTGTTGGTGCTGTGATGGGATGATAAAGAATTTGAATGTACGGTTACGCAATATTCCACGGTGCGGCTGACTTTTGCAAATATTTTTACAATACTACTCTTCTCTTCGTGTGCCATTTTGAGAAGTCTCGCTTGTATAGCTGTGGAAAATCATCGTTTTCTGGGGATATTTAGATTTGTGCAAGAATCTTCCTCGTCGTAAATTCCTGTTCTCATTGCTTGCGCTTGGACTACTGTCCTTGACCAAACCTCATGCTTCCCAAGACTCTTCATCTATGGTATTCTTATATGATTCCTCTTTGGGAAACATTAGACGTAACGCCTCTTGCAGACCTCAAAATCTTCACGGCAAAGGCAGTGCGTCGGAAGCATCCCAAACGTAATGCAGTCGGCACGTTCTATGTGCTGGATTCTGCTGAATGGGTGAATATCATACCGCTTACTGCCGACAAGCACGTGGTGATGATTCGTCAGTATCGGCATGGCACCGGGGCTATCACCCTCGAAGTACCGGGCGGGCTGGTCGAACACGGCGAAGACCCCCGCGAAGCGGGAATGAGAGAATGTCGGGAAGAAACCGGCTATGCTGCTTCGGAGAGTGCACTACTTCTGGGCATCAACGAACCAAATCCGGCATTTATGAATAATCAATGTTATTCATATCTTTGGCAAGACTGCAAACCCGCTCAAGCACAAGCATTTGATGAATTTGAAGATATCGAAGTCGAACTCGTTCCTCTCGGCGCAATTCCTCGACTCATTGCCGACGGAACTATCAAACATTCGCTTACATTGACCGCATTTTTCTATTATACCTTACGATTTGGTGCGATTTCCGAGTAATGTCGCTTTCAAGCCACTTCTGCAAATGCTGTCTGCTTGAACCCACGCTGTACAAGTTTCACGTTTTTCACCGATGTCGTTATGGCACGAGTAATTGCTGTTGCTAATCAAAAGGGCGGTGTTGGTAAAACAACCACCGCCGTCAATCTTTCTGCTTCTTTTGCCGCCGCCGAGCAGCCCACGCTCTTGATAGACATTGATCCGCAGGCGAATGCCTCGAACGGTCTTGGAATCAAGACGCGGGACTTGGAGAAGACCGTCTATGAAGTGCTGGTCGGGACAATGGCAGTTCAGGATGCTGTTGTACCGACGGAAATGCCTCATCTGGATGTGCTGCCGTCGCACATTAACCTTGTCGGTGCAGAGATTGAAATTGTGGATGTTAAAAACCGCGAGCGATTGCTTGCAGAGCGCATCAATTCTATTCGCCACAAGTATAAATTTATCGTCATTGATTGCCCACCGTCGCTTGGGCTGCTCACGCTGAACGCGCTGACGGCGGCAGATTCTATCCTTGTGCCGGTGCAGTGCGAATACTACGCACTGGAGGGCTTGGGACAGCTTTTGAATACGATTTCGATTGTCCGTAAGCACCTCAATCCGCGTCTTGAAATTGAAGGTGTTCTTTTGACCATGTACGATAATCGTTTGCGCCTCTCCAATCAGGTGGTGCAAGAAGTGACGCGGCATTTGGGCGAAAAAGTCTGCAAAACGATTATTGGACGCAACGTACGTCTTGCCGAAGCGCCCAGCCACGGCAAACCCGTTATTCTCTACGACGCACTTTCCATCGGCGCGAAACATTATCTTGATTTAGCGCAAGAAATCCTCGACCGCGAAAAACTACGTTTTTCCGGTCAAAATCACAATGGCAACGCAGCTGATAGCAGCACGCCTGAAATTGCAACTGGTGCTGAGGCTGCATCTGCCGCCGTTTCCGCCGTTGCCTCGGCAATGCAAGAGCCGATAAAACAAGGTAAATAGTACGCTTTTACGCGATTTACGCATTACCCGCAAGGGTTACAAACTTCCTCACTTATTATGGCAAAACGAGCTGTTTCACTTGGCAAAGGCTTAGACGCGCTACTGCCGTCGAGTTTTAGCATCGAACCGCCGGATACCGCGCAATATGATGACGGCAAATCCGTCGGCGTTATCGCCATGATTGACGTGAAGCGTGTGCGTCCCAATCCAATGCAGCCCCGTCAGGATTTCGACCGCGAGGCGCTGGATGACTTAAAGAAATCCATCAAGGAAAAAGGTGTTATTCAGCCGATAACGGTTCGGCGTACGGAAGACGGGTACGAAATTATTGCCGGAGAGCGCCGCGTCCGTGCTTCCAGCGAAGCAGGCTTGGAGACGATTCCCGCCTATATTCTCGACATCGAAACCGATGCCGATATGCTTGAGTTGGCGCTCATTGAGAACGTGCAGCGTGAGAACCTGAATCCAATTGAAGTCGCTCTCGGTTACAAGCGCCTTATGGAGGAATGTCGCCTCACGCAAGAAGAAGTCTCGAAAAAAGTCGGTAAAGACCGCACGACGATTACAAACTTCTTGCGTCTTCTCCGCCTGCCCGATGAGATACAGCGCTCGCTGCGTCAGAAAAAACTCTCTATGGGTCATGCCCGCGCCATTCTTGCGATTTCCGATGAGGAAAAGCAGCGTGAAGTCTTTAAGGAAGTCCGTGCACAAGAATTTTCCGTGCGGAAGACCGAAGAAATCGTAAAAAAAATAGAAGCCGGCGCAACAATGGACGAAGCGCTTGCAGAAAAGCCTGCGCAGCCTGCTGTCCCCGCTTTTCACGGCGATATTGACCAGCCGATTGCAGAATTTGCATCCCGCCCTGGTAGTGCCGGTGGACACAACGCTCCTTTTGCTAAACATTCCACCGTTGCTATCAACACAGACGGCTTTGCCATTCCTGATGATTTGAAGAGCGAGTTTGCATCACCCTCTACTGAGCAACAAGCAAGCGAGAAAAATAATTCCGCTCCCGAACCGCCGCCGGAGCGCGATGCGGCTATCGTGGCATTAGAAACAAAACTACGTCATATCCTCGCAACGCAAGTACGCATCAAATTGCGTCCGAACGCACAAAATGGCGTAGTTGAAATTGATTTTTACTCCTCAGACGAACTTGACCGCTTAACGGAGCTTTTTGATATCATTGAGCGTGAGCAATATTCGTGAGAAATTTCTCGACGAAGATTGTTATGAAGAGCCGCACAGAGGGGTATTCGTTTTCGCGTAAATCCCACAAAAATCACCAATACCTACGCAGTATGATTCTCGGCATCGGTACAGATATTGTTCTTGTAACGCGAATTCAGGACGCGCTGGAGAAATATGGAGACCGTTTTCTTCGGCGGATTTTTACTGAGGGCGAGCGTGCGTATTGTGAGGCACAAAAGTATAAATTTCAGCATTATGCCGCCCGTTTTGCCGCAAAAGAAGCATTTAGCAAGGCTATCGGTACAGGAATTACAGGCGATATGACGTGGACTTCGGTCGAAGTAGTCAAGCGGCGTGGCGGTGAGCCTTTTCTGCGCTTGCATAATAAAATTGCCGAAAAATATGGCGCTTGCCGTGTATTGGTGTCGCTCTCGCATACCTCAGAAAGCGCACTAGCGATGGTTGCAATCGAAACTGACGATGCAGCACTTCTTAGACAACTCTGACATTATTCTTCTCAAATTTCATTTTTTGTGGGCTTGGTTATGAGCAAACATCATCATGTACAAATTATTGGCTATCCCAGCGATTTAGGTGCAGGGCGGCGTGGCGTGGATATGGGACCCTCAGCACTGCGTATTGCCGGCATTACCCGAAAACTCGAAACGCTTGGATATACTGTTACCGATGAAGGTGATATTCCCGTTCATGCGCTGGAAATTGAAGAGGAAGGCTCATCAAATCTGAAGTTTTTGACAGAAATTGCTCGTGCAACTACAATTCTGGCAGAGCGTGTAGAATCAGCATTGGACGCAAACCGCTTTCCGCTCATTCTTGGCGGCGACCATTCTATGGGCATCGGCTCGCTTGGCGGCGTAGCGGCGCATTGCAAGCGCGAAGGCAAGCGCTTGGGTGTGGTTTGGATAGATGCACACGCCGATATGAATACACCGGAGACAACCCCTTCTGGGAACATACACGGTATGCCGCTTGCTGTGGCAATGGGTCTTGGTCATCCCAAACTCAAGGCTATTGGTGGCGATTTTGTAAAGGTGCAGCCGGAAAACGTAGTGATTATCGCTGCCCGCGACCTTGATGTGGGCGAAGTAGAGCTTATCAAACGTCTGAATCTTAGCGCTTATACGATGTTCGACATAGACAAACGTGGTATTTACCCGATAATTGCCGAAGTGGTTGAGAAATTACGCCCTCAGGTTGACCATTTGCACGTTAGTTTCGATTTGGATAGTGTTGACCCACTTGTTGCGCCGGGTGTGGGTACGCCGGTTCCGGGCGGTTTGTCGTTCCGTGAGGCACATTTTGTGATGGAGTACCTCGCCGAAACGCAGATGGTTGGCTCACTAGATGTAACGGAAGTCAACCCAATTCTGGACACCCGCAATAGCACTGCCGTCTTTGCCACAGAGGTCGTTAGCTCCTGTATGGGTAAGCGTATTTTGTAAAACTGCTCTTATCGCAGAACAACGACGATTCGGTTCAAATGCCATATCAATCCTTGCTGCGAATGTAGCCCATGCGTAAGAGTGGGCTACATTTTGTCCTTTCAGTCCTCCACGCAACCCACTTTTCGCGCAACCCATTTTTTTGCTCCTTCGCTATGAATTTCATACCCCGCGCGCTTCTTACGCTTGTAACCACGCTGTGCCTCACCGCTATGCTCCCTCGCCTCTATGCGCAAGTCTCTCCTCAAAAAGAAATTTTATTTGAGCGTCTGACGGTAAAGAATGGCTTGTCGCAAGGCTCGGTGCTGTGCATTTTGCAAGACAAGCGTGGGTTTATGTGGTTCGGTACGGAAGATGGCTTGAATCGCTACGACGGTCATTCGTTCAAGGTCTTCCGCTCAAATCCCCGCGATACGGTCTCGCTCGCAAGAAATTACATTGAGGCGTTATACGAGGACAAAGAAGGTACGCTTTGGGTTGGTACGAAGGGCGGACTTTGCCGTTTCAATCGCACAACCGAAACATTTACGACCTTTCGCGCGGACGGTAAGCCAGCATCACTTTCCAATGGCTATGTTACCTCCATTGTGGATGATGCACGGGGTGAATACTTGTGGGTGGGTACCTATGGCGGCGGTCTTTGCCGCATGGACAAAAAAACAGGGCTTTTCAATACCTACCGTAAAAATCTCCGTGATGCTGGAGCGCTTCAAAGCGATATTGTCTGGCGGCTCGCTGCCGACAAGAGCGGCGCTATCTGGGTCGGCACCTACGAGGGCGGTTTGTACCGTTATATGTCGTCCTCGAATAATTTTCTGCGTTTTGTACCGGATTCTACTTCAGGGCTGACATGGCAGGGCAATGATATTCAATCACTCTGCACCGATCGTTTGGGTATGATTTGGATTGGCACGAATCGCTCTGGTCTGTGGCGCTTTGAGTATCGTCCCGTCTCGCGAAGTGGTACCTTTACACACTTTGCTCACGATCCTGCCAATCCGAGTACTGTCGGTAGCTCTAAAATTGTGGCTGTTTTGGAAACCCGCACAGGGGTGCTCTGGGCAGCAACCGATAATGGGCTTTCGCAGATGACGAATCGGGCGCTAGACCAATTCCAGACCTACCGCCGTGAACGTGCCGAGACCGAAAGCCTTGTGAATGATGATGTGCTATCGCTTTATGAAGATAGAAGCGGAACTGTCTGGGTGGGAACACGAGACGGCATCAGCTTTTTTAATCCGCGAACACGCAAGTTTTTGACCTATCGCACTTTGCCAAATATGGTGCGGGGGCTGAGTAATAACGCGGTCTGGGCGTTTGCAGAGGACAAAGAAGGAAAAATATGGATTGGCACGGAAGACGGACTGAATCGCATGGAATCGCAAGCACTGTCAGGCGGCGATGGCGTATTTGAGGTGTTCCGTGCTAATGATGTGCTGCCGAACCAGCTAGGAGAAAATTTTATTTCTGCACTCTGCACTACTCGTGATGGGACGCTCTGGATAGGCACAAACGAGACGGGAATCTATGCACTTCGGCAGACCGGCATTTACGGAAAGGCAAACTTCGAGCATTATCTGTCAGCGACAGGCGATGAACGCTCGCTTGCGAGTAATTCTGTCAGTAGTATCGTTGAAGATAAAAGTGGTAAAATTTGGATAGCAACCGATGGTGGTGTTAGTCGCTTAGATGCGATAGACGCAAGCGGAAAAGCACAGTTTACCAATTTTCGCAAAAATGGCTCCCCACTTGATAAAGCACTTGCCAGTGATAAAGTCTTTGCCATCTATGAAGACCGTGCAGGTATGATGTGGATAGGGACGGAACAAGGATTGACAAAGCTAGATGCTAAAACCGGCATAACGAAAACATATCGTTCTGAGAATGGTCGGCTTGAAAGTCTGAGCGATAACAGCATACAAGCCATTTATGAAGATTCAAAAGGTAATCTCTGGCTTGCCACTGAGGGCGGTTTGAATACCTTTGACCGTGCCAGTGAGAAGTTCACCGTCGTGGAACCAACTCAAGAAGGCAGCGATGCGAAACTGTCCGAAGTCTTGAAGGGTACCATTTTAACAATTCAAGAAGATAAAAGTGGGACGCTGTGGTTCAGCACGAACCAAGGTTTGTTGCGCTTTCACCCTGATAAAAATGATTTTCAATTGTACGATACACGCGACGGGCTGCAAGGCACAGAATTTATCACAGGAGCGGCGCTCAAGAGCAAAAACGGGACGATGTTTTTCGGTGGCACTAATGGATTTAGCGTCTTTCATCCCGATAGTATCCGCTCGAACAGTACGAGCCTGCCAGTAGTATTTACCAGCTTCACCAAATTCGGGAAAGCCTTCAGCACAAAATATCTTGATACGGTTATTGCTGAGAAGCAGCATATTATCTTGCCACACAGCGAAAACAACTTTGAGATTCGATTTGCCGTGCTCAGTTTCAGTTTTGCTTCGCGGAATCGATATCGCTATAAACTCGAAGGCTTTGACAGTGAGTGGCATTATGCCGACGCGCAGCAGCACGACGCTCGCTATACCAATCTCGACCCGAATATGTACACTTTTCGCGTTCAAGCCTGCAATTACGACGGCGAGTGGAGCGAGTCAGGTGCTGCACTAACGATTGAAATAACACCACCATTTTGGGCAACGTGGTGGTTTCGTATAGGTGCGGCTGTACTGGTGCTCGGCGGTGGGGTAGGTTTTGTGCGGTGGCGTATTAGAGCAGTCGAGGAGCGCAGTAAAATACTTGAAAAACTTGTTGACCAGCGCACCAAAGAATTACAGGATTCTAACGAAGAAATAAAACAGCAAATCAAGGAAATTGAGCGACAAAACGGAATTTTAGATGAACAAGCAGCCGAAATTGAACTGAAAAATTCTGAACTTCAAGAGGCAAATCACGCATTGAAAAACAGCGAAGAGCAGCGCATGATGGAACGTGCGCACCTCTCGCAATCCGAAAAAATGGCTTCACTGGGTCGTTTGACCAATGGTGTTGCCCACGAAATTAACAACCCCGTGAATTTTATTTCCGGTGCTGTCAAACCTTTGAAGCGAAATGTGGGCGCGATAATGCAACTTTTAGAGCAGTATAGCGCTATTACACCTGAGAGAATGACGGTGGATGAGTTGCCGCAACTACAACAGCAACTCCGCGAAATTGCTGACTACAAAGACGATATTCAGATGGAGACGAGGCTCAAGCAAATTGACGATCTCATAGGAAATATCGGCGTTGGCGCGGAGCGAATTTCAGAAATTGTCAAGAGTCTGCGCACGCTCTATCGTCCCGAAGAAGAAGCTCTTAAAACCGCATCCGTCCACGAAGGGATTGATGCAACGATAAAATTACTCTACAACCAATCGAAATATCACCATATTGCGATTCAAAAAGATTATGGTGCAGACGTACCGGATATTCTTTGCTATCCGGGTCCGATGAATCAAGTCTTTATGAACATTCTGCACAACGCCATTCAAGCTATTGACGAGAAAGGCGAAGTGCGCATCACAACGGCGTTACAAGCAAATAATCCGAAAAACGTCGTTGTCAGTGTGCGCGATACCGGGCGTGGAATGAGCGCCGAAACCCTTGAACACGTCTTTGATGCAGGCTTTACAACCAAGAAAGATGGAATGGGCATTGGTCTGGCAATCTCGAAAGATATTATCGAACTGAAGCACAAAGGCAGTATCAGCGCCAAAAGCGAGCCGGGTGTCGGTACGGAGTTTACGGTCATACTGCCGGTGGACGGTCCGCAAAGTGTTCGGTAAACGCCGCACATTATTTCCTCAGCAAAACAACTATCAATTATTCTCAACTCTTTCTGCGATATGAAAACTTCTAAACCGGTCGTACTTTACGTAGATGACTTGAAAGAACAGCTTACCAATTTTAGCGCGAATTTTTTTGATGTCTATAAAGTTCACACAGCCAATACGACGCAGGAAGCACGCGAAATCTTGAAGCAGCACCCGGTCAACGTGATTTTATCGGACTATACCCTCGTGGAAGCAGGCGAAATTACCAATGGCGTTGACTTTTTTGAATCCATCATGGCGACGTATCCCAATCCGATTCGGATGCTGATTACGGGGCAGGGCGATAAAGAAGTAGCTGTGAACGCTATCAACAAGGGGCGCGTGTTTCGGTATATCGAAAAGCCGGTTGATGACGAAGAGTTGAAACTTATTATTGATGGCGCAGCAGCCTTGTTTTTTGCTGAGGAGCGCTATCGTCAGTTGCTTGCTACGCTGGAAGACAAGGTGAAAGAGCGCACCGCACGGCTGATTGAGCTTAACGCCGAAAAAAATGAATTCTTGGGCATCGTTGCGCACGACCTCAAAAACCCGCTTGCCAATGTGAAAATGTTCACCGACCTCATGCACCGCGAGGTAGAAACTCTCTCCAAAGACGAAATCAAGGAGTACACGGGCGATGTGCTGTCGGAAACTGACCGTATGTTCACGCTTATCACAAATCTGCTGGACGTGAACAAGATAGAGCGTGGCTTCAAGGCAAATCCAATCAAATTTGATATTGTAAGTCTGACCGAAGCTATTGTTGATAATTACCGCTCCCGCGCCGAGCAAAAGAGCCTCACGCTACACTTTGAGGCGAAAGCGCCCAAGGCAGAAATTCATGCAGACGAGGTTGCATCTATGCAAGTCGTGGAAAATATCGTTTCTAATGCCGTCAAATATTCGCCGAATGGGGTGAATAAAAATATCTGGGTTCGCGTCGTGCCGACCTCTACGGCGGTGCGTGTGGAAGTGCAAGACGAGGGACCGGGCTTGTCGGATGCGGATAAAGAAAAACTCTTCGGTCATTTTGCACGACTTTCGGCGCAGCCGACTGGCGGCGAACATTCGACCGGGCTGGGGCTTTCGATTGTTAAAAAAATGATTGAAGCAATGAATGGTAAAATCTGGGTAGAATCGGAAATAGGTAAAGGCGCAACATTTATTGTGGAGTTTCCGATAGCGTAGATTTTCAACGTTTCCACAATTATATCATCTCGCTGCCAATGGACGTATCACCACAAGAACCGCATGAGATCCACCTCACTGAAGTCCCGTTCCTTGTTGTGGATGTGGAAACGACGGGAGCAAGCGGTAAAGAAAATCGCATCACCGAGATAGCGTGTATTGTCGTGCGTGACGGGGAAATCATCGAAGAATTTTCTTCTCTTGTGAATCCGCACCAGCATATTCCGTCCATGATTGCCCAAATAACAGGCATTTCCAACGGTATGGTTTATAACGCACCGGAAACCGATGAGGTGATGCGCCGTCTGCGCCCACTTTTTTCCCAGCCTTACGCAGTTTTTGTAGCGCATAATGTAGCGTTTGATTGGTCGTTTGTGTCCAATACGTTTGCGCGAAGCAATTTGCCAATTGCCGCCGAAATGCCTCGCCTCTGCACGTATAAACTCGCCAAGCGCCTTTTTCCTAAGCGTGTCAAACTCAATTTGGGCGCACTGGCTTCGTACTTCGATATTTCCATTGCGAATCGCCACCGCGCTCACGGCGATGCCTTTGCTACCGCACAAGCATTTATCAAGATGCTTGAGCTACTTCAGGAACAATTCAATGTGCAAACGCTGGAGGAATTGCTGACCTTTCAAAATAAGCGGTTAAATAATTTCAAGAAAGTTCCGAAGTCTATCCAGATGCTGCAAGAGCAGCTCCAAAATCTGCCTGACGAGCCGGGTGTGTATTATTTCCGTGATCAGCACGATACAATTCTGTATATTGGTAAAGCAAAATCCCTCAAAAATCGTGTCAGCTCTTATTTTTTACCGTCAGCGCAGCATACCGGAAAAATTAAAGACCTCGTCAGGCAAGTGCGTGATATTCAATGGCAAACCACTGGTACGGAACTTTCAGCTTTACTGTTGGAATCTAAAGAAATAAAGTCGCACAAGCCGCAATACAACACACTTATCAAAAAGTATCGCCGCTATCCGTTCCTGCGCTTGGGTGCTCCCGCTCATGGGCAGGCAACGCAAGACATCAACTATAAACGGCTGGATATTCGCTTGGAAATTGACGATGACGGTGCTGAGTACTTTGGTCCGTTCGGTTCACGGGGTTCTGCCGAGGCGGTAGTGGATATTATCAATCGCACTTTTGGACTCAGAAAATGCAACGAACCATTTACGCCGAGTGCGGATTTTACGCCGTGTTTCTATCATCAAATCAAGCGTTGCCATGCGCCGTGTGCCTTGCTGCAAAGTGCCGAAGAGTATGAACGAGAAACCGATACCGTCCGTAAATTTCTGAGCGGTGAGCGCATCGGTATTGTGGCGGCGCTCAAGACCGCTATGCAAGAGAGTTCCGAGCGCTTGGATTTTGAAGAAGCGGGATTGCTACGCAATCGCATGAAGGAATTGGAACGAATTTTCTTTCGGCAACGCCAGATTTCATCGTCTATCAACGAAAATAATGTTATTATCATTGTGCCCACTGAAGAGCGCGATAAAAAGGTGGAGGTATTTTTCATACGGCATGGGCGCTTGCATTTTCAGCGTTTGGTGGGCAAAAAACTTCCCGTGAAAGAATTGGAGCGGGCATTGGAGTCTGTTTATTTCGACGGCACAGACGCGCCGCCACATTCGCGCAAGGAGGAAATTGACGAAATTCGTATTATTGCCAGTTGGATTTACCAGCGCCGCAATGACGGTATCTTCCTTTATATGCACGGCAAAACAGCTACCGATGCGCTCGACGAACTTGCCGAGCTTCTTTACAAGGCGCTTGCTACGCCGCAGACATACAGCACTGTACAGGAAGAATTTCCATAAGCGCCCAGAAAGGCGTTTTTTGGTTGTCGGCTTTTGCTAAACACAGATTTGCTATCATTCACATTCACAAAATCATGAAATTGTACCAGCGCTTTCAATTGTATTCCATCACGGCTCTTTTTCTTGCGGGCTGTCTGGCTACTGCGTGCACTTCCGAACACTCCGAGGAAAAGCCCATCAATAATGCAGCAATGAGTCGCACCAATCCTTTTACGCTGCCAACTGACTTAGCGACGCTCAAGACCGATATTCGCCGCGTAGATCTGAGTAAAAGTGGTTATGAAGATGCGATTGTTACGGTCTATCCGAAGGATTCAATGGGTGCGAGTATCGGATTTGAAGGGCTTCAAATCTTTGAGTATGATACGACTAAAAAAGCCTTTGCACCGATTTATCAGGAAAAATTCTATTACGGCAAATCTTTGGATGTCCGTGATGTGGACAATGACGGTACATCGGAAGTCTGCATCAAGACAGATGGCGGTGGTAATAGCGCTGTGGCTAGTATTGGGCTGACGATTCTGAAAAAGCAACAAGGAAAGTATCGCCGTGTGGTGAATTTTGAGGCAGGCAATCCCGAAATAATTACTCTCGCAAGCAAAGCATCGGGCAAAGACACTGCCACAATGGTTACGGCAGTACTGATGAATGATGAGTATTGGCCCGACTATCTGCCTCACACCGAAGCCGTTACCGTTGTTGATTCCATCGTCGTACTTGCACAAACTTCAGGAGAGGCAAGCAGACTGCGCATACAATTCTTCGACGACCATCTGGCGAAAGCACAGCAGCGCTATGGAGAAGCAAAAAGTGTGTTGAAAGCCAACCGTAGCGAGCAAGCAATCTGGAACGTGTATAGCGAAGCAGTCGCGGTGCTGCGATTGATGAGCAAGTCTTCGCAGAATCCCGGTATGGCAGCATTTATCAGCACAGAGCGTATGTACTGGCGAGCAATGCTTCCCAAGCGGTTGCAGCAGGCGTTGGATGATGTGTTTTCACGCCGTGAGCCATAAAACATTGTTCAATAAAGTGAACAAAAAAAATAACAAACCCCGCTTAACCTTTATCTGCTAAGCGGGGTTTCCTTTGTGCACTTCGATTGTAGCCGACGAGAATCCTATTCGTCTGTTGCCGGGTTCTTTACTTCAACAACAACGGTACGGCAGTAAAGGCGGGCTTCGGGAAGCTCATTGTTCTCATAAATAAGCGGCTTGGTTTTACCTCTACCTTCCACCTTGATTTCACGCACAACTCCTGCTTTATCCAGCCCAAGCGCTGCCTGCACAGATTTAGCGCGGTCGGTAGAAATTTTAAGATTCGCTTGCTCCGAGCCAATAATGTCTGTATAGCCCGTAATGACCACACTCGATTCAGGTCTCAAGCGCTTTTCCGATCTGATGAACTCGACAATTTTTGCATTACCCTCTTCCACTTTCGATGAGCCGAAAGGAAATAGAATCATACTGTAACGGTCTTTCTCCACATCGTTGGCGCGTTCACGCTTTTTCTTTTGAATCGTGATTTGCTGAACAGGCATAGAAAGGCGCTTCGATTTCAAGTTTGGGAGTGTCGGATAACGAATTTCCAATTCGTAGGTCATCGGTACGGTATCAAGGGGAATGGTGTTTTTTTCCTTGTTTATTTTCCAATCCACAACCGGTTTAACATTGCCGGCTGCAGAAATTGGGCTACGGAGCGCTTTCGCACGTTGTTTGATAGCAATGCTCCACTGCGCCGGATTTTCATCCTTCGGCTGGAGTTTACTGTAAAAGCGAATAATGGGCGGCGTTGCTTCGCGCAGCGTATCCTGAATAAATACGGGTTGAATCATAGACCAAGCACCGGTAATCTCTACACGACGGTTTTCCGCTTCTGCTTCGAGTGGACTTTCTTTTGAGCTGGATGGTTTTTCCGGCAGGTCGCGGCTTTGCACCACAAGACGGGCGGGGTCTATTTTCCAAACGTTCTGGAAATAATCTTTCACTGCCTGTGCGCGGCGCATGGACAAATCTTTATTCCCTTTTTCAGGACCGACATTGGCATTACAGCCGGTGATAGTAATGGTCTCTGTCGAATTCTTCAGACGATAGCCGATGATATTCATAACCTCGTAATAGACCTCAAGCGTTTCCATGCCGAATAAGCGTTCTGGGCGAAAGCCCTCCACGCTGACATCGGTCATTTGTTTATAGCGTTCGGGGATAGTAGCGGAGTTATCATCAAAAAAGATATAATTCAAAAGCGGGTGAATCTGCCGACTCAAAAATTCATCCACGCGGATTTGGACGACCGGCACTTCTACGCCGTTTGCTTCCACGCCGAGTGCGCGGATTTTGGGCTTGCCATCATCTTCGTCTTCATCTTGTGCCCGAAGAGGCATGGTTACAAGAAAGCCCAGCGCCAGAATACAGAAAAGACGCATGAACCGAGAGAGGTGGTGTTGTGTCATGGATATGCTCCCGAATAGAGGGGGAAAAACAGGATAAAATGGGTTGTTGCTTGCCTTCAACGATACTAGTGGAACGCGGAGTAGGTTACGCAAACAGATATTTATATGAAAAATTCCCGTATAAACTATCTGCGCTCGCTTGCTACTGCTAGAGGGGGGTGAGAATTTTTGGGGTAAAGCCTGCACGCTTTGACACAAAAAGTCTCGGTAGCCATTGGACAAATACAAAATCGGTAAAAGTTTAAGAACGTCAAAGCCCGACGGAATTTTTTTCTGTCGGGCTTTGATACGTTTTTCATCGGTCGAAGCATTGAATGTGATTGTGACACACGCTCACGCTTAATCCGTCAAATTATTTACGCTGAGTTCTGCGACGTAGTTTTCCGCGCCCGGCACAGGATGGTTCGCATTGTATGCGTCAATCGATGGCTGGTCTTGGGTTTTGAGATATTCTACGGCAGAGAGAACGATTTTCTTCGCTTCTTTGTCGAACTCAATGACGCGGAGCGGCAAGTTTTCGTCAACGCGGAAGAAATCGGCAATGTTTTTCACGGGTGCGAAGGACAACTGTGAGGTCGGAACGAAACCGTCAACACCTTGCGGCAACTCGACGATAACACCTTTTTCGATGATGCGCACGATACGACCTTGCGTCTGAACGCCCACGCGGTAGTCTTCGGAGAAGACATCCCATGGATTATCGCGCACCTGCTTGTGTCCAAGCGAGATACGACGCTGGTCGAGGTCAATGCCCAAAATCACGACATCAATTTCCTCGCCTTTTTTCACAAACTCCCCGGGGTGACGAATTTTCTTCGTCCACGACAGATCGCTAATGTGAACAAGACCATCTACGCCCGGCTCCAACTCAACAAATACGCCGAAGTTGGTGATGTTACGCACAGCGCCACGGTGCTGGGAGTTGACGGGATATTTTTGGAGAAGTTGCTGCCACGGGTCAGGAGTCAGTTGTTTCATACCAAGCGACAATTTCTTGCCGTCGCGGTCAATGTTCAGAACGACCGCATCAACCATTTGTCCCATCGAGACGAACTGCGACGGATGCTTGATGTGTTCTGTCCATGACATTTCGCTGATGTGGATAAGACCTTCGATACCTTTTTCGATTTCGATAAATGCACCGTAATCGGTAAGGCTGACTACTTTGCCTTGTACTTGAGAATTTGGCTCGTATTTCTCGCCAATGGTATTCCATGGGTGTGGTGTGAGTTGCTTCATGCCAAGCGAGATACGACGTTTGTCCGAATCGAAGTCCAGCACAACGACTTTAACTTTTTCGTCGAGTTGAACGATTTCGGACGGATGCGTAACGCGTCCCCATGAGAGGTCGGTGATGTGGACAAGACCGTCCACGCCGCCCAAGTCAATAAATACGCCGAAGTCGGCGATAGCTTTGACGTGACCTTCCAGAACGAGACCTTTTTCAAGGCGCTCAAGAACTTCTTGGCGAACACCGGCAATTTGCTCTTCGAGGAGGACTTTGTGGCTGACGACAACGTTTTCGTTCGGATGATTGATTTTCACAACGCGAACGTCAAGCGTGCGGCTAATCCATGCGTCAAAATCACGCACAGGTTTCACGTCAATCTGCGAACCGGGCAAGAATGCATCAATGCCCATGAGGTCAACAACCATACCGCCTTTGATGCGGCGCAGAATTTTCGCTTGTACAATGTCTTGTGTTTCAAACGCTTTATTGATGCGTTCCCAAACGCGCATGAAGTCAGCACGGCGGCGCGAAAGCACCATTTTGCCGTCGGCATCCTCGATATTCTCAAGAAACACTTCGACTTCATCCCCGATTTTCAGTTCTTCGCGGTTGGTGAATTCGGAAAGTGGTACTAAACCTTCCGACTTAAAGCCAATATCAATAGCAACTTCACTGTTGTTGATAGCAACGATCCGTCCGGTGATGATTTCGTTTTCCGAGATAGTTGAGAGTGTTTTTTCAAACATACTCGTCAGCATCACGGGATCCATCATCTCGAAATCAAAATCGTCATCCATAATGGATGTGACGGAATATCGTTTGTGCATAGCCGTTGGCTTTTTTCCGGCGGCGATTGCCATTTGGTCGTCGGCAACCGATGACGTTACTTGCTCAGACATTGAGTCCTCCAAATCGCATTGCTTCTTGGTTTCGACACGCCAAATCACGTGCTTTAGAAGGTGCGATTTCGTGAAAAATTAGTGAGAAAAGAGTGAATTGGTAAAGGCTATTAAAATACGATTTTAACTAGGATTGTGCAAATTTTTCTGAAATGATGTGATAAATTACCTGCTGTGAAAGCCTATTGGCGAAATGGGCGTTTGTGCGTATCTTTGCGCTGCCCGTCCACGATTCTCCAGATTCCTCATAATTTTATCCAGATTTATGCTCTATTTTTTCGCTCGATACATAGAACAAACCTTCTCACCACCGGGCTTCGGTGTGTTCCAGTATGTCTGGTTTCGCTCGGCTGCGGCGGCTATTACCGCTTTGCTCATTAGTTTCGTTGTCGGACCGCGTATTATCGCTGCTCTCAAGCGCAACCAAATCGGTGAGCAGGCAAAAACAGAACTTGCTTCTACGGGTAATCACGTCAACAAAGCCGGAACACCCACGATGGGTGGCTTAATTGTTCTGACGGCACTGCTTCTGCCGACACTGCTTTGGGCAAATGTGCTTAATCCCTACATCATTCTTATCGTCCTTGTTACTGCGTGGCTTGGTGTGGTGGGCTTTGTGGATGATTACCTGAAGGTGATTAAAAAGTTCAAAAAAGGCTTAATTGGGCGCTACAAAATCATCGGGCAGATTGGTATTGGCTTAATTCTGGGTGCAAGCATCTTTTTCTTTCCCGAATGGTTTGGCGCAGCATTTGCAAAGGTGAACACCGTTACGACTGTTCCCTTTGCGAAAAACATCAATTTCGACTTTGAATGGCTTTATATCCCGATGGTAATCTTCGTCATTACCGCCACGTCGAATGCTGTGAATTTGACCGATGGTCTGGACGGTTTGGCGATTGGTACGGTTAGTATTTCGTCGCTCACGCTGGCGGTGATTTGTTATGTATCGGGGAATGCCAAGTTTGCAAACTATCTGAACATCATTCATTTACGCGGCTCGGACGAACTGACGATTTTTTGCGCCGCGCTTATCGGTGCAGGCTTGGGCTTTATGTGGTTCAATGCGTTTCCGGCACAAGTGTTTATGGGCGACACGGGCTCTCTGGCGCTCGGTGGAGCGCTTGGCGGCTTGTGCATTCTTGTCAAAAAAGAATTTTTGTTGCCCATTGTGGGCGGAATATTTTTTGCCGAAACCGTGTCGGTGATTCTGCAAGTAACATACTTCCGCTACACCAAGCGTAAATATGGCGAAGGGCGTAGGCTCTTCAAGATGGCACCGCTCCATCACCACTTCGAGAAAAGCGGCTGGCATGAGGCAAAAATTGTCGCACGGTTCTATATTATTGCGGTGTTACTGGCGATTATTACGCTGGCAACGTTCAAAATTCGATGATTGCCTCCCCAAAAACAAACCCTGCTATTGCTGCTGCGGTAGGAATACGTTCTCTACCTTGAACACAAAAAAGCGCGAATGTACCCACTGGTACATTCGCGCTTTGCTACCTTGTGCTATTTTCTTACGTGCGCTTATCCCACCAGTTCCACTGTATCAAGGTGCTGCGGGAAACCGATAAATTCTTTCACCACTGCTGCAATGCCTTCGCCATCCAGTCCGAGGTCGTGCCAAAGCTCTTCCTGTGTGCCGTGGTCAACGTATAGGTCATCAATGCCGTGGATATAGACATCGGTCGTGCGGTTATGCTTTGTACCGATGTATTCCAGCACAGCACTGCCGAAGCCGCCTTGCTTCTGCCCGTCCTCGACCGTGATAATTTTCTCGAAGCGATTGCAAAGGTCGTCCATGAGCGCGGTATCAAGCGGCTTGACAAACCGGGCATTCACGACTTCTGCCGAAATACCTTCTTGCCAAAGGAGTTCTGCGGCGTGGAGAGATTTGTGCACCATGTTTCCAATCGCTACAATCGCCACATCGCGCCCTGAGCGCACGATTTCACCCTTACCAAGGGGAAGCGCTTGCATAGGACCAATCGGAACGCCGATGCTATTGCCGCGTGGGTAACGGAAAGAGACGGGACCTTGCTTGTAGTGGTACACCGCCGAATAGAGCATATTGCGGAGTTCTTGTTCGTCCTTCGGAGCCATCACCACCATACCTTGAATGCAGCGCAAGTATGCCAAGTCCAGCACCCCGTGGTGCGTCGGACCATCAGCCCCTGCCAGTCCGCCTCTGTCCAGCGCAAAAACGACGTGGAGATGCTGCAAAGCGCAGTCATGCGCAATGTGGTCGAAAGCGCGTTGGAGGAAGGTGGAATAAATCGCTACGACGGGCACAATTCCTTCGCACGCCATCCCCGCCGCAGCAGTAACGCCGTGCCCTTCGGCAATGCCAACATCTATTACGCGCTCCGGCATTTTGTCGTGCAGCAAATTCAAGCCCGTTCCGTCCGGCATTGCGGCGGTGATGCCCACGATATGCGGGTCTTTCTCGCAGAGTTCCACCATTGCCTGCCCAAAGACGTTTTGGTATAAGGGTGGAAGCGGTACATCGGGCTTTTTCGCCAGCGATTTTCCCGTAATTTTATCAATTTTCCCAATCGCATGAAGGAACTGCTTGTCGCCCTCGGCAGGCGCATAACCCTTGCCTTTTTGCGTGGTGATGTGCAGCAGTACGGGTCCGTCGATGTCTTTCACCGACTCCAAAATTTTGATAAGCTGCGGCATATTGTGACCGTTCACGGGACCAAAGTATTTGAATCCAAGCGCCTCAAAGAGCATACCGGGCGTAAAAACCGCCTTAATGCCACCTTCGATTTTATGAGCCACTTTGCGGATGCGGTCGCCGAAATCATCCATTTTATCGGTCATATCCACGATAGAGCCGCGGAGTTTTTGTAGTGTGGGCGAAGCGAAAACGTTCGTAAAATAATTGGAGATAGACCAGACGTTGGGCGCGATAGACATATTATTGTCGTTCAGAATCACCAAGATTTTGCGCTTCTGTACGCCACAGTTGTTCATCGCTTCGTACGCCAGACCGCCCGTCATTGCACCATCGCCGATAACCGCCACGACGTTGTAATCTTCGCCTTTCACGTCGCGGGCAGTCGCCATGCCGAGTGCAGCAGAAATGCTGGTGGTAGCGTGTCCCGCGCCGAAGGCATCGTACTCGCTTTCGGTTCGCTTGAGAAATCCCGACAATCCGCCTTTTTGACGGATGGTGTGTAACTGATTTTTGCGTCCGGTCAAGATTTTATGCGGATAGCCCTGATGCCCCGTATCAATAACAATCTTATCTTTGGGCGTGTTGAAAACATAGTGCAACGCCACCGTGATTTCGACCGTACCAAGCCCCGCGCCGAAGTGTCCGCCGACTTTAGTAATCGTATCCACCATGTATTCGCGGACTTCGTCGGCTACATCCGTCAGCACATCGGGCGGAAGTTTGCGCAAGTCGGCAGGATAATTGATATTGTCGAGGTATTTGTAGTGAAACGGCTCATGCTCCGCGCCACTGCTTGCGTGACCGTTGGCGGTGTGAGCATTGGTGGTGTGTCCGTTCAGGTGAACCCCGTTATTGGTACCTTGTTGATTCATCATGGCAAACGCCCAAAGTTGTAAGAAGTAAACGGTATAAGTGAATTAGCGGTCAGAGCGGATTATTTCAACGCCTGTTCAATATCCGCAAGTAAATCTTCAATGTCTTCGATGCCAACGGACAAGCGCACAAGTCCGTCGGTAACGCCCAAGCGGTCGCGGGTTTCTTTGGGAACGCTTCCGTGCGTCATGCTCACAGGATGGCAAACGAGTGATTCCACGCCGCCCAGCGACTCAGCAAGGGTAAAGACGCGCACTGAAGAGGCAAATTGTTTGGCTTTTTCGAGTGAACCAAGTTCAATCGAAATCATTGCCCCGAAACCGCGCATTTGCTTCTTTGCCAGCTCATGTTGCGGGTGCGAAGGCAAGCCCGGATAATATACTTTTTTGATGGCAGGGTGCTTTGCACAAAATTCTGCTATCTGGCGAGCATTTTCTTCATGCTGCTTCATGCGCACGGCAAGCGTTTTAATGGAACGCAGACAGAGCCAGCACTCGAAGGGTCCCGGCACAGCACCGGCGGCGTTTTGGAGGAACTTCAGCTGATCAGCAATATCTTTGCTGTTCGTCGCCACAATACCGCTCACAAGGTCGGAATGACCGCCCAAATACTTCGTTGCCGAATGAATTACAATATCCGCACCCAAGCGAAGCGGCTGCTGAATGTACGGACTGGCAAAGGTGTTGTCCACCACCATCATCGCACCTGCTTCTTTCGCAATCGCCGACACTGCCGCGAGGTCGGTAAGCATCATCATCGGATTGGTGGGCGATTCGGTGTAAATCATTTTGGTTTTCGGCGTAATTGCTTTGCGCAGTGTGTCCATATTGGTCATGTCCACATAGGAAAATTCGATGCCGAAACGGCGCAAAATCTTGTCGAAAAGGCGAAACGTGCCGCCGTACATATCTTCGGCAGCAATCACGTGGTCGCCGCTGGAAAGCAGTTTCATAATGGTATCAATAGCTGCCAAGCCGCTTGCAAAGGCAAATCCATATCCTACTTGGTCATTCCCGGCTTCGAGCGCGGCGAGGTTTTCCTCCCATTTGAAGCGTGTGAGATTGTGTGTGCGGGCGTATTCGTATCCCTTGTGCTGCCCGATTCCCTCTTGCGCGTAGGTGGAAGTCTGGTAGAGCGGCACAGTGACTGCACCTGTGAGCGGGTCAGGTTCTTGCCCGGTGTGGATGGCGGTTGTCGCAAAGCCTTTGTAGTGCATGGTATTATCGTAGAATGAAAAAACAAGAAAGAGGGTAAATTTACGTTTTTTTAACGAAAAGGCGTGAGAAAATTTGCTGGATATATTCCTAAGCGCTCTTCTCTCACCGTTGAAATTTTCGGGCGGTTTCTTCCAAATTCACAATCGGTATCGGGTACTCCACTCCAACGCGGCATTCTGCTTGCTTCTGCGCATCCATACTCATTCTGTGCGGTTCGTGAATATATGCACTTGGCACAGCGCGAAGTTCGGGCAACCAATGGCGCACATACTCACCTTTGGGGTCGTACATTCCGGCTTGGCGCATGATGTTGAAATAGCGGTCTTCGCGTGGGTCATTGCCAATACCGGCGGCATAATTCCAGTTTCCATAATTCGAGCAGACGTCATAATCTATCAACTGCGATTCAAACCATTCCGCACCCATCAGCCAATGCACATTCAGGTCGCGCACAAGAAAACTCGCCACATTCTGCCGCCCACGATTCGACATAAAGCCTGTTGCTAACAACTCTCGCATATTTGCATCAATGAAGGGAATACCTGTTTGCCCCCTCCGCCAGAGGTCGAAGCGCTCCCAGTCTTCTTGCCACGGCTTTTTGACGTTCATAATACCCGCTTTACGAAAAAGTGCTGTGTCGTATTTGAGTGCCGTGAAGCGAAAAAAATCGCGCCAGAGAAGCTCGAACACAAGCCAATACGTGGAATCATTCTGAATGCGTTCCGCTTCGTAGCGCTTCACTTCTTCATAGACATAGCGCGGCGATAAGCAGCCCAGAGCCAGCCACGCTGAAAATTTCGAGGAATAATCTGCGCCCAGAAGTCCATTACGCGTCTCTTTGTATTCCTTCAAGCAATCGCGCTCCCAGAAATACGCATTGAGCCTTGACAATGCCTGCGTTTCACCGCCTTTGAAGGGCAACACAGCGCGCCCGTCGGGCACAGAAGGAGCGACATCCACGCCAAGCGCCGCCAGAGTAGATAGTTCACCAAAAGCTGAAGCATCCATACCGCTTGGGAGCTTGATGTGTTGCGGTGTAGAGAAGGTTTTCCGTGGAGTAACTTTTTTCTCAACAATCTTGCGGAATTGCGTAAAAATATCGGGAGTTTGTTCGGGTGAAAAGGGTACGTCGTCTATGTGCATCAGCGTTGCGCCCCAGTAAGAATGCTCTTTTACGCCTATTTTGGTGAGTGCCTCTCGCACAGCTTCCTCCACACGAAGCTCTTCATCGGTTGCTTCTTCGTGGAAATACACGGCTTCAGCTTTGATTTCGCGCGCGAGCGTGGGCAGGATGTTTTCGGGCTTGCCGGAACAAAGGAGCAGATTACCACCGCGTACCGTCATTCCCAAGCGCAGGTCAGCAAGGCTTTCCAGCAGAAACTGCGTCCGAAACGCACCGGTTTTCGGGAAACCATATGGAGTTTTGCCAAAATTACGCGGGTCGAAACAAAAAATTGGAAGCACATACTCAGCATCGCGCACGGCTCTGGCAAGGGCTTCATTGTCGTGCAGACGCAAGTCGTTGCGCAGCCAAAGAATGGCTGTGGTATATTTTTTCATAATGCTTCAGAGAAGAGTGGTGAAAGAGGCTTGCTCAAAGCAGCCTCAAAGCAGTTTTTACGCCTTGCCCAGAGCAACCATTGCAAAATAAAGCAGTTGTGCCCAATAGCCGTGAAAGGCCACGCGCGGCATCGGAAGTGAAAACAAGCCATGACGAAGTGCACCATAACCGAGCGCATAACTAATAGCAAACCATGCCGCGTAATTCTGTACAGGTGCGACAAAAAAGCTATTGCCCGTGTGCTCAATCCATTGCCAGTAGTTGAGTTTGACGGCAACCGGCTCCATAAAAATATCAAAAATGGTCATCAGCACGGCAAGAAGAAGCGTACGAAGCCAGACAGGATGCTCCAACGTTGTGAAACGCTGCACCAGACCAAACGATGTGAGAAGCATACCCAGCCATGCAAAACTGATAGCAATAGGCACACCACGAAAGGCAGGTATCCAGACATCGGTGTAGGAATAAACGCCAAAAATTAAGCCTGTTTTCACGCCGACGAACTCCACGGTAAAACAGGACACTGCCACGACGACATTCCACCAATGAAAACGGGCAGTCGGTGAAAGTCGGTCTTCTGTGGATGTTTCATCAGCGCTGTTCCGGCGGTGGCGGAGCACTTGGTCGTACCGAAAGCCTATCCACAGTGCCAGCAAGACGACCATCGGCGCGGCAAGCAGGCGCATTGCGCTTTGCAGGACATTCAAAATATGCCAGAGACCTCCGGCAAACATAAGAAAGTAGAGGAGTGTAATTTCGATATTTTCTGCCGTGAGTCGTTTGTTCATTGTTTTTTCGTGAGTGGCTGTGGAAGAGCGTTTTGGTGCTGCAATACACGAACAAGAGCAGTTTTTCGTGTTTGTAATTTTACCATTTACGGAGCAGAAAATATGAGCGGAACAAAACAAGCAAAAGCATTCGGTACTCATGCTGCCGACAAGCCACTCGAAGCGCTTGCCATTGAGCGCAGAAGTGCTCTGCAGCACGATGTCGAAATTGAAATCCTGTACTGCGGCGTTTGCCACTCGGATTTGCATCAAGCACGCAATGACTGGCGCGGGACGACATACCCCTGCGTTCCCGGACACGAAATTGTCGGTAAAGTCACTGCTGTAGGAACGCACGTTACAAAATTCAAGGTGGGAGACCTTGCTGCCATAGGGTGTATGGTTGATTCTTGCAGAGAATGTGAGCAATGTAAAAATGATTTGGAGCAGTTTTGTGACGCTTCCCCAACGTATACATACAATAGCCCCGATAAACATTTAGGCGGGCAAACATTTGGAGGCTATTCGGAAAATATTGTCGTGGATGAGCATTTTGTGCTGAGTGTGCCGAATAATCTTGACCTTGCGGCAACAGCACCATTGCTGTGTGCAGGTATCACGACATATTCTCCCTTAAAGCACTGGAAAGTTGGTCCAGGGTCAAAGGTAGGCGTGGTCGGCATTGGTGGACTGGGGCATATGGCTGTCAAATTAGCCAAAGCAATGGGCGCGTACGTGGTGGCGTTCACAACGTCTGCTTCCAAGACAGAAGAAGCAAAACGTCTGGGTGCCGATGAAGCCGTTGTTTCTACCGACAAAGAAGCAATGAAGAAGCACGGAAAAAGTTTGCACGTAGTATTAGATACCGTTGCTGCCGTTCACGATGTCAATATGTATCTCAATCTGTTGAAATTGGACGGCGCATTGGTCTTGGTTGGCTTACCTGAGAGTGCGCTGCCCGTACAGCCGTTCAATATTGTGTCGAATCGGCGAATCTTCACCGGTTCTTCTATTGGCGGTATCGCCGAAACTCAGGAAATGCTGAACTTCTGTTCTGAGCACAATATCGTTGCCGATATTGAACTCATCGACATTCAGCACATCAATGAAGGATATGAACGTATGCTGAAAGGCGATGTTCGGTATCGTTTTGTCATCGATATGGCATCGCTGAAAAGATAAAATCACAAAGACTGTTTGGATGTGCTCCCGATGCTTTACGTGCGAACACGCAGTAAATTCACGCATCCGCCCACCAAAAACAGAATATGCGGGGCAGAAGCTGCCAGTGCGGGGTGCACGTCGCCCGCCAAACCAAGCGTCTGCCCGATGCGAATACACGCCACATAGAGAAACGCAATCACCATCGCAGAACTAATCTCCAGCGCCAAACCCGCTTTGCGCTGTCCGCCGGAGAAGGGGATGCCGAAGAGCATCACGATAAAATTGGCAAATGGCAGCGCATACTCGCCCCAGTATGCTATTCGTTGCTGGCGTACATCCTTGCCGCCACGCTCGGATGCATCAATATATTCCTTGAGTTCGGGAAAGGTCAGTTCATTGGTATTGCGCTGGAACTGCATCAACATTTTAGGCGTGGTGTTGATGGTGAGGGTCATTGTGGGAAGAATGTTCGTGACAGGTCGGACGTGAAAGTCGGTCTGGAAGCGGTGCTCAAAGGCATTTGTGAGCTGCCACACATTTTTCACGGAGTCAAATGTAAAATTAGCGGCATCCACACGGCGAAGAATGCGTGGCACTTGCTCGGATGAGTATTCTTCCATTGTTAGCCCCGTGCCATTTTTCACCTGGTCGTCGTAATAGCGAATCACCAGATTGCGCGTGGGCGTGTCGCGCACATACACGTTGTAGAGAGAAGTCTCCACGCGCCCTTTACCCAAATACTTGCGCTCAAATTCTGCTTTGAAGCGGTTTGCCTTTGGCACAACCCAGCCGTCGAAGTAAAACTGCCCTGCCGATATGAACATTCCAAAGAGCAAAAGTGGCAGCATAATCCGATACAGGCTCATGCTTCCTGCTTTCATGGCGGTTAGCTCGTTCTGAGTAGAAAAGCGCCCCATCGTGAAAAGACTCGAAAGCAGCATGGCTATTGGTGTGATGATCTTGATAATTTCCGGCAGATAGTTCAGATAAAAAAGCGCAATGACCTTCGGCGGTGTTTTTCTGTCCAAAAAATTATCCAGATTCTCCAGCAAATGCACCACTACAAATAGCACACACAGCCCCAAAATGCTAAAGAGCACCGTTGAGACGAGATGACGAAGAATATACAGGTCGAGTTTTTTGATAATCCTACTCATGTGGTAAATTTACAAAAAAAAACATAGTCAATCCTGAAAAAAGAGTTGCGCACCCCTATCGGAATATCGTATATTCGGCTTCAACGAAACATTCTTATTTTTTGACCGCACAAGCCCACTTTACGGGAAGGATTCGCAGATGAAACTATCCGAATTTAACTACACCATCCCCAAAAAACTGATTGCAAAATATCCCGCCGACCCGCGTGATTCATCGTACATGATGGTTCTAGACCGCAAGACTGGCGAGATGGAAGACAAAACCTTCTCCAACATTCTGGATTATTTCCAAAAAGGCGATTGCCTCGTTATCAATGATACCAAAGTTTTTCCAGCGCGGCTTTTTGGAAAAAAAGAGAAAACGAATGCAAAAATTGAGGTGCTGCTTTTGCGTGAACTCAAGGCGGAAGACCGCATTTGGGACGTAATCGTTGACCCAGCCCGCAAAGTTCGCATTGGCAATAAAATCTATTTCGACGAAAACAAACTCTACTGCGAAATCATTGACAACACCACCTCGCGTGGGCGTACGGTCCGCTTCAATAACGTTGGCGATATTTATCGCATCATAGACCGTATCGGGCAGATGCCGCTTCCCGACTATATCAAGCGTGACCCCACAGAGTTGGACAAAGAAACGTATCAAACCGTCTTTGCGGACAAAATTGGTTCGGTGGCAGTGCCGTCAGCAGGCTTGCACTTCACAAAACCGCTTATCAAAAAACTGGAAGAAAAAGGTGTAAATATTGCCCGCATCACACTGCACATCGGGTACAGCGTTTTTGACCCCGTGGACGTGGAAGACCTAACCAAGCACAAGATGCACTCGGAGTATTTTGAGATAAACAAAGAAGCCGTCGAGACTATTAACAAAGCGCTCAAGGGCAAAAAACAAGTCGTCGCCGCAGGCTCAAGTGTCGCACGGGCGCTTGAATCCAGCGTCTTGACGACCAATGCAATCAAAATCAACAAAGGCTGGACGGACAAATTTATTTATCCGCCTTACGAATTCAAAATCGTGAGCCGACTTATCACTAATTTCCACCCGCCGAAGTCAACACTGATGCTGCTTTCCGCTGCTTTTGCGGGAAAAGATGAGCTGATGAAGGCGTACAAAAAAGCGATGAAACAAGAAGCACGGTTCTTTTCCTACGGTGATTCTCTCTTTGTGATTTAACACTGTGTAAGAATCTGCATGACCAATACACAGCCTCTTGCTCTGCGAGCCTTTGCTCAGTAAAGCGAGAGGCTTCTTTTTGACAAAGAAAATACTTGTCCCACGCACCATGACAACCATTACTCTCGAGAATATCACCAAACGCTACGATAATGGCTTTGAAGCGGTGAAAAACCTTTCGCTGCGGCTTGAAAGCGGTACATTCACGGTGCTGCTCGGTCCGTCAGGGTGTGGAAAGACAACGACACTCCGCATGATAGCGGGACTGGAAACGATTTCGTCGGGTGACCTCTTTTTTGGTGAAGAACGTATGAACGACGCGCCGCCAAAAGACCGCGATATTGGAATGGTGTTTCAGAATTACGCGCTGTACCCGCATTTGACGGTGTTCGAGAATATCGCTTTTCCCTTGCGTTTGCGCCGCGAAGCAAAAGCCTCGCTGGAAGAGCGCGTCCGTGCAGCTGCGGAGGCTGTGGAGCTGACCGCGCTTCTCGGTAACAAACCGAAACAACTCTCCGGTGGTCAGCGCCAGCGCGTCGCGCTTGCGCGGGCTATTGTTCGCAAGCCGCGTGTGTTCCTTTTCGACGAACCACTTTCCAATCTTGACGCACAATTACGTGTGCAGATGCGCTCGGAAATCACTCGCATACAGCGTATGGTCGGGGCAACGTCGGTGTATGTGACACACGACCAAAGCGAAGCAATGACAATGGCTGATACAATCGTCGTGCTGAATAATGGTGAATTGCAGCAGACAGGCACACCGCACCATATCTATACAAACCCGCAGAACCGCTTTGTAGCGAGCTTTGTGGGTAGTCCGGCAATAAACTTTTTTGAGGGTGAAATTCGTGGCGAGGCGGGACGATTATCATTTTATGAGTTTGGAAGCTCAACTACATTTTCCCTTCCCGCACAAGCATTTGTCAACCCTCCGGCGAATTTTCCGCGAAAAGCGACTCTTGCAATTCGCCCCGAACATCTTGGCTTTACGCCATTCTTGGGTGCATCACTTTCACCGGAAGCACTGCAATACACGCTGTCAGGCACTATTCAGCGCGTGGAGTTTTTGGGGCATGAGCGCCTTGTTTATGTGGAGACCAGTCCACAAGCGCCGCACAAGATTATTCGCTGCACCAATATTGCGCAAATCCTTGAGGTGGGAGGGGATATACAATTCTTCGCTTCGCCCGACCATTGCTATCTTTTCGACAGCAACGGTGCAAGGCTTTGAGGCGGAAGACGTACAGTGTTCGCCAACTCGCTCACGCCGGCAATTCCACAATAAACGTCGCTCCTTTGCCGACTTCGCTTTCCACCATAATATGACCACCGTGCAATTCCACAATCTGCTTCACGATTGCCAAACCGATACCGGAAGAGTGTTCGTCGCCCGTCGGACGGGCAGAGAGTTTTTGGAAATGCCCAAACACTTTATTTTTATCGTCGTCGGTTAAGCCCGGACCTTCGTCGTGCACAGAAAAGCGCACTGTGCCTTGCTCTGGTACGCTGAGGTGTACATGAACGGTTTTGCCGTGTGGCGAAAACTTAATCGCATTGGAAATCAGATTTTCAATGACTTGCCTAAGCCGTGCTTCATCGCCTTTGATAACACACTCCTGTGGGATTTGCATCGTGATAGACTGCCCTTTTTGCTCCGCCACGGTGGACTGCATAAACACAACTGCCGCCACCAAGGCACTTACGTCCATTTCTATTAGCTTCAAAGCGATTTTGCCCATATCTAATGCCGCCATATCAAGTAATTCTTCCACCATTTCAGAGGTGCGCTGCGTCTCCTGAACCAGTGCATTGAGTGTTTCTACGCCATCCTGCGAATCGGCACGGAGTTCGCTTCTGAGCGTATTGGCAAGGAGGCGAATGGTGTTAAGCGGGTTTTTCAAATCGTGCGAAACCATACTAACCATGCGGGTTTTGAAGGTATTTGCCTCGTCTAACTTCGTATTCATTCGCTGCAACGCATCATTCCGCTCGAATAATGTCGTATTGATGGTGTTAAGGTCAACATTTTCTGTTACAAGAAAGCGAGCAAACTCCTGTTCTCTGCGCAAAAGATTGATGCGCGAAGCCAGTCCCAGCGACAGCAGTACTACTTCTAGCGTGGCAGCACTTCGGCTTCCGTACCATGTCCAATAATTAAACGGAACAAGCCCGAATCCGATGGTCGAGAACACGAAAACCGCTACAATTAATATACCCCATGCAATAAGAAAATAAAGCGCCGGCGCAAAACCACGCCATACACAAAAAATTGCTACTGCCAGCGTTATCAACGACGAAACAGCGCCCAGCACCGAAGCGCAAGCAATCATCAGACGATACGGCACGAAAAAGACCGCAACGGCTAGCAGAACGCTTATGGCTATCAATGCCTGCATAGAGCGGTCGAGCAGTCGTGAATGTTGCCGAAGCGCAAGAAAGTCCCTTGCAAACAGGCTAGCAGTACCAACGGTAATTGTGGCAAAAAACACATACGCTTTATTCGACCAGACGGGAGCATTTTGCCAGAAATACTCAAGCGCACTACCGTCCAAGCACATCTGATACATCACAAAGGATGCGAGGTACAACACGTAAAATGAATAACTTCTCTCCCGAACAGCAAATGCGAGAAAGAGATTATACGCCAGCATGACCAGCATAATACCGTAGAACGCCCCATTTACAGCTCGTTCCCAATATTCTTTTTGTAAGAGTGCGTCGGGGTGCCACATCGTAAGTGGCGCTATCAGTGGTCCCGATGAGGCAACACGAATGTAAACAGTCTGTTCCTCACCCGCCTGCAAATGCAGATGGCAAAGGAAATTCCGATGATTCATTTCCCGTGAACTATACGGGAACATATCGCCCGTGCGAAGCAGAGAATACGAACCTTCAGCTCTGGGACGATAAAACTCCAGCGTATCTATTGTCGGATAGCCATATTCCAGTATGAATGTTTCGTTAGTTGGATAAGTATTTTTTACGCTGAATCGTATCCAGAAGGCAGAACTTGTCAAGGTAAAATTAGGATGCTTTTGTACCGATTGCCGAAACGTACCTTGAAAATTACCAGAAGCCACATCGTCCACTGTCCATCGGTGCGAAACATCTTCGTAGTATTCCAGCACCAAGCCGAGCGGATACTCGCCTGAGCGAGGCGTAAGATGCACGGGTGCGGCAGCACTCACTCTGGCGGTACCGAAGTAAGCAGTGCCGCAGAAGAACAGCAATATAGCAAGACGAAATATCATGATGATTGTATATCCATAGCGAAAGTAAATCACCGTATGCAAACCTTCGGAACCTCTTCGCTCTGCAAAAGCTCCCTTTTGGTGTTTGGAATCAATCAACTACTCTTTGCTTAATAGTCTTCCCACCATCAAAACAATGTAAAGATTGGCAAACAAGCTTTGCAAAACACCAATTCCTCGAAACAAGCCGCCTGCATTCACATATGGTGTATCTAGTGTGGAGAGTGTATAATAGCTATAATTGACACAGTGCATATAACCTGTAAAGTTCGGCTTAATACTCATGTCTAATTCATTGACTCCTAAAAGATTAACTACACCATAGATGAATGAAAAAATGAATCCTATATTGAAATAAATGCAAGCTGCAGACCATAAGCGATAGACAATCGTATGCTGTCCGGCAAATATATCTCTCACCATAAAAACCATTATGATCGTAAAAGCAATAAATGAGCCAACCTGATTAATAAAACCAAGAATTTTATAGGTAGTACTTTCCATATCCATTGGATCCAGTGGATTGGAAATTATGAGACCGGTCCAGAAACTTATGAGAAATATTACGAAGGTAGTCCATATTACAGCCTTGCTTTGAGAAAAATGACGAATCATGGAATAGGTAAACCATGTATATGCCATACCTACAATCGCAAAACCAAATGTATAGCAGGTGCTTAGTATTACCGATGTGCTTCTAAGAATAATCTGGAATACAACAACTGTATAGATTATTGTGAGTAATTGTGTGGACAGTAGAATGATATATCCTCGTTCTGTTTTATTATTTGATTCCAACAGAGACGGGCTAAGATTAAGTTTTTCGGGAACAAGCATATAGTAGGTCTGGAAGAAGAATATCAAAAAAAAACGGTAGTGTTCTTTGTGAGTTGATAAATACAGCAAGACAGCATACTGTCTTGTTTCCCAAGCACAGTCTAACTTCTTTTGAACACCACCACGAAAACCTAAGCTATAACAAATCAGGCTTTGCGAATCTTCAAAAATTTTCGCTTACCGACTTTGAACGTCCGCTCTTCGGTAAGGTCAACTGTTGCGGCAATGTCGGCAATGCGCTCTCCGTCAATGGAAACGCCACCGCCTTGTATCAAGCGCTTTGCCTCACCTTTGGAAGGGGCGAGATTACTTAGCGCCAAAATATCTACCACAGTTACAACGGCTGCTTCTAACTCCAGCGTGATGCTTTCAATCTCATCCGGAAGGTCTTTCTTCACGAACATTCTCTCAAATTCATCAAACGATGCTTTGGCAGCATCTTCGCCGTGATAGCGGGCTACAATGCGCATGGCAGTTTGTACTTTAGCGTTGCGAGGATGCAGAGAACCGCTTTCCAAGCCGCTTTCCATTGTTTTAATGTCTGATTCTTCTGCAAATGCGCCGTAGCGGAAGTACCGTGCAATAAGGTTATCGGGAATGGACATCGTTTTGCCGAACATTTCACGTGGAGAATCCGTCAGCCCGATGTAGTTGCCAAGCGATTTGCTCATTTTCTCAATGCCGTCGGTGCCTTCCAGAATAGGCATAGTCAGGATGCACTGCGGCTCTTTGCCGTAGGCGCGTTGGAGTTCGCGTCCTACAAGCAAATTAAACTTCTGGTCCGTGCCGCCAAGTTCTACGTCTGCTTCCAGCGCAACTGAGTCGTAGCCTTGTGCAAGCGGGTAGAGAAATTCGTGGATGCTTATAGGTTCGCCTGCTTTGTAGCGCTTGCTAAAGTCATCACGCTCCAGCATTTGGGCGACGGTAAACTTTGCCGTGAGCGCAACAACATCGTTAAAACTCATCGGACTCAGCCACTCGGAGTTATACACCAGTCGCAAACGCTCTTTCGAGAGTACGTGTGTGGCTTGCTCAATATAACTTTGTCCGTTTTGACGAGTTTCCTCAAGCGTCAGCGCGGGGCGTGTTTTGGAGCGTCCGGTGGGGTCGCCTATCATGCCGGTAAAGTCCCCGATAAGTAAAATAGCGGTGTGCCCCAAGTCCTGAAACTGCCGCATTTTACTCAATACCACAGCGTGCCCTAAGTGCAAGTCAGGGCGACTAGGGTCGCATCCGAGCTTGATATGAAGAGGTTTTTGTGTCTTGAGCGAACGTTCAATTTTTTGCGCAAGTTCACTCTCCGGCAAAAGCTCGTGTACGCCGGAGCGGATGATGTCCATTTGTTCGTTAAGCGTTGGAAACATGGGCTTAAAAAAGGTTATGTATTGAGTTACGTGAATTTATGTTGGAATGAAGATGGGAAATTTTTTACAAAAAAACGCTTCATGCAAGACCTCGAGAAGTCCGCATAAAGCGTTGTAAAACTACAAAAATTGAGCGTCAACGGGCTTAAACCAATGGGCTTAAAGCGTATGTGTTTCGATAGTTTCTATGAGGTCTTCGCGAGAAATAGGCTTCGCAAGATAACCATCGGCACCTTTAGAAATTCCGGTCAGGAAATCCGACGTACCGTCTTTGGCAGTGAGAAAAATGAATGGTATGCCTTTGGTATCGCCGTCGGAACGGATATGCTTCAGCACTGTATATCCATCCATTTCGGGCATCATAATATCGCAAAGAATGATGTCCGGCTTACCTTCTTTGGCAAGTTCAATGCCTTTGGAGCCGCTATTTGCTTCGACAACGTTGTATTTTGCCTCGTACAAAAAGCGCTTGAGCAATGAACTTACTCGAATATCGTCGTCAATAAGGAGAATTGTTTTCATAACGGCACCTGCGCCAGATTTAGTAAACTGTGAATCAAAAAGAGTAGAATTATTATTAGTTGCTTCTCTTGCGAGAGGACTTTACTATGCCGTTGCCTTTCAAAGGCTTATGCGCACTGCTGTCAGTTCACACGATTGCGACAAAGAATTTTTTGCGGCGAATACTTGTACTCTAGCTCAAATATAACGAATTTTGCAGCAGTATCGTAGTATCCGAAAGTAACAGATTCACATGACCAAAAGTAACGCAAAACATATTATGCCTTCATTGCGGCATTCTGACTTGGTTTGCTTCCCTTTTAAGAGGCGGTCCTTTTCTGTAACGAAGTAAGATACTCAATTCTTATTTCACTGTCAATCCCTCTTTCAAAAAAAACTCCAAAAAATAATGATAAAACGCATTTCTGCCACAACGACCACCATTATTTCGCTTTTGCTTGGTACCCTCGTCATCCTGTTTGCTGCCGGCACGCTCAATCCCCCTTCCCTCAAAGCGCAAAACGTCGTTACCTTTTCGATGGATATGCGCGGTGCGATGGCGCAGCGCTGGCTCGACCCACAAAGAGACCTTGTTGGCGTTCGTGGTTCGATACCGCCGCTTCGGTGGGACTCCACGCTCATTGCCACCGACCCCGATGGCGACAGTATTTACACGCTCACGGTTAAAATCACACCTGCCGGAAAGTACGCAAAACTTTTTCACACCCAGAAACTTGCCTATAAATTCAAGGTTGAAAATAGCGCAAAATTGAATAACGGCTGGGAAACGGTTCAAAACAGTACGCTCCTTCTGACAGGCAAGCCACAAACGGTAAAGCGTAGCTTTAATACACAATCATTAGCGCCAACGCCCGGAACACGCTCCCGTAATGTACGCTTGCATGAACACTTCCAGCCTCGGACATTGCTTCAGCGTACGCTATCGGTTTACTTGCCCCCGGGCTATGACAAGTCATCACAACGCTATCCGGTTTTGTATCTGCACGACGGGCAAAATATTTTTGATGACTCCACAGCCGCCAGCGGCGAATGGTATGCCGACGAAATTGCCGATTTGCTCATCAAAAGCAAAAAACTACCGCCCTGTATCATTGTTGGTATTAGCACACGCGGCGAAGACCGCATCAACGAATATACCCCCGTTCCTATGCGCCGCTTTGACGGCTTAGGGCGACCCGACGACCTCGGTGGCAAAGGCACATTGCACGCTCAGATGGTTGTAGAGGAAATTAAACCCTTCATTGACAGCACGTATCGAACACTGAAAGACCGCGCAAATACTGCCCTCGGCGGTTCATCGTTAGGTGGTTTGATGACAATGTACGGAGGCATGGTTTACCCGCAAGTATTCGGTCGGTTGATGGTTATGTCACCGTCGGTATGGTGGGCAAATAATTGGATTCTGGCTGCTGCAAAGCAAAATATCAACGATTCTGTTGCCACATCGCTCAAAGCTGCCGATACCCGTATATGGCTTGATATTGGTGATGGTGAAGGCAAGGAGTCCGTCGCAGATGCACGGGCGCTTAAGAGTTTGCTTATCGAAAAGGGCTGGAAACTCGGCACGAATCTATTCTACATGGAAGCCAAAAATGCGGCGCATAATGAAGCCGCGTGGTCGGAGCGTTTCGAACCTGCTCTGCTCTTCCTTTTCGGTAATCCCGCTCGCAAATAGCGCTTCCGGTAATGAGATGGTGTTATGGTTTGAATGATGATTTTGGGGTTCTTCTGGAGTATGTGATTGCTTCATACTAACTTCAGAGGACTGCATTTCACATTTATCATTCAAAATTCAACACTACCGTTCATGGTTCTTGGCACAGCTTTTGAAACGTATCTTTTTTCATTAGTCCGTTTATCATTGCATCTTAAATCCAAGCACTGTTTTTCATCACTAATTTCAAGTTTTCCTCTCATTTCTTATCACTCTTTGGTCATGAAACGATCCTTCACCACAACCACTCTGGCGCTTGGCGCAATCATGCTGTGCTTGCTATCAAGCCTTACCACTTCTCAGGCACAACTTTTAGGCAACGAGAAAAAAGCCGATGTTGCCGCCAAGCATAGCGAACTAACATGGCATTCCATTACCGATGGTCTCAAACTGGCAGCCGAGCAAAAGAAGCCGTTGCTCGTGGACTTTTACACAGATTGGTGTAGTTGGTGCAAGGTCATGGACGAAAAAACCTACGCGCACCATGAAGTCGTCAAGACGCTGAAATCCTCATTTGTTCTTGCAAAATTCAATCCCGAAAAAGCGCCTGCCTTCGAGTATCAGGGCAAAAAATATACCGGACAAGAGTTTGCAAAACTTATCGGCGTAAGCGGCTACCCGACCACAGCCTTCCTGAAGCCTGATGGAACAAAGATTGATGCACCCGCCGGGTACATTGAGTTTAGCCGTTTCAATACCATGCTGGATTTCGTGGAAAGTAAAAAGTATGAAACCGAAAAAATGCGTCTGGAAGAATATATGCTTCAGCAAGATGTGGAGCGCGACCCGAACAATCCACGCTTTCGTCTGAATCTGGCGCAATACTACATTGATTCGGTCAATTACAAAAAGTCGCTTGAAATTTTTCAATACGTCGCCGAAATGGCACCCAAAGACCGCAACGACCTGTTTACGCTTCACAGCGGGCTTGCTTCCACGCAGTATTTTTTTGTCAAAGACTACAAAAACGCTTCGCAGAATTTTCAAAAATCGCTTGCCTACGCCAGTGAACCCCAGAGCAAGGCACGTGTTTTTCTGCTGACCGCCTTCGCGGAAGCAGGCGGCAAACAGCCAAAAGCATCGGTGGAGTATCTGGATAAATTCGTCAAACACTGCAAAGAGAATAAGCTCGGCACCGATGGCGTACGACAGATGCTGGAGAAAGCACCGCAATTAGAGCCGGTGCGGACTTCGCAGGAGTTTCAACAATTCTTGAAAAAGCTCCGCTAAGGGAAAAACTACAATAGCTTCGGGCTTATCAACAAAAATGACGTGAAAGGTGCACCGTTTCTGTTACGGTGCGCCTTTTCTTTTTAGCTCATCGGGCAAGCACGCGCTTGGGATACAAAAATGAATTCTTTTGAATCATAATATGTCTATAAAAAAAAACAAAGTCTTGCAAGATACTATCCTGCAAGACCTTATGTTTTTTGTACGCCCGACAGGACTCGAACCTGTTACCCACAGCTTAGAAGGCTGTTGCTCTATCCAGATGAGCTACGGGCGCGGCATCAAAAAGAGCATCCACAAATTTACGCGGATACGGCTAAAGAAACAAGTTTTTTCCGTGTGGTTTGTCTCTGCTCTGAAAATTTTTCTTGCAAGAAATTGACTATTACCGTAAATTTGAAATCTGTCTCTGAAAAAATTCAAGACAGTCCTGAAACAAAACAAACGTTCTTCTTATAGATTCTCAAGACGTTTTTCAACGCAAGTCTAGGTCAAGTCCCGTACGGCTGCGACAAGCCCAACCCCGTCAGGTCCGGAAGGAAGCAGCGGTCAGTTTGCTCTCAGCGCGATACGATCAGCTTGACCTATTTTTTTTGCTCCTCTCTGCTGTGCGCTGCTTCACATCTGCCTGTTTTTTCGTATCTTGCCTCTTCGTCACATTCTTCGAGTACGCGCCCCGGAGCGCAGCCCGCCCCCACCGCCTTTGCTCGTGCTGACGTTCACGACGCTTTTACCTTGCTTATCAATCTTGCTTTCAAGCATCATCACACATTATGAAAAAAGAAATCCTTATCAACGCCGCCTTGAGTGAAATTCGCGTTGCTATTACCGAAAACGGTCGTTTGGCGGAAGTATTCTGGGAACTTCCCGAAAAAGAACGCCACATTGGCAATATCTATCTTGGGCGCGTCGAACGTATCGTGCAAGGCATGAATGCTGCCTTCGTGGATATTGGTCTCGACCAAGATGCTTTCCTCCACTTCTCCGATGCTGGCGACCTTGATGCCGACGACGATGGTGATGCCGATGACGACGATGACGACGATAGCCGCCCCGCTTCCACCAGCGACGATCAGCTTTCCGACGTAGCCGCAATCGCGCTTCGCAAAAAGTCTAGTCCCCTAGCCGCAGCTAATGCTCAGATGCCTACCTTTTTCACAAGGCGTGTAGGCGAAGTAACCATCAGCCTTGAGGTCGGACAGCTCGTTATGGTGCAGGTTACGCGCGAGGCATATGGCACAAAGGGCTTGCGCGTTACCACGAAAATTTCTCTTCCAGGACGGTATTTGGTGCTGTTGCCCTTTAGCGGTTCTATCGGCGTTTCCAAGAAAATTTGGGATTTCCGCGAGCGCAAACGCCTTCGCGCTATGGCAAAGTCTATTTTGCCGGATGATATTGGTTGCATCGTCCGTACCGAAGCCGCCGAACACGAGGATGCAACACTGCGTAAAGACCTTCAAGACCTTCTTGCTAAGTGGGAACGTGTGCAAGCGCAAATCAAATCTCTCGAAGAGCCTGAACCGATGCTGCTTCACAACGACGTGAGCCTTGCGCGGTCGTTCATCCGCGACCTTCTCACGGCGGATGTGAGTCACGTTGTCGTGGATTCCAAGCAACTCTATCACGACCTGAAAGAGTATGCAGAATGGGCTGCGCCGCACTTGGCACACAAAGTGAAATGGTATGCCGCCAAAGAGCCTATTTATGAGGCATTTGGGCTAACGCAAGAAATGGAGCGAGCAACAGCCAAGTCTGTGCCGCTTGTCTATGGTGGGTATTTAGTCTGGGACTACACTGAGGCAATGACCGTTGTGGACGTGAATAGCGGGCGCTTTGCTGCCGACCGCGATCAAGAAATCAATGCGCTTCGCACGAACATCGAAGCCGCACGCGAGGTGGCTCGTCAAATCCGCCTCCGCGATATTGGCGGCATGATTGTGGTGGATTGCATTGACATGACCCAAGAGCAGAACCGCCGCCGTGTGGTAGAAGAACTCTACCGCGCCACTCGCGCCGACCGCGCACAGGTGACGGTGTATCCCATCACGCAACTTGGTTTGCTCCAAATGACCCGCAAGCGTGTCCGGCAAAATATTCTTCAAGTAGTTACCGAGCCTTGCCCTACGTGTAGTGGCACAGGTGTTGTTCCGTCGGTCTCGACAGTCGTAAGCGAGATTGAGCGCTGGCTAAAGCGTTTTGCGACAACGACACGCTCACTCCAAGCCCCATCTGCTCCGGCAAGCAAAGCCAAATCTGCAGCCGTGAAACCCAAGCCTACGCCTACGGTGCAAGCAAAAGAGCGCGAAGCAAGTGTTGAACGTGAGTTTACACTCGTGCTGCGGGTACATCCCAGAGTGGCGCAAGAAATTGCCGGCGGCGCGTTCTCAAAGCTCAATCGTCTGATGCTGCGCTTCTTTGTGAAAATCCGCCTTGAGCAAGACGAACACTTGCGGCACGAGGAGTTTCATTTCTTCTCGGTGCGCCGGCAGCGCGATATTACGGCGGAGTATTGAAGGAAGTTTTGAGTTTTGAATGCGGTAGAATGGTGAACAGGCGATATTGGAGTTGGTTCTCGTTGGATGTAGCTGAAATGCTTTATTCTCTCAATCAGGCAAGGAATAGTTTGTCAATCAGCACACCACCGCACAGTGCTGACGGATGCGCTGTCACCGCACAAGCGTCGTTTCCAGCATATATTCATCGTCCACAGCCATTTTGATTGGGTCGGCGTTGATAGAGCGCGGGTAGCCATAGACAGAATCATAGCGCACCTCTACCGTTGCATCGGAGCGACTTTGCAGAGCGCGAATGTTCTCAAACATTTTCTCAATGCTTGTGCCGAAAGCAGTACTGACGGCGCTCCCAACCGCATCGCGTGCAGAAACAACGCTGCCGCCGCTATCTATCTGGAGTGTAAGCGGATACTTTAGGGGAATACAGAAGCAGGAGCGCTGCTGCGTAAGGGTATATTTCGTCAGCTTGTACGCTTTCCACCGTGCTTCTGCGTCGGCGACGTTTGTGAAAGAGCGCGGCGTGAGGATATTGTCATCAGCACAAGAATATGCGCAAAAAACAACGCTGAAGACGAGTAATAAGCGGATTTTCATGGTTGTTGGGGAGAGGTGAAGCAAAACAGTGATTGTCGCAGAGCAACTCTACGGAAGAGGCACATCGGGCGAAAAAGTCACATTCTTCTCGGTCGAAAACACAACAGGCTGTTCTCACGATTAGGAAAACAGCCTGTTTTTTGTTGAATTGTCACCTGCACGGTGCATCATATCTGCTATACCTGAACGACACCGGCTTTCCATTCGGGAAATTCGTCGTTGTGCGCGGCAGAAGCAAGCGCACGGGAAATCACGCCCCGCATAGCAGTCGGCGGAATAATGCCATCCACCCACAACCGTGCTGCGGCATAGATGGGGTGCATCGTTTCGTCGTATTTGTCTTGGATTTCTTTCAGCATTTGGGCTTGGTCGGTATCGGAAAGTTTTTTGCCTTGCTTCTCCAGCGATGCAATCTTAATCGTCAGAAGTGTCTTCGATGCTTGTGCGCCGCCCATGACGGCAATTTTGGATGTAGGGAGACTGAAGATAAATCGTGGGTCGTATGCTTTGCCACACATAGCGTAGTTGCCTGCTCCGTAGCTGTTACCCATGATAAAAGTCAACTTAGGAACGATAGAATTTGCCACAGCATTCACCATTTTTGCCCCATCTTTGATAATTCCGCCTTGCTCGGCTCGTGTTCCCACGATAAAACCCGTTACATCTTGCAGAAAAACAAGCGGAATCTTACGCTGATTACAATTCATAATGAACCGAGCCGCTTTATCTGCACTTTCGGAATAAATCACGCCACCCACCTGAAGTTCGCCCTTGCCGTTTTTGACAATGGCGCGTTGGTTCGCCACAATACCGACTGCCCAGCCGTCCACGCGCCCGTAGCCGCAGAGAATCGTCTTGCCGTAGTCGGCTTTGTACTCTTCAAAAGCAGAATCGTCCAGAATCCTTGCCAATACTTGGTAGGTGTCGTATGGCTTTGCGCGGTCGCTTGGAATAATACCCCAGAGGTCTTCGGCATCGAACTTTGGCGGCAGGGGCGTTTCGCGTGAAAAGACGTTTTTAATACCTTTTTCTGGCGAAAATTTCTCCACAAGCGAGCGAATAACAGCAATACATTCTTCGTCATTTTTGACTTTGTAGTCAATCACACCGCTCACGCTTGCGTGCATGACTGCGCCCCCAAGTGGTTCAATCGTCGTTTTTTCGCCAATCGCAGCTTCCACGAGTGCAGGTCCGGCAAGGAAAAGGCTGCCTTGTCCCTCCACAATAAGCGCCTCGTCGCTCATTATCGGCAGATATGCGCCACCAGCCACGCAGGGACCCATAATTGCGGCAATCTGCGGCACGCCAAGCGCTGAGAGTTGGGCATTATTGCGGAATTGCCGCCCGAAGTGTTCTTTGTCTGGGAAAATTTCGTCTTGCATCGGCAGAAATACGCCTGCCGAATCCACAAGGTAAATGATCGGAAGGCGATTTTCCAGCGCAATTTCTTGAGCACGAAGATTTTTTTTCGCCGTCATCGGAAACCATGCGCCGGCTTTGACCGTTGCGTCGTTGGAGACAATCACGCACTCGCGTCCATGAATAACGCCTATTCCCGTTACCACACCCGCAGACGCTGCTCCGCCTTGCTCGGCATACATCCCGTCGGCGGCGAACAAGCCAATTTCGAGAAAATAGGAATCCGCATCTACAAGCGCATAAATACGCTCGCGGGCAGTGAGTCTGCCTTTGGCTTTGTGTTTTTCCAGCGCTGCCTTGCCGCCGCCTTGTTTGATGCGGTCTCCACGTCCTTCTATGGTGCGCCAGAGTTGTTTGTTCGCATCAGCAATTTGCTCGAATGATAAATCGCGTGTTGGCTCAGAACCAAGTGTTGTAGGCATAATCCAGAAAAAAGGTTACGTGATTGAAAAAGATGTTGGTCGTTGTTACCGCTTCTGCTCCGAAAGCGGCTGGAAGGATTGATATTTCGCAAACTTTGCCAGATTGGGCTTATGTGCTCGCTTGCGCTCAGATTCGTATTTGTAGAGCAACTGTCCTAAATTGCCCAAAAATGGGAAACTCACGGTTTCGTACTCATATTTTTCGTCGTTAAAAATATCATCGTCATTGGCAAGAATGACCGCCGAGACAAAAAACTCAATGTTCTTCTTGAAATCCACCACGTAAGCATTCTCCAGCATATAGCCATAGGCATCGCCGACTTTGTTGAAGACGCGAATGTGTTTTGGCATTGGTTCTTTGGAATTACCAAACATTGCGAACTTCACGTAGCGGTCGTAGTATTCCGTCGTATCATATTTTGGGAAGCGGCTTTCGCGAGGAAACTTTGCCATCGAACTGTACACAAGGTCGTAGTCCTCGGGCGTAAGCCCAAAGCGCTCATTTGCCGGAATCGCTTCAGGAAATAGCACTGCTCGCAAAATACGCTGCAAGGTCTCCAGCGAAATATAGTTCGACGGAGTAAAGTCTATCGGCTCCTTCACCAACGCACCGCGCCGAATCACGCCTGTGCCCTGCTTCAGTCCGTTCAGCGCAAAGTGATATTCCATGCTGGGTGAACTTGCTTTTTGCGAGTAAAGTACACGCTTACCGCTTGGGTCGTAGATAGCAAGCGGGTTCATGTAGCTGTCCTGCTCAGGCGTGGCGCCAATGCCAAGACGACGATTGATTTTGGCTTCGGTATAGCCTTTGCGGTGCAACGCAGCATTGAGCGTGTCGGGCGTGATGAACTCCAGCAAACGGTTATGCGCATCGTTATCGCTCACGAGAAAAATTTTCTTCACGTAATGCGCCACGCTTGCGTTGCCGTCGGCGGACGAGGAGTCATGCGTTACAGCAGAAGATTGGTCGGAGCGCGTACTATCTATGCGCATCGGTAAATACTTGTTCCTGAAGCCCAGCCGATTCATTTTCTCTAATGCCAACAGCGCCGTTGGGAGCTTGGTGGTGCTTGCAGGATAGAAGTATTCGTGCGGGTCGAGATGGAATGAAAACGAGCGAAACGTCGGGCGATTCCGCTTGTCCCGCTCAATCTGCGTATAGAGAATTTGAAGGCGATTTTTTGCAAGATTACTCAGCACCGCACCAAATTTCTCCGGCTGCGTACGCATAAGGCTGTCAAGAAGGGTCGTATCTTTCGGAATAGACTTCGTTATTGGTGGAGCGCTTTCCTGAGCAAACAAGGGACTTGCCGCACCCACACAATAAAGTGCAGCAAGAATACATACAAAAGTCTTCATGATGGTTGAAAGTCTTGATACAATCACGATTCACATTCAAATAATGCTGATTTTTGTGTTGAAGCCTCTACAGTGCCTGCTTCGGTAAGCCATTCGATTGTTACGCTCAACACTCAAAATCCAACACTTAAAACTGCCCCAATTCTACCCAATCCACTCAAAGCCACAATACGAGCGAAGCGGCTCGGGGATATGAATGCGCCCATCTTCGGTTTGGTAGTGTTCCAAAAGCGCGACCATCAGGCGCGGCGTTGCCAAGCCGCTTCCATTCAGCGTATGGACGAACTCCGGTTTTGCACCATGTTCGGGGCGGAAGCGGATGTTTGCGCGACGTGCTTGGAAGTCCTCAAAATTGGAGCAGCTAGACACTTCGAGCCATTTTTGTTCCGCAGGCGACCACACTTCGAGGTCGTAGGTTTTTGCGCTGGAAAAGCCCGTGTCACCGTCGCAAAGCAGAATTGTTCTATACGGTATGCCCAACACTTCCAAGATGCCTTCTGCATCGCGGACAAGCGTTTCAAGTTCATTGTAGGAATCCTCAGGTCTGACGAATTTCACCATTTCAATTTTGTTGAACTGATGTAAGCGCAGGAAGCCGCGTGTGTCCTTGCCGTAGCTGCCCGCTTCACGACGAAAACACGCCGAGTAGGCACAATGCTTAATCGGTAGGTCTGTTCCCGTTAGAATATCGTCGCGGTAGATATTGGTGATTGGTACTTCTGCCGTTGGGATGAGATAGAGTTCATCGTCAGTGCAGGCATACATATCGTCGGCGAACTTGGGCAACTGCCCAGTGCCGCGCATCGATGTGGCATTGACAAGGAACGGCACAAATACTTCGGTGTAACCGTTTTCTTCAGTATGTCGGTCGAGCATAAAATTGAGCAATGCCCGTTCCAAACGTGCACCTTTGCCGATGTAAAGCGGAAAGCCGCTCCCGGAGATCTTTGCACCGCGCTCAAAATCAACGATTGCGAGGTCTTTGGCAAGCGTAGCATGGTCTTTGCGGAAACCGCGCTCTGCTTCGCAAGCATTTACGCCATCTTTGCGTCGTATTTCTACGTTGCCCGTAGCATCTTTGCCGTGCGGAACGCTTTCGTGCGAAACATTGGGGACATAAAGTGCAATATGTTCCATTTGCTCTTCCACGCCGCGTAATTCCTCGTCGAGTTGCTTGATGGTGTCCGAAACGGTCTTCATTTCAGCGATAAGCGCATCCGCATTTTCTTTTGCTTTTTTCAGACGAGCAATTTCGTCGGAAACGTTGTTGCGCGTTGCTTTCAGGTCTTGTGCTTCTTGTATGATGGCACGCCGACGCTCATCCATTTTGACAAAACCGTGAATGTCCGGCTGCGCGTGCTTGGCGTGGGAGTTCTGGATAACTCGCTCAGTATTGTCGCGGATAAATTTTGTATCGAGCATAATGCGAGGTAGAAATAATTCGAGTAGAAAATGACGAAATGACGGCGCTTTCAACGCCGACTATCAAAAAACATTTGGTAAAAATGGTACAAAACAATGCCGCGAATTTGCAGAAATTTTGCGAATTCGCGGCATAAAATCTCACATCCGATAGCGAGTCGTCAGGAACGGCGCTGCGCTCCGAGACGCTCTAAGATGGTACTCATTGCATTTTGCGCCCGCGAGTCGGTGTCCAGATAATTTTTGACCATCTGGCACGAGTGAATCACGGTTGTGTGGTCACGTCCGCCAAAGTGCGAGCCGATGCTTTTGAGCGAAAGCTGCGTGTGCTGCTTAATGATGTACATTGCCGTTTGGCGAGCAACGACCACCTCTTGCTTGCGGGTCTTGCCGGTAATCAGCGTAAGCGGAATGTCGTAATACTCCGACACCGCATTCAGCACCGCTTTCACCGTCATTTCCTTCGTTGGTTGTTCGCTTGCAATGCCCTTGACGACTTCACGGGCAAGGTCAATCGTTAGTTCGCGCCCGTCCAAGGACACTTTTGCCAGAAGGCTAATGAGGCAGCCTTCGAGTTCGCGGACACTGGAGGTGATATTGCGTGCTAAATACTCAATCACTTCGCCGGGTAGTTGTGTGCCTTCATCGGCGGCTTTGCGCTGCAAGATAGCCAAACGCATTTCATAATCGGGCGGCTGCACATCCGCCGTCAAGCCCCACTGGAAGCGGGAGATGAGGCGGTCGTCCACACCATGAATGTCCTTCGGCGGCTTATCGCTTGTCAGAATAATTTGCTTGCCGGACTGGTGAAGCGCATTAAACGTATGGAAGAAATTATCTTGTGTCTTTTCTTTACCGCTAAAAAATTGAATGTCGTCCACCACCAAAATATCAATGCTGCGGTAAAAATTCGCAAACTCATTGATTTTACCATTTTGAATCGCGTTCACATATTCCATCGTGAAGCGCTCACTATTGGTGTAGAACACGCGGATATTGCGGTGAAGCTGCTGTGCGCGATTGCCAATTGCCTGAACAAGGTGCGTTTTCCCCAAGCCCGTATTGCCATAGATAACAAGCGGATTGTACTTGGTTTTGCCCGGATTCTCTGCAATGGCAATGGCGGCTGCGACAGCGAGTTGATTACTTTCGCCACGAATAAAATTCTCGAACACATAGGATGGGTTCAAGTAAGTCGGAAAATTCTGCGGAACGGCTTGCTGCTGCACAAAGGGTAATCCTGCTTGTGCGCTCGAAGCAGACGGCGTGGCTTGCTGACGAAATGCGGGCAGTGTAATGGTGCGGTCTTCCAGCGTTGTATCTTGGGATTTGTCCACAATGACTTCGTATTGCAATTCTGCACCGGAGCCAAGTATCTGCGTCAGAACGGTACGCAAAAGCGCTCCGTAGTGCTCTTCTATCCATTCATAATAGAATTGGCTGGGAACCTGAATCAGAAGTGTGGAGCCATTCCACGACAAAGCACGAATATTCTCGAACCACGTACGGAAAACCTGCGGATTAATGTTGTCCCGGATAATATCAAGGCATTTCGCCCAAAGCGTTACCGCTTGTGCAGGTTCCGCGTTGGCGTAATGAGAGCTAGCGGCGGCGTACTGCGCGGTTAATTCATTTTGCGCAAAAAGTGTCGTAGCATCTTGGGGCATACTGTTCCCTTGAGCCTAAAAAAATGTCCAAATTGTTGATTGCAGCATCGGTGTAGAAGTCAGGTACGCTTGTGCGTGAGAGGAGGCAAGCGCCTTCGGAACGAGTGTCGATTCTCGTGCTTTCGGGACAACTCTGAACTTCGTGTGTTAATGGGACTGCTAATTTTGCGAATTTTGCCCGTTGTGCCAAATAGATTTTTTTCGGACGGCGCTAAATTTCTCTTGGTTTTATGCTTTGGTAATGTCAAAAGCAGACAGAGTACCAACTTGCTTGATGCCGCATAAAATGGACTTTTGAGAGGAAAAGTTTTCCACAGTTTTCCACAATCCGCAAAAATACTGTGGAAAAGAGAATAAAAAACTTGCACGCAAGATTCTATGCGCCATAGAACTCTTATTGCTTTTCCCCAATGATGAAATACGTCTTCATTATGCCCTTCCCTTTGACCTCAATAGCGCCGCGCTCCTCGAAATCAAACATATCTTTCAACAGGTTATACACTTCTTCCGAGCACTGTACTCTCCCAGATTCTCCGCTTGATTCCATGCGGCTGGCGATATTGACCGTATCGCCCCAGAGGTCGTAGGCAAATTTTCGCATCCCGATAACGCCCGCCACGACTGCACCAGTGTGCATGCCGATACGCACGTTGATTTTTTCGTCCAGGTCTGCCGTGAGTTCTTGCAGCTCTCGAATGCCAGCCAGCGCCATACGTGCCACCTGCGCGGCATGGTCTTCCATCGGCTCTGGCAGACCGCCGACAAGCATATACGCATCGCCAATGGTCTTGATTTTTTCCAGATGATGTGTTTCGGCAAGGTGGTCGAACGTCGTGAAAACCATACTAAGGTTTTCCACCAGATGCTCCGGTGGCACACGGGCAGACATATTGGTAAAACCCACAATGTCAGCAAACATCACTGTTACGCTATCGAACTTGTCGGCAATAATCTTTTCTCCAGCCTTGAGGCGCTCTGCTATTTTCGGAGGCAGGATGTTCAGCAGCAAACGGTCAGACTTTCGGCTCTCTTCCTCAATTTGGAAGTTCTTTTCGTGCAACACCGTGTTGTTCATCTCAATTTCTCGCGCCTGCTCGTCCAAAATCTTCACTTGACGCTGTATTTCAGCCGTGCGGTCATCCACGAGTTTTGCCAGTTCCCGCTCTCGCATTTTCGCTCTCCGCAAGCGCCACTGCACAAAGCCCAACATCATTGCCAGCATAGCGAGGATGCACAAAGCAATAAACCACCACGTCTGATAAAACTTCGGCAGAACTTCAAAACGCATCGCCACGCCGACATCGTTCCAAACGCCGTCGTTATTACAGGCTTGAACGCGGAAGGTGTAGAGATGCGGCGAAAGATTGGTATAATAAGCCTCGCGTCGCTTTCCCACTTCTATCCAGTCGTCATCGAAGCCTTCGAGCTTGTAGCGGAAATGTACCTTGTCAGGAAAAAGAAGACTCAGCGCTGTGTACCGAATCGTTATCCGTTCAGTGCCAGCGCGGAGTTTTAGCACATTATTGTCTTCCACATCACTTTCGATACCGCTAAGAACAACGTTGGGAAGCGATACCGATTTCTCATTTGCAAAGACCTCTTCGATAAGAACAGGCGGCGGTGTGGTGTTACGTACAAGGGTTTGAGGGTTAAAGCGCACAATCCCTTTCATTGTGGGAAACCAAAGGTTGCCCTCATTGTCAAGACAGGCGGCGGGCTGATTATTGCCATTGCACTCCGCGCTGCGCATACCGTCGCTTTTGCCGAATGACGTTACCTCCACTGTCGAGCGCTCGCCATCAAGGAAGGATGTGATTTGCTGCTTTGTAATGCGATAAATACCGGAGAGACCGCTCAACCAGTAGTTCCCTTGCTTGTCCTGAATCATCCAGCGCGTGGCTTCTTCGGGCAAACCGTTGATGGAGGAAAGAATTTTGAGAGTGCCGTTTTGTGTCGTACTCTTATCGGAGGCACTATCGCCATCATCGCGCCAGAGCGCAATCCCGAACTGCGTACCAATCCACATCATACCGGTATCGTCGGCGACTACATATAGTGCAGTGTTACTTGGTAGTCCTTGTTTTTGGCGGATTGCTGCAATAGCGCCGTTTTCCTCTACAATACTCACGCCGCCGTCGCGCGTCGCCAACCACAATCGTTTGCGTCGGTCTTGGGCAATGGCAAAAATATAATCGCTCGTCAGACCGTTTTTTGTGGAAAGAACGCTCACAAGATGACCGCTATTCTTTGAGCCGTTTTGTTCAAAACGCTGCAAACCGCCTCCAAAACTGCCCGCCCATAGCTGTCCCTTGTGGTCTTCATACAGCGCACGAATAGTGTTTTGCGCAATACTTTCATTGCCTCTGAAACTCGTAAACACGCCATTTTCGTAGCGAATAAGCCCCAAGCCTGCCGTGCCGAACCAAATTCTACCTTTGCTATCTTCTGTGACGGAGCGAATAAATGCGCCTTGCGGAATACCGCCTTTGGTATTGGCGTAGTCAAAGTGCTGGACTGTGCTGCCAAGCATCATGGTAATTCCGGTATTGTAAAAACTCCCCATCCACACCCGCCCGGAACGGTCTTCGAGCACTGTCGAGAAAATTTCATACGGAATACCTTCTTTTTTACCAAAGACCGTGAATTTAGGATCTTTGATGCGATCTATACCACTTCCGCCTGCGGCTATCCAAACACTGCCTTCGTAATCTTCGGTGAGTGCAAGAATGGTATTGCTCGACAGCCCGGCATTGCCGCTATTGATGCTCGTAATCACTCCATTGTAGTAACGGTTCAAGCCATTGCTTGTTCCTATCCAAAGCGCTCCGGCACGATTCACAAGCAGGCTAGAGACCGCTTCACTACTCAGTCCGTTAGCATTTTTGAGATGCTGTGTGAAGCCACCACCCGACCAGCGTTGCAAGCCCCGGCTTGCCGTGCCTATCCACACGCCACCAGCGCTGTCTGCCGCCAGCGCTGTAATCACTTCGTCTGCCAAACCATCTTGTACGGTGATATGCCGCGTTTGAGAATTTTCTATGACGTACAAGCCGTCTTGCTGTGTACCAATCCAGATGCGATGTGCTTGGTCTTCCACAATCGCAGAAATTTCTATGGTCGGAATACTTCGTGCTAATTGTGGCGCAGAGACCGCACCATTGCTGGACTCGTGCAGTAAAACTGCTCCATTCCGTGTTCCAGCCCACACCACGCCCCGCGAATCTTGATACACCGTCCGAATAAAATTGTGTGCCTCGCTTGTGTCGCTGATGTGCTGCGTAAATTTGCCCCGCCAGCGCCGGAATAAGCCGTTTCCGCCCGTGCCTATCCACAATGCACCATCTCGTGCGGCATAGAGGGTCTTCATGTCGTTTCCACGCAAGCTGGGCGTGTTGTTTGTATCCAGCACCACAAACCGCGCTCCGTCAAAACGCAGCAGCCCCGTGGAAGTCGCTATCCAGATGTAACCATCTGTCGTTTGTGCAATACCGACGGGAGCTATGTCCTGCGGCAGTGTCGGAGAGCCGCTTTCGCTTGTCCATGAATCGTAGAGGTACTGCGAAGGAGATTTTGTCGGTGAGAGACTTGGCAAGAACTGAAGTGGGGTACTCTGGGGCGTTTTCTGATTCATTGGTTGTGCTGGCAGCCTTTGCAATGACAGTGCTGAAGTACCAACAACAAGGCTCAAAACAGCCAAAAACCAAAGACAACGGTGCGACTGGGAGTGTATATCAACAAGCCGCCAAGCACGGCGCTTGTGGCTTCGGGCGGACGATGAAATGAACGAAAAGAGGGGATGATTCACGCTTTTTATGCTGCTTGTGTTTGTAGGCTTGGGGCGATGCTCCGCAATTTAATCGCAATTCACTTGACAAGAAAGCATCACAAGGGAACATCGTTAGAACGGTGTTTTGATGCAACGAAATGCAATGAAACGGATGAGCACCGAAATTTACAACTTTGTTTTCTTTTTCACCAATGCTAAAATGCCCTTTCGACCGACTTTTGCAAGAAAATATGACAAACGTTTTTGCGGTTCGCAAAAATTGGCTATTTTTTGCCTTCACTTTTTTTTACCTCACATTATTCACGCATTATGGCGCTCAAAGCCTTCGTTGCCTCGACAAGCAAGCTCTTGTCAAAATTTGTTCAGGATGTCTGTACTGCCGAAGATATCAGCGTTACGCAGATGGGCAAAGAAACCTCGCTTTTTGCTGACCTCCAAGCTACGTTACCGGATTTGCTCTTTCTGCACGCTTCGATTATTGAGGAATTTGACGACAATATTATCGCCCGCATCAAAGCAGACGAGCAGCTTAGCCGTGCCTACATCGTGATTTTTGCTTCGCGTCCTGAAGGAGCTGAATTTGCCTATAAAGTCGGTGCAGATGCCTTTCTGCCGATTCCTTTCAAGAACGAGCAATTTGAACAGATTTTGCGCCTGATTCTCAATCTGCCCAAGCATATTCTGGTGGTCAGCAAGACCGAAGCGCTCCCAAACACCGTCCGCGAGGCAGGCGCAATGTACGATTACAACGTACTCTGGGCACACTCGGCGGAAGAAGCCACAAAGATAGCAGGCGAGAAATTCCCAGACTTGATTTTGAGCGAATATGCTCTTCCGCAGCGCAACGGTGCTGTTCTAAGCAAATTGGTAAAAAGTTCGCACCTTTTGGGACATATTCCTGTGGTGATTATGATGGAATCCAACGACGAAGAACTCGTCGAAGAGTGCTTTGAAGCTGGTTCCAACGACGTGTTTCTTTTCCCTTTCGACCGCCAAAAACATATCCATCTTATCAGCAATATCGTCAAGCCGCCGCGCAAGGGTCATAAATACTCGGCACTCGTGGTGGACGACAGCATCACCGTGCGCCACGTTATCTCCAAAATGTTCAAACAAATGGGTTTTACCGTGCTGACGGCTGCCGATGGGCAGGAGGGTATGAAACTCGCCGTGCAGCACCGCCCCGACATCATCACCAGCGATTACGATATGCCCGTGATGGACGGGTGGGACTTTTGCGCCCGCTTGCGCGAAAGCGAGTTTACACAGCAGATCCCTGTCGTGATGGTTTCCTCGCGCGATACCAACACCGACAAACGCAAGGCACATTCACTCGGCGTGGCAGCATATCTGACCAAACCGTTCAAAACCGAAGATTTGGAAAAAGTTGTGAAAGCGCTTGTTGTGCAGACACAGCGCCGAAAGAAAGAAGAAACTCTTGAAAAATACACCGCTAGCGACTCTGTGAAAAAAATAGGCGAAGGAAGCGCTCATGCCGCAATGGAAGAGCACGCCGTAACGATATTTTCCTGCAATATCTGTGACTTTGGCAAAAAATTCGACTGGCTGGGGACGGAGCGGGCAATCGAAGTGCTCAACGAGTATTTCCGAGCCGTAACGGGCATGATTACCGAGCGCAATGGCGTGATAGACAGCATTATGGGTGATGAAATCCTGGCGCGATTCGACACCGGCGATCCAAGCAGTGATGCGGTCAATGCGATTGATACCGCAGTGGCACTCTTGGAGTTTCTCGACTACTACAACTCCCGCGACATAGACGAACTGGAAGTGCGCATCGGTATTCACTCAGACCGCGTGCTGGTGGGCAATTTTGGCAGCGCCGAACACCGCTTAGTCTATTCGATGCTCGGCGACGGCGTGAATATCACCAAGCAGCTCCAACGCGCCACAGCACCTAATTCCTGCCTTTTCTCTGCCGATACCTACGATTTTGTCCGCGAAAGCGTAGGCGACTTGCAATCGTACTCCGTGCCGCGCAAAGGTGGCGAGCGAGATATTATTGCGTATAAGTTGTAAGCGCACAAAATTGGACATAAGAGCAAAAGCGGCTGTAGGGGTAGCTATCGTGCTGTCCTTGTAAGCACTACTGCGTTTTCAAGAAGTCTTTATTATTTGGAGTGCGGAATTTTAATTCCGCATTATCGGCGCAAAAATGTTCGCTTATTGCGTTGTGTGATGGCAGAATTAAAATTCCGCACTCCGCAAGCTATAAAAATTAAGTAAACAATGCGCTACTTCCCGTAGGGGCGCTCCAAAAACTGCTTTGCGTATTTATGTGATTCGTAATAGTCTTCCCAACTTAACACTTTTTTGTATTGTGTGAGCGCAAGTTCTCGTTTCCCCTGAATGTCGTAGATATTACCGATGCGTGAGTTGAGCATTATCATCCAGCCGGATGGCTTCTCGTCGAGTTTGCGAGAAAATTCGTCACATTTGTAGAAGTAGGTAAGCGCCTCGTCGTACTTGCCGCGCTGCATGAGCGACAGACCAATGTAGTACATGGCTTCGCGGGCAATGATATTGTCGTAGCCTGTTTTGCGGTCAATGCAATTATTCAAAATTTCGCGCCATGTTTCTTCCATTTTGTCGTAATTGCCAAGTTGCACGTAGGAACGCCCCAGATATGCCTTGAACATGGAGTTTTTCGGATAATCCGCGCAAAGCTGCTGTGCAATGGCAAGCGCTTCCACATAATTTTTTTCCATGCCGTACTGAAGTTGTAAAAGAACGACTTTCGCTTCGGTAGCTGCGTAGCGGGCGCTTTGCGAGGCGAGTTTGAGTTCTGCTATTCCCGTGCGCTTGTCTCCGGGCGGAAGCATTGCCAGCAGGGGCTTGACGGCGGGATAGCGTTCCGGGATGGACTCCATGAAGTAATGATAAATACCCGTACCCAGCATCACATCACGGTTGCCGGGCGCCACTTCTTGGCATTTCTGCACAAGATCGAAGGCGCGTTTACCATCGAGAGCGGCGGTTGCCCATTCATTGCGCAAGACGTAGTAGCGTCCGCGAAAGCCAATAATTCCACCCTTGAAAAATAGCCCGATAATGTCGTTTTCGTTCTTGTCCAAAATACTATCGCAGATAGACGTTACGCGGTCAATCTTTCGCAAGAAACGCTCATCCATGCGCTTGTCGCGGGTATTGGTCGAAATCTCCCACCAGTCCACCATCGCATCCAAGAAATACCCCACCGGATGATGAGGATACGCCACAATCACCTTTTGAAACTCGGCACTGGCGCTGTCAAATTCTAAATTGTAAATATGGCGAACACCGGTGCGTACCGCCACGTCAGCGTCAGACCGCATAAGCGCCCACTGCGCCGGAGCGGGCGAGACATTCATCACAGTAAGCACGGCACAGAGCGCAAAAAATATGCGCGGCGCCGGCAAAGCAAGCGTCCTGAGGGCAGGCGTGTTCCTAATAAAGTTTTTCACAGCAACAAGAAAAGTGAATAGAAATGGTGATGACTAAACCGCAAAAAGTCAAGCAGTGATACTACATTTGTCGCTACTACGTTTGTCGCTTGTGGGGAAGGGAAAAGTTTAAGACGCGACTTTCAACCAAGATTTACGAGCCAAGACTGGCAATGTACTCCAGTACACGCTTTTTCATGGCTTCTTCAACTTCGACGTGCGCCGTGCCTTTTATCATTTCTTCAAGTTGCGGGCAGTACGACGCATAACCTGTTTCACCCCATCGGCGGATGAGAATTTCGTAATCATTAGGATTGGTGCTGGTCGGTTTATTCATGGGAGGAATCTTTCAATTAAGAATGGTAAAGAAAAAGCAAACGCTAAAACGTGATGAAATCAGTGCTCAATGGTATTTCTACAAAATTACACTTTCTTTCTGAAAAAAATCTGTCTTATCAATGAAACTTTTGTCATAAACCTGCGTTTACCTATTAAAGGAAAAAACATACTATATTCTTACAATACTTTTTTATTATATTTTTCTTTTTTGAGGTGTAACCATGAAAAAACAATATGTTTCCACATTGCTTCTTGCAATAATTGTTGCTGTAATGCCAATGATTTTGGCAGCAAATCCAACAAATACTCCATCGTCATCTGCTTCCGAGATTCTGACCCTCCGCAAAGAGATTGGTTACCCGCAATGGGCGGTGAAACAACAAATCGAAGGCACGTTTGAAATGATTGTGTACGTGACGGAAAGCGGAGAAGTTTCGATGGTCAATTTTGACGCATCTGACCTGTCTCCTTCACTTACGCGGCTTATGGCTGAAGTATCGCAAAAAATCTACGCACACCGCTTCTCAAGCGAGCTTGCTGGGCAGACCATACGCATTCCTTTTCGCTTTTCACTGACAAAGTAAGTAGAAACTTACGAATACAACCAGTTCAATCTTTCTCTGTCCAAGACCTTATCTGAAATGAAAACAACTCAGACAGTAACAAACAAACCGACTAAAAGGCTTTTCGGTATTTTACTTACGGCAACAATTTTATTGCTTATACCTCTTTCATTACAACTCACGATTGGCACGGGAGTTGACGGGCAAGGCTTTAATTGGCAGTTAGGCGACTTCGTCATTGCTGGGTTTCTGTTATTTGGCACCGGATTATTATTTGAACTTGTGTTACGGAAAGTACAGGGTACCCAAAAAAGAATTCTTATTTGCGGAGCAATTTTATTAGCGTTCTTATTAATTTGGGCTGACCTTGCAGTGGGAATTTTCAATATCCCAGGTTTTTCAGGAAGTTAAGCCACAAATCAAAGTAATACCAAGCTGCGTTAATCAGTAGTGCATTAAGATATTCTAAGTTCAAGCAGAAAAAAGAACTTAACCCCCTTAGCATACACAAATTAACTCAAATTGGTATTAGACAAATATCTGACTTGTTACAAGAAAACAAGAGGCTGTTCCATTCACGCGATGAAACAGCCTCTTGCTTTTTAGCTCTTTGATTGTCGTGGGAGCGTAACTTTATACTTCCTCGTACATTTTTTCAATTTTGTCCGAGAATTTCTTTTCTACCACGTGGCGGCGAACATTCAGTTTGGGTGTAATTTCACCGTCTTCGACCGTAAATGCACGTTCCATAAGGGTAAACTTCCGCACCTTCTCGAATTTTGCAAAATTAGCTTGCAGTGCATCTACATCGCGCTGAATAGCTTGCAAGAGTGCATCACTTTGCAAAAGCGAATACGTGTCAGGGTAGGAAAGACCATTCATCGTTGCATACTCTTTCACATACTCAAAGTCCGGCACAATCAGCGCTGTGCAGTATTCGCGTTTGTCGCCCAGCAAAACAATTTGGTCAATAAAACGACTCTGCGTGAGCGTATTTTCAATCGGCTGCGGTGCAATATTTTTTCCACCACTTGAGACAAAGATATTTTTCTTGCGGTCGGTAATAACGAGGTTCCCTGCCGGATTGATAACGCCAATGTCTCCCGTATGCAGCCAGCCTTCGTCATTGATGACGGCTTTTGTGGCTTCCTCGTCGTGGAGATAACCGCGCATGATATTGGGTCCTTTTGCCAAAATTTCACCGTCTTCCGCAATTTTGATTTGTACGTTGAAAAGCGGTTTCCCGACTGTACCAATCGCAGGTGCAGCTGCTCGCGTTACGGTGAGCACAGGCGACGATTCGGTGAGACCATATCCTTCCAGAACCGTAATACCGGCTGCGTAGAAAAACTCAGCGAGGTCTTTCGGCAGCGCAGCGCCACCGGAGATAAAGGCGCGAAGCCGTCCACCAGTGCGCTCACGAATTTTGCCAAAGACTAAACGGTTCGCTGCGGCATATTGCGCCGACAGGACGGGTGATGGCTTTTTGCCTGCAAGAGTCAGCCCAACATATTTTTTGCCGACACCGATTGCCCAATGAAAGATTTTTTGCTTTGCGGGAGTATCTTTTTCAATTGCCGTTACAATACGTCCATGAATCCGCTCGAAAAGGCGCGGCACAGCGGTCATGTAGGTTGGGCGGACTTCTTTCATATTCTCAGCGACAGTCTCGATAGAAACCGCGAAAGCGACGGTTGCGTGGCACGCAAAAAGCGTGTAATAGCCTGTTGTGCGCTCGTAGGCGTGGCAAAGAGGCAGAAACGAGAGTAATAAATCTTTGTCGCCAATGTCAATCGCGTCCGATGAGCCTTCGACGTTACTGACAAGATTTGTATTCGTCAGCATCACGCCTTTCGGGTTACCCGTCGTGCCACTTGTGTAAATGAGCGTAACGAGGTCGTCGGGGGTGGAAGCGGCACATTCACTTTCAAACCAAGCACGGCGCTCTGCTTGCGCCATAGAAGCTGCGCCACTGCGCACAACATCGGCAAACTTCAGAACATTTGGCTCATCAAGCTCCACGTCGTCGTTCATGACAATAATATGCTCCAGTTTTGTTAATTCATTGCGGACTTTGAGCAGCTTATTGAGTTGAAACTTATTCGAGACAATGATAATTTTTGCTTCGCAGTGATTGAAGATATAGGATTCTTGAGCAGAGGTCATCGTTGGGAAAATCGGTACATCAATCCCACCCATACCGATAATAGCAAAGTCCGAAACAACCCATTCTATGCGGTTTTCTGAGACAATACCGACTTTGTCGCCACGCCCCACGCCGAGCGTTCGCAGTCCTGCGGCGAAGTTTTCGGTGAGTTCGCGGAGTTCGTCGTACGTCATGCCGACATACTCTTTTCCAACTTTGCGCATATAGACAAATTTAGAAGAATCGCCTCTATCAAGCGCGGTATTCAGAGCGCTATAATGGTTTGTGACCTGCACAAACATTTGCGGAATAGTGACAAATCGCTGACGCATAACACACTACGGTTAAGGGTGAAAGGGAACACACACGAATTACTTGCTTCTGAAGAACACAAAAGAAATGCTTGCGAACTTATTACGGAAAAAGAATATAGCCAAGTAAAATTTTTATCCCCAGCACCGTAGGAGAGACAGCGCTCTACACCTCCGTCGCCGATGCCTTTTCCTCGCCCGACAAAAGCGAATGAAAATGATACACCGCCACGCCGGAATCACTGATTTCCAAACGCGCCCAGCCCTTTACGACCAATTCTTCCAAGCAGTCCTCTGCTTGCTTGGGCGTGAGTACGAGTTTAATAGCGACATCACTTGCTGTAAGTTTATTATGGAGGCTTTTGGCAAGATGGAGAATTTCATTCTCAAGTGTCCCGTGCGCCTGCTCTTTTCGCTCGTTGGTGGCGCGAAACCACAGTGCAATGCCCAGTACGCACGGTGCAAGACCAAAGGCAATGAAGAGAAACACATCCGACGGGGTAATTTTCGGTGGGGCATCATCGGGAAACATATTTATCAGACCACCAAGCATGAGAAACACGCCGAAAAGCACCAGCAGTACAGACATTGTGTATTTGAGCGGGGTTTTGATGGAGGTTGATTGCATTTGCGCACCTGCGGAAGTTAAAAAGTGGAGAAACCGTTTCAAACGCAAAGCGCCGGTAGTCATTGTGGCGAATACCGGCGCAGTATCACTTCGTCATCAATTAGTTCAGAATTTCAAAAATGCCGGCAGCGCCTTGCCCGCCACCAATGCACATTGTTACCATGCCATAGCGACCGCCACGGCGTTTCAGCTCGTGGATAAGCTGCACGCTGAGCTTCGCACCGGAGCAACCGAGCGGGTGTCCGAGAGCGATAGCGCCACCGTTGACGTTCAATTTCTCGGTCGGAATCTTGAGTTCGCGCACCACCGCAAGCGCTTGTGCGGCGAATGCTTCGTTCAGCTCAAAAAGGTCAATATCTTCAAGGCGCAAGCCCGCTACTTTGAGCACTTTCGGCACTGCTTCGATAGGACCGATGCCCATGATTTCGGGTGCAACGCCGGATGTAGCAAAAGCAATAAAGCGTGCAAGCGGCTTTGCGCCGACTTCGCGTGCTTTGTCGGCACTCATCATCACCACAGCAGCCGCACCATCGCTGAAGGGCGACGCATTGCCTGCTGTTACCGAACCGTTGAGTTTGAAAGCCGCTGGGAGCGTAGCAAGTTTCTCTACCGTTGTATCAGCGCGGACAAGTTCATCCGTTGCAAATTCCATTGTGCTACTGACTAAGCCCTTGCCGTTGAGTTTATCAATGCGAACCGATACAGGGACAACTTCTTCTTTGAATTTTCCTTCGGCAATTGCTTTTGCCGCTTTAGCATGGCTGTCGGCTGCGAATGCGTCTTGATCGGCGCGAGAAATTTTCCACTGGTCTGCAACGCGCTCTGCGGTCAAGCCCATGTTCATATACACGCCCGGGCGCTTGTCCACAGCATTCATGTTCATGGATGGCTTATTGCCGGACATGGGAACCATGCTCATCGATTCGGCACCACCGGCGACAACGCACTCGGTCATACCGCTCATAATGGACTGTGCACCCAGAGCAATCGTCTGCAAGCCGCTTGCACAGAAGCGATTGACAGTCATAGCCGAAACACTATCGGGCAAATCTGCTAACAGTGAAGCAACACGAGCAAAGTTCAAGCCTTGCTCACCTTCGGGCATTGCGCAACCAAGAATGACATCCTCAACAAGTTTCGGGTCGATATTGGCGCGTTTGACGGATTCTTTGATAACGAGTGCCGCGAGGTCATCGGGGCGAGTATTTGCGAGGGAGCCTTTTTTGCCGCGTCCGACGGCTGTGCGGGCTGCGCTCACGATAACTGCTTCTGCCATAGTGTATCCTACTATATAAGTTGTGTGGGTGAAAGTAAGGGGAGATTAGTTTCGGTTAAATGAAGCCTGTCGTTCCAAAATACATTTTTTTTGCTTCTTGCAGTACCAACTCTTGGTCAAACTCTGTCAGAAGTTCTTTGGGTGTATAGGAACCGTTAAACGCTTCGAGAGCAGCCGTTTGGAGCGCTTCGTCAATGCGTCGCGGAGTTCTGCTTCCCATTCATGATCTCTGATATAATAGCCACCGAAGTTCTTACGCTTGTTCGTTTTTGCAATATGTTTCAGAGCATTGTAAATGGACGCATCCCAAGAGCATGTCGTATGCTGTTCGGCATGTTGTTTGATAAGGTGAATAAGCAAAATGACACAATAGCTGTAGAGTTTATTGATTTTGTCCTCTTTTGCTATTTCTTCCATTTTCTCTAATCAACAAGAATGCATCTTGATAGCGCTGGGCTTCGATGTATTCTCTCAATTGCAAGATTTCGTCCATGAGCAAATTCCCTTTTCTAAGCCGATTGTTGATATGCCAACTATCTCTAATTTACGCAAACTGTTCCAAAATCCTAACATCATTATCGTACAAAAGACGAATATCATCAATTCCCATGCGAAGAAGCGTTACACGCTCAATGCCCATGCCCCATGCAAAGCCGGAATATTCTTCGGGGTCAATACCGCCTGCTTTTAGAACGTTAGGATGTACCATGCCGCAGCCCAAGATTTCAAGCCAGCCGGAGTATTTGCAAATACGGCAACCCTTGCCACCACAAAGAAAGCAGGTAATGTCCATCTCGGCGCTTGGCTCGGTGAAGGGGAAAAATGACGGACGGAAGCGGTATTGGAGCTCTTTTCCGCCAAGCATCGGACCATAAAACTGCTGGGCAAATGAAACAAGTGTTCCTTTCAATTCTGCCAGACTGACATTTTTGTCAATATACAAGCCCTCCAGCTGGTGAAATTCCGCCAGCGATCGGGCGCTAATTGCCTCATTGCGATAGACTCGTCCGGGCATAACGGCGCGGATAGGTGGCTTTTGCGATTGCATCAGGCGTACCTGCACAGGCGAGGTATGCGTTCTAAGCAAGATATCATCGCGCTTGGAGCCGTCTTTGTTTGTTGCTTCCATGAAGAACGTGTCTTGCATATCCCGCGCCGGATGGTCGGGCGGGAAATTAAGCGCCTCGAAATTATGCAAATCATCTTCCACTTCGGGACCTTCGGCAACAGCAAAACCCATCCGATTAAAAATCGCCAACATTTCGTCAAGCGTTTGGTTAATCGGGTGCTTCGGTGCATGGCGCAAGCGTCGACCGGGTAGCGTTAGGTCAAGCGTGGGCGCGGACACCGCTTGTACGCTTGTTTCTTCAGAAAGTCGCTTGAATTCTGATTCGGCAAGCGTTTTGAGAACATTGAGTTCTTTGCCGACCGCCGGCTTGTCTTCTTTGGGAACATCGCGCAGGCGCTCTGTCAGTTCTGCCAATGTTCCTTTGCGAACAAGATGTTTCAGACGAAAATGTTCTATTTGGTCTTTGCTCGGCGCCGTGCCGAGACGTTGAAGGTCTTCTTCGATAACCGTGCGGAGGTGCGTAATTTCTTGAAGCATAAATGCAAAATCTGATTAAGTATGTGAGAGATTACTTGGTGTCAAAAGGATCGATGGGGAAGCTCTTTGTTACTATGCTGCGCGTGATACTGTATGTAAGCAAGCCTATGGGACCCAGCATAAAGGTCAAAAACAAGAAGGGTAGTGTGAACCAGCGATTAATACCGCGCTTTTCAGCATCGGTGCTTATCCACAAGCCTGTCATCAAATCAAACGCAAGGTAATGCACCCAGCCCGCTAAAAGAGCTTCGGGCATTTGGAAGAGAAGTGCTATTTCGCGTAGGCTCCCGAAGCCGCCCCCGTTCTGAACTGCGCTACCCATGTAGCGAATAATCAAGTACGCATATAGTGTGCTCAAAAGCAGCACTACCCCACTAAAGGCAAGTGCCCGTGCGTGCTGCCAGCGCGGCGCAATGACAATAATCACCCAGCCCACAAGAGCAATGGTGCTGGCAAGCGAGAATATCTGCTCGTTGGTCATGGGGAATCAGTCCTTAAGAGAGTGGCAGGAAAGAAAAAATTTAGTGCGAGCGAGTAAGGAAGAGACGTGCGGAACTTCCGACCATACCGGAGAGTAACCCCAACAAGGCAGCGAAAAGAAGCGACACCACCATCATTACCCATCCCATGCCGTGTGCGGCATTCCGCGCAATGATGTTTACAACTGCTTCGAGCATCCGTGCGGTTTCTGCCGGGGCAAGAGTATAGCTTGTTACCACAAGAATTCCCCATGCTAATATCATTTGCAGCGTACATTCAAGATATGCCCGCGAAGGCAGGAAATATGCGTACACAAGCGGCACCACGAGTGCATACTGCCAGCCGATGAGAGCATGAATACCGGCAATGACAATTGTAGCAATCAAAATGTGGGTCGTGTTCAGGCGCAACCAGTAAGGGGTTTGCATATAGTCGAGCAAAAAAGTAGTTTAAGCAAAAAGTAGTTTAAGCAAAAAGCGGGGAAGTTCTTAGTTGTTTCGTCCGGTCTTTCCGTCCACCGGCTTAAACACTGTTGTTGGGAGTTTCGGAGGGGCAAGTGTCGGGATAACAGGGTCAATAAGTGTCTTTTGTTGGGGCTTGGGGCGACTCACAAAGCGCGGGCGCGGCTTTGTGGTGTCATTTTTTGTGAGCGCCGTAGAAGTCACTGCTGCTGTATTCGCTTGTGCGTTTGCGCTTTGTGAAGAAGCCGTCGGCGGAGCAGAAGCCGTTGGCGAGGAAGTTGTATTTGCGGGGACAGAAGCGGTTTGATTGTTTGTAGGCGCAGTCGTATTTGCCGCAGGCTGACTGCTTGGTGGCGCAGCCTCGAGGATTCGTGCTAATGCGGGGTTACTGGAAGAGCTGATGACTGTGCCACGTACAGCATCGCGCAGAATACGCACATCTCGCACCACAACACCTTTTTCGCCGAATTGCTCAAGTGTCCTTCCGTTCAGCGTAAAGGAAACTCCGCCGGCATTGCCAAGCGAAAAGGAAAAACTCCTTGCGGCAGCCCAGCGATAGATTTTTCCGGCTTCCATGGTAAATTGCTCGTTCCGCTTTTTATCCATAACGATACTCAGCCATGCGTTTTCAATAGCGCGTGCTTCCAGAATCATACTGTCGGAGCTTTGCGCAAACGACACGGCGGCAGTATCGCGCATAGAAGAAGGCTTCACGGCTTCAGCAATAATGCGAAGCGGGCGCGTGAGCATGGTGTCATCGGCTTTCCTCGCTACGGGCGGCGCTATCCAGATCAAGTAGCCGACTACTGCGAGCAAACATCCCACCGCAGCATAAATGCCCGCCAGAATACGTTGATTGCGGCGTTTTTGGTCGGAGAAATATCCGGGAGTAAAGACATTTTCGGGCATTGAAAGCGGCGAGACTTGCTCGGTCGGCTGTGCCTGAAAACGCTGTGCTTCGGGCTTGTCACCAAGATTAATCTCGGGTTCGGGGATATTCAAAAATTGGGAGTACGTGCGCACAAACGAGCGCATATAGGTAGGCGGTAGCGCTTGAAAATTACCATGTTCGATAGATTCAATCACGCGAACACCTATCTTGGTGAGTTTGGAGACCTCATCAATACTGAGATTGCGCTGCTGACGCGCAGAACGGAATATTTCACCGACAGCGTTCATGAACAGGTAGAAACGGTGCGTAAAAGGGGTGCTTCCAAGGGATTATCACAATAGCACACTATTCCAATATACAAAAATCTTACCAAATTTTTGCCAAAAACATAACGGATAGGTACTGTACTGCAACAAGCCTGTATGCGGATTAGAAGGCAGAAATTACCTCAAACCACAAAAAAAGAATTGGATAGTTTTTTGATTCTTTCGTATTATCCACTTCGCCGTCTCTACAGCAAAGCCCTGAGGCAATGAAAAAAAGGTTGAAAAACTCCTTGCAGTCGGTTGTATTGCTGCGTAAATTGGTAAATTGTTACAGTCCTCAAATTATCTTCTCTTGACTGCCTGTCTTTGATTCTTGCTCATGAATGAACCACCACATAACGCTTTTCCCCTTGACGAGGAACGTGCAGACGAGCGTTCTCAGAACAATAATTCATACGTTCCCTCGGGTGATGGTGCTCTTGATACACCACTTCCAAGCACAACACCGAGCGTGGACGCGTCATCCATGACGCAGCCAACGCCAACCGGAGATTCTGAGGCTTCTCAAGAGAGTAACATCTTTTCTAATACTCCTTCAGCTACGCCTTCTGCCGTGCCAGAGCAAGCCCATGAGGAAATATCCGAGAAAAATGGTGTTTTCGTTGATGTGCCGGAAATTCCCGCAGCGAAGGAAGAACCATTTGCTCATGCAAAATATGGTTTTGCGGCAGTGGTCAGTATTTTCTTGATGTACCAGTTTGCGGGCGGGGCGCTGCACTCTGCGGCGCGAAATCACTCTGGCGCGTTTGAAATTGTCCTTCAAGGTCTTGGTCAACTACTCTTCATGCTCACACCGTCAATCATTGTCATGCGGTATTCGCCGCTCAAGATGCAAGGACTTACGCGTTCCGGCGGTGAAGTAACGGCGTTACAGTGGGCATTTGGATTGTTGGGAATTTTCGGTATACAAATTTTCGATGCTGGATTTATTGCGCTGCAAGAACGTCTGGTGCCATCGTTTATGATGCCTGTTTATCAGCAACTACGGGCATGGTCGGATATGGTCGAGCAGTTCTATCGCACGTCATTTGCCGGCACGACTCCGTGGGAAGCTGTGCGGGCACTGCTCATCGGTGCGGTTGTGCCGGCGTTTGCAGAAGAAATTTTGTTTCGTGGTCTGCTCCAGCGCTCACTCGAAGAAGTCTATCCTATTCGCCGCGCCATTGTTGTAACAGCAATAATTTTCGGCATTTTGCATTTCAATCCGCTTTCTGTCCTGCCTCTTATTTTGATTGGCGCATATCTGGGATTTTTGGCATATTACACCCAAAGTCTAGCACTTCCGATTGTCGCTCATTTTTTGAATAACGCTATTGCTATTGTTGCTCTGTACGCGCCAAGTCAGGGCGTAGAGATGTCTCCTTACGGAATATCTCTGGGACGCGCTTTGCTGCTTGCGTTCCTAGGCGCGATACTCTTGGTGGGTGCATATCTACTGATGCGACGGCTTACCCCTCAAATGCCAATGACGATGGCGCAGCGCAATAATCCGCTTGAAACAAGCGTAGCATAAAAGCACGACCGCATAGAATAGAACAACAATAAATAACTTCACATTTCTCGAACATTTTCTTCAGACAACCCCATGATGAGAAACACTTTTCCCATGTTACGGCTCTTGGCGGGAGCGCTCGTGATAACGCTTGCCATCGGTCTTGCAGACTGCACCAAAGGGAAGCGCGACGACGACCCGATAGACGACCCGCAGCTATCAAGCAAATCACGCGAAGAGCTTGCCGAAGAAGTACGCCGTCTGACCATTACCGCAAGCGAAAAAGACAGCCTTTTTAATGAAGTGGTCGAGACGACTAAATTCATCAGCGAGGTCTATACTGAAATTTCCTCGCTCTCCGGCGAACTGAACACACGCGGCGTAGAACAAAAATCGCCCGATTATCGTCAGGAAATCACTAAAAAAATCCAGCTTCTTTCCAAAAAGATGTCGGACAATGAGAAGCGTTTGAAGGAGAACCAATCACGTATCCAAGAACTCAAGAAAAGCAATACTAAATTTGCAAATCAAATTGCCAGCTACGAGCAGGTTATAGCCGACTTGAACGTGATTATTCAAACACAAAAAGAGGAAATTGGTGGCTTGAATGTGAAGGTGGCTGAACTAAGCGGTAAAGTAGCCTCACTTACAGAGGAAAAAGCTGTGCTGAATGAACAAGTCTCGACGATGACCGAAGAAACGAACACCTGTTACTACGTCGTCGGGACGCAAAGTTTTCTGGAAGCAAATAAAATCGTCGACCGCAAAGGTGCTGTGCTCGGCTTTATCGGCGGGCAACGTGTCCCGAACAGTAATCTGAACATGAGCGCTTTCACGGCTATCAACATCACGCGCCAAACCGAAATTGGCTTGCCGGGTACCCTCAATGAAATTGTTTCCTCACATAATCTTCAATACGTGAAGGTATCGGAAGACAAAAAGAAACTTACGATTACCGACCCAAAAAAATTCTGGCAAACCTCGCGGTACTTGATTGTCATTATTGACGGATAAAAAAGGAACCGCAAGCGCTTGTCCGCTTAGCAGCGAAAACAGAAAAGCCCCTTCATCATTTCGTAATGAAGGGGCTTCTTATTGCGGTAATGCCGTGCTGAAAATGTTCGGGTGAATGTTCTGGCGAATTTTCAAACATTTTTTCTGTAAATTACGACCAATGACACCAACAATTCATTTTGTGTTCAATTTGTTAGACTATTCCTTCGGAGATTCCAATGGCAAAAGCGTCCGCATCGAAATCGAAGAGCGCCTCTACGAAGAGCGCATCACAAAAAACTCCTTCCCAAGCCGCGCCCAAAGCGCAATCGAAGGCACCCGCGTCTGCTTCAGTGAAAGCATCGGTAAAAGCATCGGCGAAAACGCTTGCCGTCAAAAAAGTAGCGCCCTCTAAAAAAATAGCTCCGGCGAAAGCAGCATCTGCGAAAGCAACAAAAGCAGTTCCTGCTAAGAAAGCCACCGCACAAAGCTCCTCGGCTACGAGTATTTATCCGTCACAGACAACATCTCCGCTTGTAGAAGCGTACATGGGCAAAAAGACTCAACTGAAAGTGGGTAATAAAATTCATCGCACCAAGATTCTATGCACCTTTGGTCCGGCGATTGCCTCGAAAGAAAAAGTAAAACAACTGCTCGAAGTCGGCGCAACAGCTTTCCGACTCAATATGTCGCACGGCTCACATGAAGTTCATTTGCAAGCGATGGAGATTATTCGCGCGGTCGAAAAAGAACTTGGCGTTCATATCCCCATTCTTGCCGATGTGCAGGGTCCGAAACTGCGCGTGGGCGACCTGACAAGCGGCGCTATCAGCATTGTGAACGGAACCGATATTTTTCTTGCCGACGAAGCCGTCTGGATAAAACGCGGCAAGCCCGATGATATTATTCCCGTGCGCTATCCCACGTTTGCAGAAGATGTCAAGCCCGGCAGTATTGTTCTCTTTGATGATGGTTTGCTGAAAATTAAAGTCCGCGATAGCAAGGATAAAGTCGTCCGGGCAATCGTCGAAAACGGCGGCTTGCTGAAATCCCGCAAAGGCATCAATATGCCAGACGTACATGTGAGCCAGCCTGCGATGACCGAAAAGGATAAAAAAGACATCATTTTTGCGATTCAGAACAATGTAGATTACATAGCACTTTCCTTTGTCCGCACAGCGGAAGATGTACAAAATTCTAAGGACTACATCAAAAAACATGGCGGTACACAGTGGATTATCGCCAAAATTGAGAAACCACAAGCGTTGGAGAACATCAAAAGCATTATTGATGTTTCCGATGGCATCATGGTTGCGCGAGGCGATATGGGCGTGGAAATCCCGGCAGCCCGCGTACCGATTGAGCAAAAGCGCATCATTACGCTCTGCAATGACCAAGCAAAACCCGTCATCACAGCAACGCAGATGCTGGAGTCCATGATTCAAAATCCGCGTCCCACCCGCGCTGAAGCTAGCGACGTATCGAATGCCGTTTTTGACGGAACCGATGCAGTTATGCTTAGTGCGGAAACCAGTGTGGGTGCGTATCCGGTAGAAACAGTGTCGTATATGCGGACGATATGCGAAGAAGCAGAAGCTGAACTTTTCCGTACACAGGAAATTTCCAAAAAACGCGCAGAAGCTGCTCTCGACATCAATCTTCCTGATGCCCTTGCTGATGCCATATCCGGCGCAGTTGGCACTGTTATTCGAGAAATGAAAATTGATGCTATTGCTGCTGTAACCACTACGGGCAAAATTGCTCGCTACATGGCATCGCGTAAGTTTGTGCTACCTATTTTTGCTTTCACTCCCAGCGCGTCGGTATCGCGGCGTGTGAGCCTGCTTTGGGGCGTTCAGGCGGTGCAGGTCGGCGAGACCGAATCTACCGACGAGGCGATTGAATCCGTCAAAGAAGCGCTCGTGAGTCGAAACTATCTCAAGCCGGGCGCGACGGTTGTTATCTCCATTGGTCGCCCGCTCAAAGCCCGTTCCAAAACGAATATGCTCTGTATCGAAAAGCTGAAATAGATTCGGTAAACATGGTACAAATGCCGATAAAATGTTTTTCTTCAGCTTGAATGCTTTTATCGGACTGTCCACTTCGATGACCTCTGCTCAGATTGCTTTTATATTGCTCTAGGTGCTGTATCATCCAAAAGAATACCCAATGACCGCAACCAAAGACCAAAACCTCGTTCACGCTACAAAACCTCAGCTTCTGGCATTCGTGCAAGGCATTATCGGCTATCCGATTGATACCTATGCCATTGTAGCTGTCTTGGAAACCTACGGACTGCGCGATGTTGATGCCCGCGAGCGCTTTGGCGTAGAAAATGTCTTTGACTTGGCAGATGATCTATTTGCAGAATTTCAGATGCGGGCAAAACGCTATCCGCATATTCCGGAACACTCGAAAAAGAAGGCTGTTCCCGCGTGGCAAAAGTTTGTACTGTTCTACGCGCGAGGCTTATTTTCTAACGCACCGTGGGCGCTGCAAATCGCTTCCTTGCTGCTTTTTGGTTATGCTTTTGGTATTTATGCAAAGTTTGACGGCAAGCAAGTGACCGTTGCCGGGGTGGGCATGATGCTCAGTTTTCTGGTGAGTGGTGGTTTTGTACAGGCTCTGGGGAGAATGGCTTCGTTCTATAACGGGCAGGGCAGCTATGCGCTCACGCGCCAAGCATACTATCGCATTTGGACGCTTGGGGTAGCTGCAATGGTTGTGTCGGCGTTCTTGCTTGATGGGATTAACTGGTTTATTCCTCTTTTTCCCGAAGATTTTTTGATGATTGGGCTGGCGTACTACGTCTGCTGCGGTGTCATGTCGCTTTCGCTCACGTTGTTTTATACGTTCAATAAACACGCGGGCTTGCTCTTTTCCACGCTGGCGGGCGTGTGCGCAATGATTCTTGTGATGGAGTTCACACCCCTCAGCATATACGTGGCGCACTGGACAGGCTTCCTTGTAACGACGGCGGTGGGCTTTACTTGGATTCATTATATCCTCAAAAAACTCACCGCCTCAATGAGTAAGCAACAACGCGATGTGCAGCTGCCACGCTTGTCGGCATTGTTGCCGTCGGTTGCGCCGTATTTTCTGGCAGGAACATTATATTTTGCATACTTGCTTACCGATAGGCTCGTGAGCTGGTCGCTCACCCCCGATGGCATTTCCCTAAAACTCTGGATTCATGCTGGGTACGAGATGCTTCTTTTGTGGGCGTTTGGTGCATTTTCCTTCATGCTGCCGCTCTTGGAATATATCGGCGATGATTTTGCGGTAAGGATTCAGCGCACACAGGAACGCTTCACCATTCGCAGCCGCACCGAGCACAATAACAGTTATATTGACCGCTATATGCAATACTGGCTCATGGTGGTCGGAATGTCAATTCTCGTCGGATGCAGCGTTTATGCAGTGTATATCCTTACGCGCACCGCCGCCACCGATGCTATGTTTCAGCGAGTCCTGAACGCCACGCCAACGCTGGCGCGTCAGGTCATTGTCTGTGGACTTATCGGATACAGCCTCATGGTGTGGGGGCTGATGAACAACATCATTCTCTACACGCTCTCTCGCCCCTTCGATGCCGTACGGTCATTTCTCTGGGCAATAGCAGCAAATGCAGTACTGGGCTTTTGGCTGACACGATCGTTTGGCTATTGGTATAGTGTGGTCGGGATGACGTTCGGAGCGCTCATCTTTGCAGCATTTACTACCCGTGCGGTTGTGCGGGCGCTCCGCCAGATGGATTACAGCTGTTATGCGGCTTAATTACCTGTTGGCAACATATTTATCCTCGTGAATCCAAGTTCCAACATCACACTCAATGACACAAATCTTTACCACAAGCAGTACGCTTCTTGCTATCGAAAGCTCCTGTGATGAGACTTCGGCGGCAATTTATCAAGGCTCAGAACTGCGGAGCAATATCATCTCCTCGCAACTTTTTCACACTAAATTTGGCGGTATTGTGCCGGAACTGGCTTCACGGGCGCACGTACAAGGTATTTCGACGATAATCGCTGAATCGCTTCGCGAAGCCGACGTGAGCATGGTGGACGTAGATGCCATTGCTGTGACGCAACGTCCGGGCTTGGCGGGGTCGCTGGTGGTGGGTACAAATTTTGCAAAAGGGCTGGCGCTCAAATACAACCTGCCCATTGTGGCGGTGAATCACATCGAAGGACACATTTACTCGGCTTTCATTGAAAATGAAAATATTCGGTTTCCATTTCTGGCGCTGATTGTGAGCGGTGGTCATACCTCGCTTTTTCATGTGGAATCGTTTGAGCATTACACCGTCATCGGTTCAACAAGAGATGATGCGGCAGGCGAGGCATTCGACAAAATTGCGAAACTGCTTGGACTCGGCTATCCGGGCGGCATCCACATTGACCGTCTGGCAAAAGAGGGCAATGCCCGCGCAATAGCCTTTCCGCGCAGTATGCTCCGCGAAGACAATTTCGACTTCAGCTTTAGTGGCTTAAAAACTGCCGTGCGGACGTATGTACAGAAAACGCTTCAGCACACGCCCAATGAAGAGGAACTTCGCAATATTTGTGCTTCCGCGCAAGAAGCAATCGCGGATGTGCTTGTGCAGAAAACACTCCGTGCCGCATCGCACTTCGGCGCAAACGATATTGTCGTCGCAGGTGGCGTAGCGGCAAATTCACGCCTTCGTGCGCTCTTGCGCGACGAAGCAAAAAAGCAGGGACGGCAAATATTCATCCCTGCTATGGCGTACTGCACCGATAACGCCGCCATGATAGGTTGCATTGGGCGGCAGAAGCTGCTTCACGGCGTGCATAGCCCGCTCACCTTCACGATTGGCGTTGGTTCTCTGAGGGCAAAGTATCGCGGGTAATTCAAGAACGTTTTAAGTGCTGATTTTTGAGTGCTGGCGCCCTCACAGTAGCGCATGGTGCTTCACGTCGTCAAAGGTGTATTCCTGCTTCACAACACCGTTTTCAAAGACCGTCTGCAAAATATCCAAGCCCACAGTGTCCTCGGGCAAGGTTACGAAGCCACCTTCGGGTGTCCGCACGAGTTTCAAGCGCCCACGCTTCGAGTTCTTGCCGCTATCGGTGATGGGTTGCTTGAAGACATCGCGCTCTTTGCCGCCGACCACAGCTGCACTGCATTTGAATGCAAATTTCTGTGTGTCGCGGTCAAGTTTTTGCAAGAGCGCACCACCCATACCGAAAGCGATATTGTCTGCCGACCAGCCGTTCTGCTTCAGAACGCTTAAAATCTCGCCTATCGAATCATAATCCACACCGTCGCCCTGAATCACGCGCACGTTGGGGTGCAATACTTTGAAGCCTTTGTCGTTCGTGCTTGTCCCGAATCGTTCTCCAAGAATTTCCATTACTTTCAAAACAACTTCCGACGGCTTCCCGGAATCCGGGCGCACCACAAGCGTACCTTTTCGCGCCAAAACTGCGTCGTGGAGTTCCTGCCCCCAAATGCGGTCGCAGGCAGCATAAATATCATACGAATCGCTCACGCACGCCACCAGACCTTCGGGGTACTGCGTGAGCATATTTGCGTACGCTTTCGCCTCGTTCTCCCGCCCCCATGACGTAATGGTGCTGTGTTCGGCGGCAGGAATTGAGAAGCCGTAGCAATTCTGCGTGTTGTAGTAGCTTTGGGTAAACGTGAGCGCCGCTATCGTGTCGGTGCCCATAAAATTGACCAGATGCGCCGCACCGCCCAGCCCCGCCGACTCCACCGACGACACGCCGCGAAAGCCGAAATCATGGAGTTTGAAGTTAATAAGCGCCGGATCGCCGGTTTCTTCTAGATACTGCGTAATGACGCGCTTGATTTCACGCGAAAGCGTTGCTACCGTGCAGCCATACCAGACTTGTACAAGTAAGGTTTCGAGGAAGTTCGTGAGCCAGTAACATTCGGGATCAGTGTTTTCAATCGTCATCATCACGTTATGTACAGGTATTGCGCTGCCTTCAGGCACAGCTTTGATGCGCACTGGCAACCGTCCGCCATGATGCTGAAGAATATATTCCCATCCGGTGCGGTTAAAGAGGTCGGCATTACCAAAGTGTTTTTCATACAACAATGCTGCATCGTTTATACCTTCTTGCGTTACCACCTGTCCCGATAAATATTCTTTCAAATAGTATTGCAAGCCAAAAAAGACAACGTTCTCAAAGCGTCCGCCACGTGACTCAAAATACGAGTAAATTGTGCTTGTATTTGGCGGATATTGTTTGTAATGACTGATTTTATAGCTATCAGTCAGGAGAATGATATTGTGTGATTTCATGGTGGTTCCTTGATAAATAATGCCAATTAAAAGTTAAAAATCAGAGCAATCAAAGCGGCAGCCAGTCTGC
>JACVZY010000021.1 GCA_014654705.1 Ignavibacteria bacterium
ATAGTGCAGAAAACTTATCTACACTACCTGTCCAAAAAATGGGGGGCAGCTCAGGGATTGCGGAAGCTGATGTATTGCGGTTTGTAGTCGTCGCGCGTGACGCGTTTTGCTGCGTCGGTATCCACATTTTCTTGGTTGTATCACTTTTTTGTGTTTATCATTGCTCGCAATACTTCCACTCCCTTTTCCAGTACCTCGTCGCGTCCGGCGCGGATGCCCGCGATGGTGGGACGTGTTTCTACGTTGGGCAGTATGCCGATGCGTTGCAGTTGTCGCCCGTCGGCGTGGCGGATTTCTAAACCAGTAAACCAAAAACGAATGTCTCCCGGCAGAACTGTGGAGGTAATATTGCCGTTAGTACCATTTGTTGGTTCACCAACGAAAACAGCACCTGTATGCTCTAAAAATAGACAGGTGTGCTCACCTTGACTGAGCGTACGTTCATCAATCAGCACAACGATTTTTTTTATGCTAGGAGTCGGTGCTGAATTACCAAAGTGACTTCGGGGTATTAACCTAATAACAGATACTGAATCATGACTGATAGTATCAAAAGAAAAATTCATACTGCTCAAGGACGGAATACGCCCTTGTGCTACGGCACGGCTACTATCAATCAAATATGAGGCAAGATTGTTAAATATTCCATTGGGGTAGCCCCGTAAATCAATAACTAGCCCCTCAACATTCCTAAAAGTTTCAAACATATACCCTATTTGATCGTTCGTTATTCGTGTTGCATCAATATATCCAATATTTTCGGCAATCAGAGAGTACTCACCTGCTTGTATCTGCTTCGGTTTTAAAACCATCGACAGCTTATTTGGATGTTCTGTATAAGGTATATCAATCGTTTTTGATACTCCTTGATTTGTTTTGATGCCAAGTTGTCCGACCGTATTTGGTTTTCCTGCAATTATTTCCGTGCAGAAATAATTATTGAATGCTTGCGAGGTAGATGCCGAAATCTGGAATCGTAACTGATTCTTCATTTCCTCAATAGATTTTCCGTTGATGCTCGTGATAATATCGCCTTTGTGCAAACTTTGAACGGAATCATGCATCAATCCTGTAACAACACATTGACCTTCAACGATTTTTGTAATGACGGGCATATAGAATCTAAGGCTCTGACTGACCTGTGCATGACTATCTTGTAAATACACTGCAAGTTTTCTTATTAGCATTTGATATTCTTCGGCATTACGACACTCCTGAAAACGAGGAATCATTTCAACGAGAACATCATTCCAGTTTTTATCCATAAGGTGTTTATAAGGATAAAAATATTGAATAACGTTCCACAACCGAAATAATGCTAAAAGACGATAGTCCTCAGATGGATAATTCATTGCAATATAAGGTTCTTCTTGAGGTTTCTGAAATTGTAAGGGTTGCACAATGCTTTTTCTTTGCATCAAGAAGTGTTTGAACTTTTTGCTATCCATTATTGTTAATGCCGTCTTGATAAGAATATCATCGGGGAGACTTGCTCTTGCCATCTCAATAATAGTAGAATCAGGGATAAATCGAAGCACACTCCTATTTGAACGACTGTCTATAAATTCCGATGTTCGGAGCGAAATGCGTGTGCTATCAAAACATGAAAAATATAGTTGTCTGCCAGCATTACCAAATGGAGAGACATTTGATGTACGGGATGTCTCATGCAATACGACACAATGAAAGTCTCGTTGTAATGTGTGAAGCAGATGTTCAATGGGAGGGCAATAGTCATTGATAAGGATAGTGATCGGAATATTTTTGAGCCTTTTTACTAGCGGTGGAATATGCTTACGAGGATAGAAAACACTTGTCGAAAAAAAAACTGAAGAGATACCTAATTTTGCAGGCTGACTTTCATATCCTCTGTGTATCCGATAGATCTCTGGGGGCAAAACGATATCATCTCCGACAATAGTTGCAAACAGTATAGGAATTTTTGCACTCATTGCCTGAAGCGCTGCATTGTGTACATCTGCGAATGGAAAAGACGCACGAATATCTATAACAATATTTTTTGCACTTCTACAGGTGTACGCTACTTTTGATGCAAATGATTGAAAAAGTGAATCATTTGTAAAGATGGAATAATCAGAAATATGAATGATCGCCGTATGACCCTTTGTTATTGAAATATCGGATTCGTTGTTACCGAGTTTCCCGGATATTACACTCTTTTTATCAGAGAGATATGAATATTTATCTTCTAATGCACTAACGAGAAATGATAAAGCGTTCTTGTATTCTTGTTGTGTTTCGGCTACATTGATTTTTGATATGACCGAAATAAGCACAGAGTCCCACTGCGCGTAGGTGTATTTGTAGATAAATGATGGGTGTGTATATTTTGCTACTCCCCATATTTTGCAGACTTCTGCCAAGTACTTCTGTTTCTTTTGCGAATTATTATTATCGAAGGATTTTGATAAAACATTATGAGGAAGCACAAAGGCAAACAAAATCAAGTAGTAAATGCAAATAGTGCGATGTAAAAATAGTTTGTGATACATAATAATTTTGAGAAAAGAACACTTTGCGTTGAAATGGGCTTTTTTTTGTATCTATTTGCACGGAGAAAGTTTTGCGGGAGTGTTGTTTTGTTTGATAAGTGCTTGAAGGACTTCCACTCCCTTCTCCAGCACTTCGTCGCGTCCGGCGCGGATGCCGGCGATGGTGGGCTTGACTTCGACATCAATACGCACTCCTTTGCGCTGAGTTGGTGTTTTGTCGGGATAATAGATACCCACACTACTGAGCGCTATGGCTATGCTGCCGGGCAAGCGCATTACCATGACATTTCCGTCAGCACCTGCTGTCTGACTACCTACAGTTTTCATACCCGGAATAGTCTGCAACGCCATTGCTGTAAATTCTGCATGGCTTATAGCTTTCTCATTGACTAACACGACAATCTTGCCCATGTATGTTCTCTTCGAGCCGCAACTGTTGGTGTATTCCACCAAATGTCCAGGTAACTGATAGTCAAATTTACGAATAAGTGCGAATGGAGTTGGATTGGCTAGCTGATTCATCATTCCATACAAAGCATCTTTCGGATAGCCGCGCAAATCAAACACCACACCATGCATTTGCCGTATTGTGTCCATTGCTGCTGAAATCTGCGCTTGCGTAATTTGCGTAAAATCGACATACAACAGTTTATGCGTACTGTCTATTACCCGCATCATTGGTTTAACCGGAAGCGTTTGAGGCTTATATGTGCTCATCGGAATGCATTGTACTCGAACGCGCTTTGTGCCTGCATCACTACGTAACTCTAGTGTTGCGGAAGAAGTAGTTCGATACCGAAGAAAATTGCCTGCTACAATCGTATTTCGTATTGCCTCATTAGAAGCGTTTGCGTATTGACGCAGGTATTGCATAAGTGAATCTACTCGCTCGCCGTTGATTGATAGTAAGATATCTCCTCGTTGCATCCCTACGTTTGGATTTGATTCCTCTACAAGAACGTTTCCCTCAACAAATACAAGCGGCATCGGCAACAAATACGTCCCGAAAAACGAATCCGCGCCGCGCGAGTGCACAAACGTATGGGTATCATGTATGCGTGTACGCAAGCGCAGAATACTTGCCGTGTATTCTCGCTCGGTTGTTGTAGCAATAAAGATTGGCATGAATTCCACGAGCACGCTATCCCAGTGCTTATCCAGCAAATCTTTGTACGGATAGAAATACTGAATAAAGTTCCACAGGCGCGCTAAACTGAGAATGCGCCGGTACTTGTCCGGCATACTGTCGGTAGGTTCTAACGATTCATTAACGAACCGAGGAATAGCCGCGGGAAAAAGTGAATCAGACCGTACATTCCGTTCAAAACGAAGGTAGAGGTTGCTATGGGGTTGTTTGCTATTCGCTAAGGCTAGAAGACGTTGTTGCGCTGTGGGAGTCACGAGCGAATGGTGTATCCAATCCCAATTATACCGAATCATCGTCATTGCGCTAGTATCGTTGTTGTTCTCAGTCGCAACTGAATACTGTGCCGGCAATGTACTGTCAGCAGAATGGAGAAGGTACTCAACTTCTGCATTGAGATTGCCACCTGCTTCTGGGCTTTCCAAGCGTCGGAGCACGTGAATCAGTTTCTTGTCCCACGTGCTATCGCAGCACATAGCCGGGTGGAAGTATTTCAGAAAGCCCCATACTTTGCAAGCATAGACAATGTTTTGCGATTTGTCTGAATATGTTTGGAAGCAATAGCTTGGACACACACCAAAAAGTATTCCTAGCAAGCTGAGGATTGTAGAGGAAACTATGCTGTGCTTGGTTGTTGAGGGCATCGCTTTTCTTTGTTTATCATTGTGTGCAAAATGGAGACACCTTCTCTTTTACCGCAACCACAAAATTTATTTCGAGTTAATGAACCATACTTGCTTGATTAAGCCATCCTTAATTTCATAAATAGCCGTTGCATATACTACTAAGTCTTTATGGGGAGCAGGATACCCTGTAAGTTTTTCTTTATCTATGACGTAATTTCCCTCCACAATACGACTAACAACTTCTGCTTTTAAGCCGGGTATTGCTTCAAACATCTCAGAATACTCTTTTCTTAAAGCCTCAAGACCCTCACTCATTTTTTTATGAGGAAAAATATATGCCGTAATATCTTTGCTGTAACACGATACAAATGCTTCTATATCGTGAGCATTATAGGCGGCAAGCTGCTTGTCCACAATCTTTTCAATCTGATTTTGTGCTTTCATTGTTTGACTCAACGTCAGAATACACAGCGCACTAACAAGAAAATAACGCATAATGGGGGATAGTAAAAAGTTGAACAAATGGGTTATCAAAAATAAAAAAAAGGCACGAAATGGAAAGTCGATTCATCTCGTGCCGATTGCTTATCATCGTGGGCTTTTCATTCCTCACACATACCACTGCACAACACACTCAGTCACATACTTCTTGTCCGCTATCTCTGCCATCTGTTCGGAGTTCGGAAGCATCTCTTCGATTTTCAGCGAACTCATCACTTTTGAAAGCAGTCCCTCGAAAAGTTTCACCATGAAAGGATTGCGGAAGCTGATGTATTGCGGTTTGTAGTCGTCGCGCGTAACGCGTTTTGCTGCGTCGGTATCCACATTCTCTTGGTTGTTTTGGTTTTCTCTTGGGTTCACAAAAAGGAAAATTTCTTCCGGCATTCCTTGCTCGGAGCGCCATGTGTTGAGTCGCTCGAAGTATTGCCAGTCGGTTTCCTGTTTTGTGCGGAGCGGTAGAAGCTCCTTCGGCACAAACCACGCCTTGCGTTGCAGGACAAGTTGCCCTTCGTATAGCACACGCGGGCGAGTTCGGATGCGCGGCTGCGGTTTGGCTTGTTCTGCTGGAACTTGTGCGACGTTAGCTTGTTCAGCGTTAGCTTGTGCGGTATTAACCTCTTCCGCTTTCGCTTCTGCGGACTTTGGTGCTTGGGGCATTGTAGCCGTAGAAACAGCATTGAGCAAAGGATAATAGCTCAAATACTCCGCGCGGGTGAATTTCTCCAAGAGTTGGAACAGTTGCGAGCGTCCGCCATGCCCTTGGAAACCCAAGTCGAAGACGTACGCGGTTTTGTTTTGCGTTTTGTGGAAGAGTTCCAAATGTTCGCCCGTGCTGGCGAGGCGCACCGCTAAATCGGTAACGGGAATTTGCTTTTCGGCAGGCAGGGTGTTGTGTCCGCCCGGCATCCAGATTTCGTGCGGCATAAGCGGCGGATGCAAATTGGCATTGAAGTACGAAGCGTCGCAGTCCTCAATAAGAATTGAACCGTTTGCAGTGGCAGCATTCCACGAGCGAACATCCTCGGTGATGCCATCCTCAAAAATGTGCATGAAGCGGCTAATCATTTTTCCAAAACCACTCAGCGAAGCATTCATAACGCCCATCAATCGCTCGTTGCCGTCAGCATCACGCTCACGGAAAAACTGCACAAACATTCCGTAGGAACGGTCTTGCGTCTGGCGCAGCGCGGGATATTGCGCTTCGTCGGTGACACTGCGCACGTGGTCGTAGCGCAGATGAATCGTGTCCATCGGTGCTCTATTGGCAGCAGCAAATTCCGCACGAAGAACGTCGGCGTATTTGTCCGACCATGCTTTGTTGCGTTCATGACGCTCTTTGATGCGCGGGATAACAGGCGCTTCGGGAACGGGTTCTGCTGCGGGAGCATCTGCTTTCGGAGTTTCAGCTTTTACTTCTTCTGCTTTCGCTTCCTCACCTTTTACTTCAACCGCTTTTGGAGTGTCTGCGTTTGGTGCTTCTGCTTTCAGTGCATCTTGTTCTTTTTTCTCCTGCTCTTTTTTCTCGCGTGCTCTGCGAGCTTGTTCGTCGCGGGCTTTTTGTTGGCGCTCGGCTTCGGGTTTTTTCCACTCGCGGAAATATTCTTCGTAGAATGTTACCATATCTACCGTTGGATTTTCGCCAAGCGTTTTGCCGTATTTTTCGGTGAAGAAGTGCAGCATGGTGTCTTGTTCGTCGCGCTGTCCGCCGAATGTCCAGAGTGTTTGCTGCAACGTATGCAATTTTGTAGCGAACGCGTGGAGTTCGTCGGCGTTAATGGCAGAAGCAACTTCGAGCGTAGAGTCTTCGTAAAACATTTGCTCCGGCTTGTAGGAGAAAAATGTATTGGACTGGTGCTTGAATCCTTCTTCTTTTTTCTCGTCGCCCTCTTCTGCGGGCGCGTCTGCATCGTCCGATTGCTTTTCTTCCTTAGCTTCGGCTTTGACTTCTTCCGCCGCTCCGTCGGTAGCGCCGTCTGGATTCTCCGCTTTTTTTGCTTTCGCTTCGGCTTTTGCTTTTTCTTGCGCCTCTTTCATTTTTTGGCGAGCTTCGGCGGCACGTTCTTCGGGAGTTTTGCGTTCGTCTTCGGGAAGTCCTGCCGCTTCGTGAATCTTCATGCAGACCGCACGAAAGAGCGTGTGCGCGTCAGTCAAAATCTGCTTGCGGGCTTCAACCGATGCTTCGCCGTATTGCACAGCGTAAGCGCGAATCCGCTCCAGCACTTGCGAAAGTTCGCCGAGAAGCGGAAATTCGCCCGTGAGCGGGGCAAGCTGCTCACGAAGTTTTACATCCCAATCGGGGTCAATGCCGGAAACACCGATGTTGTACTCGAAAAATCCGTAGTCCACAAGTTGCTTGATGTACGCTTCGATTTGTTCCACCTCAGCTTCGATGTACTCGCCGTCAATAATCATTTTCGCAAAGTCGCGCACGGTGAGTCCTCCGGTGTGCTCGCCGATGAGTTCCAAGAACAAATCCAAAATCGGACTGGGCGGAATACGCTGGAATGCTTCGACGTTGTTGCTGTTGGTCAAAAAGAGAAAATGCGTAGCAGTTTTTTGAATAGTCGGGTTCGGGCGAATAGGCAAGCACCGCGCAATGTCGGGCGAGTTCGTCAAAAGCGCCTTCAAAAACTGATACAGCATATTGTTCAGTCGGATGTGACTTTTGATAGCGGGGGAAGTCTGAACGGCACTTTGAAGATACGACGACGGTTGCGTAGCGTTTGCAAGAGATTCCACCTTCGCCATTGCCAAATTCGTGAACGTGCTGAAGGGTGTCGTTTTGCTGTACATCCGCGAAAGATATTTCACCAACCCCTTTTCCGTTTGGCGGTCTTTATTGCCAAATTTTTCGGGGTCGAGTTTGAGATAAAAATCGTTGATGCTTGTAAGCAACGACTGGCTGGAAAGCAGCAAGCCTTTTTGAAATCCTTCGTCCTGCACAAGCGCTCGGAGTGCGGCGCGGCGTTCCAAAAATTCTGTGTGGTGCTGCGCTTCGCCTTTTGCTTCCAATGCCCGAATACGTTCTTTAAGCGAAAGGTAGGTGTCCAAATGCGCTTGCGGCTCGGCAGGAAGATACTGGCGCAGGAGGGCAATTTTTTCGTCGGTCAGCGCACGACCATTGAAGACATCGCGCTTGGCATTGAGCAATTTTTTCTGCATCTCGGCTTCTGCCGTTGTGATAACGGTATAGATACAATCGGAGAGCGTTTGCTTGCACGTATTCAATTCTTGGCGACACGAGAAAAGTTCCTCGGCGATAGCGAATGTCGTGTGAAAATTCAGCTCTTCAAAACGATTAAAAGCAGCACCGGCAACACGTACGAGCACGTGCGGAAAAATCTTGATAGACATACATCAATGAAAAAGAGAGGGTCAAAAAAAAAGGGAGAACATATTGGCGGGGAAACTACGGAAAGGCGCGGGGGTGTGCAAGAAATATTTTTTTGGAGTGGGGGATTGATGAGAAGGGAAGGGCAAAAACTCTTTTGTATTGTACGCGAAAATCAACTGAGGTGTACCCCATTGATTGGACAGCAAAACCGTGATTTATCGATAATATTT
>JACVZY010000022.1:0-40572 GCA_014654705.1 Ignavibacteria bacterium
GCAGACTGGCTGCCGCTTTGATTGCTCTGATTTTTAACTTTTAATTGGCATAAATGGGCGATGTGGAGTACCGAGTTTTGAGTGCATTTTTTTGAAATCGTTATTGAGCAATTGCTTGCACCAAAAAAACTCAAACCCCATCATTCAAAACGTAACACTATTGATAAAATGAAGTGTCGCGCTCAGGCGGGAAATGGAAATGTGCGGAGAATCAGGATACAGGAGCAAAAACCGACTGCACGACCGACCAAATCTGCTCATGGAGCACGTCCACCTCAAGCGTTGCATCCAGACGCTGAACGCGCTGAGGTTCACTCCTGACAAGGGCGCGATAGCCAGCAATAACGCGCTCGAAAAACTCATCGCCCGCAAGCTCTATTCTGTCCGCACTTTTGTCCATGCAGCGCTCTTTGGCATGGTGAAGCGGCACATCGAGGAAAAACGTGCAATCAGGCACAATTCCGCCCGTCGCTACGGTGTTTGCAGAGCGAATATCGTCGAGCGCCAAGCCGCGCCCAAAGGACTGGTACGCAATCGTAGAATCAGTGAATCTGTCGGCAAGAACAATGCTCCCGGACTGCAACGCCGGAGCAATTACCGTATCAACCAACTGCGCCCGTGCAGCCGAGTAGAGCAATAACTCTGTTCTGGCAGTGATTGTAGTATTCGCTTTGTCGAGAAGAATAGCACGAATAGATTCAGAAATGCCCGTATGACCCGGGTCTCGGACAAAAACAATAGGCGTAGCAATAGTAGAGCGAAGACGCTCCTCAAGAAGTTTTGCTTGCGTGGACTTGCCGCAGCCGTCTATACCTTCAAATGTAATGAACATAACACAACAAACACAATGCTGGGTGACAGCAAATAACGTGGCGATGAAACTCACGCGGTGAGAAAAAATACGAATTACCAAGTACGAACTATAGTTTGTCGAATTTCTATGCTTGGGCGCTTGTTTTACGAAGCGACTTACCGTGCATAGGCACACAAACAAATTGTAATTCCTAATTCCTAATTCGTCATTTCCTCACCTTCCCCTTTCCCTTCCAGAATAACCACAAACTCTCCTTTTTGCGACGGTCGTGCGGCAAGTCGTTGCAAGCAATCGTCGAGATTTTCACGAATAAATTCTTCATACATTTTTGTTAGTTCACGGGCAATGCAGATTCGTCTTGCTCCTGCGCCCAGTGTTGTGAGTTCTTCCAAAAGCGCTACAATGCGGTGCGAGGATTCGTACATCACAACGGTTTCTTCGTGCGCCAGCGCTTTACGGAGAAAGGTTTCACGCCCTTTTTTTTGCGGTGGAAAGCCGAGAAAAACAAAACTGTGCGTTGCCAAACCGCTTGCCGAAAGCGCGGGAATAAGTGCCGTTGCGCCCGGAAGCGGAACAACGCTTATGTGCGCTGCGATTGCCGCTTGCACGAGTCTGTATCCGGGGTCGGAAATACAGGGTGAACCTGCTTCGCTTACCACCGCTACTGCGCTGCCGGTCTGCACCGCGCGAATGAGTTCATCGGCGCGATGAGCCTCGTTGTAATCGTGATAGCTTTGCAAACGTTGAGCTGTAATACCGTAAAGAGCGAGTAGTTGTCCCGTTGTTCGGGTATCTTCCGAAGCGATGATGTCGGCGCGTTGTAGCGTCTTGAGCGCTCGAAGCGTTATATCGTCACGATTGCCAATCGGCACAGGAACAAGATACAAAGCGGGTTCGAGGCGTTCAGACATAAAGTGCTTGGGTTGGAAGCTTATTTTTTTCGCAGTTTTGCAAAGTACGAACGCAGCATCATTGCGCTTTCTTCTTGCAGGATACCGCTTGTTATCTGGCACCGATGATTGAGGCGTTCATCGTGCGCAATGTTGTAGAGCGTTCCGCACGCCCCTGCTTTGGGGTCGGTGGTCGCAAAGACCAAGCGGGGCGCTCGCGCCAGTACGGTTGCTCCGGCGCACATCGAGCACGGTTCTAAGGTCACGTAGAGTGTGCAGTCCAGAAGCCTTCTACTTCCAAGATGCGACGCTGCTGCCGTGATAGCAATCATTTCGGCATGAGCCGTAGGGTCTTGCAAACGCTCTGTTTGGTTGTATCCGCGCCCGATGATGCGGTTTTCATGGACTATCACCGCGCCAATCGGCACTTCGTCTGCTTGATATGCTTTTTCCGCTTCCCTGAGCGCCATTCGCATAAAATGCTCATCGTCGAGGCTGCTGAGCGCAAATTCAGGTGAAGTCATTGGTCGCAAAACGGTTGATAAACAGTGTGTTGTACGGGACTGCACGCAAAGTTAGCAAAATTTTATTGTTAGCAAAATAAAAAGCCTGAAGAACGAAAATTTCTTGTTCTTCAGGCTCTTTTACAATATTGAGTTGACTTCAAGAACCAACCGAAGTCGTTTCTTCGCTGTTACTGCGTTACTGCCGGAAATTTTTCGGTAGGGTCGTAATAAGGAGCGGCATATCAAGGAAGCGGTCATCACGAATGAGGCGGTTACTTTCGGAGGCAGTAATTTCTGCGCGACGCTTTGCAGTGAGTGTCGGGAAGGAACCTCTCGTGATATAGGCAATCGCTGCTGCATAGCATTTTTCCCGTGGACTGCCGAAGTCCTGCGTTACGTCATCTTCTTCGGAGCGTGTAGGCACAAAGCCACTGCTATAATTTGCATCCCCAAGTGAGTTTTGCGAAAGAAAGTTCACGAGTGCTACTACGTAATCCGATTTTTCGTGCTGCAACGCATAGGAACCTGTGTTTTTCCCAAATGAACGTGAACCAATGGTTATCACGTCAATATGCGGCTTTAGACCATTGATGATGACCTCGCTCGCCGAGGCAGTGCTGCCGGTCATAATCACAAACAACCGTTTCAACTCCAGCCCGTTGGGTTTCGACTCAATAGCAAGTTCTGAGTTCAGAACGGTATAACGACCGCCATGCGCTTGACGCAAGAGCACGGTACCGCTCAGTTGGGTTGCCAGAAGACTTGCCAATCGCTGGCACGTCGCAACGCTCCCACCACCGTTATAGCGCAAATCCAAGACCAATTCCGTAACATTTTCAGCCTTGAATTTTGTAAAGACCTCCTCCAGTTCGCCAACTGCCGAGGCGGTAAAACTTGTGAAAAGCAGGTAACCAACTTTTTTACCTGCAACTGTCGTAACAAAATTCTTCAACACAGTTTGTCGGTTGAATGTAGCCGGAGCCATATTTTTTGTCAGAATAGCACCCGACGAGTCTTGTACTTCCAGTGTCAGGGATGGGAAATTTGCGGCTCCAAAAGCTGCCACGCCTTCAAAAGCACGAATAGTACCGTTATTGACCTTGAGAATTTTCATCCCACGACGAAGCCCGGCAGCCGCAGCCGGCGAACCCGTTTCTACGATAGCAACTCGCAAGTCATCCGGTGTTACAAATTTCACCGACAAACCATAACTCGTGGATTCGCCCGAAGAAAGCGAGCGTAGAAACGCAGAACCGTCTTTTACCAAATACGAGGTCTTATCTTCTGACTTAAATTGTCCGGCAGAAAGAACCGCCTCAGGGCTTGCAAGCGACGACGGTACTATCGTTGTCGGTACTTTATCGCCCCAGTAGTACATATCGCGCAGACAAGCGTAGGTAAAGTCCCTGATGTCGCGGTCGAACACGGGTTGATTTCGTACCAACTGATTACCCTGCTCGACAAACACACGGAAGTCTGTTTGCTGTGTGGTCGTCGTGGTAGTGCCGGTGGTGGTGTTTGTCGGCGTATTCTGATTGCAAGCTACAAAAACGAGAGCTACAAGCGATAAGGATAGACGCGAAGCTATCTGAGAGAAACGCATAGCATATAGAAAAAAGTGAAAGGAAAGAATGCACTATTGTAACAGATGAAAAAATAAGAAAACTTTGTGAGCCGCGCAAATGTCGCCCATGCAAATAATTCTCAAGCCATTGATGAGCGCAGAAATACGCTCCCCAACGGCTTGAGAGTTATTGAGGTTTTACGGGTATTCTACCGCACAATCTGTACTTGGTGCGTTTCCATCTCGCCATTTACCCGCAGGCGTACTGTGTACGAGCCACTTGCCAGCCAGCCCACCTTCGCGCTCAACGAGTATTCGCCCGCGTGCTGGACTTCTTGCTTCAGGTTCTGCATCACATTGCCTCGTGCGTCATGAGTACAATATCTACAAAACCGCCTTCTCCGCCCAGCGAATAGCGAATGTCCATCACATCTTTTGCAGGATTAGGGGCAATGGCGGTGAGTTTCACGGTGGTGGGTGTGGGCGCAATCAATCGCACACCGCCTGCTCGCGAGAGATTTGCTGTAAACGAACCATCCACGAGCGAGTCCACCAGAACATTACCCACACCCCACTCCAATTCCTCCAGTATAATCGCCGTTGCTGCTGTGGAGCCTGCTATGACAACGCAGCGAACTTGTAGAAGTGTCTGCGAACGCCCCAGCCAGTTGGTAGTCGGTATAGTGAAGCGCTGGAATCCGTACTGTCCAGCGCTTTCACGGCAATCCTCACCGGAACCTCGGTCGATAGCTGCACACGGGCAAAGGCTTTTAACTCGACCTGTGCTGTGTCGAGGTCTTCAAGGCGTAATTGCTCGACCGCACCGTTATACGAAATACAACGCACGGTGTCTCGCGGAACATCTCCTGCTTTTGCAGCAAGGCACCCCATTGGTAACACCAGCGTATCGCCGGGCTGAACGATTTCTTCTTGCGAGGTGAAACGGAACGTGTATTGATCAACCTTTTCGCGCAGGATTGTGCTTTGGAGCGTTACAGGTTTGTCATCTACATTTATCAGCATTGCCGACGAAATTCGCGTTCTGCCCGCAATGACCGTATCAAACCTAGGCGCAATGAGCTTCACGCGGCTTACTCGCACGGCAAGGCGATTTGCAAACGTCCGCGACTGCTGCGTGGTACTCATTCCCTTCTGAGTGAAACGGAACTTGTGACTCTTACTATCCACCACTCCGCACAACCGCTGACGTTGTGAACTCATATTCCTTTACACGGCCTGGAGCGCCACCAGTGTAATGTCGTCGTGCTGATTCGCTTTCCCCGCAAATTTCCTCACGTCCGCCAGTGCTGCCGAGACAATGTCCGCAGCATTAAGCGGTGCAGATTCCACCGTTTGTATCAAGCGTTCTTCGCCATATTCGGCGTGCTCGGTGTTCATTGCTTCGGTTACGCCGTCGGTGTAGAGCAAGATACAATCACCCTTTTCCAGCGTTACACTTGCCGAGGTTACCGCCCGCTCAAAGCGCTCTCCCTTATCCAAACCGAGAGCCATACCTTTTGCAGCAATCGTTCGGATTTCACCATCTGTGCGCCGCAGCACAAGCGGGTTGTGTCCGGCATTGGAAAAAGCAAACTCCCGCGATTGGGTGTTGTAGATACCATAAATCATGGACACAAATTTCCCGCGCTCCATCACACCATAAAGCAAAGCATTCACTCGATGCAATACGTCGGAGGGAGAACCCGTACCACGCACCTGCGAAACAATAACGCCTTTTGCTAAGGTGATATAAAACGCAGCCGAAATCCCCTTCCCCGATACATCGCCAATCAAGACCCCAAGACGTTTGTCGTCCAACGGAAAAAAGTCGTAGTAATCCCCGCCTACTTCATACGCCGGAATACAAGCCGCGCTCACCACAACACTGTCAAACGTCGGCAACGAGCGCGGGAGCAGCTTTTGCTGGACGCTTTTTGCGGCGGCGATTTCTTGGTGCAAGCGTTCTTGCTCTTCTTGTAATGTCAAAAATTCCGGCTTGTAGTCCGACTCACTCACCACTTCGGGCGCGTTACGATAGGCAACAAGAGCCGGCACTATCATGCCGGCAAGTAGTACAACTGGAACAGCCATCCCCCAAGACGTTGCTCCGAAGAGTCCGAGAGCAAGAAGGAAGGTAGAGACAAGAGCAAACACGAGCAATGCCAAAACATCGTAGGAGCGAAAGATGGTGGCTCCCGCCAGAGCATAGAGAAAGCCTTGCGTCAGAACGTAATACAGGCTTGCGGACTGCACGGAGGCGAATAATATCCAAACGAACGACGAAAGAACAAGCATTGCCAGAGTCGCAAACTTGCGTGGCACAAACCGATATGCGACAGTCGCAGCCACAAACGAGAGAATCATATAAATAGTCACACCGATGGTTATCAACCACAAAGACGCCAAGAAAGGATTGCGCACCATAAAGGGCAACAGATAGTTCTGCACGTAGATATGCGCATTTGCTACCTCTGCAATATGCAATTGCTCGCCAATGATGGGCAACACCAAACCAATAACACTGTATATTCCACCAAAACTCGCTCCGACCAGTATCATGCGCCCCCAGTGATAAGAACGCAAGGGCGCATCGGCAAAACGAATGAGCGTATAAAATTTTTCCGAGAACATTTCTCGCATGACAGCGATAAGACTGGTAAGCGGTATTGCAATAAGAATCAGCCCAAAAAGTAAACTATACACCACCCACATCAGCAGATACGCATACCATGGCGCATTTACCATGCTGAAAAAACTTAACGTGAAGCCTAAGCCCGTCAAAACGGAAATCCAGAGAAGCCACATTGGAGCAGCTTTGATGCGCACTTTATTCAAGAACACAATAAACAATATCAACAACCCTATGACCACCAGAAACCAAAAAAGTATCGTTACAATAGTCTTCGTCGTAATAGTCTGCTCAAGCGCTGCCTCCTTCGGATGGACAAGCACCACACGGCGCTGCCACTCAGCAGTCCAGCGCTCCGGGGCGTCATCAATTCTGGTCGCCCGCAACATCCATTCTTTGCGCAAGAGACTGTCTTGCTCGACGACGGCAATAAAACCAATCGCTTCCGGGAAAGCGGTGTCCCGCACCCAGACTACATTCTGTGGAGCATAACTCTGCGGAATCAAGCCCCAGACTTTTTGACGAATAGCTATAGTGTCGTAGGCAAAAACGCCATTGTACGCTTGCGCCACGCGAGGCATCGCCTCAGAAAGAGTACGTACTTCACCGACAACCCGCATGGTCTCGTCCAGCCACAGCGTACGAAGTGCGTTATTATCAGTCGAGGATTTTGCTTTCGTGCCGGGGCGCGAACGATTACCGGAACCAACGGAGAAATTAAAGTTTCCTTGCTCTGCGCTGGTTATTTTCAGACGAAAAAGATTTTGCTGTATCTTTGCCGTATCAAGATAACGACGCGCACGACTACCATACTGTTCCTTCATAGCGTTCAGCAAATCCTCATCCACACTCTGGTCAATTTGCATCTCTACCGAATCGCGCACCGTACCGATACTGCGTAGAACGCTGTCTTTGGTATGCTCTAAGCGGTCAGAAAACCCCACCGGAAGCGGTCGATGGGCCCAATAGTCTTTCAAGACAAAACACAAAACAATCGCAACCACGCCAAAAGCATAGAGAAGAACATCACGCAGTGATTTTTGAGAGGGAAAAACAGGGTGAATCATAGTTGGCAGCGTACAATGAAAAAGTGGTGAAGCCAGAAAAAACAACGTGCATTCGAGAAGCAGATAAGCAGCAACACGTCGCACAAATGCTTACGCGATTTCAAAAAACGAAGTTACAGAAATTTTGCCATTTGATAAGATTTTTTTACCCTTCCCCGATTTCATCCCGACCTATACAAACACTTGAAGCAAACTCTCGATGCTGGAAACAGAGCTGATACTGCAAACAGAGCAAACGATTACCGCCATTAGCGAGCAAACTTTTTAATCAATATCGCTGATGTTTTGGGATTTCCAAACATTCTGCGCACATCGTCGTAATAGCGGTCGGTAGTGGGCACAAGCGCGTCTGCCAGTTTTGCTTCCGTCCAGCCGTCGCGCAACGCAGTGAAGGCTTCGGGCGCGGTACGTTCTATGCCCACAAGCTGCTTTATGATTGCCTTGCGCTCAGATACCGAAAGAGAGGATTTGACAACAACAGGACCCAATTTAATATCCGGTGAAGTCCAGAGCGTTGTGAGTTTTTGTACTGGTTGCGAGGAATCATGCGGACTATTCTCATATACTTCCGATGCCAATGCCGCAATATCTACTTTCCCCGCCCGCACCAGACTAAGCGCTTCGGCATGTGTGCCGGCATAGACCACCCGTGCAAAGGCGTTTTCTGCATCAGCGATGCCCTGAGAAGCGAAGTAAAGGCGCGGAATCAAATTTCCCGTCGTCGAACCCGGCGACACAAATGCCACGGCGAGTGTTTTTGAGTTCTTGCGCAGCCATGCTTTACTCGTAATTTCCAGACCATTTCGCGACAGAACAATCGTGCGGTAATTGCTGGATTGCCCGGTAGCAATACGAAACGTCGCTACAGGAAGCCCCTTCTCGTTGGGTGATGCCGCGAGCAAAAGATAGCCAAACGTGTTCATCACGGCAATATCCACCACGCCTGATTTGACGGCATTGGCAAGCGACGGCGGGTCAGGAAAACTAAGCGTACGCACGGGACGTTGCAACTGACGTTCCAGAAAAGCAGCAAGCGGAGCGATATTCTGCAAACGGTTATTGGTGGAATACGTGTAGGTAGCAAGCGTCAGCGTGTCGCCGCGCTGCTGTGCATAACTTGTGCCGTCACAGAACACTGCACAAAAAACCGAGGTAAAAAAGAGCAGGACTTGTGCTTTACATTTGCGGTGGTAAGAAAAAAGCATCATATTCTATACGATAAAGTGCCTTGAACACAAAAGTGTAGTTAATTTGAGTTGCGTGAAGAAAAGCCGAGTAATCACGTCGCCTGCATCATTGTGGCAGCAATAGCTGAAATTTTCATTCTTCCCAAAGATGCCATGACCCAAAACTGCTTGTGGTAAAGCTGTTCTTGGGTCATGGCATGTACGATACATCCAATTACGTCATCAATCCGTCGCAGTGAAAAACTCCAACGTACCTCAACTTCAACGTTTCTCTATACGCTCCAATGCTTTGGCAATCATACCTTTATTTTCGGCAGGTGCTTTCGCTTGGGATTGCTTGAAGTACGTGCGGGCATCATCAAAACGTTTCACTTCTTCGCTGAGACGACCCATAGCAAAAAGCGTGTACCACGAGTCAGGGCGCAGCTTCAGACTTGCATTTAACATGGCAATAGCATCATCGTATTTCTGGTACAAGAACACTAAATCGCCGGCGTATTGTGCAACTTCATTATCATCCGCTTTTTTGACAGAAGCATTCATCACGCTATCCGCTTTTTGCGTATTGCCACTCTGCTTCAGGAGCTGTGAGCGCAAGGCAAGATGCTTAAACTTCGCACCACCACTCATACGCATAGATTGTTGAAGCCAAGTATCCACGTTTTTGTCGGCAATATTGTTATTGACAAAATATGAGGCTGCTTTGAAGGTTTCTTCACCATTCCAGAACACATCCGAGCGCATTTCTTTGCGAATATTCTCAGCGACAATCGCTTTCGTATCCACATCCACCTTAAAAATACAACGTTTTGTTCCCCAGTGAAGCATAATCGTTGTTGTATTTTCTGAACGCTCCAGAAAATCGAACGCCAAATACTCACGGTTTTCAGCATTTTCCGGCGTTACACTGACGCGAAGCGCATCACTATCAGCGCTATAAAATTCACTGCCCCACGATTGATAATCTTTCGAGAAAATAAGAACCCAGTCTTTTTCTTGCGGCAGAAGGTGGAATCCATAAATACCTTTGGGAAGATTGTTGCCGTTAATTTTCACGTCGTGTGCAAAAGCAATGGTCGTGTTGGCATTTGCACCGGCACGCCATACTTTGCCGAGTGGCACAACTCCGCCCCAGATTGTACGCCCTTTCGCAGCAGGACTGTGATACGAAATAGTGATATCTGTGATACCGATACGCTGACTAATCTGCGAGCGCTGGCTGGCTTGCGGGAACGTCAGAATATCGGGTAAGGTAACACTTTGCGGATGCTGTGCAAAAGCCGACGACGAGAACAAGCCCGATAGATGGATAAGTCCCCAAACACCTATAAAAACAAGGCTGCGCACACGGGCAGCAAAAGACGAAAACTTCATATTTTCTCCGATGAACAAAAATGAGATAAAAAAGACGTAGAACAAACGCAGATTGAGTCAAGCAATGTTACTGTCGAGAAGAAAGAGCCTGCCTCAAATGGTTTGATTCAAAGCCTTCTACGTTTTTTTTCTCATCTTTGTTGCACCACAAGTTACCCCACAAAATAAATCCACACCGGAATCAGCGCCAGCATACCCGGCACAAGCACCGCATAGACATATCCCACGATGCGTATTGCACGCGCCGAACGCGATGATTGCAAGCCAAAGGTCTGAAGCGCACTCTGTACTCCATGTGCAAGGTGGATACCAAGCAGCACCATTGCCACAACGTAAAATGCAACATAGAGCGGACTACTGAAGGCAAGGCGCGTGTCGGCGTACAAATCCAAATGGCTTGTATGCAAGACTTTGTGCGGTACGAAGAATCGCCCCAAATGCACCACAAGAAAAATAAACGTGATACTCCCCGAAAAGAGCATTGCCCGCGAAAACCATGCTTTGGTGGACCTGCGCTGCACGGCGTACCGCGCAGGTCGGGCTTGACGGTTATTGAACTGCACCAAGAGTGCCGATGCGATGTGCAGCGCAAATCCCAAAAACAACCCGATTTCCAGAACGCGAATAATGAGATTTGTTCCCATAAATGCCGCATACGCTAGATATGGAGAGGGGTCGGTGCTAAGAAGAAGAAGATTGCTGACGGCGTGTTCCAAGAGGAAGCCCACGAGCGAAATGCCCGTGAGTGCGACGGTGAATTTTTTGCCGACGCTGCTCGTCAAAAAGGCAGACGGAGAAAGAGTTGATGCGGTATTCATAATGTTCTCAAAGAAGTGAAATAATATACTTTTTTACCACCATTTGTAGGCAGCCGGAAGTCTAATTTCATACACTACGCCAGAAAATGCAAGCAAAATCAGTACCATGACGGCAATTCCTGTTCCAACAATCGCCAATGCTTGTGTTTGTGCTCGGTGTGAGCTTGTGCGCGAAAGCATTTTTTGATAATGAATACTTGCCACGTGCACAAAGACCGACACAACCGACAAACCATAATACACCACATAAAAGAGCCACACAGGGCTAAAAAGCACAGCAGAGGCAAAGTAAAAATTCGTGTCAACATGAAAGAAATAGCGCCCCATCATCACTGCAAAAACGTGAGCGACTAGAAAAAATGCCAAATAACCACCCGAAGCCACCTGTGCCCGCTCCGCAAGCGGCAGACCGCGCCATCCCTTGCGTCTCACGAGCAGAATGCCACTGGGCACTTGCACCATAATGGCAAGCAGCAGCAGCGCCTCGCCAAGAGGATTGCGGTAGATAAGCCGCAGTACATCCATGATTTTGATATGTTGCTCAATCGAAACCAGTGCACACAGGTGATTCATGAGGTGCAATCCAATAAAAAACGCAAGCGTCAACCCGGCAAAACGGTGAGCTGAACGAATGCGCGTTGTCCGAAGTTGTGCTTTGCGAATGGTCGCTGTTTCCGAAACCGTATCGTGCGCTTGCGCTGTACGCGGCGAGGAAGAATCAATCAGGGAGTTCATAGTTATTAGAAGAATGTGAAACAAATCGTTGACAGAAACAAGACTGACTTTTTGGTGATTTGTGACAAACGTTCTGACAAAAAACTCAAATTTTTTCGTAACAAATTTTCCGCGTCCACCGTACACAAGCGGCACACCGCTCCACTGCTTTCATTCACGGTTTTAATGCCAGTATGCTAACTCCCTTTCTCAGTCAAAAATTTCGATTTTGGGCATTTATTTCGATGCTCCTCCTAGTGTTTGTACATGGCTATAACCTCGCAGACCGCTATTTGGAACCGTTTTCGCTCGTTCACGAGCCATTGACGTTTACGAGCTTTTTCGAGTATTTCACTGCCAATGGCATTTTTCGGTTTCGGATTCCGATGCTTTTCGCCATTTCGGGGTATTTATTTGCACTCAGCGACACAAAGCCTCACGGCGAGCGTATGAAAGGTCGTGTACGGACACTCCTTCTTCCGTATCTGCTATGGAGCGGACTGGGACTACTGATGACGTGGGGTTTAGAACATTGGTCTTTTTCGGTTGAATCCGTGCGAGCAGCAAATCTCAGCCAGCCTATTGCTGAATATAGCTGGCAGGATGCACTTTTGCGCTGGACGCTTTCGCCCCTACCGTTTCAGTTGTGGTTTATTCGGGTGTTATTTGTCTATAACGCCGCATATCCACTGCTTTTGCGGGCTGTTATGCGAATGCCGAAAGTGTGGTTTGGCTTGATCGTTAGTATTTGGATTTTGATGCCGATACATCTTGGGCTTGCCGAGCCGGAAGGATTACTTTTTTTCACGCTAGGACTATGGCTGCAAAAGACAAATTTCAGTCTCGACACCCCGCCTTCATGGTTGAAACTCCCTTACGCAGCAGCCGCATGGATACTGCTTGCTGCAGCGAAAACAGTTTGTGTTTTTTATGCTGAACTCTCTACGCCGGTGTTCATAGGATTGCTCGTACTCCATCGTGCCGTCGAAGTCTTGGGGCTTGGTGTGGCATGGTTTGGCATGGATGCACTCGTGCGGTGGTGCATGGCGCGTCGGTGGTTCCAATGGTCGTCAGCGTTTTCGTTTATGATTTATGCACTCCACGTACCGATGGTCAATTATCTTTTACACCCAGCGTTCCAGATTTGGAGCGGTTTACCGATGTATCGCCTGACGTTATATTTCCTGCTGCCGCTCACAGTAATAGGTGTGTGCGTGAGCGTTGGAGCGGTCTTGCGGCGATTTGCACCGCCAGTGTACAGCGTGCTAACCGGAGGACGAGGACTACGGTAATTTTATGACACGGATTTGAAAAGGATTTCGCGGATTACACTAATTTTTTTGGACAAAATGCTAACAGACCCAAATGCTGACCATTATCCGTGAAATCTGTGCCATCCTCTTCAAATCCGTGTCAAATTTTCAACCTTGAACTCGCATCAATACACAGGATTCTTCTCAATCCGTCTTCATTTGTGTCTAAAAAATCACAATCTAACCGTCAAACCTCTGATTTTATCGGGATTGCGTACCGAATACATTTCCGTAATACCCTCTTTATCAGCCTCCATCGTCAGTACGGCGATAATTTCTCCCGTTTCATTGTGCGTGGCAATCGCCCCCAAACGCCCGTTGACCCAAGAGGGCTGCCACGTGGAAGGCTCGTTTTTTGCCGCCCATTGAGCGATATTGCGCAATGCTTGAATATTTTTTTCGCGCCCCTGCACGGGAATACGCGAGGCAACGACTTTACCGCCGCCATCGGAATACATCACTACGTCCTCCTTGAGGAGGCTGCGCAGCTTATCGTATCTACCTTCTTGCGCCGCCAGAGCAAATGCCTGAAAAAATTCTGCATGACGCTCGCGGGAAGCAGAAAATCGCTTTTTGCCGGATTCCAGTTTAGTGCGGGCGCGCTCCATGAGTTTTCGTGCGTGAGTCTCGGTAATATCCAGCATTGCTGCGGTTGCTGAGTAGGGTTCGTCAAAAAGTTCTGTCAGCACATACACGGCTCGTTCAAGCGGCGTGAGCGCTTCCATAAGTCGTAGAAGCCCCATACTCACTGCCTTCGGGGTATCAAAGTCCTGCACCCGTGCCTCAGCTCCGGCATCGGGCAAAGCGTCTGTTAGCGAAGCGGCAAGCGGTTCCGGCAGCCAGACTCCCCAATATGATTCCGCCACTTCGCGCTGCATTGCTTCCTTGCGCGTGAGCGCACGATTGACCACCGATTTCCCGCAATATGCCCGTAGATTTTGAATTTCCGCGTGTTCTCGCTCGGTTTTTTCCCACACACGCACAATCACATCCTGCACAATTTCTTCGGCTTCAGCCCGTGCGCCCAAGATATTGTATGCTAGATGAAACAAATACGGACGATGCCGTTGCAATGCGGCGTTTACGTCGTTCATGGTGTCAAACTCCCCCCTACTTGTGCAAATCTGTGGTGTCAGCACTTGCAAATTCTACAAGAAAACTAGCCAAATATGCAATAACGGCATCCAGAAAAGCCTTCCCTTTTTCCGGCGTGGCTTTGTAAGGATTACCAACACCAGTATCCGTAGAAATTTTCGTCCACGGGCGTGGTGCCCAGACCTTACCGTCGTGCATAGCTTTGATGCGATTCGTGCGTTGTTTGCCGTCCCCTGCTTCTTCCAATGGGCGTACCAGATTCGGCGCAATGTGCATCATCACGCTTGTTTCCAGTTCGTCGGCATGGTCGCCGTTTTCTTCAAAATACTGTGTGCGGTCGGCGCATTGATACCAATTCGCCGTGCAAAGAAACACGCGGGTTCGCGGCTGCAACTCCCGTATCATCTGGCGGAAATCATTCCCGCCGTGCCCGTTCAAAATGAGCAATTTGTAAATCCCCTGCACTTCGAGTGAATGAATAATATCTGCCAGCAAAGCCGCTTGGGTAGAGGGATTCATGTTGATACAAAGCTTGATGTCCAACTGCCCCGTCTGCACACCAAACGGCACACACGGCAGGACGACAACCTTTGCACCACGCTCAAAAGCGCCCTTTGCTGCTTCGGCGGCAACAAAATCAGCTTGAATAATGTCCGTCGCGTAGGGCAAATGGTAATTATGTGCCTCGGTCGCACCCCACGGCAGTACCGCAACGGCGTAATCAGTATTCTGAACAGTTTTCCACGTGGTAGAGGCGAGAAGATAGCGTCGAGGCATAGTCGGTGGGAATGAACGAGTGAGGAATTACGAATTATGAGCCAAGGACGAAGCATTGTGAGCAGCACCAAGCAGGTCAAGCAACGTCAAGCGTAGTATTGAAGCGGGTTTGGTGAATTAACAAGTACCAAACGTGTCGGAGTGTGCGCGCGCTCGGTTTTATTTGCCAGACGAAAGAGCAAAAGCGACCAACAATGTTCGTAGGGTACAACTTCAAGAGTATGCGCTTTTACAATATCAAATGTACGAGCCGAAGTGAGCCAATCGCAGTATTTACGAGTCTTGCGAAGGGTTTCATTTATCTCAAAATTACATAGAACTGCGTAATTGACCATGCGCAAAAAACATTGCAAACGGTAGTTCACGGTATCTTTTCGCAAGTATTTATCGTGGTAGAGCAATAATTCTGCATTAACGGCAGCAACTCCTTCAAAATCGCCATCATCGATGAGAAAAAACATTTGCACCAGCAGCCAAGCGCAATTTGTAAATGCGTCCTCGGCACGAAAGTCAGGGCGCTCTGCAAGCATCTTTTGGACGGAGAAACGAGGCTTAAAAAGCGTTGGGCGTTGCGGCATCTCGCCTTTGAGCAGAAAACGTGCGTACAATTCATAGACGCGCCATCGTGCAGAATTTTTCTCAGCAAAGCGTGTGAATGCTTGCGTCTGCAAGACTCGCTCCAAAATCTCCGGCAGCGCATCATATTTTTGGCTATGCACAGCTGTCAAGAAATAATACTCGTACACCGTCAGAATTTCGGGCATTTCAGGCATTATTACCTTCACCAAGCGCTCCACAGCTTGACCGGAGTGCTCAAAATCCCGCGCAGCTAGAGTGTATGAAAGCTCTTCAGCGGCAAGTTCACGCTGCTCCTCGTTTTCAAGCCCGTGCGGATATGCGGCTTGCAGGCGTTCGGCTGTGTGAAGCAGCGTAAGTGCCTCGGCATAACCTCGGCGGGATTCAGCAAGATATCGTGCGGCTTTGCCGGCAAGAGATGTCAATGCGTAGGAAGGATGCAAATCCCGAAGCCGTTCAATCTCAGCAAGCACGCGCTTGCACATCGCTTCGTGCTCAATACCAAGCAGGGTTTCACGCGCCTTGAATACTTCCACTTCCGCAAGCAACATTTCTGCTTGCATTTCTGCCGTTTGGCGCTGAAGGGCGCTTTGAAGCAAGGCATCGTACTTTTTCAGCAAAACCATTGACCCCTCGCGTGCATGAAATGTGCGGATGTGGCGATACGCAAAGACGCACACATCGCTCCAACCAAGCTCTTCGGCTTCTTCCGCGAGTTTCTCAAGGCGCTGCACGGCGGTTTCATTCGCGCCCACGTGCCAGAGCGCCCAGACGATAATTTGTTCCTTCCAAGCGGCATAACGGCGAGCGGTACGGTGCGAAAAATTTTCGGTCGAAAGGAAAAAAAAACCGTTTTCCATGCGGTCTTTCAGACGAGACTTGAGCGTAAAATAGCGGGTGGTGGTCTTTGGGTCTCGTGCGCCGAAGAGGTCATCGGCAACGTTTTCCTCGCTCTCGTGATTGCCCTTGCGGATAATATCAAAGAGTTTGTCGTAATCGCCGGAAACTGTTTTGCGCGGGTAATATATTGCCTCATACTTTGCCGGATGCAATGTCAATACTCGCACTAAATCCTGAAATGAACGCAACATATTGCGTAAGAAAATACGGTAAAAAGAAAACTATTTTTCGCAATATTTTGTTGCGATAATCATAACAAGCCTGTACCCTCAAGACGAGGATCAAGTATTATTTCCACACATTCCACACAAAGTAGGCTACACCGAAAGCACCGGCAACAATCGCCGCAAGCTGTACGTTATAGACGCGGTTGAGTGTTTTGAGCGCTTCGACCAAGTGGTCAATGTCGCGTGTTTGTGTAGTGGTGATTTTACGAAAAGCCTGCCCTGCATAGACAGCAAGTGCACCAAAGGCAATTGCTAAACCGGCAATCAGCATCGCCAGAAGATTACCCGTGCGTGCAAACATCATCAGCAAAACTGCTAAACCAATCAAGAAGCACACAAAACCGATAATGTTCAGACGCATCGCCAGACCTGCAATAATCGCGTTTTGCTCTGTGTCAAATTCATAACGTTGTCGCGACATACAAATACCTCGCTTTTTTGATATTTTTTGTAATAAAAAATGCAATAATTTTCGTTTTCAAGATTACAAAATCTTGCCCGAATACACAAGTTTTTTGCAATATGAAACCTCACTAGATTAACTTACACAAGAGTGAAGCGATTATCAAGAACTTTCGGAAAATTTCGTGCTACGGTGTTATTTCGCACTTTTGTATTTTTGTGTTCACGTTTTTTTTGGACGCAGATAAACACGAGTACAATAGATTTTTCACGGATTCAGATTTCAAGCATCATGCAGAACATAACGCTTCCCTACCGTATTTTACTGTATTACAAGTACGTACCGATTTTTGACTACGAAAGTTTTGCCGAGGAGCACCTTGCTTTTTGTGAAGCATTGGGGCTAAAAGGTCGCATAATTGTTGCGCCGGAAGGCATAAACGGTACGGTATCAGGTACGCCGGAGCAAACGGACGCATACATATCCGATATGCGAACCGACACACGATTTGAAGACCTCTGGTTCAAAATTGATGAAGCACCCGAAAATGCGTTCAAAAAAATGCACGTTCGCGCCAAAAGCGAGATTGTAACGTGGCGCTTCGATACGGAGGTTGACCCCAACGAAACGACAGGGCAGCACCTTTCGCCCGAAGAATTTCGACGGACGATGCTGGAAGAGGATGTGATTGTACTCGACGGACGCAACGGCTATGAGTATGACTTAGGGCATTTCGAGGGCGCTATTCGCCCCGATGTAGCTTCATCGCGCGATTTCCCGAAATGGATTCGGGAGAATCTAGCTCCGTACAAAAACAAAAAAATCCTCACCTACTGCACGGGCGGTATTCGCTGCGAGAAACTAAGCGGTTTTCTCATCAAGGAAGGTTTTACGGACGTGGCGCAGCTAAACGGCGGCATTGTGAGCTATGCGAAAGACCCCGTTGTGCGTGGGAAAGGCTTTGAGGGACGCTGCTACGTTTTCGATGAGCGCATTTCTGTGCCTGTTGACCAAGACGATACTTTTACGGTGGAATACTGCGCCACCTGCGGCAAGCCTGCGGATAACCGTGTGCATTGCTCGTGGCAAGCGGGGTGTGGATTCAAAGTCATGCAGTCCTGAGGATTATTTGTGCTTCGTCTATACTTCTTTGGGTGTTGGAAAATTGTTTGGACAGAGAAACATTTTCATGTATCTTCATCTCCGCGACTTAAATATACAGCTCCGCTAGATTTGTTTACGTAACTCCCTTATTGTATTCATCATGTCCGCCATCATCACGTTCTCCTCGCTCGACGATGCTCTACGGTGCATTGAAGACTTTGCCAAAGGCGATATTCAGCCCAAACCCGGCGCTTGGTCGCTTTACAAAACGCTTTCGCATGGTGCGCAGAGTATTGAGTTTTCGCTCACAGGCTATCCGGCGCATAAATCATCGCTGTTCAAAGGTACTGCGGGGAAATTGGCATTGCATATTTTTCTTGCGAGGGGCGCAATGTCGCACGACATTACGATGCCGATACCCGATGCGCCCGCCATTACCGAAGAAGGCGAAGCAATGCAAGGTTTTCTGCGACTCCAAGAAGCAGTGCAGAAGTTTTGGAATCACAACGGCACATTTCAAGAGCACTTCGCCTACGGCAAACTCACGAAGGCACAATACGACAAAATTCAAGCACTCCACCTCGCAAATCATCTTTCCGAAGGCTTTACACTATGAGTCATCAAGCGCCGTTCAAGGATGTGCAGCACGATGCATCGCAGGACAGCACAGCACCTGTTTTTTCATCGTGGCAAGCGTGGTATGGGCTTGTACTGGGCGTTTTTGCTGCACTCGTGGGGCTAATGTACTGGTTTTCTCACGCTTTTGCCTCCTAACTTTTCTTGAACAAAGGAATTCATGCACCTTCTCGACTGGATTGTTCTCGCCTCCACGCTGTCGTTTGTTGTTCTCTGGAGTATCCGCAAAAGCCGCCTTGCTTCCAAAGGCGCAACTATGCACGACTTCGTGCTTTCAGGGCGTGAAGCAAAATGGTACACCGTCGCCATTTCGGTCATGGCGACGCAGGCAAGCGCCATCACCTTCATTTCCCTGCCCGGTCAGGCGTACGTGGACGGAATGCGATTTGTGCAATCTTATCTGGGCTTGCCGCTTGCAATGGTGCTGCTTTGCGTGGTCGCTATCCCGATGTATCACCGCTTGAACGTGCTCACAGCATACGAATTTCTTGAAAAGCGCTTCGACCTCAAGACCCGTACCCTTGCTGCATCGCTGTTCTTGCTGCAACGAAGCCTCGCTGCCGCTATTTCGATTTATGCGCCGTCCATCGTTCTTTCGATTATCATGGGTTGGAATGTCAGTTACGTCATTTTCGTCATTGGTGCATTGGTAGTGCTCTACACCACATCCGGCGGCACGCGCGCCGTCAGTTGGGCGCAGTCGTACCAGATGGCAATTATCACGCTTGGCATGGTTTCAGTGGGCTTTCTGGTTGTCTGGTCGCTCCCGAAGGATATTTCTTTTTCGGATGCCCTGCACGTGGCGGCGTTTTCCGGCAAATTCAATGCGGTAGATTTCACCTTCGACCTCAATAACAAATACACCTTTTGGTCAGGTTTGCTGGGCGGTTTATTTCTCCAGCTTTCCTATTTTGGCACCGACCAGTCGCAAGTGCAGCGCTATTTGAGCGGGGAATCCGTCACACAAAGCCGCTTGGGACTGCTCTTCAATGGCATGATGAAAATTCCGATGCAATTCGGTATTCTATTCATCGGCGCAATGATGTTTGTGTTTTACCAATTCAGCACCCCGCCCATTTTTTTCAACCAAAGCGAAACCGCGAAACTGACAGGAACACGCTACGAATCAGAGTACAAGGAACTTTCCAGCCAGTACGAGCAAACATCTGTACAGCGTGCCGCAGCACTTCGCTCCTACACGCAGGCTCTTCGCACCGGCGACAATGCAAGCAAAGAAGCATCGGCGGCAAATCTTGAATCAAGCGCACAAGTGCTCAGTACGCTCAAAAGCAAGGCGCAAGCACTGCTGAAGCAAAACGACCCTAAAGCTGTTACCAACGACACAAATTATATTTTCCTCACTTTTGTCATTAACCACCTGCCCATCGGCTTGGTGGGGCTGCTGATAGCGGTAGTATTTTCAGCCTCTATGTCGTCGGCATCATCAGAAATTAACGCGCTTGCTTCCACGACTATCATTGATATTTACAAGCGTCTTTTTCAGGGTTCGCTCACCGAGGCTCGCTCAGTCTGGGTTACACGGCTGGCAACAGTCGCATGGGGAACAATTATCGTTGGCTTTGCACAGTTTATGGGAAGTTTGGGTTCGCTGATTGAAGCGGTCAATAAGGTAGGTTCGCTTTTTTACGGCGCAATTCTGGGCATTTTTCTTGCAGCGTTTTATCTGAAGCGCACGAGCGGTACGGCTGTTTTTGTGGCGGCGCTCATCACTGAAGCAGTGATTTTTTGCTTAAACGCCTTCACCGAAATTGGTTTCTTGTGGTATAATCTCATCGGCTGCGTGCTCGTGTTGGTGTTAGCTCTAGCAGTTTCACCATTGTTTCCATTCTCAGACCGACAAGAAAAAAGCCCCGCAAACAAGTAGTGGATGCAGGGCTTTTGAGACTAGCTTTCGACGGCTAAGATTATGCCGGAAGTTTGGAGAAGGTTTTCTCCAATGTGCCTTCAATTTGGCTTTTCGCCATTTTGCCGAACATGGAAAGGTCAACGGCAACTTTCACTTCATTGTCAGCAACCGCAAATGAGCCTTCCGACACAAGACCGGAGCTAAATTTCAGCGTGTTGCCTTCCCACGACGTATCGCCAAAAAACATTTGAACGTCTTGGCGGGAAAGAACGTCATTAACTAAAATTTCTTTCATTTTGTCAGCTGGTGTGCCGGTGGGGAATGTTTTTTCGATGTCCATTATGGAACCTCCTAAAAAATCAGCAGAAGAAAAAGTGAGTTGGTTTTGTGCGCCGAATATACGAAAGTTTTTTGGGGAATGGCAACAAAATGTGAAGGAAAATTCTTTTGATTCGTATTCTCAATCGTAATGGTAACAACACGAAAGTATGCGATTTTTTTTATCACACACCTCGTTTCTCGAGAGTTTCCTCAAATGAAATTGTCTCGGTCTGAGCGCAAGATTCTAAAACATACCACTTCATCGCAGTACTTTTGCTCAGATATGCAGTTTCTTCATTGGTGGCGCGGTCTCGTTCAAGTAATTCCACTAGCGTAAGCCTACCACTGAATCGGTACGACAACAGCCGTTCTCTGACCATTACTGTCGGAGATGTAGGAAATGTCAGGGATTGAAAGCATACTTTTCTCACGCAAAAATATCAAGCAACGACAAAAGAAATTGCCCAAGGATGTTCAATACCCCATGAACTTTAGTAATAGACTTCTTAGCGCGGCGCATACCTATCTTTTTAGATCGGTCTTGCCGAATAATATCTACCTGCATTTCAAGTACAGATTTACTATGTTTTGGAATCATACTCATAGCTATTGAGGATTTGATTATACTTACAAAATTGGTATCGACAAACTCATAGCAAGATAAATGGTTATCACACCGCATCCAAATTCATCGGGAGCGTCCGAAGTCGCTTACCTGTCGCGGCAAAAACGGCATTGGCAAGTGCTGGCGCAAGCGGCGGCAGTCCCGGCTCACCAACGCCACCGGGCGCATTGCTGCTGGGCATAACATAAATTTCAATTGCCGGAACTTCGTTGATTCGCAGCACACGGTACGTGTCGAAATTCGTCTGCTCGGTGCGACCGTTTTTGAACGTGATAGCATCTTTTGTCGCTGCCGTCAAGCCCATGATAATATTTCCCTCTGTCTGCGCCATCACGGTATCGGTGTTCACGTGCATACCGCAATCCAGCACCACGACGACCTTCTCCACACGGAGCTTGCCGTCTGCGCCACGCCCAACCGTTACGGCGTGTGCGGCGATACTCTCGAATGACCGCGCAACAGCCACGCCACGACCTTTTCCTTGCGGAAGTTTTGCTGACCAGCCCGATTTTTCCTTCAGCATCGTGAGTACCGCTTGGAACCGTGCGCCTGTCGAATTAGGTGCAGGGTTTGCTTTTGCCAGCAATTCAAGGCGGAAATCTAGCGGGTCTTTTCCGGCAGCAGCAGCGATTTCGTCAATAAAACTCTCATGTCCGAACATATTCGTGGAAGCATAGACTGAGCGCCACCACATCACTGGCGTTGTAGCGGGCGCATGGGCATACTCAATCGCTACATTCGGGATTGCATATGGGCTATCCTCCGGCTCAATACCTTCCATTGCCCAATCGTCAATTTTTCCGGCTATGTCTGCTCTGCCTTGAAATTGAATCGAAGGACCGACGACGCGATGACGGAAGCCCGTTACCACGCCATTTGCATCCAACGAAGCCGTGAGCGCATTCACCATCCCCGGACGGAATGGTCCTTGCGTAATATCGTCCTCGCGCGTCCAGACAAGTTTCACAGGCGCTTTTACTTGCTTAGAAATGTGAACGGCTTCCATGATAAAATCGTCCAAACCGCCCTTCCGACCGAAGCTCCCACCCAAAAACTGCGGGTGTACCGTTACTTTGTCAGGCGTTGTGCCGAATTGCTTGGCAACGGCGCGTTTCGTCCAGACCGGACCCTGGGTAGAAGCCCATATTTCAATCGTGCCATCGTTTTTGTAATCCGCCACGACAGCCTCCGGCTCCATCGGCGCATGAGCAACAAACGGCGTTTCATAGACCGCTTCTACCGTTTTGGCGGCACTCTTGAAGGCACTCGCAGCGTCGCCTTTGGAGGAACCAGCACGAATGCCGTCTTTAGCAGCAAGTGTGCGCATTTGCTCGTAAAAAGCATCCGTAGAAAATTTGTCGAAACCGCTAGTGTCCCACGTTACAGCGAGAGCTTTGCGCCCTTTCACGGCTGCGTAGTACGATTCAGCGACAACAGCAACACCCTCCAACGTCGAACCAAAAAGCGGACGTTCCGACTTCACGACGTGCTTCACACCCTTGACCTTCAACGATTTTGCATCATCAATCTTGGTCACTTTGCCGCCAATCGTGGGCGAGCGCTCAATGCTTGCATACAGCATTCCCGCGACCTTTGCGTCTATTCCAAACTTCGCTGTACCGTCCACTTTCATCGGCGTATCGGCACGTGGAGCGGGCTTGCCCAAAATGGTAAAATCCTTCTGGTCTTTGAGCTTTGGCTCTTTGGGAACAGATATTGTTGCTGCTTTTGCCGCCAGTTCACCATAACCAAACGAACGTTTGGTTGGTGCATGAATAATTCGACCATTTTCTGCGCGACACTCGCTTGCCGGAACGCTCCAGTTTGCTGCAGCCGCCGCAATCAGCATTTCTCTGGCAGCTGCGCCCACCGTGCGGAGCGGTTTCCACAAGCCGCGCACACTGCTGGAACCACCAGCGTTCTGATTGCCGTGCTTTGCGTCGCCTTCGGTTTGAATAATTTTCACATTGTCAAGACTAATGCAAAGCTCCTCAGCCAAAAGCGCTGGCATGGATTGGTACGTGCCTTGCCCCATGTCGGGACGCGGATTGAAGAGCGTTACCACGCCGCTGGAGTCTATCATTACGAAGGGCGTAATTTCGTGATTGGCAGAAGCAAACACTGCCGACTCAATGGAATCGTGGGCAGAGGCTTCAGAAAAGCCCAGTACCAAAGCGGTTCCGGTGAGAGCGGATGTTTTGAGGAAGTCGCGGCGAGAAGCTATCGGTGTACTCATGGTGGGAAGGAATAAAGTATGAAAATTTTCTATGATTTGCGGTTATAGTCAATCAAGGAAGAGCACTAGCGCTTTCTGCTGCAGAACGCATATCCTTGGGATTTCAGGATGAAGAGAATCAAACATCAATGATGCACCATTTACTTTCGCGGTACTTTCGCACTTTCATCAGGTACAACCGCTACCGCTTCAACCTCCAACAGCCAATCATCGCCAAAAAGTTTTGAGACGACCACTGCCGTACTTGCCGGACGCGGCTTTACCGAAGCCATCACTTCTTCGCGGACTTCACGAAAAACGGGTATGTTCGCTGCATCGGTGATATAGGTATTCATTTTCACAACATTCGACCAATCCGCTCCAACGGCTTCCAGAGCGGCTTTCAGGTTCGCAAAGACCTGCCGCGTCTGCGCCCGTATATCGCCCTTGCCGACCACATTGCCTTTTGTATCTTGGGAAACCTGTCCCGAAAGAAAAACAAGACGACCACCACGCACCTCTGCTATATGGCTGTATGCCGTCGGTTGCGACATCGTGGGTGGATTGCTGAAGCGCACGAGGTCATTTGTTTTTTGCTGCGCAAATGTTGTGTACGTGCTTAGGGCTACTGCGGAGGCGAGAAGGAAAACAGCTTTCATTCGGTACATGGTTGCATAAAAAAATGGTTGCGCAAACGTGTTTTATCGGCTTCCAGACGGCTTCATCGCGGCAGCGCGGTGAATTGCCTTGCGAATACGCGGATACGTCCCGCAACGGCATATATTACCCTGCATGGCGGCATCAATCTCTTCATCGGTCGGATTTGGGTTGGAAGCGAGTAATGCAGAAGCGCTCATAAGCTGTCCAGATTGGCAATAACCACACTGCGGTACTTGCTCCGCTATCCATGCCTGTTGCAGCACGTGCGAACGGTCAGGCGACAAGCCTTCAATGGTTGTGATTTTCTGCCCCGCAGCCGCTGAAACGGGAAGCGAACAGGAGCGAACAGGAGCACCGTTCAGATGCACTGTGCAAGCACCACATTGTGCAATGCCGCACCCGAACTTTGTTCCGGTCATATTAACTTCGTCACGAATGACCCAGAGAAGTGGTGTTTCGGGGTCAACGTCCACTTTGTAGGACTGTTTGTTGATGGTAAGGGTAAGAAGTGCCATAATGCGCCCGAAAAAAGATGAAAAGCAAGTTATTAAAATTCAGTTCGATTGGTAAGTAATAATCGTAGTGTACGCTGTAACATCGGGGTAGAGTTGCTGCATTGAATTTCAAAGCAATATACGGAAAAACAGAAAAAAAGATACAACCTATCCTGAGCTTGTGGAAGCTAATTCTTTACCGTCAAAACTCCTCACGGCGGGCAATTCCACAATAAACGTTGCACCTTTGCCCAATTCTGATTCGCACCAGACGCGACCGTTCATTGCTTCCACCATTTTTTTGACGATGCTCAATCCCAGACCGGTCGTGTATTCGCCACCAGTGGGACGTGCCGAAAGGCGTGTGAATTTCTCAAATAATTTTTCTTTGTCCGGTGCTGACAGACCCGGTCCTTCATCTTGTACTTCAATGCGGGTCATTGCTTGGTTGCTTGAGAATTGAGGATTGGGCGCTTGTGGCAGAATGCGGATAAAAACATTTTTGCCATGCGGCGAATATTTGACAGCGTTGGAAACAAGATTATCCAGCACCTGCGGCAGAAGCACGGCATCGGCTATGACTATCGGCTGCGGCGCCTCGCGTCCCGTGCTATCACGCCCCTGCATTGTCACAGGTTGCTCATACCGCAGGGTAATATTTTTTGCAGCTGCTCGGGCTTGATAATTCTCCACAATCGCCTCCGCCAAAACACCAACTTTGCACGGAACAAGGCTTATTGTCATTTTCCCATTCTCAAGTGCGTTCACATCCAGAAGTTTCGTGATAAAATCAATCATCTGCTCGGCAGCACTTTGAATCTTGTCGAGGTAGGAGAATTTTTCCTCATCGTTCAACGTCGGAAAGCGCTTGCGCAGAAGTTTTGTTGCCAAAAGCGTGGAAACAAGCGGGTTACGGAGGTCGTGCGACACAATGCCCAGAAGGTCGTTTTTTTCCTTATTCAGCAAATGCAGTTCATAGTTTCGCGAAATTAAAATCTCATTAGCCGCATCCAACTCCGAATATGCTTTTTGAATTTCCTTTGCTTGCTCGTGCTGATGCACCATCTGGCGCTGAACTTCCTCGTTCGCCTCGGCAAGCCGCGCATTTGTCTCGGTCAGCACAACGGTTCTCTGCTGTACGAGCCGCTCCAAACGCCTTGAATTCTCGCGCAGCGCATAGATACGCGCTTGATAGATGATATAACCCAAAGCGACAATAGCCACAAAAAGCCCAAGCCTAAAATACCATGTTCCCCACCACGGCGGCGTAATGACGAGCTGCAATGTTGTGCCTTGCGTATTCCAAATGCCATCATTGTTGCTGCCCTGCACGCGGAAGGTGTATTCGCCCGGCGGCAAGTTGGTATAGATTGCCTCGCGACGCTCTCCGGCATCTATCCACTCTTTATCAAAATTCTCCAAAATATAGCGATAACGATTTTTCTCCGCACCAATGTAATTCAGTGCCACAAACTCAAAGGTACAGTTGTTGTATGTGTAGGGAATAGTAAGCGATTTCCGTTCAATAATTGTAGTGTCCAGTGCAAGACTTCTGCCGAAAACTTTGAAATCGGTTAGCATCACAGGCGGAACACGACCGTTGTCGCGTATGGAGTCGGGGTGAAACGTATTCAGCCCTCCGATACCGCCCGCATAAAACCAGCCATCCAAGCCACGCAGCACGGCGTGTCCGTTAAATTCGTTGCTCTGCAAACCGTCTTGCTTCGTGTAGGATTTGAACGTCCGCTTATCGGGATGAAATTGTACTAATCCCTTATTCGTCGTGAGCCACAAATAACCGGAATTATCTTCCAAAATTCCGTAGATAACATCATTGGGCAGACCGTCGGCTTCGGTTACAACGCGGATTTCTCCGGTTTGCGGGCTAACACAATTCAGCCCGTCCAGTGTGCCAACCCAGATATTACCTCGTTTATCCTCGTGAAGATAGCGAACTGTATTATTGCTGAGTCCACTCTGCCCCGGAGCAGCGCTTTCGTTATGGCGGTAAGCTGCTTTGACGATACCGCGCTCTTTGTCAAACGCCAGCAAGCCAATATTTGCCGTACCAATCCACAGCGTACCGTCGGAGCCGTGCAGAATGTCTCGAACATGATCAGAAAGTTTGTCGTCGGTTGCGACCATCACACTGTCTGTGGGTGGAAAATGATACACTACAAAAGACTCCGAAGCCGCATCAAAACGGCACATTCCGCCGAGCGTCGTACCGACCCAGAGAATACCGTCGCGGTCAATGTGCAGCGCACGAATAGTATTGCTGGAAAGCGAATTCGGGTTCTGAGGATTATGCCGAAAGACCTTTCGCGTTCCACGCACGGGATGGTATGCAAAAAGCCCGTTTTGCGTTCCGACCCATATTGTACCGTCCTTTGCTGCGGCAAGCGCCCACACGTCTTCATTGCTAAGGGCAGTATCGTTTTTCGGTATGTAGGGATGATGCTCAAACGTGCCATTGCTGCGCACAAAGCGGTCTAAACCGCCATCCACAGCACCCACCCATATATTGCCGTTCGCATCTTCGCAAAATGCCCGCACGGTATTTGAAGCAAGGCTTCGCGGGTTCATTGGTTCGTGCTGATACGTGGTGAAGCGGTGTGCATTGGGCGCGTATGTATTGACTCCTCCGGTGACAGTGCCAACCCACACAGTACCGACATTGTCGCAAAATATACCACGAATGACGTTATCGCTGATACTGCGCGGGTTCAAGGGATTATGGAGATAAGCACTCATAGTGCCGCTCGCCGGTTCGTAGAGACAAAGCCCACCACCCTCAAGCGCTATCCAAAGCCGCCCGGCAAAGTCTTCGCGCATGGCAAATACCTCGTTGTAGCCGAGCGTTTGCGGAATAGTCGCATTGGGGAGGAAGCGTGTCCATATTCCTGCCCGCACATCTACACGCGCAACTCCGGCACTGCGCGTACCCACCCACAAAATACCCTTGCCGTCTGCATACAGCGCCGAGATACTGTTACTTCCGGCGAATGTACCGCTATTACGTTGTGTTCCCTGCCGCACAGTGCCACGCATTGATGCGAGATTTTCAGCATCAAATTTTATTCGCACAAATGATGAATCGGTGCGGTTGAAGTAGCACAAGCCGCCATCTAGCGTTGCTATCCACAGCGTTCCGAAAGCATCTTCGGTTATATCACGAATACGATTTGCGGGCAGGCTTTTTTCATCAAGCGGGCTGTGCATAAAAACCCTTGATTTTCCCGTTTGCGGATTGAAAAGGTTGACACCACCGCGCTCCGTACCCACCCACAACATTCCAGAACGGTCTTGATAAACGCACTGCACCGTGTTATCGGAAAGACTTTGAGGATTATTCGCCTCGTGCGTATAGGCGGTAAAGGTTTGATTGACGGAATTGTACCTATTCAGCCCGCCGCCGACTGTTCCCACCCAGAGTGTACCGCTTTTGTCCACGAGCAAACTTGTGGTAAAATTATTGCGCAGAGATGTAGGATTCATGCGGTCGTGACGAAAAATCTTGACATGATAGCCGTCATAACGACATAAACCGTCTTGTGTGCCGAACCACATAAAACCGTGCTTGTCCTGCGCGATAGCAATGACGCTATTTTGCGGCAATCCGTTGTCTATGGTCAAATGCTCAAATACTATGTGGGGCGCATACACTCCCTGCCCCAATGCCAAAACAGCACCGAGAAAAAAGATAGCAAGAAAAGTATGCAAAAGCCGCATAAAAACAGGAACAAGAAGTAAACAAGTGATAGTGTTAAATTTTGAGTGGTGTGTTTTGAGTGCGATTTTCTGAACGTTTTATTGAACAACCGCTTGCGCCCGCAAAACTCAAAGTTCTTCATTCAATACTTAGCCCGTGTGCGCTTTGAGCGGTCCGATAGCAGTTCGGAAGAGATTTGATGTGCCACGCGCAACAATAGTACCGTCCTCCAAGCGTAGTTCGCATTGGACATTTTTGAGGTGTTTTCCGGCGCGAATCACCCGTGCTTCGGCAATGACCGTAGCGCCAAGTGGTGCGGGCTGCAAGAAGTCAATGTGGAGATTGGTATTGACATGGAAATTATCCACGCCCAAAAGACCAACCGACATACCAAAGGCTTCATCCATGATGGTGCATTGCAAGCCACCGTGCAGCACGTGAGCGGGATTGCACATATCAGGACGCACAAGAGCTTCAATGACAATATGCCCCACGTTTGCCTCACGGATGCGGAGATTCAGCCAGCGCACCACAATCGGTACGCGCTCATCCAGCATTTCGGCACCGATGTACGAGCGGAAGAGTTCAACAACAGGATTCATTACAAAGAAAGTTTGAGTGAGAAATAAAACGATTATCAATGTTGTGCGTGTCCGGACGATTAGTTGTACCGCCATTATGCAGAATACGGTAATTCGACAATAAACGTTGCACCGTTGCCGAATTTGCTTTCGCACCATACGCGCCCCTGCATGGCTTCGACCATTTGCTTGACAATGTTCAAGCCCAGACCGGTACTGTGTTCGCCACCCGTAGGCTGTGCCGAAAGCCGCGCAAATTTTCCAAAGAGTTTGGTCATATCATCGGGCGATATTCCCGGTCCCTCGTCTTGGACTTCTATACGAAGTCGTTGGTCATTGGTTACTTGATTATTGGCTGCTTGGTTACTGGTCATTACCGGAGCAATACCGCCATTGTCATCAGTCAAATGACCAGCGACTAATGACCAATGGCAAACTCTCACATAGACATTTTTTCCATGTGGCGAGTATTTGACGGCATTAGAAACGAGATTTTCAACGACCTGCGGCAACACAAACTCATCAGCAATCGCAAAACACGGCTCGGAAGATACCTCACCCTGAAGACGAATATTTTTCTCTGCGGCACGGTCAGCGTATCGGTCAATAATAGTTTGCACAATAAAACTAACATTCAGCGGCGTGAGATTCATTTCCATTTTGCCGGACTCAATCGCATTAACACTCAGAAGATTCGAGAGCAGCGTAAACATTCGCTCCGAAGCGTTGTAGATTTCATTTGCAATTTGGGGAATAAATTCAGGATCAGCACCTTCTCGCATTACACCTGCAAGCCCTTGTATGCCGGAGAGCGGGCTGCGAAGGTCGTGCGCCACAATCCCCAAAATCTCCGATTTCTCGCGGCTCGCGGCTTCCAAACGGTCATTTGTATCTGCCAATCGCTTATTCACATCTTCAAGCTGATGATTGGTTGACCACAAGTCCAGTTGCGCCATTTCAAGGTCAGCGAAAGCGGCAGCAAGTTTATTGTTGGCGGAAGAAAGTTCTAAGGCGCGGCGCTCGATTTCTTGCGTCCGCTCCCGCACACGCTCCTCCAGCCAAGCGTTTGTGCGCTCCATTTGCTCTTGGAGTTGTTTGCGGTGCGTGATATTTCGCGCCACAAAGCTGATAGCAACCACTTGCCCGTCGGGGCTGCGGACGGGATTGTAGTTCACCTCAAAGGTGAGTATATCCTCGGGCGTTGAGGGATTCGGCATATCAAGGTCGAACGCTACGGGCTTACCTTGCAAGACTTCTGCGAAATCCTGCTCAACCTCAGCAATCGGGAGCGGTGAATAATATCGCATATCCATACCGACGTGCGGCTCTATCTCAGGCTTCATGGCACACATAGCTCGTTCGGCAGTTTTGTTGAACTGAAGCATTCGAAAATCAGCACCGACGAGCATAGCAATATCACGCGAAGAATCCATCATACTCTGCATCGTAAGTTGTGCCTGTATGCGCTCTTCAAGCTGCTTTAGCCGCTCATCGGTAATGTCGTACTGTATGGCAACAAAATGCTCACATTCACCCTCGCTGTTAAAAATCGGCGTGAGTACAAGCCGTACCCAATAAGCATGACCACTTTTGGTATAATTCAGAATATCACCGTTAAATGGCTTTCCGGCACGAACACATTCACCGATTTCACGCACGGTTGCCTTATCCGTCTGCTTTCCCTGCAAGAGGCTCCCGGGCTTTTTGCCAATAATTTCATCGGCGGCATAACCGGTTACTTTTTCAAACTCTTGATTCACAAACTTTGTCAGACCATTGTTATCGGATATGATAATAATCTGTGCGGCGTGGCGGGCAACAATCGTCAGAAACCGATTTTGCTCCAGTGCTGCACGCAAGTCGTGCTCTTGTGTGAGAAGCGCAGCATTTTGCTCCTCAATACGATTTTTATAGACAACAGTCTCATCATAGAGTGATTGCAAGCGGCTGTTGGCATTGTGCAACGCCGCCTCGGAGCGCTTCTTAACGCGATAACGCTGCACATAGACTCCGGCAACAAGTAAACCTCCAAGAGCAATCGTTGTTAAAAGAGCATTGAGCATACTCGCACGGCGCTCGTTTGCTTGCATAATGGCAATTTCGGCTTCTTTCTGCCCAAGTTCATAACGCTCGTGCATATCGGCAATACTGGCTTGGAGGCTTGCCGAGAAAACAGAATCGCGCAAAACAAGCAATTTGCGCTGCGCATCAAACCCCGCCTCTATCATGCCGAGTCCTCTGTAAATTTCACTTAGAGAGGCATATAAGTCCGCTTGCTCTTTTTTGCTCACGGAACTATGCGCCAGCCCCTTCTGAGCAAATTCCAGAGCACTTTTCAGCAACATTTGGCGATTCTTACTCTGCGGCTCTGAGTCCTGAGCAAATGCTAGAAGTGTCTCTGCTGCAAGCGCATGGACAAGAGGACGAATAACACCGCCTTGCATGGCAGATTTCTCAACGAACACGAGCGAGTCCAAGCATTGAAGCGCTTCGTTGTGCTTTTTGAGTTGCCGCATGGAACGAATTTCTTGCGCCATCAAATTCACCAACAGCAGCGAATCTCGAAGTTGCCACGCCGCCTGAACGCCCCTTTGCGCGTAGAACAGCGCTGAATCGCCGCTCCGAAGTTCTCGATGTGCCGCCGACATAGACTTGCACCACTCCGCAAAAAACGCTGTGCTTTTATTCTTGTACAGCACTGATTCCGCCTGCCGCGCAAAGACAAGCGCTTTTTCGGGTTGCTGCATGGCAATAGAAATTTCGCTCAGATTGATGCGTGCCAAAAAGCTATTTTTGAGGTCACCACACTTATCTGCAATTTCCAATTCGCGCATATAATAGTCAAGCGCGGTAGCGAACATATCGCGCTGCTGATACATGACAGCAATAAGCCCTGAAGTGGAGGACATATTGGAAGAGTCTTTTGCTTCAGCAAAGAGCTGCAATGCGTTCTCCAACGTGTCTCGTGCCTCTTTGAAGCGCCGCTCAAGACGGTAGATATTGCCAATGTTGAGGTATAGCAATGCCTTCATACGTGGGGACTTCAGCGCGGGTACAAGTGAGCGTGCTTCCTCCACAAACGGACGCATTTGTACGGTGTTGGGACGATAACTCCGCGCAACCAAAAAAAGTAGGCGAACATAATCCGAATCGCGCACTGCATTACTATTTCGCCGAAGATGAAGCTCTCGAAGCAAGGAATCGCGCGGCAAGAACTGTGCGCTGAGAGGTAACGCACCAAACGTACATAAACACAAAAGCGCCAGTGCCAAGAAGCATTGTCGTATGGTGAGGTATTGAGAAATCATCATTGCCGATTTCGGTTGAAAGATGGCGGTGTGAGAAGTAGAGCGCTTTTGTGAGGAATAATTTACGATATTTTTTTGATGTAAAGCGCAAATTTCTCATGCCGCAGGCTTTGCCAAGAGCCAGTGCAAGAAGATTGGAAAATCACGAGAGCGATGATAGATTAAAAGACAGCTTTGGGAACATTTATGCGCCTATCAATTTTTGCTGCTCATGGAAATACTTTTTGCTTCCGCCCTTCCAATTGAGGCAACAATCTCAAACATCTATGAGCGCTATTGAGTGCTTGAATACTGGCTTGTGGATGCTCGTACTCGCTTGGTGGAGGTGTAGGTGAACGCGGGCAATGATTTCATGTTGCAAGAGGTCTATGCCGAAAACCAAGATACCGTGAGGTCTTTGGCACTACAAGATTTTGGAATGCCTCTTGCAAATCTGTTCGAGGGGATGTACGGTTAGAATCCGAATCGTTTTATACTTCACAGAAGTAAAAAAAATGAACATTGTTCAATAAAAATTTGTAGTTTATTTTTTCTTGTAATACATTTGTGCAAGCTAATACTTTTGAATTCATGACTTTCTTCTTCTCACTTAATCAGGCAGATATATGCTTCAAGTCCTGCAAACCATTTTTCAACGAAACTTCTCACTCGGAGTTCTCGGAGCTGTCCATTTTACTGCTCTTATCCTTTTCGGAGTTCTCATGCTCGTTGACCATCGTACACTCATGGGTGTTAATGTTTGGCTCAAACCGATGAAATTTGCTCTTTCTATAGGCATTTATTCGTGGACAATGGCGTGGTTTCTGGGTTATTTGCCCGATGGGGGGACAAAAAATATCGTTGTGTGGATGATTGTTCTTACCATGGTTATTGAAACGCTTTGTATTGCCGGACAAGCTGGGCGCGGCGTACTCTCGCACTTCAATATCTCAACGCCAATGAATGGGGCAATTTTTACCACGATGGGTATTGCTATTGGCATTAATACGGTTGCTGTTGGTATGGTTCTTCGGCTTTTTTTTCAAGAAACTGTTTCACTTGACCCCGCCTACTTGTGGGCTATTCGAGCCGGATTACTCATTTTTATTGTTGCCAGTTTGCAGGGCTATCTCATGGGTGGGCGCTTGCAGCACAGCGTCGGTGCACCCGACGGCAGCGTGGGGTTACCGTTTTTGAATTGGAGCCGAAGCGTTGGCGATTTACGTGTAGCACATTTCATAGGGCTTCATGCGATTCAGGTGCTTCCCCTGCTGGGATTTTTTCTCACGGGACGGTTTTCTCCGCAAACATCTCTTTTTACTGTCATCGCTCTGGCGGTCTTGTATGGATTAGTTTGTATTTTGGCACTTCTCCAAGCTCTTGCTGGACAGCCTGTTCTGAAATCGTAAAAAAGACCTTGTTACAATGGCAAAAAACATTAAAAGCCTTCAACGCCGCGAACGCGAACGCGAAGAACTGCGCGAGCAGATTTTAAGCGCTGCCATGAATATCTTGGTGAGCGAAGGGTACGAAGCAGTTACGATTCGCCGTCTGGCAAATGAAATCGAATACACTCCCGGCGCGCTCTATTCTTACTTTAAGGACAAAGATGAAATCGTCTTTGCATTGGTGGTGCGAGCAGCGCAGCATCTGAATAAAGTTTTTCAAGCACAGGAATCGCTTCCCAATCCTTTGGAACGCCTCTGGGCAATCGGGCGAGCATACCTTAAATTTGCGATGGAGCACCAAGAATACTACGATTTACTCTTTATTATGAGTACGCCGATTCAAAAAATATCAGAAGCTGAATTTTCCGAAGGTTATACGGCATTTATTATTCTTCGCCAAACCGTTGGTGAATGTATGGAACATGGCTATTTACCTCGTGCTGACGCAGATGTGGCGGCATTTGCGCTGTGGTCGTTTGTGCATGGAAGCGTCTCCTTAATGATTCGGAAGCGTCTGGCGATTATCCCAGAAGAAAAATATCAAGATTTGCTGCATGGGGCGTATAATTTTTTGATGAGTTCTATGATGCCCAGACACCATGAACAGCCTGATGCAACACTACCCAAACCTTTCCCAAAACTCAAAGATTTGCAAAAGTCAAAGAAAAAATAACTACGAAGCCTATTCTGCCCATCTTACGGTTTCCAAATCGTAGAACGGATTGAATATAAAAATTTGCTTTGTTAAATTCTAAACATTGTTCAACAAAAAATCATCATTCATTTTACTTTTTATTACGAATGTCATGCACCTTTCCACCGCAGAACAACAACGCCTGAAGAGCCGCTATGGTTCATGGGCGCTCATTACCGGTGCCTCATCGGGTATCGGCAAAGAACTTGCTGAACGCATTGCCGAAGCAGGTTTGAACGTACTTATTGTCGCACGCAGAAAAGCGTTGCTGGAAGAACTCGCCGCCAAGCTGCGCACACAGTACCGCGTAGAAGTGCTGGTCGTGGAAGCAGATTTGGGAATGCCCGAAGGCATCCAACACGTCTTGCAAAGTGCACAAGCGCTTGATGTGGGCTTGCTTGTCTCATCGGCGGGGTTTGGCACGTCGGGTTTGTTTACCGAGTCCTCGCTTGAGGAGGAACACGCAATGCTACGAGTAAACTGCGCTTCGTTGCTGCATTTCACGTACCATTACAGCAAGATTTTTCAGGCGCGAAAAAGGGGCGGTATTATTTTGCTGAGTTCAATGGTTGCGTTTCAGGGGGTGCCGTATTCTGCGCATTATGCCGCTACCAAAGCATATGTGCAGTCACTGGCAGAGGCACTTAACCTTGAATTAAAGCCATTTGGCGTAGATGTTCTTGCTGCTGCCCCAGGACCGGTCGAAACAGGTTTTAGCGAAGTGGCAAATATGAAAATGAGCATGGCGCTTACGCCGAAAGATGTCGGAGTACCGATACTGCAAGCCTTAGGGCGAAAAACAACGGTATTTCCGGGCTTCCTGACGAAGTTGCTGGTGTACTCGCTCCGCACTGCGCCTCGCACACTCAAAGTGCGTATTATGCAAATGGTCATGGGCGGTATGACAGAACATCAGAGAAAGGGATAATTGCCAATGATATTTTGTTGCGACTGGCGGGGTAATGCTCTGACATGGTTACAATAACAACCGTAGTGCGCAAAGTACCGTGCAACAACAGAACCTTCCCACACGTGGCGAAGCAGTATAAGCGTGAGTGCTCTGCAACAAAACGGAAGTTCGCAATAAATACTACCTTTGCCTTGGATTCCGAACTTCCGCTCGGACTCCAAAAGAGTATCTCTGCGAAAGTCCTAACAATTTTTCCGCAGAAACCGCACAAATATTCAGAAATATTGCGCAGATTTTGTATCTTCCGGCTTCAGGACAGTAATGATTGTGTGATTCATTGTGTGCGAGGAAATCCCCCCGACTCACTCATTTGCTTTTTTTCATCCCTTCCATTCAAACGCTATGGCACAGCAAACCACTATCGGCACCGAAAAACTTTGGCTCAAATCTTACCCAAAGGGCATTTCGGCGGACATTAACGCCGACCACTACTCTTCTCTTTTGGAGTTTTTCGACGAGTGCGTCAGAAAATTCGCAGATAAGCCCGCATATGAAAACTTAGGCGTAGTGCTGAGTTTCAACGATATTGACCGTCTGGCGGGTAATTTTGCTGCGTTCTTGCAGCACAAAGGCTTAAAAAAAGGCGATCGCATTGCGGTACAGATGCCAAATCTACTGCAATACCCGATAGTAACCTTTGGCGCATTGAAGGCGGGATTGACCGTAGTGAATATGAACCCGCTTTACACGCCCAAAGAGATGAAGCATCAAATCAACGATGCTGGTGCAATCGCCATTGTGATTGTGGCTAATTTTGCTTCCAATCTACAAAGCATTTTCGATGAAACACCGCTTGAAACGGTTATTGTAACGGAAATTGCTGATATGGTACCCGGTGTGAAGGGCTGGCTGATGAACAAAGCTATCAAACACGTCAAAAAAATGGTACCGCCCTTTAGCCTCCCGAAAGCAATTCGCTTTAATGATGCTCTTAGCGAAGGAAAAAAGCGGAGTTATACCACACCATCGGTCAAAAACACCGACACAGCTTTTCTGCAATACACCGGTGGAACGACTGGTGTTTCCAAGGGTGCTGCACTGTCGCACCGCAATATCTTGGCAAATATGGAGCAGCTCATTGCATGGACGGGTTCCTCCATTAGGGAGGGCGAAGAAATAGGTATTACTGCTCTGCCGCTCTATCACATATTTGCACTTACCTTCAATTGTTTCGGTTACTTACGCTATGGCGCGAGAAACGTGCTCATCACCAATCCACGCGATATGCCTGGCTTTGTTGCCGAACTGAAAAAACACCGATTCTCCGTCATCAGTGGTGTCAATACGCTTTTTAATGGTTTGCTGAACCAGCCTGATTTCAAAACAGTTGATTTTTCTAACCTCAAAGTATCGCTTGCCGGCGGAATGGCAGTACAAGACATTGTGGCGGAAAAATGGGAGGAAACTACCGGATGTGTGCTCATCGAAGCGTATGGACTAACCGAGACTTCACCGGGACTAACGACTAATCCCATGGATGGTACGCATCGCAGGGGCACAATTGGTTTGCCACTGCCGGGCACGAACATTCGGATTGTGGACGACAACGGCGTGGATGTGCCTGTGGGTGAGCGCGGCGAAATCTGGGCTGCGGGACCACAAATCATGCTCGGCTATTGGCAACATCCCGAAGAAACCGCCAACGTTATGAGCGGCGAATGGTTCAAGACCGGCGATATTGCGACAATGAGTGAAGACGGTTTTATCAAAATTGTGGATAGAAAAAAGGAAATGATTTTGGTATCAGGCTTCAACGTCTATCCCAACGAAGTAGAAAACGCTATTGCGGCACACCCGAAAGTCTTGGAAGTAGGCGTTATCGGCGTTCCTGACGAAAAATCGCACGAAGCTGTCAAAGCGTGCGTCGTCAAAAAAGACCACAGCTTGACCGAAGAAGAAGTCAAAGCATGGTGCCGCGACCACCTGACCAGCTACAAAGTGCCGAAATACGTGGAGTTCCGGCATGAATTGCCAAAATCGAATGTGGGGAAAATCCTACGACGATTGCTGAAAGAGGAATAAGATGTTTTAAGCATGACAAATACAAAACAGACGGAGGGAAAAAGCCCTTCCGTCTGTTTTTTTTTGCATCCAAGACCTCTTGGAACCTTGCCTTCCAGGGCGTATTGATTGAATACTTGTTTCGATATTGTATTTTTTTTGAAATTCGATGCAACTTTTTCCCACGATACGGAACATACTACTAGAACAAGACGCAAACAAGTAATCGTGATAGGACAACTGCAACAGATATTCCGACAGAAAATGACCAAGACCGAATTGGCATCAATACCAGTGAGCATCGGCTTCAATAGAATACTTGAGGAGCAGCCTTTACTTCAAGTATCCGCAAAGCAAAGCCAGATGCGAGAGTATTCCACCGAGTTTTCGGAATACGAAGCAGAGCGCAACGCAGAATTTCTAGCTCTCTTGGAATCGGCAGAACCGTCTCTTTCGCGGTTTACGCGTGCCATGACCCGCGACCGCGAGTCCGCACGCGACCTCGCTGCCGAAACGATACTCATTGCTCTGGAAAAATTTCACACTCTTCAGAATAAAAAAGCCTTTTTGTCTTTTTTGCTGACCATCGCCAGCCGCTTACACAAAAAAAAGCAATGGCGTTTGCGCTTTTGGAACAGCTACAATGAAAATTCGGCACTAGAAAAAGCGGATGCAGGTTCGCAACCGGACATATCGGCAGACGTTACCATACTCTACCAAGCGCTTGCACGCTTAAGCGCGGCGCAACGCGAAGCAATCGTACTTTTTGAGATTAATGGCTTGTCCCTTGAGGAGATTCAGACAATTCAAGGTGGCTCACTGTCCGGCATCAAATCTCGCGTTGCACGAGCACGTCAAAAATTAGCACAGATATTAGGCGTGAAACCGATAGCGAATGTCACAACCCCGGCAGAAGACACCCAATAAGTCAACTCAAGGCACAACATATTTTTGATATTTTTTTTGCCGTATTTTTTTGTGCGGCACTCTACTTGAAACTTCCAACGATGAACACTCAGTTTTCACACAACGACCCGGGAAACGACCCCCACAACGGCGAAGAATCTCGTTCCTCATTGAGCGAGCCACAAAAGCGTTTGGAGGAATATTTTCAGGCGGCACGAACAGAAAACGTTCCGCTCTTCACAAAGCACGATATGCAGGATATGGTACGCCATGCCACCGTACACACCAGACCGCGCTTTTTTCGCCACCTCCACAGTACCATACAGTATGCACCATTTCTTGCAATGGCTCTTGTGGGCACTTTTTGTGTCGCAATAGGATTCGGAATTGCACATCTGCCAAACTATCTCCAAAAGCGCACTCCTGAAGCGCAAGCAGCTCCCAACAACACGGCACAGAATGAGGGTAGCAACGACGTGGCACAGCACGCGCCCAGTATGGAACCATCGTTAGCCAAGCATCCTTCCAAGCCGGAGTTTGACCGTTTACCCGCAGCTAATAGACGACAAAGTAAGAATGATACTGCTTCTGTGCAAAGCGCGAAGGAGGCAGAGACTCTCTTTCCGGTGTTTGCGGGCTTACCGCCTAATCGAACAACACGCTTGCAATCAATTCATTTTTTGGAATTGGGTGCAGAAGAACTATCGCGGCTCGGCGTAACAATTTCCGGCAAAAGCACAGTAGAGATTATGCGGCGATTACCGCTCAAGGACAGCTCTAAGTCGGCTCTAGTTGCCTCATGGACTGTTCGCGCCGAATCACTGCGCCCGTCTGTGCTTTTGTCTCATAACGATGAGCAAAAAAATGCGCCGATTCTTCTTCCGGCAGAGTCTCTTCAACGCAATGCTGTGGCTAGTATTCGCCCATATATCCTCACCGATACACTTGGGCGGACGCTCTCGGTCTTACCAGCTGCGGAGTCTCTGTCGGAATCTGCACAACAGCAATGGCAGTTATTGTTTCGAGGGTATGATTCGCGGGCAAAAAATGATACCGCCGTTACGCTCCTTGCCATTCGGCTGCAATCTGCTCCCGGATTTCATTCGGCAGAACTGCACAATATCGTGTTCTGGTATCGCGCCACGCCTGCACTTATCGAACTTTTGCCGGCACGACTACAAGAGCAGATGTACAGCGAATTGCGCGTCGGCGCGTTATCTCAACGCTTAACAAATCAACGCAGCAAAGATTCCTATGCAGAGTATTCCGGCGAAAAATCATATTCCACTCAAACACAACCGCCGTCTGCATACTATCTAGCACAAACACAAACTCTTGTTCCTAACGTACTGACGCTTGGCTCGTCTATACAGCGCACAAAGACCGGCAGCCCTCTGCGAGTCTCATTTTCTCTTTACGAATCCCGTTCTCTTCGCATTACCCTGCACACCATATCCGGCTCGCTTGTGCAAGAACTCGCCTCACTGCCCGCAGCGCTCGGACAGCACACAGTACATCTTGCACTACGCGCTGCTCCGTCGTCGGGTATGTACTTACTCGTCTTTCGTACCGAATACAATGAAACTGCCCTTCAATACTTATTTGTTGACTAATGCTAATGCTCATTCTCATTTCGCCGTAAAATCAAGCACCAACGCCATGTAGTTCCTAAGGAGAAACCTTAAAAATGTATAGACTCTTTGTCTGCAAACCCGCGTAGTCTTCATCTATACGTTCTCCCGATACATTTTCTCACAGCACATTCTTGTCCAAGTCTGTTCGCTTCCTTTTTGGAAGCCCTTACAGGCTTGCGCACGCTCTTTGTGTCTTTTTGACAAAAGGTAGCGCTTGGAGATTCTTCACAAACACATTCGCAACAAACAGCTTGGAGGAATACTCCTTTTTATTTTCACCATTTATTCTTACGAGGTTTTATTATGAATCGCATTTTTGCATCCACCGCATTAGCACTTTTCTTGCTTGTCAGCGCACCAGTATTGGCTTCATCTGGGCAAACGAGTCGCTTGCTTGCGCTCCCCGATGTGCATTTCCTGCAAAGTACGACCGATAAGCCTAGCACAAAAGGCTCTTTCTCGCTTGCGCTACCCGATGTGCATTTCCTGCAAAGTACGACCGATAAGCCTAGCACAAAAGGCTCTTTCTCGCTTGCGCTACCCGATGTGCATTTCCTGCAAAG